>CAYMIU010000032.1:0-52078 GCA_964390515.1 uncultured Stakelama sp.
GCACATCCCTCGACTTCGCTCGGGACGAACGGGATCGGGGGCAGCGGGGTGCCGGCGTTCCGCGGGACGAGCGTCGGGGGATCGGCGCAGCGCACGACAACGGGCGCGGTCGTCTGATCACGTCGCGTGGCCGGCGCGGGTGGCGGCCGCGCGTGGGCTAGCCGACGAGGCCGGAGGCGGTGGCGAGGCCGAGGAAGGCGAGGAAGCCGATCGAATCCGTCGTCATGGTGACGAAGACGGATGAGGCGACCGCGGGGTCTGCGCGCAGCCGTTCGAGCACGACGGGAACGAGGACGCCGGCGAGGCCTGCGACGAGGATGTTGGTCATCATCGCCGCCGCGATGACGCCGCCGAGGAGCGGATTGGCGAAGATCAGCGCGACGCCGGTGCCGATCACCACCGCGATCGTCGCGCCGTTCAGGAGCGCGACGCGGATCTCGCGGCCGATCGCGCGCGCAGTGTTGGATTGCGTCAGCTGGTTCATCGCCATGGCGCGGACCGTGACGGCCAGCGTCTGCGTGCCGGCATTGCCGCCGACGCCGGCGACGATCGGCATCAACGTGGCGAGCGCGACCATGCGTTCGATCGTGCCCTCGAACCGCGAGATGATGAACGAGGCGAGGAGCGCGGTGAACAGATTGGCGATCAGCCAGCGCACGCGCGCCTTGTAGCTGTCCAGCACCGGTTCGTTGATGTCGCCTTCGCCGGCACCCGAGAGCAAGAGTGCGTCCTCGCCGGCCTCTTCCTGAATGATGTGGACGATATCGTCGACGGTGATCATGCCGACGAGGCGGCCGGAATTGTCGACGACCGCGGCGGAGATGAGCGCGTATTTCTGGAAGCGGAGCGCGACCTCTTCCTGATCCATGTCGACCGGGATCAGCGTCTGCTCGCGCGCCATGACGTCCGAGATGGCGATCGCGCGGGGCGTGCGCAGGATCCAGGACAGCGCGCAGGTGCCGACCGGCTTGTGCTGCGGATCGACGACGAAGATTTCCCAGAAGTCGGTGGTGAGCTCCTCGTCACCGCGCAGGAAATCGAGCGTGTCGCCGACCGTCCAATGTTCCGGCACCGCGATCAGCTCGCGCTGCATCAGGCGGCCGGCGGATTCCTCCGGGTAGCTCAGCGCCTCCTCGATTGCCGCGCGATCGTCGGGCTCCATCGCGCGGAGCACCTCGCGCTGGTCGTCGGCGTCGAGATCCTCGATGATCGCGACCGCGTCGTCGGTGTCGAGTTCGGAGGCGATGTCCGCGACCTGCCGCGCGTCGAGCGCGTCGATCAGCTGTTCGCGGACGTAATCGTTCATCTCGGCGAACACGTCGCCGTCGAGCAGGTCGGCGACCGCCGAGGCCAGAGCGGCGCGGCGGTCCTCCGGCGTCAGTTCGAACAGGTCGGCAATGTCGGCGGGGTGGAGCGGCTCGACGAGGCGCTGCGCCTCCTCGGTATCGCCGCGCTCGACCGCATCGAGCACCGCATCGACATAGTCGGGCTTCAGCCGATCATCCGCGTCGAGCTGGTTCTCGTCCTCGCCCGGACGCTCGGCATCACGGAGTTCGGTTTCGCTCATCGCTGGCCTCCTCCGGCGGATCGATCTGCGGGCGCTCCTAGCCGCCGCGATGGCGCCTGCCAACCGGGGGAGATTTGCGTTCGATCCGAGCGAAGTATAGGGCGCCGGCTTTCCGGTTATCCCGAAGGAGGCTTTCCATGGCCGATACGTACAACACCCTGACGCTGACGCTGGACGGCGGCGACGTGACGATCAAGCTGCGCCCGGATCTGGCGCCGGAGCATGTGAAGCGCATCGGCGAACTGGCCAACGAAGGCTTCTACGACGGCGTCGTGTTCCACCGCGTGATCCCGGGCTTCATGGCGCAGGGCGGCGATCCGACGGGCACCGGCATGCACGGTTCGGACAAGCCGAACCTGAAGCAGGAATTCTCGAAGGAGCCGCACGTGCGCGGCGTCTGCTCGATGGCGCGGACCAACGATCCGAACAGCGCCAATTCGCAGTTCTTCATCTGCTTCGACGACGCGCGCTTCCTCGACGGCCAGTATACGGTGTGGGGCGAAGTGACGAACGGCATGGAGCTGATCGACGCGCTGCCCAAGGGCGAGCCGCCGCGCGAGCCGGGCAAGATCGTGAAGGCACGCGCCGAGTAATCACCGGCCGGGTATTCAGGTGACGAAGGGGGCGCAGGCGACTCGCCCCCTTTTTCTTTGCCCGGAGCCGGGCGTTCGGCCGGGCTTTCGGCTGGGCGCTCAGCTGGCGTCGGAAGCGAGCGTGTCGATCAGCCAGTCGCGGAAGATGCGCACCTGCTTCAGCTGCAGCGCGCGCGGGCGGCAGACGAACCAGTAGCTGTAGGGGCTGACGACCTCGATATCGAACAGCCGCACGAGGCGCGGATCGGCGGCATCGGCGTAATGGCTTTCGTGCATGAAGGCGACGCCCAGGCCCTGCGCGGCGGCCTCCAGCATCAGCGCACCCGAATCGAAATGATCGACCGCCATCGGCTCGATGTCGTTGAGCCCGGCGGCCGTGCGCCAGGCGACGAACGTGTCGGGCATGTCGCGGTGGACGAGCGCGGTGAGCGCGGCGAGCTGCTGCGGGCGGACGACGGGATCGGGGCGCTCGATCAGCGAGCGGCTGCCGATGACATAGACCATGTTGCGATCGAGCCGGCGGGCGTAGAGCGCGGGATCGATGTCGCGCGCGAGGGCGATGACCGCGTCGAGCCCGTCACCCAGCCGGGCGATGCCGTGGCCGGCGGTGTCGATGTCGAGGTGAAGCTCGGGATGCGCGGCGCGCAGCTCGGGCAGGCGCGGGAACAGCCGCTGCGAGGCGAAGAGCGGCAGGACGCCGAGGCGCAGGCGGACGACCTCGACCGCGCTGGTCATGGATTCGACCGCGTCGGACAGCTGATCGAGCACCGGCGCGATCTGCGCCAGCAGCCGCTCGCCTTCCGCATTGGGCACCATCGCCTGGTGGCGGCGATCGAACAGCGGGCGGCCGAGGAAGCGCTCGAGCGTCTGCACGCGCCGGCTGAGCGCGGGGGCGGAGAGCGCGAGTTCCTCCGCCGCGAGCTTCACTGACCCCAGGCGCGCGACGGCGACGAACGCCTCGATCGCGGTGAGGGGAGGGAGCCTGCGCATCGTCAATCCAGTCGCTTATGGTGCAGTGCATCATGCGGGAATGGCGGGTTTGCGGCAAGCCCAATTGCACAAAGTGCATTTGGCGGTGTTTTCTTCGCACTTGCACAATAAACCGGTTCGACGCACATAGGGCGGGCCTTTCAGGCATCCTCTCCTAAAAACTTCCATGGGCTGGCCTTCGGGCCGGCCCTTTTTTTGTGCCTTTGTCGGGGCATAGGACATTCGTGTGTCGCGCGCGAAAAAGGCCGCCGGCCCGGCTACTCCAAAAGCGCTCGCGCGTATCTATCTTAGCGGAGACGGATACCGAAGGAGAAGCGGCTTGGCCGACAGCGACACACAAGCCACCAAATTGCAGGTTGCCAATGCCCGGCCGGAAGACAGCGGGCGCGGCATCGCGCATTTGCCGCGGGCGTTCATGGCGTCGCTTGGCCTGACCGAAGGCGACGTGATCGAGATCATCGGCAAGAAGACCACGCCGGCGCGCGCGGTGGGACCCTATTCCGAGGACGAGGGGCTGGCGATCGTTCGCATCGACGGCCTGCAGCGCGCCAATGCCGGCGTCGGCTCGGGCGATTTCGTCGAGGTGCGCAAGGCCGAGTCGAGCCCGGCGACGCGCGTCGTGTTCGCGCCCGCCGCGCAGAATTTGCGGCTGCAAGGGTCGACGGTGGCGCTGAAGCGCACCTTCATCGGCCGGCCGCTGGCGCAGGGCGACGTGGTGGCGACCGCGGGGCACCAAAGGGTGGCGAACATGCCGCCGGGGATGCAGCAGTTCGTCAATGCGCCGGCCTATGCCTTGCAGGAAATCCGCCTGGTCGTCGTGTCCGCGGCGCCCAAGGGCATCGTCCATATCGACGAGAATACCGACGTCGAGCTGCGGCCCGAATATGAAGAGCCGAACGAGGCGCGGCGGGCCGACGTCACCTATGACGATATCGGCGGCATGGCGGCGACGATCGATCAGCTGCGCGAGATGGTCGAGCTGCCGCTGCGCTATCCGGAGCTGTTCCAGCGGCTGGGCGTCGACCCGCCCAAGGGCGTGCTGCTGCACGGCCCGCCCGGCACCGGCAAGACGCGGCTGGCGCGTGCCGTTGCCAACGAGAGCGACGCGCAATTCTTCCTGATCAACGGCCCCGAGATCATGGGTTCGGCCTATGGCGAGAGCGAGGGCCGGCTGCGGCAGGTGTTCGAGGAAGCGTCCAAGTCGGCGCCGTCGATCGTCTTCATCGACGAGATCGATTCGATCGCACCCAAGCGCGGGCAGGTTTCGGGCGAGGCGGAGAAGCGGCTCGTCGCGCAGCTGCTGACGCTGATGGACGGGCTGGAGGCGCGGGCGAACCTGGTCGTCATCGCCGCCACCAACCGGCCCGAGGCGATCGACGAGGCGCTGCGGCGGCCGGGCCGGTTCGACCGCGAGATCGTGGTCGGCGTGCCGGATGAGCGCGGGCGTCGCGAGATCCTGGGCATCCACACCCGCGGCATGCCGCTGGGCGACAAGGTGGACCTGGACGAGCTGTCGCGCACGACCTTCGGCTTCGTCGGCGCGGACCTTGCGGCGCTGACCCGTGAGGCAGCGATCGAGGCGGTGCGGCGGATCATGCCGCGGCTGAACCTGGAGGAGCGGACCATCCCGCCCGAGGTGCTCGACACGCTGGCGGTGACGCGCGAGGACTTCATGGAGGCGCTGAAGCGCGTCCAGCCGAGCGCGATGCGCGAAGTGATGGTGCAGGCGCCCACGGTGCGCTGGGACGATGTTGGCGGGCTGGACGATGCGCAGATGCGCCTGAAGGAAGGCGTCGAGCTGCCGCTGAAGGACCCGGATGCGTTCCGGCGCCTCGGCATCCGGCCGGCCAAGGGGTTCCTGCTCTATGGCCCGCCGGGCACCGGCAAGACGCTGCTGGCGAAGGCGGTGGCGCGCGAGGCGGAGGCGAATTTCATCGCCACCAAATCGAGCGACCTCCTGAGCAAATGGTATGGCGAGAGCGAGCAGCAGATCGCCCGCCTGTTCCAGCGCGCGCGCCAGGTGGCACCGACGGTGATCTTCATCGACGAGCTGGACAGCCTGGTCCCGGCGCGTGGCGGCGGGCTGGGCGAGCCGCAAGTGACCGAGCGGGTGGTGAACACCATCCTCGCCGAGATGGACGGGCTGGAGGAATTGCAGTCGGTGGTGGTGATCGGCGCGACCAACCGGCCGAACCTCGTCGATCCGGCGCTGCTGCGGCCGGGTCGGTTCGACGAGCTGATCTATGTCGGTGTGCCGGACGAGGCCGGGCGGCGACGGATCCTGGGCATCCAGACTGCCAAGATGCCGCTGGCGCATGACGTCGACCTCGACCTGGTGGCGCGGCGGACCGAGCGGTTCACCGGCGCCGACCTTGGCGACGTGGTGCGCCGTGCGGGCCTGATCGCGCTGCGCCGGTCGCTGGGTGCGCGCGAAGTGTACATGGGTGACTTTGAGGCGGCGCTGGGCGAATCGCGCGCCAGCGTGACCGACGAGATGGAGCGCGACTACCAGCAGATCGCATCCAGGCTGAAGCAGGATGCGGCCTCGATCCAGCCGATCGGCTTCATTTCTCCGGGGCAGCTCAGCCCGCGTGGCGACCGCCGCGACTGACGCATGGCGCGGCGCCCCGGTGGATGCCGGGGCGCCCGTTCATGACGCATCAGGTGGCAGCTTCCTCGAGCTTCACCACCTCCATCGGCCGGGCGAGCAGCTGCATCAGCTGATCCATTGCCCCGCTGCTCTGTCGCCAGGCGACATATTTCTCGTGATCCTCGATCGACGCCCAGCGCGCCAGCAACAGCGCGTGATCGGGCTGGTCCGCCACCGTGTATAGCGCGACGGACTCGCAGCCGGGGAAGGCGCGCGTCTCCTTCAGCCGGGGCGCCAGATGAGTGACGACTTGCCAGCCCTGACCGGGCCTGGCGGTGATCCTGAGCATCAGCGAGACGGCCATCCGCTCTTCCTTTCCCAGCGTAACGATGCGGATCGCGATGGCGCGAGGGCATGACCGGACGGCTGCGGCAGGGTGCCTCAGGGCTACGGTGGCAACGGGCGACACGAGCAATGCAGCCGCTTTGCACGTCGATGTGTGGCCCTGATCGGGTGGGAAGATCGGGTTATCTGAGCGGCTTAGCGCCGGGTTTGGCACGACAGTAGAAATTCCATCTATGTTGATCCTATAAAACCTATAGACTTAGTAGGTAATGGTCTTTAGCGACCCCTCCATGCGGACCGAGCGGCGACAAGCAGCCGGCGCCGCACCGAAGATGGTGGGGGATTTCATGGTGATTGCGCGTCGTTCCGTGTTGCTGGTTTCCGCGGCCTTCCTGCCGGCGATGGCGATGGCGCAGACCGCGCCCGACGCGAGCCGCGCGGCAGCCCCGGTCGATGCAGCCACCGTTGCCCCGGGCCCCGTTGGTGCGGCGCAGGCAGGTGCGGGGCTGGCGGCAGGCGCGGGCGCGGCGTCGGGGCAGGGCGACAGCGGGCCTGACATCACGGTCACCGGATCGCGTGTGATCCGCAACGGCTATGACGCGCCGACACCGCTGACGGTGGTGAGCACGCAGGAGCTGGAGGCGGCGGCGCCGGCGAACCTTGCCGATTACGTCAACCAGCTGCCCTCGGTGGCAGGCAGCATCACGCCGGCGAACAGCAACCGATCGCTGGCGAGTGGCGCGGCGGGGCTGAACACGGTCAACCTGCGCGGGCTGGGCAGCAATCGCACGCTGGTGCTGGTCGACGGGCGGCGTTCGGTGGCGTCCACCACCGACGGGACGGTGGATATCAACACCGTGCCGCAGGGGCTGGTGAAGAGCATCGAGATCGTCACCGGCGGCGCTTCGGCCGTCTATGGCTCCGACGCGGTGGCGGGGGTGGTGAACTACATCCTCGACAAGGATTATACCGGCATCAAGGGCGACCTGAGCTACGGCCAGACCACTTATGGCGACGACGACAGCTATCGCGCGACGCTGACCGCGGGGGCGCCCTTCGCCGGCGGGCGCGGCCATGTGCTGCTGAACGGCACCTTCATCCAGCGCGAGGGCGTGAACGGCGCGCCGCGCGGCTGGGCGGCGAAAGGCATGTATATGACGCAGAACCCGGCGTACGTGCCGGGCAACGGCCAGCCGCAATATATGCCGTCCGCGGGCGCGGGGCTGAACAGCGTGACGGGCGGCGGGATCGTGGTGAGCGGGCCGGCGCGCGGCGTCTATTTCGGGCCGGGCGGGACGATCAACCGCTATGACTATGGCCCCGGCTACAACCGCGCCGGCAATGGCGAATGGACGATCGGCGGCGACTGGCGCGAGAACCAGCATGTCGACGGCACCTCGCTTCAGCCGGGCGAGCGGATCCGCGGGCTGTATGGCCGGCTGAGCTATGAGATCACCGACGGGATCGAGCTGTTCGGCGAGGCGGCATATAATTACACCCGCGGCCTGAACTGGGGCGGGCGGCAGACCGACCGCGGCAATATCGCGATCCGCGGCGACAATGCCTTCATTCCCGCTGCGCTGCTGGCGCAATATCCGACCATCGCCACCACCGGCCTGACGCTGGGATCGTTCAACGCGGATTATCCGACGCGGCAAAGCGACAACCGCCGCGAGGTGCAGCGGTATCTGATCGGCGCGGAGGGCAAATTCGACCTGATCGGCGCGCGGTGGAGCTGGGACGGCTATTACCAGCGCGGGGTGACGGAGAACCACATCTCGCTCGTCTCGCCCAATCGCACGAAGCTTTCCTATGCGCGCGATGCGGTGTGGGATGCAGGCCGCGCCACGATCGTGTGCCGCGTGACGCGCGAGGGCAGCAGCGATCCGCTGGCGCAAGGGTGCGTGCCGTACAACAGCTTCGGCATCGGGGTGAACTCGGCCGCCGCGGTCGATTACATCATGGGCAATCCGTGGACGAAGACCCGCTTCCAGCAGGATGTCGCGGCGCTCAACCTCAGCACCGACATCGCCAATCCGTGGATCAAGCCGATCGGCCTTGCCTTCGGCATCGAGCATCGGCGCGAGGAGACGTCCGCCTATACACCGCCGTTTGCGCAGAGCGGCTGGTATAGCGGGAACTTCCCGGACAATCCGCAGGTGGCGGGCGCCTATGACGTGACGGAGGGCTATGTCGAGACGCTGATCTCGCTGCCGTTCAACATCGGGTTCAACGGCGCGGCGCGGCTGACCAGCTACAGCCAGGCGGGCGAGGTGGTGACGTGGAAGGCGGGACTGACGTGGAGCCCGGTGAGCGACCTGCAGTTGCGCGCGGTGCGATCGCGCGACATCCGCGCGCCGAACCTTTCCGAACTGTTCCAGTCCGGCGGGGGGAATACCAATTCGCTGCTGAACCCATGGACGCAGGCGAGCGCGCGCTATCGCGGGGTGCCGCAGGGCAACCTCAACCTGCGGCCGGAGAAGGCGGATACCTGGGATGTGGGGCTGATCTATCGCCCCTCGTTCGTGCCGGGGCTGGGCCTGTCGGTCGATTATTACGACATCAGGATCAACGGATCGATCGGTGCGCTGAGCGCCCAGCAGATCGTCGACCGCTGCTTCGAGGGGAATGAGGCGCTGTGCCAGCAGATCGCGCTGGCCACGACCGACAATGTCGCGGCGCCGCGTTATGCCTATGGCGAGGGCTGGGACCGGACGACGGGGCCGAACGTGATCCCGAACCTCGGAGACATCTGGGTCTATACGACCAACTTCAATTATGTCGTGGAGCGCACCCGCGGGCTGGACGTGGAGGCGAGCTATCGCACCGCGCTCGACCGCATATCGGCGGGGCTGCCGGGGACGATCTTCCTTCGCGCGCTGGGCACGCGCTTCATCGAGCGCTGGTCCGACAATGGCACGCAGCCGCCGGTGAACAGCGTGGGCCAGAACAGCGGCGCGCTGCCGAAGTGGAAATATCGCGTGACGGCGAACTATTCGCTGGACGATCTGACGGTGCAGCTGACCGGGCGCGGCTTCAGCGCGGGGGTGTATAACAACAGCTATATCGAGTGCGCGAGCGGCTGCCCGGCCTCGACCGCGCTCAACCGGACGATCTCGAACAACCGGCTGCCGGGCGCCTTCTATGTCGATGCCTATCTGGCGAAGAAGGTGATGCTGGGCGGCGCGCGCGGCGAGCTGTATTTCCAGACCAACAACCTGTTCAACCGCGACCCCGCGCTGGTGGGGAGCGGACCGTCCGACACGTCGAGCCCCGATCCGGGGACGAACCGGTCGCTGTACGATTTCCTCGGCCGCACCTTCCGCGTCGGCGTGCGGTTCGAGATCGGCGGCTGAGTGCGCCGGATACGAAACGTCCCGCCGGCGGGGGGCCGGCGGGACGCATGGTCTTGCGGTGCGGTACGCGTCAGACGCGCATCGGCATCAGGACGTAGAGCGCGGGCGCCTTGTCGTTCTCGCGGATCAGCGTCGGCGCGGCGGCGTCAGCGAGGTGGACCTCCACCACATCGCCGTCGATCTGGCCGAGGATGTCCATCAGGTAGCGGCTGTTGAAGCCGATCTCGAACGGGGCGGCGACATATTCGCCCGGCACTTCTTCCGCCGCCGTGCCGTTTTCCGGGCTGGTGACCGAGAGCGTGATCTTGTCGCGATCGAGCGCCATCTTCACCGCGCGGGTCTTTTCGGTGGCGATGGTCGAGACGCGGTCCACACCCTCCATGAAGGCGGACGGATCGAGCTTCAGGATCTTGTCGTTCGCGGTCGGGATGACGCGGCTGTAATCGGGGAAGGTGCCGTCGATCAGCTTCGAGGTGAGGATAGCCTTGCCGAGATCGAAGCGGATCTTGGTGCCGCTGAGCGACACGCCGACCGAGCCGTCGACCTCGTCGAGGAGCTTGCGCAGTTCCGCCACGCACTTACGCGGCACGATGACGTCGGGCATGTTCTCCGCGCCCTCGGGGCGGGGCAGGGTGACGCGGGCGAGGCGGTGGCCGTCCGTCGCGGCGGCCTTCAGCACCGGCTGCGACCCGCCTTCGTCCGAGACGTGGAGGAAGATGCCGTTCAGATAATAGCGCGTCTCTTCGGTGGAGATGGCGAAGCGCGTCTTGTCGATGATCTGCTTCAGCGCCTCGGCCGGCATTTCGAACTGGGTGGGCAGTTCGCCTTCCGCGATCACCGGGAAATCGTCGCGCGGCAGCGTGCCGAGCGAGAAGCGCGCGCGGCCGGCGACGATCGTCATCCGGCCATCGGCGGCGGTGAGCGAGACCTGCACACCTTCCGGCAGCTTGCGCGCGATATCGAACAGCGTGTGCGCCGAGACGGTCGTGGCGCCCGGCTGGTCGACTGCGGCGGCGACATTCTCGTTGATCTGCAGATCGAGATCGGTCGCCATCAGCTTCAGCGAGCCTTCCGCCGTCGCCTCGATCAGCACGTTCGACAGAATCGGAATGGTGTTGCGCCGCTCCACCACCGACTGGACATGGCTCAGCCCCTTGAGGAGCGTCGCGCGTTCGATCGTCGCCTTCATGATTCAGATCCCCCGGCCCGCCGGATTCGACCAGGGGCAACTCCCGGGTTTCCTAGACAAAGAGAAAGGGCCGGAGCAAGCGCCCCGACCCTTGTTTTCGGTGGATAGTTCGCATCTTCGTCCAGACGGGTGCGGCCGGGCCGCACCCGCAGGGGTTCAGAAGCGGAAGCCCAGGCCAACCGCCACCTGGTGACGATCGGTATCCACGCCGAAGGTGCCGGTGCTGGCGCCGTTCGGATATTCGAGGCGGGCATCGCCATAGTTCGAGTAGCGATACTCGAGCTTCGCATAGGTGTTCGGGCTGAGCGACTGCTCGACACCGGCACCGAGGCGGTAGCCGTCGAGGTTGAAGTTCGCACCGGTCGTGGTGGTCGCGTCAGCGCGCGTCAGATCGAGACGGGCGTTGGTGTAACCGACCTTACCGTAGATCAGCGTCTGCGGCGCGGCCATGAAGCCGATGCGCGCGCCGACGTACAGATCACGGCCAGCCTTCACGCGGCCATAGCCGAAGTCGTTCGGGTTGCGCGGATCGTTGCGGACCTTGCCGGTCGAACCGGTGATTTCGCCCTCGACGCCGACGACGAGGTTGTTGAAGGCCACGTCATAGCCGATTTCGCCGCCGTACAGGAAACCGTCGGCACCCTGATCGCCACGGATCTGCGAATCCTGCGTGTCGCCGGGGCGCAGCGCGTCGTACCCGAGGATGACGCCAGCGCGCGGACCCGTGAACGGCCCCGCATCCTGCGCGGCAGCAGGAACGGCAACTGCGGCGGTGGTGGCGGCGAGCGTCGCCAGGATGAGCTTACGCATAAGAGACTCCATTTTCACGTTGGTCGCCGAAACTCGCCGGCGACGGTGCTCAAATGGCGACAACGGCGGCTCGTTGCATGAACCTCAGATAAACAGCAATTTTCGTTGCTTTTTGGCCACAGGTACTTGAAGGGACCGCCGCCTCTCTTACGCGCGAGCGCACCTGCGTGCCCCATATACAAGGGGCGGCGCGGGCCTGATCTTGAGAAGGGCCTGCTTCGTTTACCGAAACGCTGTGTTGCCATTGTAGTCCGTCTGCGGCGGCCGCCGGCACGCCGGCGACCTTCGTGCAGCGGGCGAAGCGCACGCCTCGATCAGAAGCGGACGCCGACCCCCGCCATCAGCTGATGACGATCGGCATCCACATCGAGGCCCTTCTGATCGCCATAATGCGCGTAGCGATACTCGCCCTTCACGTAGAAGCGCGGGTTGATCGCGACTTCGACGCCGGCGCCGACGCGGAAGCCATCGAGGTTGGTCGAATCCTTCAGCGTCGCCGGGCCGGTGGGGATGCGCGTGGTGACGCGCGCATTGGTGTAGCCGGCCTTCGCGTAGATCATCGCGCGCGGCGACAGGACGTAGCCGACCCGCGCGCCGAGGTAGAGATCGCGGCCGAAATCGCTGCGAAAGCCGAGGTCACGCTGGCGGATGGTGGAATCGGCGACCTCGCCTTCAAGGCCGAGCCGAACCCGCCCGAGCGCGGCATCATAGCCGCCCGCCACGCCATAGGTGAAACCGCCCTTGCCATCGCCGTCGCCCGAGATGTGATCGTAGCCGGCGAGCGCCTCCAGCCGGAAGCCGCTGAAATCCGGCTTGCCGCCATCCTGCGCCAGCGCTGGCGTGGTGAGGAGGGCGGCCGCGGCGGCGGTGGTGATGACGAACAGTCGCATGATAGATCCCCTTGTCGCGCCGCCGGATGGGCGGCCTTGCGGGGCGCCGTTTGCGATGCGGGGCGCGGCTGTCCCACCGCGGCGCGCCAAAAGCCGTTGCTTTCGCGCCCGTGGCGACCAAAAGCGGGGGGATGGCGATAAATCCCTTTGAGCGCCGCGGTCGTGATTTCGTCGCGCGGCATGGAGAGACTGTGTTCAATGCCGCCCGCCGGCTGCAGGGCGAGGCGCCGCATACGCCGCTGACCCGCGCCGGCTTCGCCCAGGCGGAGGAGATGGGGCGCGCGCTGCGCGACTATCTGGGGCCCAAGCCCAAGCTTACCATGTATGCCTCCGCCACCGGCCGCGCGCTGCAGACGCTGGCGATCATCGCCGAGCATCTGGAACTCGACTGGCATGACGCGAAGCATGACGCGCGGCTGATCGAGATCGGGATGGGAAGCTGGGGCGGCCGTTACTATTCCGACGTCGTGGGCGAGGTCGGGCCGGTGATCGACGAGCGCGGCCTGCTGCGCTGCGCGCCCGATGGCGAGCGATACGAAGCGATTGTGGATCGTGTGTGCGGCTGGCTGCGCGAGACGATGGACGATCACGGCGACCGGCTGGTGATCATGCACGGCATTTCCAGCCGGGTGATGCGCGGCGTGATGACCGGCGCGCCGGTCGACCCGTGCGGGGCGCCGGTGATGGACGCGCATCCGCAAGGCACGGTGACGATGCTGGAACGCGGGCGCGAAGCGGTGATCCACCTTGGCACGGGGCACGCCCCGGCTTGATCGCGCTGCTCGCCCTCATGCTGGCGAGCGATCGGGCGGCGATCGGCGTCTACGACGCCTGGGGCGCGTTTCGCGAGGGATCGCCGGCGCGCTGCTATGCGATCAGCGCGCCGGTGCGCGGATCGCGCGCGCGCCGGGCGGCGACCAAGCCGTTCGCGAGCGTGGCGGCGCATTTCGGGCGGACCCGACGCCCGGCGCTGTTCATCCGCCTGTCGATGGAGCGCAACGTGCGCGCGCCGGTTACGCTGGCGATCGGCGAGCGCCGCTTCACCCTGTCCGGCAACGCGCGGGCGGCGTGGTCCCCCGATGCGGCCACCGACCGGGCGATCGAGGCGGCGATGCGCGGCGGGCGGAGCATGAGCATATCGTCGGTGAGCACGAGGGGGCGGCCGTTTGCCGACAGCTATGCGCTGGGCGGCGCGGCGACGGCGATCGACGCGGCGGTGCTGGGCTGTGCTGGGTGAGGGCGGGGCGGTCGTCCTGAGATTGTTTGGGGCGCGGGCGTTTGGAGCAGGTGCTTTTTCAGGCTCGGCGCGAACGGGCTGGGCAGGTGAATGACTGGTGGGTGGGGACAGGCCCTCCCCCAGCCCCTCCCGCAAGCGGGAGGGGAGTTCAGGTTGCCCCTCCCGCGGGCGCGAGGGGAGTCGGGCGCGCCGGGGCGGATCGGCGTGGCTGGAAACTTGCCAGCCTTTGCGCTATATGCGCGCGATGCAGACACTGTCGGCCGCTCCCATGCCCATCCCGGGGCACATCGATCCCGTGCCCGTTGCGCGCGCCATCACTCCGCGCGAGGACGGGCGGGTGGACCTCGTCGGCCTGTCGCGCGATGAAGTGCGCGAGGCGCTGGCCGCCGCCGGGCTGGAGCCCAAGCAGGCGAAGCTGCGCGCCAAGCAGATCTTCCACTGGATCTACAATCGGGGCGCCACCGACTTTTCGGTGATGACCGACATCGCCAAGGCGCAGCATCCGTGGCTGACCGAGCGGTTCGTCATCGGGCGGCCCGCCGTGGTGGAGGCGCAGGTATCGACCGACGGCACGCGCAAGTGGCTGCTGCGATCCGACGACGGGCAGGATTACGAGATGGTGTTCATCCCCGATGCGGATCGGGGCACCTTGTGCGTATCGAGCCAGGTCGGCTGCACGCTGAACTGCCGTTTCTGCCACACGGGCACGATGCGGCTGGTGCGCAACCTGACGGCGGGCGAGATCGTCGGCCAGGTGATGCTGGCGCGTGACGCGCTGGGCGAATGGCCGAGCCAGCCCGAGGGCCGCATGCTCACCAACATCGTGATGATGGGGATGGGCGAGCCGCTGTATAATTTCGACAATGTGCGCGACGCGCTGTCGGTGGTGATGGACGGCGACGGGCTGGCGCTGTCGAAGCGCCGCATCACGCTTTCCACGTCCGGCGTGGTGCCGATGATGGCGCGCGCCGGCGCGGAGATCGGTGTGAACCTTGCCGTGTCGCTGCACGCGGTGACGAAGGAAGTGCGCGACGAGATCGTGCCCCTGAACCGCAAGTACGGGATCGAGGAGCTGCTGCAGGCGTGCGCCGATTATCCCGGCGCGAACAACGCCCGGCGCATCACGTTCGAATATGTGATGCTGAAGGACAAGAACGATTCGGACGATGACGCGCGCGAGCTGGTGCGGCTGATCCGGCACTACAAGCTGCCGGCGAAGGTCAATCTAATCCCGTTCAACCCGTGGCCGGGCGCGCCGTACGAATGTTCGACGCCGGAGCGGATCCGGGCGTTCTCGAACATCATCTTCGAGGGCGGAATTTCCGCGCCGACGCGCACCCCGCGCGGGCGCGACATCGATGCCGCGTGCGGCCAGCTGAAGACCGCTGCGGAGAAGAAGAGCCGCGCGGAGCTGGACCGGCAGGCGGAGGAGAAGCTCGCCGCGCTTGGGTGAGCGTTGCGGATTGGTGGAAGGTTAGCGGGACCCCGGATCAAGTCCGGGGTGACGGCTTGGTGTTGGCAATTCAGCCCGGTGCGAACCGGAGCAGCGGGCCTCCTACGCCGTCTCGATCAGGCGATCTGCCTGGGCGCGGGCTTCGTCGGTGATGGTGGCGCCGGACAGCATGCGGGCGATTTCCTCGCGGCGTTCGGCGTCGTCGAGCTGGCGGACGCCGGTGCGGGTGACCACGCCGTCGTTGCGCTTGGCGATGAGGAGGTGCGCCGCGCCGCGGGCGGCGACTTGCGGCGAGTGAGTGACGACCAGCAATTGCGCGCTGGAGGCGAGGCGGTGGAGGCGTTCGCCGATCGCGGAGGCGACCGCGCCGCCGACGCCGCGGTCGATCTCGTCGAAGATCATCGTCGCTGCGCCGCCTTCTTCGGCAAGCGCGACCTTCAGCGCGAGGATGAAGCGCGAGAGCTCGCCGCCCGAGGCGATCTTGATCAGGGCGCCGAAGGGCGCGCCGGGGTTGGTCGCGATCTCGAACTCGACACGGTCGCGCCCGGCGGGGCCCCATTGCTCCTCCGGCAGCGGCGCGACGGTGGTGCGGAAGCGGGCAGCGTCGAGCTTCAGCGGCGGCAGTTCGGCGGCGACGGCGGCGTCGAGGCGGGCGGCGGCGGCGGTGCGATCGGAGGACAGCCGCTCGGCGACGGCGAGATAGGCCGTGCGGGCGGCGGCGGCGCGCTGCTGGAGCGCGGCAATGCCTTCCTCGCCGGCCTCCAGCCGATCGCGGCGGCCGCGCAGTTCCTCGGCCAGCGCGGCGAGATCGTCGGGCTGGACGCGGTGCTTGCGGGCCATGGCCCGAAGCTCGAACAGGCGAGCCTCGTCATCCTCCAGTGCGCGCGGATCGAAGCTCAAGGCACGGGCGGCCTCGGCGACCTGCTCGGCGGCGTTGCCGGCCTCGATCATCGCGCGGTCGATCGCCGCCAGCGCTTCGGCCAGCGCCTCGTGATCGCCGGAGATGCGATCGAGGATGCGGGCGGCCTGGCGCATCGAGGCGAGGGCGCCGTCCGAGCCCTCGAGCGTGTCGGCGAGGGTGTTGAGATCCTCGGTGATCTTTTCCGACCGCTGCATGATGCGGCGACGCTCGGCGAGCGCTTCTTCCTCGCCCACTTCCGGTGCGAGCGAATCGAGTTCGGCGACGGCATGATCGAGCCATTCGCGGTCGCGCGCTGCCGTCTCGATCTCGGCCTGCGCCTCGGCCAGTGCATCTTCGGCGTCGCGCCAACTGCGCCACCCTTGCGCGACGGCGGCGGTATCGAGCCGCGCGAACGTATCGAGCAGGGTGCGGTGGCCGCGCGGGTTGAGCAGGCCGCGATCGTCGTGCTGGCCGTGGATTTCGACGAGGCGCGTGCCGAGTTCGCGCAGCAGCGCGGCGGAGGCGGGCTGGTTGTTGACGAAGCCGCGGCTGCCGCCGTCCGCCTTCACCACGCGGCGCACGATCAGCGGCTCGCCCGAATCGGCCTCGATGCCATTGTCGTCGAGCAGCGCGGCGACGCCGGGCGGGGGATCGAAGGTGGCGGTGACGCTGGCCTGCGCGGCGCCGTGGCGCACGAGGCCGCTGTCGCCGCGCGCGCCGAGCGCGAGGCCGAGCGCGTCGAGCAGGATCGACTTGCCCGCCCCGGTTTCCCCGGTGAGGACGCCGAGGCCTGGGCCGAAATCGAGGTCGAGCGCCTCGATCAGCACGACGTCGCGGATCGAGAGCGCGGTCAGCATGGGTGCGTCAACGCCCTAGGATGCGCGGGGTGCCTCAGGGGTTCTGCGGCACATCCGCCGAGGGCGTGTCCGAGGCCGGCGGCGTATCCGCTGCGGGCGGCGTGCCCGGCTGGACGCCGGTGGGGGTCGCGGTGCTGGGCGTGTTGCCGCCGGGCGTGGCGCCGGCGCCGCCGCTGGTGGTGGCCGGCGTGGGCGCGCCGGGTGCCTCGGCACGCGGGGTCGGCGCATCGCCCTCGATCGGCAGCACTTCCACCTCGGTGCGCGGCGGGGTGGCCGGCGCGGGCACGGTGAGCTGCGGCACGACCTGCTCGCCGGGGGCGAGCGGCTTGATCGGCGTCACCGGGTTCTCGCCGAGCAGATCGAAGGCGCGCTTGTACCAATAGGTTTCGGGATAGTTGGCGCCGAGCACCGCGGCGGCGCGCTTCGCCTCCTCCCGTACGCCGAGCGCGAGATACGTCTCGGTGAGGCGCATCAGCGCCTCGGGCGTGTGCGTGGTCGTCTGGTAATCGTCCACCACCTTGCGGAAACGCAGCGTCGCGGCGAGCCACTGGCCGCGGCGTTCGTAGAAACGCCCGACCTCCATCTCCTTGCCGGCGAGGTGATCGCGGACGAGATCCATCTTCAGCCGCGCGTCGGCGGCATAGCGGCTGTTGGGATAGCGGCGGGTGAGCTCGCCCAGCGCATCCTGCGCCTGCTCGCTGATCTTCTGATCGCGCGTGACGTCGCTGATCTGCTCGTAATAGCTCATCGCGATGAGGTAATAAGCATAGGGCGCGTCGCGGTTGCCGGGGTGGACCGACAGGAAGCGCTGCGCCCCCTGGATCGCGGCGGTATAGTTCTTCGCCAGATAATTGCTGAACGCGCCCATCAGCTGCGCGCGGCGGGCCCAGACCGAATAGGGGTGCTGGCGCTCCACCTCGTCGAACAGGGCCGCGGCCACCTTGTACTGGCGCTGGTCCAGCTTTTCCTTGGCGGCGGTGTACAGCGTGCCCACGTCTCGCGCGACATAGGGGAGATCACCCTTGGTGCTGTTGCGGGCGCAACCCGCCATCGGCAGGGCGACTGCCGCAAGCAGCAGAGCGACGAGTGGGCGGGACGGATTGATACGCATCGGGAAGGGCCTTTAGCGCAGGGCGGCGCATGCGAACAATGGCGAAACGTTCGCGCCGGTTCGGGGGAAGAAGCGATGTGAAACGGGTTGGTCGTGACAGCGTTGAGCGAGTAACGAGACATCTTCCAAGATCGGGGCATAAAGATGACTGCAACCTTGCTGGCCACCAAGCGCGTCGAAAAGCCGTGGGGACGCCACAAGCTGTATCCCGGTTTTCCCGATCCCGCGCCGGGCGGCGAGCCGATCGGGGAGGTGTGGTTCCAGTCGCCGCATCCCGAAGAACCCGAGATGCTGATCAAGTACCTGTTCACCAGCGAGAAGCTGTCGGTGCAGGATCATCCGTCCGACGAGGAAGCGCACAAGCGCGGGCTGCCGCGCGGCAAGGACGAATGCTGGCTGATCCTCGATGCCGAACCGGATTCGACCATCGCGATCGGGCCCAAGCAGCCGATGACCGCGGACGAGCTGCGCGCCAGCGCGCTGGACGGATCGATCGAGGACAAGCTCGACTGGAAGCCGGTGAAGGCGGGTGATTTCTATTATTCGCATTCCGGCGTGGTCCATGCGATCGGCGCGGGGCTGACGCTGATCGAGGTGCAGCAGAATTCCGACACCACGTATCGCCTGTACGACTACGGGCGGCCGCGCGAGCTGCACCTGGACGACGGGATCGCGGTGGCGGACCTCAACCCCTATGTCGCGCCGCCGCAGCCGGGGACCGTGGCGCCGGGCCGCACGATCCTGGTGGAAGGGCCCAAGTTCGTGCTGGAGCGCTGGACCGGCGGCAAGCGCGACATCGCGCTGCCCGAGGGCAAGACCGGCTGGCTGGTACCGATCCGCGGCGAGGGCGTGATCGGCGGCGTCGCGTGGAAGGCGGGCGAGTGCCTGATGGTGACGGGGGAGGAGATCCTGCACGCATCGGTCGATGCCGACCTGCTGTTCGCCTATCCGGGTACGACGCGCATCTGATTGCCAATTGCCGCCGGGAGGCGCGCCGGAGGGGGGAATAGCCGCGTGGGACGGCGATCGTGATCGATTGGGCCACGGTGGCGCTGGCGGCCGGCGCCGGCGTCATCGGCGGGGCGATGAACGCGCTGGCGGGCGGCGGCACCTTTGCGACCCTGCCGGCGCTGCTGGGCATGGGGCTGCCCGCCAATGTCGCCAATGCGACATCGAACTTCGCGTTGCTGCCGGGCGCGGCGACGAGTGCCTGGGCATTCCGCGACGAGCTGGAGCCGGTGGGCGGGCTTTCCGTGCGCGTGCTGGCGGGCGTCACCTTCCTTGCCGGGCTGGCGGGCAGCGCATTGCTGGTGCTGACACCATCGCGCACCTTCGACCTCATCATCCCCTGGCTGGTGCTCTACGCCTTCGTCGTGCTGGCGTTCGGGCAGCGCGCGTCGGCCTGGCTGGCGGCGCGGGTGACGATCGGGGTGCGGACGCTGATCGTGGTGCAGGTGCTGCTGGGCATCTACGGCGGCTATTTCGGCGGCGGCGTGGGGCTGATGATGACCGCGACCTATGGCCTGCTGGCGGGGCTGGACCCGCGACGCATGTTCGCGCCGCGAACGCTGATGCTGGCGGTGGCGAATGCCGCGGCGGCGATCGTCTTCGTCGCGGCAGGCATGGTGGCGTGGACCGCGTTCGTGCCGATGATGCTGGGCGCGATCCTTGGCGGATGGGGCGGGGCGGCGGTCGGCAAGCGGCTGCCGCCGGTCGCGGTTCGCGTGTGGACCCTGCTGGTGACGGGCGCCACGACACTGGTGTTCTTCTGGCGCGCCTATACCTGAGGATGATCCGCGCTGCCTTCGCCGCGGGGCCGCGCCATGCTAGATGATCGCCGATGACTGCCGTCTATCGCCATCGGCTCGCCACGCGGATCTGGCATGCGATCAACGCAGTCGCGATCTTCATCCTGATCGGATCGGGCCTTGGCATTTCGAACGCGCATCCCCGGCTTTACTGGGGACAATATGGCGCGAATTTCGATCATGCCTGGTGGCAGCTGCCGCGTTTCCCGTCGTGGCTGACGATCCCGGCCAATTACAATCTCGCATTGTCCCGCCGCTGGCATCTGTTCTTCGCGCTGGTGCTGGCGTTCGGCCTGCTCGGCTACATGATCGTCAGCCTGATCAATCGCCATTTCGCGCGCGACCTGCGCGTACGGCGCGCGGAACTGGCGCCCGAGCATTTGATCGAGGACGCGCGTGCGCATCTCGATTTCCGCTTCCACGATCCCGAGCGGCCGCTGGCCTATAACATCTGGCAGAAGCTGTCGTACGTCGGCGTGATCTTCGTGCTGCTGCCGCTGGTGATCCTGACGGGCCTCGCGCTGTCGCCCAACATGGACGCGGCGTGGCCGTGGCTGATCGAGCTGTTCGGCGGGCGGCAATCGGCGCGGTCGATCCATTTCCTGTGCATGATCGCGCTGACGCTGTTCGTCATCGTTCACCTGGCGCTGGTGATCCTGGCCGGGCCGCTGAACGAGGTGCGATCGGTGATCACCGGCTGGTGGCGAGTGCCCGAGGAGCCGCGGCCATGATCGTCAACCGGCGGCGGCTGATGACGGGCGGTGCGCTGGGTGGCGCGGCGTTGCTGGCGGGGTGCGACCGGGTGATCGAGCAGCCGGCGGCGCGGCGGATCCTGTTCCTGGGCGAGGACATGCACCGCGGGCTGCAACGTGCGCTGACGAACCGCGATGCCCTGGCGCCGGAATTCCGACCCGATCAACGATCGCCCTTCTTCCGCCCGAACGGCACGCGCGATCCCGGCACGCCGGAATATGCCGCGCTTCGCGACGGGCGGTTCGCCGACTGGCGGCTGGCGGTGGGCGGGCTGGTGACGCGGCCGCTGTCCCTCAGCCTCGCCGATCTTGGCGCGATGCCGCAGCGCGCGCAGATCACGCGGCACGATTGCGTCGAGGGATGGAGCGCGATCGGCAAGTGGCAGGGGCCGCAGCTTGGCCATGTGCTGAAGGCGGCGGGGATGCGGGATGCCGCGCGCTACATCGTCTTCACCTGTGCCGACCTGTACGGCGGGGCACCTTATTACGAGACGGTCGACCTCATCGATGCCTTTCACCCGCAGACGATCCTTGCCTGGGCGCTGAACGACAAATTCCTGCCGGTGATGAACGGCGCGCCGTGCCGCCTGCGGGTGGAGCGGCAACTGGGATACAAGCACGCCAAATATCTGATGCGGATCGACGCGGTGGCCAGCCTTGCAGGCGTAGGCAAAGGCAAGGGCGGCTATTGGGAGGATAATGTTGATTACGATTGGTATGCCGGCATCTGATTGTTACGGGTTCGCACCATGGCCCTGATCGACATCTTCCTCGCGCGCGCCGTGAAGCGCGGAACGTTGACCCTTCATCGCCCCAAGGCTGCGACGCGCACCTACGGCACGCCGGAGCCAGGCTTTCCCGACGTGACGATCCGCTTCGCCGACAGCCGCGTCGCGCTGACGATCGCGCGCAACCCGGCGCTTGGCGCGGGCGAATGCTTCATGAACGGGCGGCTGATCGTCGAGAAGGGCGACATCCGCGATCTCGTCGAGCTGCTGAAGCGCAACGACGTGTGGGAATCGGGAACGAAGAACCTGAAGCCCGGGCTCGCCGCCCGCACCTTCAACGCGGTGAAATATCGCGCCGACCGGATCAACATGGAGCGCCGCTCCAAGCGCAACGTGGCGCATCATTACGACCTGTCCGGCCGGCTCTATGATCTCTTCCTCGATCGCGACAAGCAGTACAGCTGCGCGTACTTCACCGATCCGGGCAACAGCCTGGAGCAGGCGCAGGACGACAAGAAGGCGCATATCGCGGCGAAGCTGGCGCTGAAGCCGGGGATGCGCGTGCTGGACATCGGCTGCGGCTGGGGCGGCATGGCGCTGTATCTCCACAAGCATTTCGACGTCGACGTGCTGGGCGTAACGCTGTCCGAGGAACAGCTGAAGGTGGCGCGCGAGCGGGCTGCCGAGGCGGGCGTGGCCGACCGCGTGAAGTTCGAGCTGATCGATTACCGCCGCGTCACGGGAAGCTTCGACCGGATCGTGTCGGTCGGCATGTTCGAGCATGTCGGGCCGCCGCAATATCGCACCTTCTTCCGCAAGTGCCGCGAGCTGCTGAGCGATGATGGCGTCATGCTGCTGCACACGATCGGCCGCATGGGCCCTCCGGGCGTCACCGATGACTGGACCGCGAAATACATCTTCCCGGGCGGCTATAACCCGGCGCTGAGCGAGATCGTGACGGCCTATGAGGGGCTGAAGCTGTTCCCGACCGACATCGAGGTGCTGCGCGTCCATTACGCCTATACGCTCGATCACTGGTACGACCGGACGGTGGCGGCGAAGGACGCGATCGTCGCGCTGTATGACGAGCGCTTCTTCCGCATGTGGACCTTCTACCTCGCCGGGGCGGCGGCGGCGTTCCGCAACGGGGGGCTGTGCAATTACCAGGTGCAGCTGACCAAGGGGCGCTATGCGGTGCCGCTGACGCGCGATTACATGATCGAGGGTGAGCGCAAGCTGCGCGAGGGGTGAGGCGTCTCCCCTCCCGCGGGCGGGAGGGGAGACGCCAGGTCAACCGCCGCCGTGGAGGTTGATCTTCTGCCCGTTGGCGTATTCGCCGTCGGCCGAGACGAAATAGGCGACCGCCGCGGCGACATCGGCCGGGGTGGAGACGCGGCCGAAGGGCGATTGCGCGTCGAGATCGTGGATGTCGGCCACCCCGCGCGTGGCCTTGGCCAGCCGTTCGCCCATGTCGGTGACGGTGAGGCCGGGCGCGACGATGTTGGTGCGGATGTTGTTCGGCCGCTCCTCCTTCGACAGCACCAGCGCCAGCGCCTCGCCGGCGGCCTTGCCCATCGAATAGGGCGCGCCATTGGGGGCGTGGTAGAGCGTCGCGACGCTGGAGATCATGATGATATCGCCGCGGCCCTTTTCCTTCGCGCGTTCGCGCATCGAGGGGAGGACCAGCTTCGACATGTAGTGCGGCGCGAAGCAGTGCGTGCGCATGACGCGCTCGAACTCGGCCGGATCGGTATCGGCGACGCTCTGCCCGCGGCTGGCGATGCCGGCGTTGTTGACGAGAATGTCGATCCCGCCGAAGTCGGCGACGACCGCGTCGACCAGCTTCTCGCAATCCTCGAACCGGTCGACCGAGCCGGCATAGGCCTTGGCGCGGCGGCCGAGGCCCTCGATCTCGCGCACGACTTCCTCGGCGGCCTCGGCATCGCGGCGATAGTTCACCGCGACGTCGGCGCCGTCCCGTGCGAGCCGTAGCGCGATCTCGCGCCCGATGCCGCGGCCCCCGCCGGTTACCAGTGCGACGCGTCCTTCAAGTCCCCCGCTCATGCAGCCTGCTCCTTCTTCTTGGTATAATCCGGGCGGCGCTTCTCGAAGAACGCCTTGATCCCCTCGCCGAAATCGGGGGAGGTCGCGCACAGGATCTGGTTGCGGTCCTCCATCGCCACCGCTGCCTCGAGGCTGGGCGCGTCGATCGACATGCGCAGGCACTCCTTGGTGAGGCGAAGGCCCATCGGCGAGGTGGTGAGCATCTGTTCGATCAGCGGCGCGGCGGCTTCCTCCATCTGATCATCGGGCACGACGCGGCTGACGAGGCCGGTGGCAAGCGCGCGATCGGCAGTGATGAAATTGCCGGTGAGCATGAATTCGGCCGCGACGCTCGCGCCGACGAGGCGGGGGAGGAAGTAGCTGACGCCGATGTCGCAGGCGGAAAGGCCGATGCGGATGAAGGCGGCGTTCATGCGGACGGATTCGCCGGCGATGCGGATGTCCGACGCGAGCGCCATGGCGAAGCCGCCGCCGCACGCGGGGCCGTGAACGAGGCTGATGATCGGTTGCGGACAATAGCGCATCTTCATCACGATCTCTGCGATCGATCGCTGGTGCGCGAGGCGATCGATCGTGTCGAATTCGGAGCGGCCGCCCTCCTGCAGATCGAGGCCGGCGCAATAGGCGCGGCCGGCACCCTTCAGCACGACGACGCGGCAGTCGCGATCCTTGTGGAGCGCGCCGAAATAATGGTTCAGTTCCTCGGCATGGCGATCGTTGAGCGCGTTCAGGACGTGCGGGCGGTTCATCGTCACCCAGTCGACTTCGCCCCGGCGCTCGACCGAGATCATCTCATATTCCAACGTGCCTCTCCCGTTTTTTGCTGTTGCACTGATCTGTTGACGGCACATCCTACATAACTAAAGTTATCCTGCAATCGCGAGGTCGAATGAGGCCCGCGCACGACTCGGGAGGGGATGCTTTGAAGCTTGGACCAGATATCGCCGCGATCATCACCGGCGGCGCCTCGGGACTGGGGCTCGCGACGGCGAAGGCGCTGCGCGCGGAAGGCGTGAAGGTCGCGCTGTTCGACAAGAACGGCGAGATCGGGCCGGGCGTCGCGGAGGAGATCGGCGCGGTCTATTGCGACGTCGACGTGATGGACCAGGCGTCGGTCGACGCCGGCTTCGCCAAGGCGCGCGCGGCCAACGGGCAGGAGCGGATCCTGGTGAACTGCGCCGGCGGCGGCTTCGGCGGGCCGAACAAGACGGTCGCGCGGTCCAAGGAAGACGGCTCGATCAAGCCTTATCCGGTCGAGAATTACCAGAAGACGATCGAGCTGAACCTCGTCGGCTCGTTCCGCTGCATCGTCGGCGCGGCTGCCGGGATGATGACGCTGGAGCCGACCGAGGACGGGGACCGCGGGGCGATCGTCAACACCGCGAGCGTCGCGGCGGAGGACGGCCAGATCGGGCAGGTCGCCTATACCTCGGCGAAGGCGGGGATCGTCGGCATGACGCTGAACGTCGCGCGTGACCTGTCGTCGGAGGGCATCCGCTGCAACACGATCCTGCCGGGCATCTTCGATACGCCGCTGCTGGGCCGTGCGAAGCCGCAGGTGAAGGCGGCGCTTTCCGCCATGGTGCCGTTCCCCAAGCGGCTCGGCATGCCGGAGGAATATGCCAAGCTTGCGCTGGAGATGATCCGCAACGGCTATTTCAACGGCGAGGACGTGCGGCTGGACGGCGCGATCCGGATGCAGCCCAAGTAACAATGACGATGGCAGCTTCCCGTTCGTGCTGGGCATGGCCGAAGCACGAACGGCGCGGGCGGGGAGAGTTTAGATGAACTTCGATTATTCCGACGACCAGAAGATGCTGAAGGACGAGGCGCGCAAGTTCCTCGCCGCGAAGTGCGACGCCAAGGTGGTGCGCGGCGTGCTCGACCATGACGACCGGGCCTATGACGAGGCGCTGTGGAAGGGCGTCGCGGAGCAGGGCTGGCTGGGCGCGGCGATCCCGGAGGAGTTCGGCGGGCTTGGGCTTGGCCATGTCGAGCTGTGCGCGCTGGCGGAGGAGCTTGGCCGTGCCTGCGCGCCGATCCCGTTCGCCTCCACGGTGTATTTCGTCGCCGAGGCGCTGATGAAGTTCGGCTCGCAGGAGCAGAAGGCCAAGTGGCTGCCGAAGATCGCCGCCGGCGAGGTGATCGGTGCCTTTGCGACGGCCGAGGGCAAGGGGCCGGTGACGGCGCGCTCGATCAAGACCAGCGTGTCGGGGGGCAAGCTGACCGGCGAGAAGATCCCGGTGACCGATGGCGATGTCGCCGACCTGATCGTCGTGCTGGCCAAGGACGGGCTGTACCTCGTCGAGAAGGGCGAGGGCGTGTCGGCCGAGGTGCTGACGACGCTGGATCCGACGCGGTCGGCGGCCAAGCTCACCTTCTCGGGTGCGCCGGCCGAGCGGCTGGGAGATGAGGATGGCATCGCGGCGATGCAGGCGGTGTTCGACCGCGCGGCGATCCTGCTGGCATTCGAGCAGGTCGGGGGCGCGGACAAGTGCCTGGAGATGGCCAAGGCCTATGCGTTCGAGCGGCAGGCGTTCGGGCGCGCGATCGCCGGCTACCAGGCGATCAAGCACAAGCTGGCCGACATGTACGTGAAGAACGAGATCGCCCGGTCGAATGCTTATTATGGCGCCTGGGCGCTCAATACCGATGCGGGCGAGCTGCCGCTGGCGGCGGCGACCGCGCGCGTCGCGGCGAGCGAGGCGTTCTGGTTTGCGTCCAAGGAGAATATCCAGACGCACGGCGGCATCGGCTTCACCTGGGAAGCGGACCCGCAGCTTTACTATCGCCGCTCGCGGCAGCTCAGCCTGGTGGCGGGTGCGCCCGCGACGTGGCGTGAGCGGCTGGTGAGCCAGCTTGAAATGAAGAACGCCGCCTGAGCGCGTGAGAGGATAGCGAGATGGACTTCAACGATTCCCCGGAAGAAGCCGACTATCGCGCCAAGGCGCGCGCCTGGCTGGAAAAGAACGTCGCCGAGCACAAGGCGATGAACCACGCCGATGACATGGCGGCGGGCAAGGCATGGCAGCGGCGCAAGGCCGAGGCGGGCTATGCGCAGATCACCTGGCCCAAGGAATGGGGCGGGGCCGGCGGCACGCCGATCCAGTCGGTGATCTTCGGCCAAGAAGAGGCCAAGTTCCCGGTCCAATACGGCTATTTCACCATCGGCCTTGGCATGTGCGTGCCGACGGTGATGGCGTTCGCCGATGCCGACACCAAGAAGCGCTTCGTCGGCCCGGCGCTGCGCGGCGAAGAGATCTGGTCGCAATTGTTCTCCGAGCCCGCCGGCGGCTCGGACGTGGCGGCGATCCGTACCCGCGCGGTGCGTGACGGCGACGATTGGGTGGTGAACGGCCAGAAGGTGTGGACGTCCGGCGCGCATTATTCGGACTATGGCATCGTCCTGGTCCGCACCAACCCGGACGTGCCCAAGCACAAGGGCCTGACGATGTTCTGGCTCGACCTGAAATCGCCCGGCGTCGAGATCCGACCGATCCACCAGATGTCGGGCGGCTCGAACTTCAACGAGGTGTATTTCACCGACGTGCGCATTCCCGATGCACAGCGGCTGGGTGCGGTGGACGATGGCTGGAAGGTCGCGCTGGTCACGCTGATGAACGAGCGGCTTGCGGTCGGCGGGGCGAGCGGGGCGAGCCCGAAGGAGATACTGGCGCTGGCCAAGGATCTCGACGCGGCGGACGGCCCGCTGATCAAGGACAGCGCGTTCCGCCAGCGGCTGGCCGACTGGTACGTCCAGTCCGAGGGGCTGAAGAACACCCGGATGCGCACGATGACCGCACTGAGCCGCGGGCAGACGCCGGGGCCGGAAAGCTCGATCGGCAAGATCATCGCCGCCAATGTGCTTCAGGACCTGGGCAATGCCGCGGTCGAGGCGGAGGATCAGTATGGGATCATCAACGATCCCGCGCTGCTGCCGCTGAAGGGGCTGTTCCAGGGCGCGGTGATGAACGCACCGGGCCTTCGCATCGCGGGCGGCACCGACGAGATCCTGAAGAACATCATCGCCGAGCGCGTGCTTGGCCTGCCGGGCGAGATCCGGACGGACAAGGATGCCGCGTTCAAGGATCTCGCCGGCTGAGGCGATAGAGAACGATCAACTGACGTTCGTTGCCGGGGTTCGGCGGGCGACGGGAAGAGCAGCGGTTCGATGCCGATGCCGCTCCCGCGGCCCTTCGGGCCCCGGTGCTTGTCCGGCGATCGGCAGCGGCGCGGCTTTCGCCCGCGCTGGCATCCGCGCGGCGCGTTTTCTAAATGCAGGCGTGCGGCGCAAACGGGCGACGCCGGCGGTGTCGGGGCGGTGTTGCCTCGACGCCACGGTGTGGCCCGGGAACGTCGCTGCTGCATTCACTGGGTGTTCAATCCCTTACCGCTATGCCACCCCCAATGCGGATGTTCATTCCTCTTGCCTTGCTGTTGCCGGCTGCGCCCGTTGCCGCGCAACCGGGCGATCAGCAGCGCGACGGCATTGCCGCGTGGCGGGCGTTGCGTGACGGACGCATCCTTTCGATCAAGGACATCGAGCGGCGGGTGATCCCGACGATGAAGGACGCGCAATATATCGGCTTCGATTTCGAGATGCCGAGCGCGATCTACACGCTGAAGTTCCTCAAGGACGGCAATGTCATCTGGGTGGATGTGGATGGACGTTCCGGCCAAGTGATCGGTCGCACCGGCAAGTGAGCGCACTTTTGCGCGCGCCGCGGCGGTGCTAACCACCCCTCTTCATTTCCGGGAGTCACCATGCGCGTCCTGATCGTCGAGGATGAGCCCAATCTGGGCCAGCAGTTGAAGAATACGCTGGAGGGCGCCGGCTATGCGATAGACCTCGCCACGGACGGCGAGGAGGGGCATTTCCTCGGCTCGACGGAGAATTACGACGCGATCGTGCTCGACCTCGGCCTGCCGGAGATCGACGGGCTGACCGTGCTCGACCGCTGGCGCAAGGAAGGCAAGGTGACGCCGGTGCTGGTGCTGACGGCGCGCGACAGCTGGTCCGACAAGGTGGCGGGGCTGGATGCGGGCGCGGACGATTATGTCGCCAAGCCGTTCCAGACCGAGGAGCTGATCGCCCGCCTGCGCGCGCTGATCCGCCGTGCATCGGGCAATGCCTCGTCCGAACTGAACGCCGGCGACGTTCGTCTCGACACGCGGAGCGGCAAGGTGACGCGGGCTGGCGAGCCGGTGAAGCTCACCGCGCAGGAATACAAGCTGCTGTCATACCTGCTGCATCACAAGGGCAAGGTCGTCAGCCGTACCGAGCTGATCGAGCATATCTACGACCAGGATTTCGACCGCGATTCGAACACCATCGAAGTGTTCGTGACGCGCATCCGCAAGAAGCTGGGCCAGGACGTGATCACCACGATCCGCGGCCTTGGTTACAGCCTGGAAGACCCGTCGGCGTGAAGATCGGCCGGCTCCTCCCATAGGCCGATGCGGGCATAGCCCGCCTCGCGCCAGCTGTCCGGGGCGACGAGGTCCGACTCCATGCTGGCGACGCTGGAGGAAACGGCGGGCGGGACGGCATAGGCGGGGGTGATGCCGGCGATCGCCCAGGACGCCAGCAGGAAGCCGGCAAGCATGCTGACGACAAGGCCGCCCAAGAACCCGACGGCATATAACGGAAAGGTACGCGCCACGACTGGTCTCCCTTCTCCGCTGCCTAACATCATGGCGACGACATGGTTCCGAATCGCGACGAGGTGAACAACGGCGCAAAGATCCGGCGGGCGGGATCATTGACGCGTCGCATGATCGTCATCGCGGCGGTGTGGATCAGCTTGCTGCTGGCGGGCGGAGGATTTGCGCTCGACCGGGTGCTGACTTCGGCCGTCACGCAGAACTTCGACGATCAACTGGAATATGTGCTGCGTTCCTTGCTGGTATCGGCGGAAATTGGCCCGGATGGCGAGGTGATGTTCAACCGCGAGCCGGCCGACCAGCGCTTCCTGGAGCCGTATTCCGGCCTGTACTGGCAGGTTTCGGCGAAGGGACGGGAGGCGTTTCCGTCACGATCCCTGTGGGACCGGCAGCTCGATTACGGCCAGCCGCACGACGATCGCGCGGTGCACATCTACGACAGCACGCAATTCGGGGCGGAGAAGCTGCGCGTGGTGGAGCGCGACGTGAAGCTGCCCGGATCGGACGTGCGCTGGCGGTTCCAGGTGGCGCAAAGCCGCGAGGGGCTGGACGCGCAGATCGGCGCGCTTCGCCGCACGCTGGTGCGCAGCTTCCTGCTGCTGGGGCTGGGGCTGGTGGTGCTGGCGGCGCTGCAGACGTTCTACGGGCTGCTGCCGCTGCGCAAGCTCAGGCTGGAGATCGCGCGGATGCGCGGCGGGCGGACGAACCGCGTTGGCGGGCCGATGCCCAATGAAGTGGCGCCGATGGTGGAGGAGCTGAACGCCCTCGTCGCGCATAACGAGACGCAGGCCGAGGAAGCGCGGCGCCACGCCGGGAACCTCGCCCATGCGCTGAAGACGCCGCTGACCGTGATCATGAACGCCGCGACCGCGCAGTCGGACGATCTGGCGGATACGGTGGTGCGCGAGGCACGCACGATGCGGCGGCAGGTGGACCATCACCTGGCGCGCGCCCGCGCGGTCGGCCGGCGCGGATCGGCGCACAGCCGCGCCGAAGTGTGGCCGAGCGTCGAATCGGTCGAGCGGGCGGTGCGGCGGCTGTATCCGCATGTGCGGATCGACGTGGACGGGCCGAAGGATCTGGTCGCGCACATCGAGCGGCAGGACCTCGACGAGATCATGGGCAATCTCGTCGAGAATGCCGCAAAATACGGCGGCGGCAGCGTGTTCGTGACGGTGGGCGCGCAGGCCGGGTTCGTCGAGATCCTGGTCGAGGACGACGGGAAGGGGATCCCCGAGGAGGACCGCATGCGCATCTTCGATCGCGGGGTGCGACTGGATACCGGGAAGCCGGGAACGGGCCTGGGCCTCGCCATCGTGCGCGACGTGGCGGAGATCTACGAAGGCACGGTGAGCCTGGAGGAGAGCGAGGACCTGGGCGGGCTGATGGTGCGGCTGCGCCTGCCGATGGCGACGTGAGGGGGTGAGAGCGGGACCCCGGATCTAGCCCGGGGTCGCGCACGATGCACCGGGTTGGCGGTCAGGCCGCTTCCTTCACCCGCATCGCGTCGGCGGCGATGGCGATGCTGCGCTTGCGCGCTTCGTGATCGTAGATGCTGCTGGTGAGCATCACTTCATCGACGCCGGTGCGCTTGACGAAGGCTTCGATGCCGGCGGCGACATCGTCGCGGTCTCCGATCGCGCTGCACGAGAGGACCGAGTTCAGGATCGCGGCGTGCGAGCGCGGCAGGCTTTCGAGATAGCCGCGGACGGGGGGCTTCATCTTGCCCGGGTTGCCGGTGCGCAGCGCGACGAACTGCTGCTGCTGCGAACTCGCGAGGAACTCCGCCTCGTCGCGTGTCTCCGCGGCGAAGACGTTGAAGCCGGCCATGGCATAGGGCTTGTCGAGCGCCGCCGAGGGGCGGAAATCGCGGCGGTAGATCGCCATCGCCTCATCGAGCGCGTCGGGCGCGAAATGCGATGCGAAGGCATAGGGCAGGCCAAGGATCGAGGCGAGCTGAGCGCCGAAGGTGGAGGAGCCGAGGATCCACAGCTGCGGCTTCGCGCCGGCACCCGGCGTGGCGGTGATGCCGGTGCGCCCATCGTCGGCGAAATAGCTCTGCAGCTCGACCACGTCGTTGGGGAAGGCGTTGGGATCGCTGTCGAGCGTGCGGCGGATCGCGCGGGCGACGCGCTGGTCGCTGCCGGGCGCGCGGCCAAGGCCAAGGTCGATGCGGCCGGGGAAGAGCGCGTCGAGGGTGCCGAACTGCTCGGCGATCTGCAGCGGCGCATGGTTGGGCAGCATGATGCCGCCCGCGCCGACGCGGATCGTGCTGGTCGCCGCGCCGACATGCGCGATCACCACCGCGGTGGCGGCCGAGGCAATGCCGGCCATGCCGTGATGCTCGGCCACCCAATAGCGGTTGTAGCCACTGGCCTCCGCATGGCGCGCGAGATCCGCGGCATTGGCGAGCGCGCCGGCGATGGTGCCGCCTTCGACGACGGGGACGAGATCGAGCAGCGAATATTTGGTCATGTTCGAAATGTGGGCCGACCGGTTGCGGATCGCAACCATTGGCCAGCTAAGTCCTTCCCAAGCTGGGCTTGGGGAAGGCCGGGGGAGGATTGGCTTGCCGAACGGTGCGGTGCTTCGTAACGACCCGCGGCATGCCTCCCGGTCTCGACCATATCCGTGCCTGGGTCTTCGATCTCGACAACACGCTGTATCCGTCGAGCGCTGACCTGTTCGCGCAGATCGACGCGAAGATGACCGATTATATCGCGCGGCTGCTGGACCTCGATCGCGTCGAGGCGCGGCGGATCCAGAAGGCGTATTTCTTCGGCCATGGCACGACATTGGCCGGGCTGATGGCCGAGCATCGGGTGGACCCGCACGATTTCCTGAACTTCGTCCATGACGTCGAAATGGACGTGCTGGAGGAGAATGTGCCGCTGGCGGCGGCGGTGGCGAAGCTGCCCGGGCGCAAAGTGGTGTTCACCAACGGCGACGGGCCCTATGCGCGGCGCGTGCTCGACCGGCTGGGGCTGGGGCGAAGCTTCGAGGCGATCCACGACATTCACGCGATGGACCTGGCGCCCAAGCCTGCCGCCTCCGCTTATGAAGGGCTGTGCGCCTCGCTCGACATCGACCCCACGACCGCGCTGTTCGCGGACGACATGGCGCGCAACCTGGCGCCGGCGAAGGCGATCGGGATGACGACCGTGTGGGTCGACAACGGATCCGAGCAGGCGGCGGACATGGACCGCAGTTTCATCGATTACACGACCCACGACCTGACGGCGTGGCTGGAAGGGATATTGGAGACGGCATGAGCGACCTCGAAGCGACCATCGACGCAGCCTGGGACAACCGTGCGGAGATCGGCCTTGCCACGGCGGGCGAGGTGCGGATCGCGGTGGACCGGGCGCTGGCGCTGCTCGATTCCGGCGCGGCGCGCGTGGCGGAGCCCGATGGTGCGGGCGGCTGGCGCGTCAACCAATGGCTGAAGAAGGCGGTGCTGCTGTCCTTCCGCCTCAACGACAACGCCCTCATCGACAACGGGCCGGGCGCTGGCCACTGGTTCGACAAGGTGCCGTCGAAATTTTCCGGCTGGAGCGAAGCGGAGTTCCGCGACGCCGGCTTCCGCGCGGTGCCGGGCAGCGTGGTGCGGCGCGGGGCGTTCATCGGCAAGGGCGCGATCCTGATGCCGAGCTTCGTCAACATCGGCGCCTATGTCGGCGAGGGGACGATGGTCGACACCTGGGCGACGGTGGGCAGCTGCGCGCAGATCGGCAAGAACGTGCATCTGTCCGGCGGCGCGGGGATCGGCGGCGTGCTGGAGCCGCTGCAGGCGGACCCGGTGATCATCGGCGACGGCGCGTTCATCGGCGCGCGGTCCGAAGTGGCGGAAGGCGTTCGCGTCGGTGAGGGCGCGGTGCTGTCGATGGGCGTGTATCTTGGTGCATCGACCAAGATCATCGACCGCGCGACCGGCGAGACGTTCATCGGCGAAGTGCCGCCTTATGCGGTGGTGGTGCCGGGTACGACGACGACCTCGGGCGGGCTGGGCCTGTATTGCGCGGTGATCGTGAAGCGGGTGGACGAGCGGACCCGCAGCAAGACGAGCATCAACGAGCTGCTGCGCGACTGAGGCGCGGGCGCACGCCGGGCTCGGTCGTGCCGCTGCCTCTACGGGAGCGGCGCCGCGGCCGGTTCGGGCGGGCGAACGAAGGCGAGGACGTGGTTCTCGCACACGTTGACGCTGAAGGTGATCGTGCGGCGATCCTGATCGTCGCGCGGGCCGACCGTGGTGAGCTGCAGCCCGTCGAAGCGGCAGGGGCCGCCCCAATAGGTTTCGCGTGAGTAGCTTGTCAGCTCCATCGCGGAGTTGTCCGGTCGTTCGTTGAAGTTGAGGAATTGGTAGCTGTCGGGATCCCGCCGCAGCTGCCGGCGCATGCCGGCATCGTAGACGAATTCGGTGAGATGCCGGCGCGAAGTGCTGGGATCGCGCACGCTGACAATCTTTCGCTCCGAACAATTCACCAAGAGCAGGACGCCGGTTTCGTTGCGGCGCCCTGGCGCGGCAAATGCCATCAAGCTGAAACGATCGCCAGGCACCGACGGGAGCGTTTGCGCGCAGACGGCGTCGCGCACGCTTTTCTTTGCCACGTCAGCCTCAATGGCAGGCGGCGGCGCGAGAACGAGCATCGCTAGTGCATGAAGCATAGTGACAATGCTGACAGATCAACGGCTGTTGGACCAGTCATTATGGTAGCATTTGAAGATGCCAGAAGCGGTTGTCGGTAACCGGGCGCACGATGAACCGGACGTTGTGCGGCGTTCATGCAACCCCCGCCATCAGCGCACGTTACGATCCCGTCACTTGTTTGGGGTCTTCTTGGAGGGAAGTTACATGCGTAAGATGATGCTGGCGCTTGGCGCCTCGGCGTTGGTGTTGCCGACGCTCGCCGTGACCACGACCGATGCCGATGCGCAGCGCCGCTCGCAGTATCGCGAGTGGAAGGGCAAGGACGGCCGCTGGCGCTGCCGCAAGCCTGACGGCACGACCGGCCTGATCGTCGGCGGCGTGGCCGGCGCGCTGGTCGGCCGCACGATCGACACGCGCGGCGATCGCACGCTCGGCACGCTGGGCGGCGCCGCGGTGGGCGCACTCGCCGGTCGTGAAATCGAGCGCAGCGGCAGCCGGCGACGTTGCCGCTGATCGGCAGAGCCACCATCTGAATTCCCGGGGGCGCGGCCTGATGCAGGCCGCGCCCCTTGCGCTTTGAGGAGAAGACGAGATGCCGACACGCAGTGGTTCCGCGCGGTACGAAGGCTTTGGCAAGGACGGGAAGGGGTGGGTCTCGACCCAGTCCGGCGTGCTCGCCGATCAATCCTATGGCTTTGGCACGCGCTTCGAGGATGTGCCGGGGACGAATCCCGAAGAGCTGATCGCAGCCGCCCATGCGAGCTGCTTCACCATGGCGCTTAGCTTCGCGCTCGCGCGCGCCGGGCACGACAAGGGCACGCTGGAGACGAGCGCCAAGATCTCGCTGGAGAAGGACGGCGACGGTTTCTCGATCACCAAGTCCGCGCTGGACCTGCGGGCCTCGGTGCCGGGCATCTCGTCCGACGAATTCGAGAAGATCGCGGCTGATGCGAAGGCGAATTGCCCCGTCTCCAGGGTGCTGAACTGCGAGATCACGCTGACGCATTCGCTGGCGGAATGATCGCCGCCGCCGTTGCCCGTACGTAGCTTAACGTATCGGCAACGGCGGCGCACACGCTGATGCTCTTTCATTCACAGGACGGGAGAGTAACATGCGTCTGCTGGTGGTTGCTACGCTGGTCGCGACAACCTTCGCTGCTGCGCCGGTGCAGTCGCAAGGGCCTCCTGGACCGCCGCCGGGCCGCCCCGGGGGGCCTGGCGGGCCTGGTGCGGGGCCGCCGCCCCGACCGCAGGGGCCAGGCCCGGTGCGGCCACCCGCGGCGCAGGGGGGACCGGCGTGGAACCGCCCGCTGAACACGCGGCCGCCGGCGCCGCTGCCGCCGAACTGGGGTAACAATTGGTCCCAATGGCGCCGCTGGGACTACAACCGGCCGCCGCCGGGGCAGCCCTGGTATTATGCCGACCATTATTATCGTGACGGCCGCTATTACCGGCCGCGGCGGCTGGGGCGATATGACCGCATCTATCGCGGCTATAACGGCCGCTATTACTGCCGGCGCAGCGACGGGACGACCGGGCTGATCGTCGGCGGGATCAGCGGCAGCATCCTGGGCAGCCTATTGGGCAATGGCGATTCAAACACCGTCGCCGCGCTGATCGGGCTGGGCGCGGGCGCCGCGCTGGGCAGTGCGATCGATCGCGGTCAGGTGATCTGCCGCTGATCGGTGAGTGAGCGAAAAGGTAGCCGGGGCTCAGCGGGCCAACCGCTGGGCCTCGTCGCTTTTGCCGGCTGTGCAAGTTAAAGCCGCAGGCGTGACCGGCAAGTCGAACATCCTGGGCGCGGTGCTGGCCGGCGGGGAGGCGCGGCGCTTCGGATCGGACAAGGCGCTGGCGCTGTTCGAAGGGCGGCCGCTGATCGACCATGTGATCGACCGGTTGGCGCCGCAGACGGACGGCCTGGTGGTGGTGGGCCGCGATCATGGCGGGCTGACGCGCGTCGAGGATCGGCCGGTGCATGGCCTGGGGCCGCTGGGTGCGATCGGGGGCGCGCTTCAATGGGGGCAGGCGCACGGGTTCGACGCGGTGCTGACGGTGCCGTGCGACACGCCGCTGCTGCCGCTGGACCTTGCCGGCGCGCTGGCCGGCGAGGGGGCAGCGGTGGTGGCCGGGCTGCCGGTGATCGGCTGGTGGCCGACCGCCTTGTGCGGCGCGCTGGACGATTGGCTGGCGGGGGACCGGTCACGCGCGGTGCGGCACTGGGCGGCCGCGGTGGGCGCGCGGGCGGTGGTGCTGGAGACGCTGCCGGCGAATGTGAATACGGCGGCGGATCTGGAGGGGCTGCGCGGCGCCTAGCCGATCCAGCGCCAGATGCCGGCGGGCCAGCCGGCGAGCGGGATGTGCGCCCAGGTGGCGACGAGCCACACGGTGACGCCGCCGCCGAGCGCATGCATGCCGATCTTGCCGATGCGGGCGCGGTGCTGCGCGATGGCCAGGAACGGCCAGTAGCTGGTGCGGCGTTCCCACTCGCGCCAGAATTCGGGCTGCAGCGCCTCCTTCTTGCGATCCTGCAGATGTGCGCCGACGAGCGCGAGGATGATGATCGCGCCGGCCAGCACGATGTTTGCGGGATCAGGGAAGACGAGGATGTGGACCACGCCCCAGATGGCGAAGCCCCACATCATCGGGTGGCGGGTGATGGCGAAGACGCCGCGCGCCTCGGGCACGACATCCGTCTTCGCCTCCGGCAGCGCGGGATTGCGGACGAGCGAGCCCATGAACAGGATCGCGCCGGCCAGCATCAGCAATGTGCCGAGCGCCCACAGGCCGTCGCCCACGGGCCAGAGCGGGGCTTCGGCCGGCGCCGCGCGATAGGCGAGCGCCAGCCAGACGAGGGTGATCAGCGAAACGAGGCTGTAGAGGCCGAGGAAGCCCTTTTCGCCCGCGGCGCGCACCAGCGGCGCGCGGAGCGGGTGGGAGAGGAGGAAATGCGTCCCAACGAAGGCGATTGCTGCCGCGATGACATTTCCCATCCTCTTCCCCCCAGTAGCTTATCTGCGTGTTTCGCCTGCCGTAGTGACCCCTGCGGCCTGCGGCTCGGCCAGTTCGGCCTCACCCGCGAGGCCGTGGCCAGCCTCGTCGCGCAGCGTATCGAGATGCATCCAGCGACGCACCAGCGGGCTGAGCGCCAGGACCGCGACGGCGATGCCGATCGTCCACCAGCCGATCGTCGAATAGATGGCGAGCGTGCCCTCCTTGGTCATCTCGCCGCCTTCGCCGCCGGTCGCCTCGCCGATCTTGCCGGCGACGAAATTGCCGACCGCCGTCATGTAGAACCACGCGCCCATGATGAGGCTGGCGAGGTGCTTGGGGGCGAGCCGGTTCATCGCGCTGAGCCCGACGGGCGACAGGCAAAGTTCTCCGGTGGTCTGCAGGAAGTAGATCGCGAAGACGAAGAACACCGGCGTTGCGACTTCGACCCCGACGGTGTTGGCGCCCCAGACGAAGACCAGGAACGACAGGCCGACCTGCGCCAGCGCGAGGCCGAATTTGGCCGGCGCCGACGGCTCCAGCCCGCGCTTGCCCAGGAACACCCACAGCGCCGCGAAGATCGGGCCAAGGAGGACGATGTAGATCGGGTTGATCGACTGGAAGAGCGATGCCGGCACCCCGCCACGATCGACGTAGCGATCGGTGTAGAGGTTGAGGCTGCCGCCGGCCTGTTCGAACAGGCCCCAGAAGACCGGGTTGAGCGCGATCAGGAACAGCACCGCGAACATGCGATCGCGCGCGTGCGGCGCAAGCTTGAAGCTTTCGAACAGCACATAACCGAGCAGGGCGACGCCCGAGATGATCAGCAGTGTCTGAATGACGCTCTGATACTGGATCAGCGCCCAGATCACCGCGATGGCGGCGAGGCCGAGCCCGTAAAGCGACCATTCCTTCTGCTTCGTCAGCGGGTGCGGCGCTTCGCCCTTGCCGAGCAGCAGCGGCTTGCCGAGGATGAAGACGATGAGGCCGAGCAGCATGCCGACGCCCGCGGCGCCGAAGCCATAGGCCCAGCCGTACGTCTCACCGAGCCAGCCGGCCATGATCGTGCCGATCGCGGCGCCGGTGTTAATGCCGATGTAGAAGATGGTGTACGCGCCGTCGCGGCGAACGTCCGTCAGCGGATAGAGCTGCCCCACGATCACCGAGATGTTCGCCTTCAGGAAGCCCGAGCCGACGATGATGAAGGCGAGCGCGAGCCAGAAGACGTTGATCGCGGCCGATCCCTGGCCGCCGTCACCTTCAACCGCCATCAGCAGGTGGCCGAACGTCAGCAGCACGGCGCCGTAGAGCACCGCCTTGCGCTGACCCAGATAGCGATCGGCGAGATAGCCGCCGAGCACCGGCGTGATGTACACGAGGCTGGTGTAGGCGCCGTAGATGAGGTTCGACTTGCCGTCGTCGAACAGCCAGTGCTTCGTCAGGTAGAAGATCAGCAGCGCGCGCATGCCGTAGTAGGAAAAGCGTTCCCACATTTCGGCAAAGAACAGGACGTAGAGCCCCTTGGGATGCCCCATGAACTCGGGGCCCTTGGTGGTCGCGGCGGCGGCACCGCCGGCCAGCAGGATCGCGAGAAACCCTAACGCGATCGCGGGAATGATGGGCAAGGATACGCTCCCCAGGTGATTGCGATCGGGGCGGCGCCCCGGAAGTGGCGAGCCTAGCGCGGAAATCCGCGCTGCCAAAGCATTGTTGCGAACGAAACGTTTCTGCGGGGGTGCTCGACTTGCGAGCCATTCGCGATAAGAGGGTGCATGTTCAACGATACCACCACGCCATTGTCGCTTCTCGCCACCCGCCGATCGGGCAAGCCGCGCGATCTTGGTGCGCCGGGGCCGAGCGAGGAACAGCTGGCGGAGATGTGCGCCATCGCGTGCCGCACGCCCGATCACGGCAAGCTGGCGCCGTGGCGGTTCGTGATCGTCGGCGCGGAGCAGCGCGATGCCTTCGCAGCGCTGCTGCTCGACGCCTATCGCGTCGACCGGCCGGAGGCGAAAAGGGCCGAGATCGAGGCGATCGAGCAATTCGCGCACCAGGCGCCCGCGCTGGTGGTGGCGCTGTCCTCGCCGCGACTCGAGAGCCAGATCCCGCTATGGGAGCAGGAACTGTCCGCCGGTGCGGCATGCATGAACCTGCTCCACGCGGCGCATGCGATGGGCTTCGCCGGCGGATGGCTGACGACCTGGGCCGCGTTCAACGACCGGGTGCGCGACGCGTTCGGCGCCGCGCCGGAGCGTATTGCGGGGTTCATCTTCATCGGCACGCCGGCGCGCCCGCTGGACGAACGCCCGCGCCCGGATCTCGCCGCCACTGTCCGGAAGTGGACAGCTTAAGACTCGACTGGGCGCACCATTGCTGTATTAAGGCAGCATGACAGCGCTGAGCAGTGAGGACAGCCCGGTCTACATCCGGCTGCGGGGTACAATCGCGGCGGGGATCCTGCGCGGTGACTTCCGCGCCGGCGACCAGCTTCCCTCCGTCAGGGCGCTTGCGGCCGAGCATGGCGCCAACCCGCTGACTGTCGCGAAGGCCTATCAGTCGTTCCAGGACGAAGGCTATGTCGAGGTGCGCCGCGGCGTTGGCATGTTCGTTCTGCCGGGCGCCGCGGAGCGGCTGCGCGTGGCCGAACGCGATGCGTTCGTCACCCAGCAATGGCCGCGGATCCGGGCCTATATCGATCTGCTGGGGCTGGATCTGCCAGGACTGCTGGAGCGCGAGCGCGCCTGAACGGCGCCGTTTCGGCTGAGTTTCACGACAATCGAGACGGAGCATTCCGGGCCTGGGCGCGGGGTGGCGGCACTTTGCGTCAGTTAGCCAGGGCCCTGAGCAGGGCGTTGGCGGGGTCGCGATCCGGGAAGGCGGGATCGCGCAGCGCGACCGTGATCTGCGCGCGTGCCTCGGCGGTGCGGCCCGTTTCCGCCAGTGCCTGCGCGAGGTGCCAGGCGATGCCGGCGTGGGCGGGGGCAAGCTTCGACGCCTTGACCAGCAATTGCAGTGCGCCGGACGTGTCGCCGCCCTCATAGAGCGCCCAGCCGTAAGCGTCGCAAACGGCGGGGTTCATCGGCGCCAGGGAGTAGCCGTGGCGGGCGTAGATCGTCGCCGTTGGCGCATCGCCGGCCCCGGCATGGGCATAGCCGAGCTGCGCCATCAGCAGCGCGTCGCGGTTGCCGATCGCGGCGCGCAGATCCTCGAGCGTCGCGATCGCTGGTTCCCAGTCGCGGGCGGCGAGCTGCAGGTTCGCAAGCGCGCGGCGGGCGACGAGGCTTTGCGGGTTCTGCGACAGGTAAAGCGCCAGCGCCTCCGCACCGAGCCGCTGCTGGCCGGTGTGGCCGGCGGCTTCCGCGAGGCGGAGCAGCGCGGGTGCGTCGAAGCGCAGATCGGCGGCGCGGCGATAGGCGTCGAGCGCAGGCGCGAAGTTGCCGGTGCTGGCGAGCACGTCACCGGCGAGAAGTTGCGCATCCGGAAGGCCGGGCGAGACGGCGGCGATCGATTGCGCGCGGCGAAGCGCGCCGTCGCCGTCCCCGGCCGCGAGCAGCCCACGGATATAGGGGACGGAGACGGTGGGATCGCCCGGTGCGGCGGCGACTTCGTTGGCGAGAACGGCAACGCCATTGTCGCCGTCGAAGGGCGCCGGGCTGGCGAGCATCGGGCGGGCGGCGCGATCGAGGAAGCGGGCAGCCCAGTCGCGCTCCCCGGTGGCCTCGAAGGCGCGGCCGACGAGACCGAGCGTGTAGCTGTCCGCATCCGGGCGAAGCGCGAGCGGGCGAAGCATGTCGAGCGCGCCGCGTGCGTCGCCCGAGCGAAGCAGCGCGGCGCCGAGCAGGCGGCGGGCGGCGAGGTTCATCGGCTGGCGCCCGACGATCTCGCGGAAGCTGACGACCGCCTGCTCGTATCCGCCGTCGGCATAAGCGAGCATGCCGGTGAGGAGCACGACGCCGGGCGTGTCGAGACCGGCATCGCCCATCTTGGCGAGCAAGGCGCGGGCAAGGTCGCGGTTGCCGGCGCGGGCGGCCATCACCGCTTCGAGATATAGCGCCGGGGGGCTGCCGGGGCGCGCGGCTAGGGCGCGGCGGGTGGCGTTCAGCATGTCGGCGTAGCGGCCAGCGTCGCCAGCGGTGGCGGCATATTCGATCAGGGCCGGGTGGTAATAAGCGTCGAGCGCCAGCGCGCGATCGAACCACGGGAGCGCGGCGGTAAGGCCGTAGCGGCTGCGCACGACCTGGCCGGCAAGGACGATGGCGGCAAGGTTCGTCGGATCGAGTGCGAGTGCCTGCCGCGCCGCGACGTCTGCACTGCCGATGTCGCCAGCGTCGAAGCGGACGCGGCCGAGATCGGCGTATGCATAAGCGTCGCGCGGCGCGCGGGCGACGAGCGCCTCGAGCGTGCGGGTGGCGGCGGGAACGTCACCGGCGGCGGCGAGGGCGCGGGCGCGCACGCGGGTAGCGTAAGCGGCGTAGCGCGGCGCGGCGCGATCGGCCTCCGTCAGCGCGCGCTGCGGATCGCCCTGCATCAGCCAGGCATCGGCGAAGAGGTGGTGAAGGCGCCCGAGGGGCACGCCATCGGCGCGGGCGCGGTTGAGCGCACCTTCGGCGGCGGCGCCATCGCCGAGCAGCAGATAGATGCGGCCGAGCAGCGCGCTCGCCATGGCGGCGTCGGGGCCCTTGGTGGCGGTGATCGCGTGGTTGCGCGCCGCGCTGTAATTGCCACGCGCCAGGGCGGCGAGGCTGGCCTGCATCGCACCGGCGGGATCGGGCGCGGCGGCGCGGCGGGCAAGGAAGACGATGCCACCCAGCACCAGCGCGATGGCAGCGAGCACGGCAAGGATGCGCGTGATGCGCGCGCGATACCAGGCGCGGCCGGGAACGCCCGCGCGCGAACGGCGGCGTCTGCCGCGCAGCATCGGGTATCGCGCGGGCGTATCAAGCATGCAGATCGTAGCTTTTCAGCAGATCGTAGAGCGTCGGCCGGCTGACGCCGAGCAGGCGCGCCGTGTGCGAGATATTGCCATCCGCGCGGGCGAGTGCGTGGCGGATCGCGCGGCGGTCCGCCGCCTCGCGCGCGGCGCGCAGGTTGATCGGCGCGTCGTCGATGGGCGCAAGATCGAGATCGGCAGCCGTGACGAGCTTGCCATCGGCCATGATCACCGCGCGCTTCACCCGGTTTTCGAGTTCGCGCACATTGCCGGGCCAGTCGTGCGCGTCGATCGCGGCGCGCGCGTCAGGCGCGAGGCCAGTGACGGCGGGGTTCATCGTACGCGCGTATTTCGCCACGAAATGCCGCGCGAGCAGGGCCGCGTCGCCGGGGCGCTCGGCCAAAGAGGGGATGCGAACGACGATCTCGGCGAGGCGATAGTAGAGGTCCTCGCGGAATGAGCTGTCCGCGACCATCGCGTCGATGTCACGATGTGTGGCGCAGACGATGCGCGTGTCCACCGCGATCGGCTTGCGGCCGCCGATCCGCTCGATCACCCGTTCCTGGAGGAAGCGCAGCAGCTTGACCTGCAACGGGAGGGGGACGTCCCCGATCTCATCGAGGAACAGGGTGCCGCCCTGCGCCTGCTCGATCTTGCCCTCGGTCGTCTTCACCGCGCCGGTGAAGGCGCCCTTCTCGTGGCCGAAGAGCTCGCTTTCGAGCAGCGTTTCCGGGATCGCGGCGCAGTTGATCGCGACGAACGCACCCCTGGCGCGCGGCGAGGCTTCGTGGAGGCCGCGGGCGAGCAGTTCCTTGCCCGTGCCGCTGGCGCCGAGCAGCATCACGGAGACATCCGCCGGCGCCACCCGGTCGATCGTGCGCATCACCTTGGCCATTTCGGGCGCGGCGGTGATGAGACCGCCCAGTGCCGGGGCGGCGGCGTTGGCTGACAGGCGGCGGTTCTCGGCCTCCAGATCGTGGACGTGGAAAGCGCGTGCGACGATCAGGCCAAGGGCGTCGATATCGATCGGCTTCTGGTAGAAATCCCAGGCGCCGTCGGCGATCGCCTTCAGCGCGCTTTCGCGCGCGCCGTGGCCCGAGGCGACGATGACCTTGGTATCGGGCTTCAGCGACAGGATTTCGGCAAGGAGTGCGAAGCCCTCGCTGGTGCCATCGGGATCGGGCGGCAGGCCGAGATCGAGCGTGACGACGGCGGGCTCCTCCGCCCGCAGCGCCTCGATCGCGCTGCCACGGTCGCCGGCGACGATCACCTGGTATCCGTCATAGGCCCAGCGCAACTGGCGCTGCAGCCCGACATCGTCCTCGACGATCAGCAGCTTGCGTTGTTCGGTCATGCCGCAATCCCCACGGCGTTGCTTTCAGATGCCGCCAGCGGCAGCGTGACACGGAAGCTCGTGCCTTCGCCTTCGCGGCTGGTGACGGTGACGGTGCCGCCCATCGCCTCGGCCAGCTGGCGCGCCTCGAAGGCGCCGAGGCCGAAGCCGCCGGGCTTGGCGGAGACGAACGGCTTGAACAGCTGATCGCGCACGAAGGCGGGCGACATGCCGCAGCCGCGATCGCTGATGGTGATGGCCGCGCGGCCGTCATCCGCCGCGACATGAAGCGCGACGGCGGCGTCTTGGCCACTTGCCTCGATTGCGTTTTGCACGAGATGCGCCAGCAGCGTTTGGAGCGCGCTGCGATCGGCAATGGCGAGCACGTGAGGGTCGCCATCAGTAGTGACCGGGTGCTGGGCGCGGCGCGCGCTGGCGATCCGCTCGGCGAGATCGAGCAGCGCGACCGGGCGGCGCGGCTCGCCACGCGTGCCGTGATGCTGCGACAGGCGCGCGAGCAGTGCGTTCATGCGGCTCGACGTTTCGGTGAGCGTCGCGACCATGTCGGCGCGGAAGGCGGGATTGTCGGCATGCCGCTCCGCATTGCGGGCAACGAGCGTCAACTGGCTCACCATGTTCTTCAGATCGTGCATGATGAAGGCGAAGCGGCGGTTGAATTCGTCGAACCGCTGCGCGTCGGCGAGAGCGGCCTGGGTGCGCGCCTCGGCGATATAGCTGGCGGCCTGGCGGCCGGCGACGCCGAGCAGATCGAAATCCTCCCAGTCGAGCGCGCGGTCGACCGGGGGGCGGGCGAGGACGATCGCGCCGGCGAGCCGATCGAAGTGGATCAGTGGTACCACCGCCCAGGCATCGGGATGGTCGCGCAGCCACGGCGCAATGCTGGCGGCGTCCGCGCGGTCGGCCCGGCCGGCGCGCACGGCATCAAGCTCGAGGATGCGGTGGCTGGCGGCGAGATGGGCGAACAGCGCCCTGTCCGCGGACGGCGGCGCCGGCGCGTCGGACCAGTTCCACGCAGGGCCGGCGCCAAGGCCGTCGTCGTCGGGCACCAGCAAGGCGCCGCCGGGGGAATCGGTGAGGTCGGCCACCGCCTTCACGACGCGGGCGTCGAGCGGTGCCGCCCCCGCGCCGGGCGCGCCCAACGTCTCGGTGAACCGCAGCCATTCGTTGCGATAATCATAGCGGTGCGAGAAAAGGTGCTTCGAGATGATCACCTTCACCCAGGCGCGCATCCAGGGGGTGGAGACCACCGTCAGCAATGCCGCGGCGGTGCCGAAGACGAAGGCGGTCTGCACGATCCGCGCATGGCTGCCACCGACGGAGGCGATGAGTCCGGTCGCGAGGCCCGTTACCACCACGTAGAGCACGATCGTCAGCAGCGAGAGCGATTGGAGCGCGATCGTGCGCGAGACCTGGAGCTGCCACTCTCCGTCACGCTGGACGGCCAGGCCGAACAACGGGGCAAGCGCGACCATCACCGCGCCGCGCGCGTCGATCAGCCCGACCGGCCAGTCGCCCGTCGCCCAGGCGGCGGCATAGATCACCAGATCCGCGCTCCACATCAGGGTGAGCGCGAGCGTCGCCACGCGCACGCCGCCGCGCGTGCGCCAGGCCGCCGCGCCGCGCAGGCGATAGACGAGGATCAGCGCCGCAACGGTCGACAGCGTGCGGAACGCCGAGCGGGTATAGGCGATTGCGGCCGTTGCCGCCGGATCATCCACCATCGCCGACGCGATCGCGAGGCCGGCGCTGGCCACCACCACCAGCGCGACCGCGGCATAGACGCCGGCTACCCAGTGAAGATCGGGATTGCCGCGATCGCGCCGCGCGATCGCATACATGAAGGCGAGCCAAGCGAGGTTGCGGACGCTCTCGACGATGCGCGTGGCGACGTCGAAATTGTCGATCCCGGCCACCGCCAGCGCCCAGAGCGAGGTCGCAAGCAGCGCGGCGATGAAGGTTAGGCGTGGCAGCCCGCTGCCGCCGGCACGAAGCTGCGCCAGTGCAAGCGTGCCGAACAGCAGCGCGGCAAGCGCATGAGTCCACAGGCCGAGCGAAGCGCCGATCACGACATTATGACCAAGGCTGACGCATCAGCGCGCGCCGGCCGGCCACAGCACCACGCGCAGCGTCTGGAGCAGGATCAGGAGATCGAGGAACGGCGAATAATTCTTCGCGTAATAAAGATCATATTCCAGCTTGTGCCGCGCATCCTCGATCGAGGCGCCATAGGGATAGTTGATCTGCGCCCAGCCGGTGATGCCTGGCTTCACCATATGCCGTTCGGCATAATAAGGCAGATGTTCCTCCAGCTCGGTGACGAACTGCGGGCGTTCGGGGCGGGGGCCGACGAAGCTCATCTCGCCCTTCAGCACGCTCCAGCATTGCGGCAGCTCGTCGATCCGCACCTTGCGGATGAAGCGGCCGATGCGCGTGACGCGCGGATCGCGTTCCGCCGCCCAGACCGCCTTGCCGGCGACTTCCGCATCGGCGCGCATCGAGCGCAGCTTCAGGATGTCGAACGGCTCGTTGTAGAGCCCGACGCGGCGCTGGCGATAGAAGGCGGGGCCGCGGCTTTCGAGCTTGATGGCGATCGCGGTGACGAGGATCACCGGCGCGGCGAACAGCAGGAGAAGCGCGCTCGCCGCGATATCGAACGCGCGCTTGGCCATGCCCGACAGCATGCGCCCTGACGCGAAGCCATCGGAGAAGATAAGCCACGACGGGTTGACGCTGGCGAGATCGATCCGGCCAGTTTCGCGTTCGAGGAAGGTCGAGAATTCGTTGACGTGAACGCCCGTCGTCTTGACGCGCAGCAGATCCTTCAGCGGCAGCGCATTGCGGCGCTCCTCGATCGCGAGCACCACTTCGGTTGCGCCGAGTTCGACGACATAGGCCGCGAGGTTCGGAATGTCGCTGCGGGGGATGGCGCCGTCGACGACGATCGCTGGCTCGCCCATGGCGACGAAGCCGGCGACGATAAAGCTGGAGCGATTGGCGTGTTCGAGGGCGGCGAGGCGGGCGGCGCGATGACCGGCGCCGAGCACCACGATGCGGCGCTTGAACCGCTCACCGCCAAGCAGCTTGCCGAACAGGAGGCGGACCGCGACGAGGCCGGTGATCGCGACCAGCATCGCGTAGAAGAGGCTCGATCGCCAGAAGGTGATCGACGGGAAGAAGAAGAAGAGCAGGCTGAGGAAGATGACGCCCAGCGAAATCGCGACCACCAGCCGCATGGTCGCCTGCCGGGTCGAGACGAGCACGTCTGCCTGATAGGCGCCGACCGCGACCATCGCAGTGGCGAGCGGGAGCGCGAAGGTGACGAGCTGCGGCAGCCGGGTCCAGATCGACTCCGGCGCCATCTCGAGTTGCCAGGCGCGGATCAGCCACCCGGCCTCGGCAGCGAACAGCAGGATGACGAGGTCAATGAGGCCTAGCAGCGCGACGGCATTGGGAACGTAATGTTTGAAGACCCTGATCATCGCCCGCGCTTTGCCCGTACCGCCTTGTAAAGGGATCCGACACCCCATGTCGCAGGAAATGGCAAACAAAGCCTGAATCCGTGCGGCGCCTCGGTGGATCGGAAATGAAACATGTGCATTGTACGGCGCGGGGGATTTCCGGATAACCATCTGCGTGTCGGCCAGCCGGTCGGCCGTTCAGCCGTGTGAGGAGTAAGCGATGCCGTCGATCGTTCCCGTTATCCTGTCCGGTGGATCGGGGACACGTTTGTGGCCGATGTCCCGTCCGGAACGTCCCAAGCAGATGCTGGCGCTGACCGCCGAGGAGACGATGCTCCAGCTGACCGCAAATCGCGCGGCCGGGGAGCAGTTCGCCGCACCGATCGTGGTGGCTAATGCGCGGCATACCGACATGATCGAGGAACAGCTGGCCGCGATCGGGGCCAAGCCGCAGGCGCTGGTGCTGGAGCCGATGGGCCGCAACACCGCGCCCGCCATTGCGCTTGCCGCGCTCGTCGCGCCGCAGCCGGACGCACCGCTGCTGGTGATGCCGTCAGATCATGTGATCGAGGATGTGGAGGCGTTCCGCGGAGCGATCGCGTCCGCCTTGCCGATGGTGGAGGACGGCTGGCTGGTGACCTTCGGCATCACGCCGGACGCGCCGGAGACCGGCTATGGCTATATCAAGGTGGGCGAGGAGATTGCCCAGGGCGTCCACCGCGTCGACCGTTTCGTCGAGAAGCCGCCGCGCGCAGCGGCCGAGGCGATGCTGGCGACGGGCGATCATGCGTGGAACGGCGGCATCTTCCTGTTCCGCGCGGACGCGTTCCTCGATGCACTGGCGCAGTACGAGCCCAAGATGCTGGAGGCGGTACGCCGCTCTCTCGCGGAAGGCGAGCGCGTCGGTACGCAAGTACGCCCGTCGGCCCGCGCCTTCGCCGAAGCGCCGAATGAGTCGATCGACTATGCGGTGATGGAAAAGGCCGAGCGTGTGGCGGTGGTGCCGGTGGCGATGGGATGGAACGACGTCGGCAGCTGGGATGCGCTGCACGCGATCAGCGTGGCCGACGAAGCCGGCAATGCGATCCGCGGCGAAGTGATCGCGCTCGACGTCACGAACTGCCTCGCGCGAAGCGACGGCGTGCGCATCGCAATGGTGGGGGTTCAGGATCTGATCGTGGTGGCTTCGGGCAACGACATCCTGATCCTGCCGCGCGGCCGCAGCCAGGAGGTGAAGAAACTGCTGGAAGCGATGAAGGACTGATCAGGGCGGCGAGGGCAGGGAGGCGTTGCGCCGGCTTCGCCTGCCACGTAGCAGCCGAGAGATGGACGATCTCGCCCGTATCGCTGCTGCGCTGGAGCGGCTGGCGCCCGCGCCGCCGGCGGCTGCCGATCCGCTAACCCATCCTGCCTATGTGTGGCGTGACGACGTTCTGGTGGCTGCGCGCGCCTTTGCCCCGCTGCCGCTGGAGTTGCTCCACGGAGTGGACGCGCAGAAGGCGGCGCTGCTCGCCAATCTCGAACGGCTGGCGGCTGGCCATGCGGCGCAGGACGTGCTGCTGTGGGGCGCGCGGGGCACGGGCAAGTCCGCACTCGTGAAGGCCGTCGTCGGCGCGGTGCAGGGCGCGGGCGGCGCACTTGCGATCGTCGAGGTGGCAGCCGACCGGCTCGACAGCTTGCCGCAGCTGTTCGACGCGATCGCTGGCGTGCCGCGTGCCTTCGTCCTGTTCCTCGACGATCTGGGCTTCGATGCCGCGGCGGATGCGCGCACGTTGCGATCGTTGCTGGAGGGCGGGGCGGAGGCGCGGCCGGCGAACGCGCGGCTGGTCGTCACGTCAAACCGGCGCCACCTGATCCCGCGCGACATCCACGAACAGGAAAGCGCCATCAACCCGCGCGATGCGGTGGACGATCACCTGGCGCTGGCCGATCGCTTCGGCCTGAGCCTTGGTTTCCACGTAGTCGACCAGCCGCTCTATCTCGAGATCGTGCGCGGCTATACCGAGCGCTACGACCTGCCGTTCGAGCCGCAGGATGCGCTTTTGTGGGCAACGAAACGCGGCAGCCGGTCGGGCCGCGTCGCCTGGCAATATGTGGTCGACCTTGCCGGGCGCGCGGGGAAGTCGGTCTAGGCCAGCCCCTCGACCATCTCGGCGAGTTCGAGCCAGCGCATCTCGGCCGCGTCCTTTTCATCACGGGCGGCGGCGATGGCCTTCATGAGCGCATCGAAGCGGGCGGGATCGCGGGTGTAGAGCGCGGGATCGGCGAGCAGCGCCTCGTCGCGCGCGATAGCCGCGTCCAGCGCCTCGATGCGCGCCGGCAGCTGATCGTAATCGCGCTGGTCCTTGTAGCTGAGCTTGGTGCGGACTGGCGGCGGGGCGGCCGGTGCGGGCGCGGACTTCGCCGCCGTCTTGCGCGCGGGCTCGGCGCGGACGGCGCGCTGGCGCTCCCAATCCTCATAGCCGCCGGCGACGATATCGACCTTGCCCGAGCCGTCGAGGCCGAGGGTGACCGTGACGGTGCGATCGAGGAAGTCGCGGTCGTGGCTGACGATCAGCACTGTGCCGTCATAGTCGCCGATCACTTCCTGCAAGAGATCGAGCGTCTCGAGGTCGAGATCGTTGGTCGGCTCGTCAAGGACGAGGAGGTTGGAATGGCGGGCGAATTCGCGCGCGAGCAGCAGGCGGGAGCGTTCACCGCCCGACAGCGAGGCGATCTTGGCCTCGGCCAAGCTGGGATCGAACAGGAATTCCTTGAGGTAGCCGTGGATGTGCTTCTTGGTGCCGAGGACGTCGATCCAGTCGCCGCCGTCCGCCAGCACTTCGCGCACTGTCTTCTCCGGCGCCATCAGCTTGCGCTGCTGATCGATGATGATGCCGTCGAGCGTCTTGGCGAGCTTCACTCTGCCGCTGTCAGGGGCAAGCTCGCCCGTGAGGAGGCGCAGCAGCGTGGTCTTGCCCGCGCCGTTGCGGCCGACGATGCCGATCCGGTCGCCGCGCGTCACCCGGAAGGTGAAGTCGCGGATGATCGTGCGGCCGTCATATTCCTTGGTGACATGTTCGGCGTCGATGACGACCTTGGTCTTGTTGTCGTCATGCCCCATGGCGAGGGCGGCGGCGCCCTGCGGGCCGATCATCGCGGCGCGGGCGGCGCGCATTTCCTTCAATTTGGTCAGGCGGCCCTGGTTGCGGCGGCGGCGGCCGGTGACACCGCGCAGCAGCCAATGTTCCTCCAGCTTCAGCCGGGCGTCGAGCCGTTCGGCGGCGCGCTGCTCCTCGGCATAGACCTGTTCGGTCCAGGCGTCGAAGCCGCCGAAGCCGACCTCGGCACGGCGCAAATTGCCGCGATCGAGCCACAGCGTCTGCTTGGTCAGGCGGGTGAGGAAGGTTCGGTCGTGGCTGATGACGACGAAGGCGCCGCGGTAGCGGTTCAGCCATTCTTCGAGCCATTCGATCGCGCCGATGTCGAGATGGTTGGTCGGCTCGTCGAGCAGCAGCACGTCCGGATCCTGCGCCAGCGCGCGGACGATGGCGGCGCGGCGGCGCTCGCCGCCCGAGGCGGTGGCGGCCTCGCGCGACAGGTCGATGCCGAGCTGGTCGGCGATCGCATCCGCCTCGAAATGCTGGGGCGCGTCGTCGCCTGACAGGACGTAGTCGGCAAGCGTGGCGAAGCCGGCGAGATTGGGATCCTGTTCGAGCAGGACGACGCGGGTGCCGGGCACGATGGTGCGGCGGCCCTCGTCACTGTCGACCGTGCCGGCGATGAGCTTCAGCAGCGTCGTCTTGCCGGCGCCGTTGCGGCCGATCAGCGCCAGCCGGTCACGCGGACCGACATAGAAATTGAGGTGGCGGAACAACCAGCCGGCGCCCTGGATGAGGCCAAGGTCTTCGTACGCGAGAATAGGGGCTGCCATGAGGGCGGCAGATAGGGGGCCGGGGGCGATGCGCCAAGCGCGCAATGGCGGCACCCGCGTTCTTGTGATGGGGTGAGAGGTATCGCCCGCAAAAGCGCGGCTGTCTGGCATCCGCCGCGCGCCTCTGCCACGGGTGCGGCATGAAGATCCGCGACTTCCTGCTCCTCGTCCTCATCTGCCTGGTGTGGGGATACAGCAACGTGTTGAGCAAGATCGTGGTGGGCAACTGGGCGGTGCCGCCGCTGTTCTTCGCCGCGGTGCGCTTCCTGGTGGTGATCGCGGCGACCTTGCCCTGGCTGCTGCCGATGCCGCGGCCGCGCTGGCGGATCGTGGCGATCGGCATTCTGATGGGGGCGGGCAATTTCGCCTTGCTGTTCATCGGGCTGCAGACCGCGTCGCCATCGGCCGCGGCGGTGGTGATCCAGATCGGCGTGCCGTTCACGACATTGCTGTCGATCGTGATGCTGGGCGAGCGAATCCACTGGCGCCGCGGACTGGGCATCGCGCTGACGCTGGCGGGCGTGCTTCTGGTGGTGTGGAATCCCGATGGGATCGATCTCTCCGCCGGGCTGTGGTTCGTCGTGGGCGCGGCGTTCACCGGATCGCTGGGCGCGGTGCTGATGAAGCAGGTGGAGGATGTGGCGCCGCTGCGCTTCCAGGCGTGGGTGGGGCTGGTCTCCTTCCTGCCGCTGGCGGTGGCGTCGGCGGCGTTCGAGGAGGGGCAATGGGCGAGCGCGATGGCAGTCGGCTGGCCGTTTGTCGGCGCGGTGCTGTTTGCCGCGTTGGTCGTGTCGGTGCTGGGACACACCAGCTATTACGGGCTGATCCGCCGGTACGAAGCCAATCTGCTGGCGCCGCTGACGCTGATGACGCCGCTGTTCACCATTGCGTTTGGTGTGGCGCTGACGGGGGACAAGCTGGACATGCGGATGATCGCGGGCGCGATGCTCGCGCTGGCGGGGGTGCTGGTGGTGGCGCTGCGATCGAAGAAGGCGACGCAGTTGCTGGCGGAGCGGGAGCAGGCCTGAGGGGGCTGGCGCTCGCAGGGGTGCGGATAAGAAAAGGGCCGGGGCGCTGGTGCGCTCCGGCCCTTTCTTTTTGGTCGGGTGGCAGCGGCGAAGCCGCTGCGCGACGTCAGACCGGTTCGGCTTTGCCGACCGGCTGGCCGATCCGGCGCGAGTCCGTCGCCAGCGCTGACGCTGGCGACGGCCGCAACCGGATCAGAAGTCCATGCCGCCCATGCCGCCGCCCGGCATTGCCGGCATTGCGGGCTTGTCTTCCGGCAGTTCGGAAACGGTCGCCTCGGTGGTGATGAGGAGGCCCGCCACCGATGCGGCGTTCTGAAGCGCGGTACGAACGACCTTGGTCGGGTCGATCACGCCGGCCTGCACCAGGTTCTCATAGGTGTCGGTCGCAGCGTTGAAGCCGAACGACGTGTCGGTCTGATCGAGCAGCTTGCCCGAGACGACGGCGCCGTCCTGGCCAGCGTTCTGCGCGATCTGGCGAACCAGCGCGGTGAGCGACTTGCGAACGATGTCGACGCCGCGCGTCTGATCGTCATTGTCGCCCTTCAGGCCGTCGAGTGCCTTGGTCGCGTACAGCAGCGCGGTGCCGCCGCCCGGAACGATGCCCTCTTCGACGGCAGCGCGAGTTGCGTGCAGCGCGTCGTCAACGCGGTCCTTGCGCTCCTTCACCTCAACCTCGGTCGCACCGCCGACCTTGATCACGGCAACGCCGCCAGCGAGCTTCGCGAGACGCTCCTGGAGCTTCTCACGATCGTAGTCGGACGTGGTGACTTCGATCTGCTGACGGATCGCCTCGGTGCGGCCCTTGATCGCTTCGGCATCACCGGAGCCATCGACGATGGTGGTGCTGTCTCTTA
>CAYMIU010000033.1:0-50016 GCA_964390515.1 uncultured Stakelama sp.
GGGCCGCGGGGGATCGGCGAGGCAGACGAAGCCGAGCAGCGTCAATCCCCGCGGATTGGCGACGTCCGCTTCCGATGATGCCGCGCCGGACGCGAGAGCGAGGATGCGATAGCCCTGGCCGGCCAGCCGAGTGACGGCCTCCAGAACCTCGGTTCGAGGATCGTCGCACATCGGCAGGACGACCTCGGTGGCGCCCTTGACGTGAAGGCGGGTGCCGTCTTTCGCCTCGATGAGGGCGGCGGCGAACTTCACGGCGGGTTCGTAGGGTCGCCGCGCGCGGCAGGCGGCGTTCATGCGTGCGGCGTCGATGTCGACACCGGCCTCGTCGGCGAAGCGAAGCAGGGCCACGTCCACGGCATCGCCAGTAAAGGTCTCGCCGCTGCCGCTCGCCTCGTTGCACAGCACTGCGGAGCGGGCGAGTGCGTCGAGTGACGGTTCGCCGACGCCACTTGTCCATTCCTCCGGCCCGCATTCGCGGCCGTCGCCGAGCAACACGCGCTCGACGGTCAGCCGGTTCATCGTGAGCGTGCCGGTCTTGTCGGTCGCGATCAAAGTACAGGCGCCGAGCCCCTCGACCGCAGGCAGGTTGCGCACGATGACGTTGCGGCGCGCCATGCGCCAGGACGCCGCGGACAGTGCCACCGTCACGGCGATCGGCAGGCCTTCAGGGATCGCCGAGACGGCGAGCGCGACCGCGAGCAGGAACACCTCCTGAAGCGGGGCGCCCCGGATCAGCAGCAGGCCGGCGACGGCTGCGATCAGCAGGATGACGCCGACCGCGATCTGCCGGCTGAGCTGGGCGATCCGGATCGTCAGCGGGGACGGCGCGTCGGCAGCGTGGGAGAGCGAGCCCGCGATCGTGCCGAGCGCCGTTTGCGCTCCGGTCGCGACCACGAGTCCGTGCGCCCGGCCACGGGCGACGACCGTGCCGGCGTGCAGCATCGTCACGCGATCGGCGACCGGCGTGTCGACCGCGATCGCCGCCGCTGCATCCTTGCCTACGGGCTCCGACTCCCCCGTCAGCAGGCTCTCGTCGGCAGCGAGGTCGAGCGCGCTGATGAGGCGGAGATCGGCGGGCACGTTCATGCCACCCTCCACCTCCACCACGTCACCCGGGACGAGCCTCTCTGCCGTGATTTCGGTCAGATGTCCGTCCCGCCTGACCCGGGCGGTATTTCGGATCAGCTTGCGGAGCGCCGCCGCGCTTGAATCCGCCTTCTTCTCCTGCACCGCGCCCACGATGGCATTGATGAAGAGCACGCCGAGGATGAAAGCCGCATCGATCCGGTCGCCGACGAGCAGCGCGACCAATCCCGCCGCGAGCAGGAGATAGATCAACGGATTGACGAACTGCCGCGCGAACAGGCGGCCAAAGCTGACAGCCGCTGGCTGGGGTAGGACGTTCGGGCCGGTGCGGCGCAGCCGGGCCTCTGCCTGCGCGGCGTCCAGCCCTTCCGGCCTGCTGCCGGCTGTGGCAAGGCACCGCTCGATCGTGAGGGCGTGCCATGTCTCGGCGGCGGCGACGTTGGTCGAGCGGCTGTCCAAATCACCCGCCCGACGGCAGGAGGACGGCAGCGCCCTCGATCGTTCCCTGGCGGACTGCCTCCAGCGCCTCGTTCGCCCGGTCGAGCGGATACGTCGTGATTGCCGTCCGCACCGGCACCCTGGCAGCGATGTCGAGAAAGGCATGGCCGTCGCCGCGGGTCAGGTTGGCCACCGAAAGGAGCGCGCGCTCGCCCCACAGGTCGGCATAGGGGAAGCTTGGGATGTCGCTCATGTGGATGCCGGCGCAGACCACCCTGCCGCCCTTGCCGACCGCCCTGAGCGCCGCGGGCACGAGCGCGCCCACCGCTGCGAAAATGATCGCCGCGTCGAGCGGAACCGGCGGCGGCTGATCCGATCCTCCCGCCCAGATGCAGCCGAGGGATCGGGCGAACGCCTGCCCGGCGATGTCACCAGGCTTGGTGAAGGCGAAGACTTCGCGCCCCTCCCAGAGGGCAACCTGGGCGACGATGTGCGCTGCCGCGCCGAAACCGTAAAGGCCGAGCCGGCGCCCTTCGCCAGCCATGACCGACGATCGATAGCCGATGAGGCCGGCGCACAGCAGGGGTGCCGCCTCTCGATCGCCGAACGCGTCGGGGATGGGCAGGCAGTAGCGGGCGTCAGCCAGGACGTGGGTGGCATAGCCGCCGTCGCGGCTGGCACCGGTGAAGACCGGCCTATCGCACAGATTCTCGCGGCCTGCCCGGCAATAGGCGCATGTTCCGCAAGTTCCGCCCAGCCACGGGACGCCCACGCGATCGCCGAGGCGGAAGCCATCGACGTCCGAACCGAGGGCAGACACGGTTCCGATGATCTCGTGACCCGGCACGATCGGCAGCCTCGCCGGGACCTCGCCGTCGACGATGTGGAGATCGGTCCGGCAGACTCCGCAGGCCTTCACCTCCAGCAACAGCTCTCCGGCCGCCGGCCTGGGCATCGGTCGAGTAGATCGCACAAGCGTCTCACCGGTCGCCCGCAGTTCCATGGCGATCATGGTGGTTACGAGCGCCTCCAAGGATTGCCGGCCAACCCGACCTTCCGGATCACGGCGCTGCGCGACCCGCGGCGGCGGCCGCGTTAAGCTCGCGCCGCACCATGACCAGCGTCGGATCGCCGGGATAGTCGGTGACCGAGAAGCCCATCTCACGCTCAAGCTCGATCGCCTCGCGATTGGCGCGGCTTTCGATCGAGATCAGCGAGGCAAAGCCGAGCACCTCCGCGAACTTCGCGACATGATCGAGCAGCGTCCAGGACACGCCTTTATGCTTGTAGTCGGCGCGCACGCTGATCGCGACTTCCGCGGTCGAAAGCTGCCGGTCGCCGGCCAGCATGGCGACGGCGATCAGCAGATCGTTGGCCGCATCGAAGGCGAGGAACGTCTCCGCCTGCTTGTGATCGACCGAGAGCATCGCCGCGAGTTGCTCGTGCCGCACCTGAGCCAAGCCCGTCAGGAACCGGAACCTGAGATCGTCCGGCGCAACATGGGCGAAGAAGTCCGCCAGCCTCGCCTCATCGTCGATGCTCGCGGGACGGACGCGAAGGCCGACACCACCTCTTGTGGTCAGTACGGGGGGCTCGGTCATTGTCTTGCTCCTTGTTCAAGCAGTTCCTGCCCTGAAGCAGCCCCCCACCTCCATCCGTATCAACCCGTATTCGCGACGTGGCGACGATCTGCGACGACCGCTCCGGTGGTCATGTCGGGAAGGACGTTCGATGACAGGGAGGGGAGCGCCAAAGCATATCGTGATCCTCTGCCATCCGGAGCAGGACAGCTTCAATGCAAGCGTCGCGGAGCGATACTGCATGACGGTTCGCGAGGTCGGACATGATGTGGTTCTCCGCGACCTGTACGCCATCAACTTCGATCCCGTGCTTCGGGCCCGCGAACAGCCGGGCGCGGCGGACTTCGAGCTGAGCGAAGACGTGGCTGAGGAGCTCGCATTATTGTCGGGCGCCTCGGTGTTCGTGCTGGTCTACCCGATCTGGTTCGGCACGCCGCCGGCGATGCTGAAAGGCTATGTCGAACGGGTTCTCGGTGCAGGCTTTTCCCACCGTGATGTTCGCGAACGCGCATTCCATCCCCTGGCCGAAGGCGCGCACCTGCTGAGCTTCACATCCTCCGGCACCACGTCGCAGTGGCTGTCGGAGCAAGGCGCGATGATTTCGCTTCGCCAGATCTTCGACGAATACCTCAAGAACGCGTTCTCCTTCGCATCAGCCGATAACGTACATTTCTCGGCAATCGTCGAGGGCACGCGGCCAAACCATATCCGGGCGTGTCTCGCCGAGGTCGAGCAGAAGGCACGAGGGATTGCGAGCATCGCCGCCCGCGACGCCTGGCGAAGTGCGGGAGCGCGCAATCCCGCCGCAGTCGCCTCCGCCGGCGATTCCGCCTCAGGTCCTATCAAGCCGTCGGCAGCACGATGAACCCTCGCCTCTTCGGTCTCATCTTGCCAGGCCTCATCCTGGTTGCGACGCCCGCTATCGGCGTATCGGCTCAGACGTCGCTTCCCGCGAACGTGTCGGAGGCGGTCGCCCGATTGAAGCCCGGCGAGTATCTGTGGGCACCGCAGCTCGCCCCGGCGGGACCGCTGCTGATCGTCGTCAGCCTGGAGCTCCAGCGGGCCTATGTCTACCGCAACGGCGTCATGATCGGTGTGACGACCGTTTCCACCGGAAGCGAAGGCCGCGAGACGCCCACGGGCGTGTTCACGATCCTGCAGAAGCATGTCGAGCACAAGTCGAACCTCTACGATGATGCTCCCATGCCGTTCATGCAGCGCCTGACCTGGGACGGGATCGCGATGCATGCGGGCAAGCTCCCGGGCTATCCTGCCTCGCATGGCTGCATCCGCCTGCCGACCGCCTTCGCCAAGCTTCTGTTCGAGGCGACCAGCAGAGGCACCACAGTCGTCATCACGAAAGACGCGCCCATCCCGCGGGTGGCGCCTGCGCCAGCGTTGCTGCAACGAGGGGAAGTCACGCCGCCTGTGCAGGCAGAACAACCGGCGCGCTGGCAGCCGGAGCTTGCCCCCGAGGGGCCGGTCTCGATCATCATCAGCGGCGCGGACAAGCGGCTGGTGGTCCTCCGAAACGGGGTCGAGATCGGCTCCGCCCCAGTCACCATCGCCGGCGGCATCCCCGCGCCGTCAGCCTACGTTTTGCGCAACGTCGATCGATGCGGGCAGCACTGGCTTTCGCTGGCGCTACCCTGGAGCCCTGCAGGCCGCGGACAAGAGATCGTTCCCGCCGATCGCGCGCGGCTCGGACTGGCTGAGCCCTTCCGGCAGAAGCTCCTAGCAATACTGGCTCCCGGCGCGACCGTCGTCGCCACGCCCGACACGCTGAGCAGCGGGGGCACGGGGCTGCCCATCACCGTGCTCAGCGACAACTGAGCACATTCGCCATGATGGACCACTTTTTCCTCACCAAGGTTCAGGAAGTTACGTGAGCCAAGTCCTCGATCCGGTCACCCCTGCCATCCGGGAAGCTCCCGATCCCACGGACGGCATCGCCGAGACGCTCAACAGCGCGGCGACCGCCGCGGTGGCCCAGGCAACGCACGGCGTTTCCCCAAGCACCCTCATCCAGTCATTCGCAGACTGGTGGACGCATCTCGCCCTCGCCCCAGGCAAGCAGCTCCAGCTCGGCGTGAAGGCGGCGAGAAAAGTCGGTCGGCTGACCGACTATGCCGTGCGCGTCGCGGCCGGCGAAGATGCCGAACCGGCGATCGTCCCGTTGCCGCAGGACCATCGCTTCGATGATCCCGCCTGGCGGCGTCCGCCCTTCAATCTGATCGCGCAATCCTTTCTGCTCCAGCAGCAATGGTGGCACGCGGCCACGACCGGGCTCCATGGCGTGACGCGGCACCATGAGGCGGTGGTCGAGTTCGCCACCCGCCAGTTGCTCGACACGATCGCGCCCACCAACTTCGCCGCCACCAATCCGGTCCTCCAGCAGCGGCTGCTGGAAAGCGGTGGGCTCTGCCTCTGGCAGGGAGCGCGTAACCTGATCGAGGATGCGGGACGCACGATGCGCGGCCAGCCGCCGGCCGGCGCCGAGGCCTACGCGGCGGGCGGAACGGTCGCCGTCACGCCTGGCGAAGTGGTCTATCGCAACGAGCTGATCGAGCTGATCCAATATGCGCCGGCCACCGACCGGGTGCGGCCCGAGCCCATCCTGATCGTGCCGGCCTGGATCATGAAATACTACATCCTCGACCTGTCGCCGGAGAATTCGCTGATCCGCTGGCTGGTCGGCCGGGGCCACACCGTCTTCGCCATTTCCTGGCACAATCCCGGACCCGAGGATCGCGACCGGGATATGGAGGATTATCGGAGTCTCGGGATCATGGCCGCTCTCGACGCCGTGGCCGCCATCACCGGCGCGCCGAAGATTCACGCCGCCGGCTATTGCCTCGGCGGCTCGCTGCTGGCGATCGCCGGGGCGGCGATGGCGCGGGATGAGGACGACCGGCTCGCCTCTGTCACGCTGTTCGCGGCGCAGACCGAATTCAGCGAGCCTGGAGAGCTCGGCCTGTTCATCGACGAGGCGCAGATCGACCTCATCGACAGCATGATGTGGAGCCGCGGCTACCTCGATGCGACGCAGATGGCCGGCGCGTTCCAGCTGCTGCGCTCGAACGACCTCATCTGGTCGCGCGTGCTCTCGACCTATCTGATGGGCGAACGCGAGCCGATGAACGACCTCATGGCCTGGAACGCTGACGGCACGCGCATGCCCTACAGGATGCACAGCGAGTATCTGCGCCGCCTGTTCCTCGACAACGATCTCGCCGAGGGCCGCTTCCCCGCCGGCGGGCATCCCGTCAGCCTGTCGGCGCTCCGTGTGCCGATCTTTGTCGTCGGCACCGAGCGCGATCATGTCGCGCCTTGGCGGTCAGTCCACAAGCTGCACATGCTGACGGCAGCCGAGATCCGCTTCGCGCTGACCAGCGGAGGGCACAATGCCGGCATCGTCTCCGCGCCCGGGCATCCGCACCGCAGCTACCACCTGCTCACCCGCCCGCTCGACGGCCCCGCGCTCGACCCCGACGCATGGCTCGCGCGCGCGAAGCGGCGAGAGGGTTCGTGGTGGGTCGCCTGGGGCGAATGGGTCGACGAGCATTCGGGCGAGCCTGTCCCGCCGCCGGCGATGGGGGCCACCGACAAGGGCTACCCGCCACTCGAGCCTGCCCCCGGCCGCTACGTGCTGGAGCGCTGAGGCTATGGCCGACCAGGAGATGATCGAGAACCTGACCTTCGACGAGATCGAGGTCGGCGCCACGGCCAGCGTCTCGCGCACGCTGACCGAGGAGGACATCCAGCTCTTCGCGCGCGTCTCGGGCGACGTGAATCCAGCGCATCTCGATGCGGACTATGCTGCGACCGACATGTTCCACCGCATCATCGCTCACGGCATGTGGGGTGGCGGGCTGATCTCGGCGGTGCTCGGCACCGAGCTACCGGGACCAGGGGCGATCTATCTCTCCCAGAGCCTGCGCTTCGTGCGTCCGGTCTGGCTCGGCGACACGATCACCGCGAGCGTGACGGCGACCGAGAAGCGGCCGGAGCATCAGGTCGTCGTCCTCGACTGCACCTGCACCAACCAGGCGGGCGAGCCAGTCATCACCGGCCGCGCCGAGGTCAAGGCGCCGACCGATAAGGTGCGGCGGCCACGTATGCCGTTGCCGGAGGTGCGGATCGCTGATCACGGCCGCTACCGCCGCCTCATCGAGCGAGCTCAGGAAGGCGAGCCACCACGCACCGCCATTGTCCATCCCTGCACCGCTACCGCCGTCGAGGCGGTCTTGGAGGCGGCCGACGCCGGCCTGATCCGGCCTGTGCTGGTAGGCCCCGAAGCCAGGATCCGCGGGGCGGCAGAGGTTGCCGGCAAGGACATTTCCTCCCTCCCGCTGATCCCGGCGCCGCACAGCCATGCCGCGGCGGCGGCGGCCGTCGCGCTGGTGCGTTCCGGCGAGGCGACGCTCCTGATGAAGGGATCGCTCCACACCGACGAACTCATGTCGGCCGTCGTGGCGAGTGAAGGCGGGCTCCGCACGGAGCGGCGTATCAGCCACGCTTATGTCATGGACGTGCCCGGCCACCCGACGCCGCTCATCATTACCGATGCCGCCATCAACGTCGAGCCGACGCTGGAGCAGAAGGCGGACATCATCCGCAATGCCATCGACCTTGCCCATGTGATCGGGATCGAGCGGCCCAAGGTGGCGATCCTCGCGGCAGTCGAGACGGTCAATCCCGCGATGCGCGCGACGCTGGATGCCGCCGCCCTGTGCAAGATGGCGGACCGAGGCCAGATTGTCGGCGGCGTGCTCGACGGGCCGCTCGCCTTCGACAACGCGATCAGTGAGGCGGCCGCACGTGAGAAGGGCATCGCCTCTCCGGTCGCGGGTCGGGCAGAAGTCCTGGTCGTGCCGAACCTCGAGGCGGGCAACATGCTCGCCAAGCAGCTCACTTTCCTGTCGGGTGCCGATGCTGCCGGCGTCGTGCTAGGCGCGCGGGTGCCGATCATCCTCACGAGCCGGGCCGACAGCCTGCGTACGCGCCTTGCCTCCTGCGCGATGGGCTCCCTGATGGCGCGCGCCGCGACCAAGGCCGCGCCGGGAGCGGTGACGGCATGAGCCGCGCGGTCGCGTGCATCAACGCCGGCTCGTCGAGCATAAAGTTTGCCTTGTTCGCGCTCGGGGAAGGCGGGATCGAGCCCGCCGGCCGGGGCAAGATCGAGGGCATCGGCACGGCGCCCCACCTCATCGCCCGCGAAGCGGACGGCGGCATCTCCGCAGAGCGGCGGTGGCCCGAGGGCGGCGGCCTGACGCACGAGGCGCTGTTCGGCGATTTTCTTGAGTGGATGCGCGGCCATTTCGCCGGGCACGAGTTGATCGGCATCGGCCACCGCGTCGTCCACGGCGGCATGCGCTTCCTCGCGCCGCAGCTCGTCGACGATGCCCTGCTCGAAGCGCTCGACGCTTTGGCCCCGCTTGCGCCCCTGCACCAGCCGCACAACATAGCCGCCATCAGGGCGATCCGGTCGGTTGCGCCGGAGCATCCACAAGTCACCTGCTTCGATACCGCTTTCCATCACGGCCATGCCGAGGTGGTGACGCGCTTCGCGCTGCCGCGTGCGCTTCACGACGAGGGCGTCTGTCGCTACGGCTTCCACGAGCTTTCCTACGACTTTGTCGGCCGCCGGCTGCGCGAGCTCGATCCCGGGCTCGCCGAGCGACAGGTGATCGCGGCGCATCTCGGCAACGGCGCCAGCCTCTGCGCGATGGCGAACGGAGCGAGCATCGACAGCTCCATGGGCTTCACTGCGCTCGACGGGCTGATGATGGGCACACGTTGCGGCACGCTCGACCCAGGCGTGATCCTCTATCTGCTCCAGCAGAAGGGCATGAGCGCGGGCGTTGTCGAAGACCTGCTCTACAACCGCGCCGGCCTGCTCGGCGTCTCCGGTATCTCGAGCGACATGCGCGACCTTCTCGACAGCGCCGATCCGCGCGCCCGCGAGGCAATCGAGCTGTTCGCCTGGCGGATCGCCCGCGAGGCGGGCGCTCTTGCAGCCACGTTGGGCGGGCTCGACGGTCTCGTCTTCACCGCCGGGATCGGCGAGAACGCTCCGCAGGTGCGGGCACAGGTCTGCGAGCGGCTGGGGTGGCTCGGCATCGAGATTGATCCGCGCGCGAACGAGGCCGGTGCGCCGGTCATCAGCAGCCGGGCCAGCCGCGTCGCGGTCCGCGTCATCCCCACCGACGAGGAACGTATGATCGCACTGCAGATGCTCGACCTGCTTGCCGGCCGGGCGGAGCAGGCGGCGTGAGCCCGCTCGTCGACCTCACAGGCAAGCGCGGCCTCATCGTAGGCATCGCCAACGAGCACAGCATCGCCACTGGCTGCGCCGACTCCTTCGCGCGCTGCGGCGCGCGGCTCGCCGCCACGTACTTGAACGATAGGGCGCAGCCGTTCGTCGCGCCGGTCGCGGAGCGGCTGGGCATCGAGTGGACGGCGCCATGCGACGTGCGCGTGGCCGGCGAACTGGAGGCGCTGTTCGATCGCGTGGCGCGCGAGTGGGGCGGACTCGACTTCCTCCTCCACTCGATCGCCTTCGCACGAAAGGACGACCTGCACGGCCGCGTCGTCGACTGCTCGGCGGAGGGGTTCGCGCTCGCTATGGACGTCTCCTGCCACAGCTTTCTACGCATGGCAAAGCTCGCCGAGCCGCTGATGGCGGACGGCGGCTGCCTGCTCTGCGTAACCTTCTACGGCTCGGAGCGGGTGGTCGAGCACTATAATTTGATGGGGCCGGTGAAAGCGGCGCTGGAGAGCGCCACGCGCTACGCCGCTGCCGAATTGGGACACAAGAAGATCCGCGTGCATGCCATCTCGCCGGGACCGATCGCCACCCGCGCGGCAAGCGGCATCGACCGCTTCGACGAGCTGCTCGATCGCGCCGCCGCGGCCGCGCCGGAAGGCCAGCTGATCGACATCGGCGACGTCGGCGCGCTCGCCGCCTTCCTCGTCAGCGACGCCGCGAAGCGGATCACGGGGACGGTCATCCCCATCGACAGCGGCCAGCACCTGCTAGCCTGAGCATAATCGGTGGCCTCAGCCCTTCTTGGCGTCCTCTCCGTCGCTCTTGTCCACCGTTGAGGGGCGCCAGGCCCATGCGGTGTAGCGGAGGAAGTCCCCGGGACCTTCCTCCGGCTTCCCGAGGAGCGCGGAGACGCAACTCGACTGCCACTCGGCCACCGCGGCGCCGGCTTCCTCGAGAGTCTCCGACATCGAGCTGGCCAGTCGTGCGACCCCATCTCCGCCCCGCTGGCCGGGCTTGGCCTCGGCAGCCGGCGGCGCGACGACGGGCTCCCGCGATGCGAGCCGCGCCATCGAGCCCGTACCTGCCTTCACCCACTCCCGGCCGCTGGCCTGCGCGATCTGCGAAAGACGAGCGGCAAGCGTGCAATTGGCTTTGAACAAGGCCGCCGCCTGATCGAATGGATAGGTCATGGGTCACATTCCGATATTGACACCGGGGACGCTATGGAAAGCTCTGGTCCGGCGACATAAGCAAAGTCCCGTAGTAGGGTGCGATCGTGGCCTGATGGCCCGGCTCTGCGACATGTTCGAGGACATCGGATCAGAGTGCGCCGAACTTCGCGGCTGCGATCGTCCTTTTCACCTCTTCGCGAACGGCCTCCGCGATAGTCCGCGCGTCCAGGTCGAGGAAGCCGACCACGATCATGTCGCGGCCCTGATCTTCGCTCATCCCCGAAGCCATCAGACAGCTGAGCTTTTCCTGACTGACCATGCCGATGGACGCTTCATGCGACAGCTGCGCATCGGGCTCACAGCCCTTGGCGCGGGAACGGAGGCAATCCCCTCGCCTTCGCTCAGCTTGAGACCGGTGCAGCCGAGGAAGCCGTTCGTCCCGCTCGCCCCGCCAATCAGCATCGCGCGGTTCTTGATGACGCCGCCTGCGGCGACCATGCGGGCGAGGCTCTCGGAACGGGCGCCGGCGCCGCGCAGATGGATTTCGCTTTCCATGATACAGTTGGTTCCGGCGGCCGCATAGATCAGCGATTGATCGTTCGCCTTCGCCCCTTCCTCGAGAATGGCTCGGCTTTGTGCGTAATGGTGACGGACGGGGGCAGCTGGACGGCGCCGGCGATCGACTGCGCATTCCATTCGAGCCGGGACCGGGCATAGCTGTGGACTTCCATGCCGGAAGCCCAATGCTCGATCGAGACGGACCGGCAGATCGCGCCTTCCCGCGGATAGGTCTCCGAAAGAGAAACATGGTGCCCGGCATGGACGGAGCGGGGAACGGCCGACACCGAGATCATCTCGACCTCGACCCGGCGAGCTGATCCGCGGGCCTTCAATCCGTTCGACGTGGCAACGCCGATTTCGCGGCGTCCAGCGGGATCTCAAGTCGCGCCTCGAGGCCCGCCGACCTATAGTTGAGCGTCACGCCGCTGCCGAGGCTCCGCTCGATCAAGGTGGTGCCGAACCCTCGCCGGCGTGGAGGAACCACAGGCGGCCCGCCACTTTCCACCCAGTTCAGCAGAAGGCTTGACGAACCGTCCTCAACACCGGGGGCAACGATTTCCCAGCTGGCGGAGACATGGCCGCCCGCTCTGCTCAACCCGCCGTACTTGACGGCATTGGTGGTGAGCTCGTGCAACACAAGCGCCAGGGTCACGGTGACGCGAAAGGGCAGGATAACCTCTGGCCCGGCCAAGGTGATATTCTCATTCTCGGCATCCCGATAGGGGCTAAGCTCCGATTCAAGGAGCTCGCTGAGCGCGACGGCACCTCCAGTCGGTTCACCGAGGATTTCGTGCGTACGCCCCAGCGCGTGCAACCGCCCCCGCAGTTCCTGCTCGAAGGATGTCGCGGAGGGATTACCTTTGGCGCTGAGGGAGACAATCGAGTTCACGACCGTCATCATGTTCTTGAAACGATGCGCCAGCTCGCCGGCAAGAAGCTGTCGCTCATCCTCGAGGCGCTTGCGCTCGCTGACATCCCGCACCACCGCCGTCAGGATCGTCCTGCCCTGAATGACGCGGCGCGAAAGGCTCGCCTCGATCGCGAACTCCTCGCCGTTCTGGCGCCGGCCGAGAACCTCCCGGCGGTGCCCCATGATCTTGGTCCGGCGAGGTGATCCGCCAGCGAAATCGCGCACGTGTCGCTCGTGGTCTGCCTGTAGTCGCGCCGGAATCAATAAGCTGAGCGACCTTCCTATGACGTCTTGTTGCTGGAAGCCGAAAATCTCCTCCGCGGCGCTGTTGAAGAGAACGATACGGCCATTCTCATCGCAACTGATCACACCATCGGCAATCATCGACACGAGTTCTGTTACGGACGGTCCGAAAAATGCCTCGTCCTTGATCTCGCTGGCTTCATCCGCTCGCCCGCCCGTCATGGGGCGGCGGCTCGATTTCGGTTCAGTCCTCGCGTGCGCAATTGGCGCCTCCCATCGTCAGAGCGTGCTTCCGGCCGGCTAGGTGCAAAGGTGGGAGGGGTTAAGTCACTACGTAGATTACCCGATCGAGGTTCAACGATGGCTTCGTCCGGGCAGGACGCATGTGCAGCTTCGCCTCCTTCACCCGTGCGTCAGCGAACGGCTGAGGACGTCGAGAAGGCCATGATCGTCTACCGGCTTCTCCATCACCACCTCGAAATGAACGCCGCCCGCCTCGCGCGAAGATACCTCGCGCGAGATGCCGGTGAGCAGGATGGCAATGCCCTCCCATCCAAGCGCGCGGAACGCTTGGAGCAGAGAGGGCCCGTCGATGGCTTCCATCTCATGATCGGTGATAAGGCAGATCGCTTCTAGCGCCGTCGGATCGGCCAAGGCCCGCCGCCCATCACCATAGGCCCGCACGTCATAACCGCATCCGCGGAGGAGCAACTGGTGCGCTCTGCGCGCCGGAGGATCGTCTTCGACGAGCAGGAGCTTCGAGCCTCTGCCACACGAGCATCGACCGGCTAGCCCCCGCATCATCCTGTCCTTCGCCGCGGGCAAGAGATCTCGACCGCCTCAAATGCCGAACATGGCAGGCTCGGTGACAGCGATCGCTACGTAGACCTACTAGCGCTCGTCAGCTGGTAATCCTGCGGCAAATGCGATGCGGAGCGCGTCGGACAAGCTATGAACGTGGAGCTTGCTCATCAGGTTTGCTCGATGGACTTCCACGGTTCGAGGGCTGATATCGAGGTCGTAGGCGATCGTCTTATTGGGATGCCCTTTCGCAAGCCCGGCAAGCACGTCGCGTTCTCGCGACGTCAATGCGCCGATGCGCAGTTCAGCTTCGGCTCGATCGTTGAGTCGGCGGTCGGCGTCGCCGAGGCGGCCCAGCGCGGTCTCGATCGCCGTCAGCAGGGGGGATTTCTCGATCGGCTTCTCAAGGAAATCGACCGCGCCGCCTTTCATCGCGCGCACCGCAAGCGCGATATCGCCGTGGCCGGTCAGCACGACCACCGGCATCGCGATGCCGCGCTCGCGCAGATGCTCCTGTACCTCCGGGCCATCCATCACAGGCATTCGGACATCGAGCAGCACGCATCCTGGCTCTACCGAATGGGCCACCTTCAGGAACTCTACTCCGGATGCGTAGGTCTCTACTGCGTAACCCGAGGTGCGCAGCAGGAAGGCGGCCGACCGGCGGATCGACTCCTCGTCGTCGACCAGATGGATCAGGCGCCTAGCTGCCATGAGCCATCTCCTCCTGGACAAGCATCAAGGTGAAGTGGAAGCAGGTTCCGCCGTCGGGCGCCGTGTCCGCCCAGATGCGGCCGCCGTGAGCCTCGACGATGGTCCGACAGATGGACAGGCCGAGGCCCATTCCCTCCTGCTTGGTGCTCAGGAATGCGCGGAACAGCTCGGCCGCGATCTCCGGCGCGAGGCCTGGTCCGGTGTCCGCGATCGACACCTCGACCCACTCGGAGGAGCGTCGAGCCGTCGTGATCGTGAGGCGCCGCAAGGGGCTTTCCGACATCGCCTCAACGGCATTGCGCAGCAAATTGATGATCACCTGCTGGATCTGGACCCGGTCCACCAGCACCTGGGTTGCCGCCTGATCGATCGTCCTGACAATCTCGACCGCGTCACTCCGAGTGCCCACCAGACCTAGCGCGCAGGCCTCGTCCACAAGCTGCGGCAGCTGCTCGATCCTCTTCTCGATTTCTCCTCGGGCGACAAAGGCGCGCAGGCGACGGACGATCTGCCCGGCACGGACCGCCTCCGCGGCCGCATCGGCGAGGACCTCGCGAACCGCCGTCACATTTTCGACGCTCGGATCGGCGAGCAGATCGCGAGCACCCTCCGTATAGTTGACCACGGCGCTGATCGGCTGGTTGAGCTCATGAGCCAGCGTCGAGGCCATGGCGCCCATGGCGCTGACCCGGGAGACATGGATCAGCTCCGCCTGCAGCGCATTCAGCCTCGATTGCGTCGCCTCTCGTTCGGTCTGATCGCGGATGAAACCGGTGAACAAGCGCCGGCCGCCACCTACCGCCTCACCGATGGCCAACTCGTGCGGAAAGGTCGTGCCATCCCTCCGCTGGCCGATGACGCGACGCGCCGTGCCAATGATCCGCGCCTCGCCGGTGGCGAGATAGCGTGCGATATAGCCGTCGTGCCATTCGCGGTCAGGCGAGGGCATGAGGAGGCTGACGTTACGGCCTAGCACCTCACTTTCGGCATATCCGAACAGGCGTTCTGCCGCCGCGCTGAACGACTGGATGAGGCCGTGCTCGTCAATGACGACCATCGCGTCCGGAACGGTACCGAGGATCGAGCTGAGCTGCGATTCGCGGGCTTCCAGCGCGCGCTCCGCCGCGCGTTCGTCGGTGATGTCGCGCAGAACCTTGCCGAAACCGAGCAGCGCCCCGTCTTCGTCGGCAAGCGCGGTGATCGTGACATTGGCGAGAAACTCCGAACCGTCCTTGCGGACCCGCCAACCCTCCTCCTCGATCCTGCCCAGGTCACGGGCTCGCGCGAGATCGGCTTCGCATTTGCCGTTCGCGATTTCGTCGGACGGATAGAAGATGGAGCAATGTCGCCCCAGCACCTCCTCTTCGCTCCAGCCCTTGATCCGCTCCGCTCCCTTGTTCCACACGGCGACATTGCCGTCGGGGTCGAGCATGTAGATGGCGTAGTTAGTGGCACCGTCTATGAGCAGCCCCAGCTGTATCGCGAGCACCTCGGCATCAGTCGCAGGATCGCCGCCAGCCATGCTATCACGCAGGCGGCTGAGGACCAATCGACCGAGGGGCCCGCGGAGCTTTTCGGAGGACAGTTCATCTGACATGAGGCTGATCTAGTATATTCCTCTTGCAATTTGCAGACGGCATGCGTCTGGGCCCTTTAATGCCGCGTGGCATCTCCAAACCTACCACGGCAGCACGGCTGGAGAGATCCAACAACGAAACAGCAGCCGATCGCTGCGCTATTTGGAACAACTCGCCCTCCTCACCGAGCAGTTCCAGCGACCAGGTGCGGGATTGTCGCTAAAGGCGGCGCAGACGCACTCCATCAAGATCCTCAGCCGAACAGTGTCGCCTGCCTTACGCGTCGTAGGAAGTCTGCGACCATCTCGCCGTCGTCGACCTCCTGCACTACGTGGGGTCGTAGCGTTCGGACCGTCAATACATTCGGGAACCAGGCTCCGAAATGCTCGCTTCCGCCCAGGCCCTGGAGCGCCAACGTTATGGCGAAGGGGCCTTCGACGCCCTGCTCGCCAAGAAACGTCCCGAGCGCTGCCAGATAGCGCTTCGTTGTTCCGTTAAACTCGTGCAGTCCCAGCCGCCCCTCCCCGCTCAGCTGCTGGATGGCGAACGCCGCATGGGCATGGACGAACCAATCGTCGCGGATGAACAGGCGCTCGATGCCCTGCGATCTCAGATCCTTCGAATAGAGCTCATGGCCGTCCTCCGCGGCCTTGAACCAGGGATCGGAATGCTCGTGGAACACCGGACCGGGGTGGCGGATATGGTCGCCCTGCTCGAACGCGCGGCGCTGATGGTCGAAATGCTCCTGGGGCAGGATGCCGATCCGCAGCGCCTGGCGAGGCACCACGCGACCGCTGGCGGCAAGCTTGGCATCCTCGGCTGCGGTCAGCTCTTCGAGCCGGCTCATCCACGTGGTCTCGTCGACAAACCGGCTGCGCAGCATTCCCGGATCGATCGGCAGATTGCGCGCGCCCGAACGGATCAGATAGCCGCCCGAGAGCCGGTTCATGAACGGCGCGCCGGCGTGCCTCGGGATCTGGATGTCGAGGATAAACCCCGTTTCCAGAGGGATCGGCACGACCTGCACGTCCAAGGGAACGGGCGTGATGCCGTCCTGGATCACCGTCTGGAGGCGGAGCGCCGTCTTGTCCGGATCGCCCGAGATCGGGCGAAAGCTCTCGAAGCGCCCGCCCTTCTCCTCCACGCCGACGATGATGCGGGCCGGTCCCCGGTTCAGAAAGGCAACGACATCGTCAAGCAGCCGGGTTTTGGCCTCCGGCTTGTCGAGGTCCACCAACCGCTTGAAGTCGAGATCCTGCCCTTCCTGAAGGCTACCCTCGGCAATCTCGGCGACGATAATCGCGTCGAGCGTGCGCCGCCGCCGTCGTTCCGGCCTGGCGGGTTCCGTCACGGTGATCCTGACCATCGCTCAACGGTTCTCCTGAAAGCGGCGTGCGAGACGCGCCGACGCCCCGCTCTTGGCGGCAAGCCGCGCGCCGTAGCGCATGACAGTCTTGGGATCGCGCCAGCGATAAGCTTGCATGATCGCGGGCAGGCTCTCGCCGGCGGCGAAGTTGTCCTGCGCCACGCCGACACGAATCGAGTGGCTCGAGACGGCCGCCAACCAGCGCTCCAGCTCGGCTTCGCTCATGGTGCCCAGCAGCTTCTTCTCGAACGCCGCGCGGATAAGGCGACGGTAGATCAGCGTGATCGTGTTCGGGTGGAGAGCGCCCTCCCCCACCGACCGGACCGACCCGTCGAAATAGGTCTCGACCCGGCGGAAGAGCGGCCCGGCTTTGATCCCTCCTGCCTGTCGCCACTCCTCGATGGCCTGCATCGTCGCTGGTGACAGATAGGCGATCGCGCCCTCGCCTTCGCGGTCGGTCTTGCTCGCGCCTATGAACAAGCTTCCGGATCCATCGAGGTCCGGCCCGTCGATCGCCTCGCACACGATCGCCACCAGCTCGGAGCGACGGCAGCCGCTGTCGTACGCCACGCGCAGGAGCGCGCGATCGCGCGCGCCCAGCATGTCGCGCCGCGAGGCCTTGAGCAGATGCGCCAGGCAGATCCCGGTCGCCGGATCATCGAGGTCGCTCACCTCGCCCTTGAACCGGATGCCCCGCGCCTGCCGCTGGCGCGTTCCCAGAAGCTTGCGAAGGCCCTTGAGCTCGAGCCGCACCAGCGGCGCCCCGGTCGGATCTTCGAGCCCGGCCATGCGATAGGCCCAGCCGATATTCACGAGGTAGCGCTCGATCGTCGCGGGCGCCCGGCGCTTCAGCGGATTACGCGGATCCTGCTCGACGCCGGATAAAGCGCGCAGATAGGCAGCGACCGCGTCCGCGTCGGCCCGGGCGGTCGTCACGCCGCGCCGCCGGCACCATTGGTCCCAGATCCTCAGGTCCGACAGGAACGCGCGGATGGTGTTCGACGACCAGGCGCGGGCCGCGGCTGCGACCAGTTGCGGGTCGGCAAGCCGCCGCGCCGGCGCGAGCGCCTCGACCTGCGCGACGATCTCGCTGATCGGCGCCGTCTCGGCACGAATCAGGCCAGGCTCAGCCATGGCTACGCGCGAAGCGCAGGGTCTCGTCGGTCCGGACGAGCTGCACGGCCCGCCAGGGGGCGGAGGCGAGTGCGTGGCGCGCCTTGATGGCGCCGACCCGCTCGAGATAGCAGATCGCGCTGTTCATCCGGCGGGGCTCCCACCCCAGCGTTTCGGCGAGTTGCTTGGTGTCGACCGCCCGCTCCTCGCCCGTCACCATCCGGTTGGCGAGCGTGCGCGCGTCTTCGCTCGGACTGAAGGGCATGAACGCCTCGTCGAAGTCCACGAACAGCGCCGGTTGCGGGGCATAGTGCCCGCTCACGTTCATCTCGCGCAGATAACCGGCGTCCTTGAGGTCAAGCAGCGCAATCCGCAGGTCATCTGCTGCGATGCCGAGAGTGGCGGGCAGATCGGCGAGAGTGACGATGGGGTCGACGGCCGTCGCATGCGCGCTCGTCTCGACGATATGCTTGCCGATCGCGATCGCGGCGGGCGACCAACCTTCAAGCCCGCTCGGCGCCTTCTGGACATAGCGCGGCGCCTCTCCGAGCGGGGGCTTGCGGCTCACGCCATGCAGCCGGTCGACCAGCGCCTTGAGGTCCGCCTCCTTGGCGGGATCGATCTTGAGGAAGAGCATCGCCTGAAGGAAGGGCGAGAGCTTCGCGGGATCGAGATCGACGACCAGCGGCACGAAGCGGCTCTTTCCCCCGACCTGCTGGACGAGGCCGACGTCGATTTCCCTGGCTACCCAGGGTTTTGCGATCGAGGTTTCGGTCAGCACGACGACGAAGTGAGTCATCGCGCCGAGACCTTCCTCCATCTTCTGCCGCAGGCTGTCGCCAGGCTCGATCTCCCATTCGTCAAACCAGACGTCGACGCCGTTCGCCATGAGATATTCGGCGACGGGACGGACCCGGTCCTTGTCCTCGCTGGCGTGGGCCAGATAGATTTTCGGGTGCTTTGCCCCGTCGGCGGCATTCATGACCTGAACCTTTCCCGGGTCGACGCCCAGACGCTTTTCGAGAAGACGCGCGAAGGCCGGCGACCCGGTCGTGCGGATCGCAACCCGGTTCCCCGACAACCGATCGACGAACACATCGGCGTGTGTGCCGGTCTCGGGATCGACGATCGAGGCGGCGGCGCCCCTCGCCTTCTCCTCGAGCGCCTGCATCCCGAGTTCGATCGCCCTGGCCTCGATGTCTGCGGCGAACTTGCGGGCGTCGAACGGCTTCCCGTTGTGAGTGAACTTGATCATCCGCTGTTGCGCTGGACGTAGCGCCGCAGCTCGACCAGGTCCTCGTCGGCAAGCAGGATGCCCATGGTCGGATAGTTGTCCTGGAGCGACTTGCGAACGCGGCCGTCGTGAACGCACGGGATCAGCAGCGCAAAGGCAGGATTGAAGCGGCGACTTTCCCACCCAGCAGCTTCCTCGAGCTTCGCGGCGTTCCCGCCAAGATCCGGCTTCTCCAGCAGCAGCCGCGCAAGCACGACCGAGTCCTCGACCGGATCATGCCCGGTGATCGCCGGGTCGCAGGCGATGAACAGCTCCACGGTGGTGCGCACCCGCGGCAGGTGCGGACCCAGCACATGCGAAAGCGTGACGAGGCCATCCGCTTCCAGTTCGGCCAGCGCCATCCCCAGCGTCTTCCGGTTCTCGCTCGGGAAAGCCTCGAGCAGCTCATCGCCGAAATGCGTCGGGAGGCCCTTGGGGCTATGCTCGGCCATGTGGCGGCCGAGCCGCTGGGCGAGATCGGTGAGATGGTCGTACACGCCGCTGATCGTCCCTGCTGGCCGCGAAGCGGCGCCCCGGCGCACCGTGCGCCGGCCCCTGTCCCCTTACCTCCCATTAGAAGCGACAACAATGGGGTGTTGATAAGGGTTCATTATCAACACTGCAAGTACCGGCACGCTAGACGGAACACTGTGCTTGCGTCTACTATCTGCCGGATGGCCGCCCCCGTTCCCGATCTTTCGATGCCCAGCTGGACGGGCCCGCTCGCGCACGAACTCGAGACCACAGCAGCAGCCGTCGCCAGCCTGGATGCGCGGATTTCCGCCACAAATTGCCGGTCCGCCTGGGTCCGCCGGGCCGCGTGGAGCGGCTATGCCGAAGCGCTGCGTGGACAAGGAGCAGAAATTGACGAAATCGACATTTTCGGCCAAGCCTGCGGGCTTCCCCTGCCCTCCCGGACGCGGCAGCCGACCGTTGGTGTGAACCGACAAAGATAACTGCACCAGTCGGCTGACGACGGTTCGTGCTGACGGACAAAATTCTCTGCAATGAGATCACTTTCTGATGGCCTTCAACATGCGCGGCGGCAAGAATACGGTTGTAGGCGAGTGGCATCCGTGGCGACTTCCACCACAGCGCATCCATGATCCCCGCCAGATCCTCGCCCGCAACGAACAAATCCTGATTGAGCCTTATCCGTGTCGAGTGGGCGCTAATTCCCTTAAGCAGTCGCGCCAGATCCTCAGCGGTCAGGTTGGGCAGTTCGCCCCGATCGAACGCCCGCTGAATGATCGTTCGGAAGATCGGCCCAATCGACCCCGGATGCAACGGCTTGATGCCGACGTCGTACTCGACACGGGCCGCTACGGCGGGCTTTGAGGCATCACCTCAAGGTTTGTGCGCCAGACAACGATTTTACGGTCATAATGAGAACATGGGCTATGCCACGAGTTTGAGGCGGGCCATGGGATCGTTGAGTGCGCGGAACTCGCCGGGGGAGAGCCGGTTTGCCCGCTGCCAGAGATATCCGGTTTCAATAGATTTGCAGTTTTGGCGTTTGCTGAAACCCGCAATCTCCCGAGAATAGTTTCCGCAGAGCGGCCGTGATCCGCCACTTGTCGCCTGATGGCCCGCACCGGGTACAGTTCAAACCGATCTGCTTATGACACCCAACCGCTCCCGCAGAGGAGGCGGCATCAGACGGTTGCCGAAAATCCCCACATAGAGGTGATCACTACTTCATGACCAACTCCCCGCGCCCTCACGATGCGCCATCCAGGTCATGTGAACGATTTTCTTCCCAGCTCTGTCTGACATGAGCGCGGAATAAGCGCGTTCGAACAGAAAGAGAACGATTTGATGCTTCTGAGCAGATTATGTGTCCGGCGAAGGCAAGGATCGCTATAAGGGCGAAATGAAGTTCATCCACTCCGCTGACTGGCAGCTCGGCAAACCCTATGGCCGTTTCGACCCTGATGTCCGCGGGGCGCTGACGGAGGCCCGCTTCGACGCCATCGACGCGCTTGGGAGAGCCGCGGTCGAACATGGCGCGCAGCACGTTATCGTCGCCGGCGACATATTCGATACCGAAGGCCCGGAAGATCGCACCATCGTGCAGGCGATCTCGCGCATGGACCGACACGCCTGTCGCTGGTGGCTACTGCCCGGGAACCACGACTTCGCGCGCAATGGTGGACTGTGGGATCGCGTTCGGCAGCGCGCCAGCGACAAGATCGTCATCCTCTCGGAACCCGAGCCCCGCGAGATCGAGGAGCAGATCTGGTTGTTGTCCGCACCGCTTATCCACCGGCACAATCTCGAGGATCCGACAACTCTGTTCGATACGATGGAGACGCCAGGCGCCCAGCTGCGCATCGGCGTCGCGCACGGATCGATTCGTGATTTCGGATCACGCGGGGAGACAAAGAACCAGATCGCGCCGGACCGTGCCCGGCTGTCGAACCTCGACTATCTCGCGCTCGGTGACTGGCATGGGACTCTCAAGGTCGATGCCCGGACATGGTACTCCGGAACTCCGGAGACCGACCGCTTCCAGCGCGATGAACCGGGCGCCGCGCTCGTTGTCGAACTCCAGCCCGACCTTGCACCGACGGTGACGCCGATCCGAACGGGCCGCTTTGAGTGGCTCACGCGCGATTGGACGGTCAATGACAAGGCTGCATTCGATGCCGAATGCGACGGTCTCCTTGCCAATGTCGATGCCCCCAACACGCTTCTCCAGCTAAGCTTGGCGGGCATCACCAGCCTTGGCGATCGAATCGCGATGCTCGCGCGGCTCGAAAACGACCTGGGTCATCGCCTGCGGCATCTGGCCGTTTGCGCAGATGACCTGGTCGGACGTCCGCGGGAAGAGGACCTGGCTGCACTGGCCGTCGAAGGGATGCTTGGGACCGCCGCGACGAAGCTCAACGCGAAAATCGACGCTGGCGGCCCGGACGGCGTCACCGCGAAGCGAGCGCTCGAACGATTGTTCGTCGAGTATAGCCGAGAGGAGCAGGCATGAGCCTCGTCATCCGGCAAATCGCGCTCGATGGCTTTCGGAAATTCCGAACGCCCTTCGCGATCGAGAATCTATCTGACGGATTGAACATCGTCATCGAGCCGAACGAAACCGGGAAATCGACGTTGCTCGAGGCGCTCCGCGCCGCCTTCTTCGTCCGCCACAACACGCGCAATCAGCTCGCCCAGTCCTTCGCGCCCTACGGCGAGGCGGTGGGTCCGGAGATAAGGGTGAGCTTCGACGTCGACGGCTCTCCTTGGTCACTGACAAAGCGCTTCCTCAGGAGCCCCTCGCTTGAAATTTCCGGTCCCCAGGGCCGGGCCCAAGGCGATGACGCGGAAGCACGGCTCAACACGCTGTTCGGCTCGGTCCGTGACACCAGTCGCGGGGGAGATGTTTCGACATATGGGGCGTTGGGGTTGCTGTGGGTCGCGCAAACCGAGGCGCTCGCCGTCGCGGGTCCGGGGCAGATCGTTCGCGACACGATCGCGTCCACGCTCGAAGCCGAGGTCGGTTCGATCATGGGCGGAGACGCCTATCGGCGCGTGCGCCAACGGATCGACGCACAATATGAGCTTTACTGGTCGCCGACCGGCCAGAAGCGCGGCCGGCAGAACGACGCGCGGGAACGGGCTGACGCTGCGGTCGCCGCCGCACGCGAGGCGAGTGAACGCCTAGCCGCATTGGAGATGAGCTTTTCCGATCTCGATGCCGCGCGCGGGCGGCTCAAAATCATCCAGCGGGAGATTGCGGACGAGACCGATGCGCAAGCGCGCAAGGAGCTTGTCGATTCCCTTGAGATCGCCCGCGCGGCCGCGCAGATCCTATCGACCCGAAAGGCCGAGCAGGAGGCGGCCGTTGCGAAACTGAAGGGGCTGGAAGATCTGAAATCTCGCCACGGGGCGGCGACGATCTCGCGCGATAGCGCCACGACCGCGGTGGAAACAGCTCGCGCAAAGCGTGCCGAACTCCGCGAGGCGCTTGCGACCGGCAAGGCCAAGGTCGCCGCGGCACGCGAGGAGCTCGAGGCGGCGCGCGGCGAGCGTCATGACGCCCGAGCGGCGCTTGCAGCGGGTGAACAGGCTGTCCGCCTCGGTCGTCGCCAGGCGGCGATCGCCGCCGCGCGCCGTCGTCATGACGAGTTGCTGAAGCTCGAGCAGTTGCATGGCGAGGCAAAGGCGCGTGCCGCAACCGCCATTCCGGCCAAGGCGATCGAGGCGCTCGAAGCGAACGATCGTGCGGTGAACCAAGCTCAAGCCGTCGTGGACGCGGGCGCGACCCGACTGACGCTGTCCGGCGCCGTCCAAGGGGTAACGATCGACGGTGAACCGATGCCCGCTGGCGAGCGCACCATCACCCGTGCGGCCAGCATCGCGATCGAAGGGGCCCTGTTGGTCGTCAGCCCGCCGGCCGCGGCTGCGAGCGCTGAAGAGACCCTCGCTGCGGTAATCCACAAACGGCAGTCTGCGCTCGACGAGCTCCACGTAGCCGATCTTGCGGCTGCTCGATCTCGCAACGAGGCGGCTCGCGATGCCGCCGCCGAACTACGCACACTTGCTGCACGGATCGAGGCGGCCACACCTGCCGACGATACGCTGCAGATCGCCGCCGGCGCTGACGCGTTGAAACTGTTCATCGCAGAGCTCGAGCCCGAGGAACCCGGTGCGGAGGCGGCGCTCCCCGATGTGAGCGCGTTAGCCGCAGCCGTTGAGGCGGCCGACACGAAGCTCGCGCGGGCCGAGGGGACGCAGGACAGCGCGATCGCGGCGCTGCGACGTGCCGAAGAAGCTGATGCACCGCTCGCATTGGCAGAAGCGGGCGCAGTGAGCGACCTCGCCAACGCGGCGGCCCTGCTTGAAGAGATTGAGGCTCGCCCGGAATGGGCGACGCTGGATGTAGATCTCGAGCGGGCGCGAGAAACGGCAGCGCAAGCGGCCGTCCGCCTGGAAGAGGCCGAGCGGAACGCATCGGCCCATGATGTCGGCGCGATCAATCGCAGGATCGAGGTCATCGACGCCCGCGTTCGGGTAGCCGCTGAAACGCGCACGAAACTGGAGACCGAGATCGCCCGGCTTGAGGGGACGATCGAAAGCGAAGGCGGCCTCGGCCTGGCCGATCGCGCTGCAGCGGCTCAAGAAGAAGTGGAAGCGGCGAATGCTGCGCTCCAACGCGTCACGGAGGAAGCAGACACATTGAAGCTGCTCCGCGACACGCTGGAAAGCGCAAGAAACGAGACGGCCGCCAAGTTTGTCGGTCCGGTCGCGAAGCGCGCGAAGCGGTATATCTCGCAACTGCTGCCAGACTGCGATCTTACCTTTGCCGATGATCTATCGCTCGCGAGCGTCAGCCGGACTGGCGTCGACGAAAGCTGCGCCAATCTCTCTCGCGGCACCCAGGAGCAGCTCGCCGTCCTCACCCGCATAGCCTTCGCGGACTTGCTCCTTGAACAGGGGAAGCCCGTGTCACTGATCCTAGACGATCCTCTAGTTTATTCCGATGATGGTCGGCTCGAGACGATGATCGAGATCCTGACAGAGGCATCGAAGCGGATGCAGATCATCTTGCTGACGTGCCGGGATCGCGCCTTTCGCCACGTGCCCGGAAACAGGATCCTCCTCCGTGCCGCCGCTTAAGCGATACCCGCCGCCGGGCGGGTCCGCTGGCTGTCGGCAATACCGGCGCCACAGCTAGCTAAAATTCGCTCGCCGCAAGCCTTTTTAGGTCAGACCAACATCCGAAGCCGAGATTGAATCCATGCTTATCGAAAAAATCCAGGTACAGGGATTTCGGCTCTTGGAAGACGTCGAGCTGCTGCTCGAACCGACTGCGACCGTCATCGTCGGCCGGAACAACAGTGGTAAAACCTCCCTCACGGAAATCTTTGATCGTCTCGCAGGGGAGCATGGGCCAAAGTTCAGGCTTGAGGATTTCTCGGCCGGTACGCGGGGCAAGTTTCTCGAAGCGAAGGCGAAACGCGAAGCCGGCGGCAACCCAGAGGAGGTTCTCGCTCTCCTTCCGGCGATCGCGGTCACGCTAACGTTCAAATATGATCCCTCGGTCGGCGAGCTCGGCCCTCTCGCACCGTTCGTGATCGACCTTGATCCTAGCTGCTCCACCGCCATCGCGCGGATCGAGTATGGGGCTTCGTCCGCCTCGCTCGCGACCTTGTTCGATGTTCAGGAGGCAGAGGTTGGAAGCGACGCCGTCGCGCATTTTTTCCGCCAACTCCGTGACACCTTGCCTAGAGCCTATCGCATAAGCGTCACGGCGGTCGACCCCACGGACCCGGCCAACTTCCGCGTACTCGACGGGACCGGCGCCCTGTCCGCCCTCGTTCAGTGCGGCTTCGTGCGCGCGCAGCGAACACTCGACAGCAGCAAGCCGAGCGATACCGCCGTGATCGGGCGGCTCCTCGGAACGCTATTCCAGACCGCGAGCTCGATGACGGCCGCGGAAAACGACCAAGCCCTGGCGGCCGCGCTGAAGACCTCTGTCAGTCAGATCGAACAGACGATTCAGAACGACTTCGACACGATGGTGAAGGACCTGCTGCCGGCACTGAGCTCGTTCGGCTTCCCGGGTCTCAACGACGCCGAGTTGAGGCCTGAAACGTCGCTCAACGTCGAGACGCTTCTCTCGGATCACACGAAGATTTTCTACACCGGCCAACACGGCGTTCATCTACCCGAGGGTTATAACGGCCTCGGCACCCGTAACCTGATCTACATGCTGTTGCAGCTCGAGACCTTTCATAAGGCGTACCGCGCTCGCTCGCTCCGGCCCGGCACGCATCTCGTTTTCATCGAAGAGCCGGAGGCGCACCTGCATCCCCAGATGCAAGAGGTGCTGATCGCACAGTTGAACGCCGCCGTAGCGGCACTTTCCGCCAAATATGTAGGCGAGCCAGTCTGGCAGGTTCAGTTCGTCATCTCGACACACTCGCCGCACGTTGCAAACGCGGCCTCGTTCGAAGCGGTGCGCTATTTTCTGAGTTCGAGCCAGGATGCGGCAGGGGCGCGGCGTACCAAGGTCAAGGATTTCCGCAAAGGCAGCGCCGCTATCCCGCAGGAGGATCGCGAGTTCCTCCATCAGTACATGACCCTGACCCAATGCGATTTGTATTTCGCGGACAAGGCGATCCTGGTCGAGGGGACCACCGAGCGCATCCTGATGCCGCGCATCGTGCGGCTCGTGGACGAAGGGCGCGCGACCGAACGGAAGCTCGGCCGCCAATATATCACGACGATCGAGGTCGGCGGCGCCTACGCGCACATCTTCTACCCACTCCTCGACTTCCTCGAACTGAAGAGCCTGATCATCACCGACATCGATGCGGTTCGGATCGACAAGACCAAGGATAAGCCGCGCGCGGTCAAATGTCCTTGCGCCGAAGGCGAGCACAGCTCGAACGCCGCGATCCGAAACTGGTTTTCGGTCCCCAAGGGCCAGCATATCAGCATCGAGGCGCTCTGCGCCAAGACGCCGGAAGATAAGCTCTCCCGCTATCGCTCAATCGCTTACCAAGTCCCGGAAGATGGCTCGAGCTGGTGCGGGCGGAGCTATGAGGATGCGCTGATCCTCGCAAATCCTGAGCGGTTTGGCCTGCCTGAGGAAGGCGATCGCGGATTGCTCGCGTGGGAGATGGCACAAGACCTCAGCAAATCGGAGACCGCACTGCGGTTCGCCATCCAAGAAGCGGATTGGGCCGTTCCTAAATACATCAAGCAAGGCCTGACCTGGCTATCCGAGCCGCCCCCGCCTCCGGAAACTCCGCCACCGCTTGCTGGTGTCGGCGCGGGCGCGCCGCCGATCGCGGCAGGCTCGGACCATAGTCCGGCTGCGCCCGAAAGCTCCGCGCCGCAGTACGATCTATGACGAACCCTGCGGTCGAAGCTGCCAAGGAGGCGCAGAAACGGGTCGACGCATGCCTGGAAGAAGGTCGCAACTTCCGGCTGGAAGCCGGCGCCGGCGCCGGCAAGACCTATTCGCTGGTCGAGGCGCTCAAGAAGCTCATCAACGAGCGCGGCCGCGACCTGCAGCGAGCAGGCCAGAAAGTCGCGTGCATAACTTACACCGAGGTGGCGCGGGAGGAGATCGCGCAAGAGATCGAGCAGCACCCCGCGATCCTGGTCGAGACCATCCATGCCTTCTGCTGGGGGTTCATGTCCAGGTTCCAGAAGGATTTGCGGGCGCTCGTCGCTGACATGGAGGACAAACAGGACAAGATCGCGGAAGCAGGCGGGATCGCCGATCAAGTCGTGGAATATCAGCTGGGCTTTTTCGGCATCGACGAGAAGCGCATCACGCTCCATCACGACGACGTCCCTCGGTTCATGGCGCAACTGCTCGGCAAGCCGAAATTTCGGTCTCTCTTTGCCGCGACATATCCCGTTATCTTCGTGGACGAGTATCAGGACACCGACCCTCACTTCATGGCGGCGCTGGCAGAGCACTTTCTAGCCACCGGCACCGGTCCCAGGATCGGCTTTTTCGGCGATCACTGGCAGACAATCTACCGAAGCGACTATGGTCTGGCGGCCTATCCCTCCCTTGAACCGATCGACAAGGGTTCGAACTTTCGGTCGGTGCCCGCGGTCGTGAACGTGCTGAACGCGTTGCGACCGGAGCTGAAGCAGGCCGTCAAGGATCCCGACGCTAAAGGCGAGGCGCGGTTCTTTCATGCCAATTCCTACACCGGTGAGCGGACCAGCAGCTCGTCATCCAAGAACGACACGCCGCCCGAGGTCAGCCGGGATTTCATGGCGAAGCTGACGGAGAGGCTGAAGCAGGACGGGTGGGATCTGTCATCCGAGAAGACGAAGATTCTTATGCTGACGCATAATGCGATTGCCGCTGAGCGCGGCTATCCCACGATCGCCAAGGCTTATCGTTACAATGACTCCTTCGCGAAGAAGGAGGATCCGTTGGTCGCGTTCCTTGTCGACACAGTGGAGCCGATGTGTCGCGCTTTTACCGAGAAGCGCTTCGGCGACATGTTCAGAATCCTCGGGTCACGACCAGAGCTCAGCGCGCACGAAGACAAGGTCGCGTGGGCGACCGACATGGCCGCATTAGCGGACGCGCGCGCAAACGGAAGCATAGGCGACGTCGTCGACCTCCTGAAGGGGACAGGTCGACCTCGGCTACCGGACCGGATTGATAGGCGCGAGCAGGAGCTTGCGGCGGCCGAGGACAGTGCGGAGTTGCCGCGCTCGCTCCAGGAGCATGGCCTCGTTCGAGAGGCGCCGTACCAGGAACTGGTGCGGCTCGCCGAATTTATCGAAGGCCAGACGCCGTTTGCGACACAGCACAGCGTTAAGGGTGCGGAGTTCGACAACGTCATCGTCGTGCTTGGCGGCGGGTGGAACCATTATAACTGGCCCCAGCTGCTTGAGCTGCTGACGACCGGCGCCATCACCGCGAAGAACGAGAAGGGGTATTATCGGGCGCGGAACCTCTTCTACGTGGCGGTTTCCAGGCCGAAGAAAAAGCTGGCTGTCTTAGCGACCCAGACTTTGTCGCCGACGGCGCTGCAATCGGCCGAGAAGCTATTTGGGTCTGGGAATGTCGTAGCTCTCACCGTCTAGCCAGACAGGTCAGCCTCCTGGTGGCATTGATCCTCCCGATCCTGCAGCGCTCACCCCACAAGGTGCGCGGCCGGTCCCAGCGGAAGAGGCCTTATCATTTTCCGGGCGGTCGATATTAGGCCTTCCGAGCAGCCAGGGCGCGGGCCTCGGCTGCTGCCACAACCTCTCTCACGAACACCGCCGGCCAGACACGACCGAGTTGGGCGTCGGACGAGTCGTTCGTGTGGAACCGTCCCGAGTAGATACCGATGAAGTTGACTGCGCCGTCGCCGCCGGAAACGCGACCGTAGCCCTCTTCCAGCTCGACCTGTCCATGGACTCGCTGAATAACCGGCGAGCCCGACATTCCTGGACGCGAAGCAGAGTCGACGATCAAATATCGCTGATGCTTGCTCCCCGAAAAATACGGCTCACTGGCAAGGGTGGCTTGCTTCCAGACCGGGAGCCCGATCCCCATGCGGCCAAAGGGATATCCGAGGATGAAAATCTGCATCCCGATCCGCTGTTTGAGTGCCACGCTGCCGATCGCATTCATTGGCATCACCGACGCTTGGCTAGGTGGCGGCAAGTCCACGTCCACGGTCGCTACCTTGACGAGCGCTGGAGGTTGATCGAGATCGTTCAAAGGCACGTAGACTCGCAGGTGATCTGGTATGCCTCCTTGCTTGTGCGTAACTTCGTTGGTCTCGTTGTTTCGCCCAGAGACGACGTGCCAGTTCGTCACCAGAGACAGGCGTCCATCGAAGCGCAGCCAAGGGAAGGCTGTCGCCCCACCGAGAAGCTGGTCACCGAAAAACGCTTCGACATACAGCGGCACCAGCGAACAGGCGTCGATGCCGGGCGCGGTCATTTCAATCTCTCCATTAAACGGCCCACGGCGCCGGCTTCCGCCGCCAGATTTCGGTTGTAGGCGAGCGGCATGCGGGGGCTCTTCCAGCGCAGGGCGTCCATGATCCCGGCAAGGTCCTCGCCGCTGGCAAAGAGATCCTGGTTGAGACCGACCCGGGTCGAATGGGCGCTGACCCCCTTGAGCAGGCGGGCTATATCGTCCTTCGTCAGGTCCGCCAGCGCACCGCGATCGAACGCCCGCTGGATGATAGCCCGCCAGATTGCGCCGATCGATCCCGGATGCAGCGCCGCGGCACCGACATCGTACTCCACCCTCGCCGGCACGGCCGGCTTTGGCAGCGTCTTACGCAGATCCCATTTCTCACGACTGGAGATGCTGTCGATCCGCCGCCCCTTCTCCGCCGGCCGCGCTTTGTAGCGCCGCACTTGCACCCGCCGGAAAAGCGGCCCGTCCGCGATCCCGGCGGCCTCGGTCCAGGCCGCGATCGCCCGCACCGAGCGGGGCGAAAGGTAGGCGGTCGCCCCCTCCCCTTCCGGATCACCCTTGGAGCGATGAATAGCGAGCAGTCGCGCCTCCGGATCCAGTGCATCAAGCACATCGGCGACCTCGACGGCCACGAGTTCAGACGCGCGCAGCCCTGTGTCATAAGCCACCGAGAGCAAAGCCCGGTCCCGCAAACCCGGCAAATCGTCCGTACAGGCCTCCAGAAGCGCCCTGACGTTGATCCCGCGGGGTTTATCGCGCTCAACGTCCTTCACCGGCCCCTTGAAGCGCAGAGGGCGCGCCTGGGCCTGCGTGGTGCCCTTCTCGCGGCGGATCGCGCGGAGCCGCAGTTTCACCAGCTCGGCTTGCGTCGGATCTTTCAGATCGAGCAGCTGGTGAATCTTGGCGATCGACGCCTTGTAGCGGCCGAGCGAAGCGGGCTTAGCCCCCTGCCCCGCCCGAGCGTCGAGATAGTCGGCGACGATCTCGGGAGTCGCCGGCAGCGCTATCCGCTTTGTGCGTCGGCACCAGAGGTCGAACGCCTCGAGGTCAGATTTCAGCGCGCGGATCGAGTGCGGCGAGCTGGCGGCTTGATAGGCTGCAATTAGAACCGCGTTCACGGTGATCGTCTGCCGGGCGCTCAGCTTGGTCACCTCCCAAGCGAGATCGATCCCGGACCCAGGAGGAGATGGGGCTTCCGGCGAAGGCCTAGGCAACATGTCCACGCTCAGAGCCTCGATTCTTTGACAATCTGCTCGTGCGTAAACGGCTCAACGCCATAGGCAGCGGCAAGGCCGTTAAACGCCTCCGCCGCTATGCGCTGAAGCCCTTCGGGCGCGATCGAGGCGAGCGTCGAGTCATACTCGTAGTAATCTTCGACCGCCGCATAACCATCAGCGCCGAAATCGAACCGGCCGCGCGGCCACCAACTGCCTTTGATGCTACTGACCCCGAGGCGCACATGAATCGGCAGCGAGCCACCATGCTCGAGTGCGAGCGCACAGTTGCGCTCGAGAAAATGAAGCCATCGCTGATAAAAGTATCCGGTCGCCAAGGTGAGGCGATCGTTCTCCCGGTCAAACAGGAAGCCCGCACCGACGCCCCAGAATTCTCCGGTTCTCTCGAACCACTGGGTTACAGCGACGGTTGGATACACGCCCTCTTCCTCGGTTCCCGGCCAGTAGACGACCGCCCCGCCCCGGCTGATACCGTAGGTTAGAGAGTTGGCGCGGGCGAGCAGCGCCGGATGACCGGGATGTTCTGCGAGCGCCTTCCTGGCGCCAGGCTTTGTCGCCCATTTGGAGGGGATCAGCCGCGCATATCCGGGATACTTGTCCCTCCAGACGAACTTGCTCGTACCGTGGGCCGGATTGGTCACTAACTGGGGTTCGGCGCGATCGAACCACAGGTCTGGATCACCAGCGAAATGCGGTTGCCAATGCACCGCCTCGGGGAGCGGCGCCGGCAGTTGGTTGAGCGCGAGCTTCAGATAGTCGGCGAGGCGTTTGGCGAGGTCCGCGCGCACGCGGCGCAGCTCCTCGCGATCGGCGCCGGGCGGCAGGTAATAGGCGATGGGACCGCGCCGCCCGCGCATGTCGAACGGGAGTTTCTCGACGGTCGCTCCATCGAAAGCGGTGTTCCAGACCTGCAGCACGCGATTTTCGCCGAGCGCCCGGTACGCATAGCCCAACTCGATCAGGACATTCGGATTGGCGCACGCCTTCCCGTCGGCCGAGACCGCGATTGGCGTTACGTCGCCGATGAAGACGGCCGCTTCGTCGATCTTGCGCAGGATCGTTGCAACGATGTCGGGCGTGCCGGCGATGCCCTGCGTGTCGGAGGTCAGGCTCGGGCGGTCAGCTTCGTCGAGGTCGGCCGAGATCATGCCGATCGCCTGGTCGAGCGCGGAGCGGACCAGTTCGCGGGTGACGCGCCCGTCGAGATCGCTCTGCCAGGACCAGAAAACCGTCTTCCCCACGCGTCCACACCCTCCGCTGTCGGCAGCGACGCATAGCTTACCTTATAATGCAGGGTCAAATCCGCTTATATGATAAGTGCAATTATCAGAAGTCCCCTGCGGGCATCGTGATTGGCGCAACAACAAACCGGTGACTTACGTTGAGAACGTGATATCAGAAATTGTGAGCACTTCACCCCCGTTACCTACTCTGCTCGCCCTCGGCCGCCTCGATGGGCGTCTCGCCAACAGCCCGGCTCGAGACATTTGGCTGGCGCGGGAAAGGGTCAGTGGCGCCGCGACCATCGCGGGAATCGCCGGGGTTCCCGTATCGATTGACGATATCATGAATTGGATTTGCGGACGAACGCCACCGCCGCGCCACAGCGAGGGCTTGAACGATCCGATGTCTGTGGCAGCCGTGATGCACTTCGCTCTAGCGGCTCAGCAAACGCCGGCGGACGATCTTACCGCAGCCACGTTCAGGATCCTGCGCACGCTGCTCGACGATCGGGCCGAAGCCGAGCTCTGGGGTCCGGAGGACCTTGCTCGCTGCTCAGGCGCATTCAGGGCGGCTCAGGTGGCCATTGCAGCCCCCTACCCTTCCCCTACCCTCCTCGCGGTCGCTGAGCGTCTCCTGGAGGTCCATTCAGCGTTGGAGGTCTCACCGGCCTCGGACCGAACTGTCACGACGATCGATGGCCGTCGAATGAGCCTTGAACCGGTGAGCTTCGGTACGACATGGATGATCGCCTGCCAGCTGCCTCGAGCATTGGTTGCGGCCGGCATGGCAACGCAGATTCTTCCGTCCGCTGTCCACCTTCCCCGGTATCTTCCAAACTCCGCAGGGGAACTCATGCGCGAGCTTGAAAGCACGATCGGGTTGGCAAGCAGGCAGGGCCTGGCGGAGCTCGACAGGCTCGAGGGAAGGCTTGAAAATCTCCCGCGCGTCGTTGAGGTGACCAAACGCAGCCGGCTTCCGGAGCTGTTGCGTTTGGAACTGGCCTATCCCGGACTTCGGGTGCCGGCCATCGCACGCCTGCTGGGTGTGACACCGCAGGCCGCGGCCAAGCTCGCTGTGCGCTCCAGGGCGTTAAAGGATAGCAGCCGGCTCGACCGGATGGGGCCAGGTCGGGAATGGCGTCCCTCCCCTTCCATTTCCCTCTAACAATAAGAAATCTCAGAATCCGCCGAAGGCGTAAGCGTTAAGCGGGTTATATCTTTGAGTTAAAAGGTTACTGCCGCGGCGTTCCCGGAAAAAGCTAGTGAATCCGGCGATTCGCTGCCTGTGGACAGATTCCGATAACACGACGGCCGAGCTCCGATAACACGACGGTCAGATTCTAATAACACGACACTTTCGCTCTGATACCACGATGCCACCACTTGGGGGCTGTGGATAACCCGGTCTCGGTCGGGGCTGCGCCTACCCGTGTTGGCAGCAGTTAGCGTTCCGATTCGCTTTTCGTGCTTCAACCCCAAACCAGTAATTGTCCATCCGAGATCGTTGCGCGGGTCCGGCGTGTTATCGGAAATGTCGCGTACCTCCTTCAACGTGTTTTTGGGAATGGCTTTTCGGCCCCCTTCCCCGAGCGCCGCATCTAGCCCTATGCTTCGATGCAGTGAGATAGGCCTGTAGACGTGCTGGAACTTCGCCGGGGCCTCATCACTGAGACCGTATCCACGCTCACCCAAGGTCCGCAATTGGCGACTGGCACCCCGTCAAACGATCGTGTTTTTAGAATCAGCGACATGGATTTCCGCGTCCGCCCTAAAGCCCCGGATTTCAGCCTCTTTCGCAAATTGTCCATTTGCAAGATGACGCTTTGAACCAATTCCTGAAAACACGTCGCGACCCAGAGCGGCAATTGTCGCCGCGGGACGCGATGCCAACCGTCCTCTCGCGCTGCCAGGCTGATAATCCGGTCTCCAGCTGACGATCGCGGGGCTCAGCTGACGGTCGTCCCGGCCGGATGTTTGACTCAAGCCGTATCAAAATCGGTCATCTTGGCTCGACATGAAGGCCGCCCGCGGCACTACCGTAAATCGGAGCGGCCGCGGCATTCGTCCCGCTCGAAGGTGCAGCCAGGCGTTCGAGTTTAGGTGGAAGGGCCGCCATCGTTTTCCAACAATAGCCGTCGATGATCGTGCCATGATCCGCCGTCGATCAGCGCGGCATCGGATTGGTGGCAGGGTCATTTATCCCCGCGCGCCCTCGATCGGCTTTTCGCGGGGCCGGATCAGATCGATCCAGTCAGAAGCCTGGGAGCGTATATTTATTGCGCTCGTGGTGCTTCTTCATGAAGCCATAAAACCGTTTCGAGTAGTTCCTGGGCATCTCGTCGGGATTGCTGTTCAGGAAAGCGTCGAACTGCTTGATCAGGACGTCCAGATCCCAGCCAGGGCATTCCGCCTTGATCGCCGCATAGGTCTCGGGATCGAGTACCTCATGTGCCCGTCCACCCCGGCGGCGCGGCGTGGAAACTGCGGCGGCAGCGTAGCTTTGGTCGTGCGGATCTTGGCTAGGCTTTGGATCGGTGGCCTTGAGATCTGCGACTGCACGCTGCACCAGGCTGCGAACGAGGCTCGGGTCAACGGGCATTTCTGCGGCTTCCTCGGCCGGCCGTTGCTGGAGCTGCTTGGAAGAGCCGACAGTCTTCGAACTTTCGGCTGAGCGGGCGGGGGAGGGGGGTGTGGCGCGCTTGCGGGAGGGGACCTCCTGGTGCCCTCCCATGAAGCGACGCATCACCATCTTCAGCTTTGGTCGGGGTGTTTCCGCCCCGATCACCTCCAAGTTGATCTCGGGCAGGGTGTTGGCCCGCGCCAGCTCAAGGATCTTATTCTTGAAGGACGGCAGCGAGCTCTCGCTTCCGCTTTTTTGGTGAAGCGTTTCGAACCCGATCGTGAACCCTTCGGCGCCGTTGCCGCCGGCGTGCTTGCGGCTGGCGCGGTACAGCCACTTACCGAGCCCGCTTGTGATCTCGAAATAGAGCGGAGAAATCGCGAGTACGTTCCGCTTGTCCATCACGCCGTCGAAGAACCACTTCGAAAGGGTGATCTCCATTCCAAGGGACCGTTGGGTTCGCTCGTCTACGAGGTGCGTATAGCTGTCGATCCACGAAAACGTTGTCTCACGGGTCTTCGAGTTGGCCCGGATGTTCGTCTTGATCGTGGTTGCCTGCAGCCTGTCGAGCGCTCCGATAAGGCGTTCGTAAGCACGTCCGCTGACGCCCCAGCAGATGCGCTTCAGCAAGTCGCCTGGTTGAACACGGATCGTCGGCGAGAGATCATTGTCTCCGCGCTCGCGCAGCTCATTCAGATGAGAGGCGAGGTAGATCATGATGTCCGCATCCCAGATCGTCGCCATGCCATATTCCGGATTGGCCGAAACATGGACGGTGACCTGCTTGTCTGGGCTTACATATTCGATCGGTTTGACCCGCTTCTTCTTCGAAAGGCTGAAGAAGGGGCGCTGCATCGTTTCTTGATAATCGCGCAGGGAGATTTCGCTGAAGTCGGGAAGCGTGAAGAACATCTCAAACTGCACGCGGCGGCCGCCGACCACCGTCGCAACAGCCTCGTTCTCGCCCTGGCTCATGCCGCGTCCCACGCGTGGGACAAAGGCGCTAAGCCACTGGAAACAAACCAGAATACCCCACTTTTCAGAGTGGCAAAATCCAAAGAATTACAGATTGCTTCAGGCCCCATCAGAGACCCGCTTTTTCAGAATCTTTGCCCTCTCGACGAGCGGGCGGATAGCCTCCAGGATATCGTCAGCCGACAGGTCGGTCGGGTTGATGGTGATAGTCAGCCCTCGCGCCCGATCTCGATCAACCTGTCCAATCGTCATCCCCTTGGCTTCGATAGAAGCCTTCTGGAGACGGCTGCTCCGGCTGGTTGTCGTCGCCTTGATCAAACGCGCGACGACTTCAGCACCACTGATAGGCTCTTCGTCACCCGACTGTCGAAAGCTCTGTTCCGCGGCAATGTCCTTGGCGGCCGCCTCCATCTTCTCCCGCATCGCGGGCGTGCGGACCAGGGGAAGCAACTTGTCACCGTGACGCACCTGAAGGTCCATCGGCGAGCTAAAAGCACTGACGATCGATTGCGGAATTTCCGTGAGCCCGATGTACCGCGACAACATGGATTTCGAGAGTTTCACACGGTCCGCCAACCGGGCTTGTACGCCATCATAATAGGCATCGACGGCTGCCTTGTAGTTGGTACCGCGTTCGAGGTCGGAAATGTCCTCTCGTTCCCGGTTTTCGATATCGGCAAGCCTGAAGGCGGCTTCGTCGTCGAGATCCTCGATGATCGCGACAAGCTCGATATCGGGATAGTGGTTCGCATTGAGCCACGAGATAGCCCAATGGCGCCGTGTGCCGATGACGAGCTCATATTCCAGCGCGGCATTCTTCACCCGCCGGACCACGACCGGGATCCGGTTGCCATTCTCCGCCTGGATCGAGTCTATGAGACTTCGGACACGATCCTCGGTCAGCAGCGCATAGTCTCGCGCATTCCCAGGCCAGATCGAACATTCAGATGGCTTCAGCCGGATGGTCGGCCGTTTCACCATCCGAGCGGCCTCGGTGAAGCCCTCAAGCCGCCGTGCCGTGAAATTGCGGGCCGCTCCGCCTTGCGCTGCGTCGACCTGTTCGGGAGCAAGCTCGGAGGCCGGCGTCGGCGCTGGGGCTGCCAAGGCTTCACTGATTGCGGAGCGCCGGCTCATGCTGCTGCACTCGCGACGGAATCGTTGGCGCGCTTGGAGATGCTCTGCGACGGCCATTGTTCGCGGATCTGTTGCAGAACCTCTCCGAATACGGAGTCAAGATTGTCGCGGCACCTCTGGTAGGTCGCGTGCGCCGCCGAGGGCTTGCTCTCATAGATTGACCGGAACGCCTGCGTCGCGTTCTTGATCTCCTCCGACGCAAGGATCGGCTGGCTCAGGAGGAAATTGGCATAGGTTGCCTGCATCATCTTCCACATGTCCGCTTCACCCGGTTTGCTAGGCGTGTAGGCTGAGCAAACTACGCGAATAAAACCATAATCGACCGGAGTGCCATTCTCTTCGAGAATCTCGATATTGTCAGCGATCGTGTCCATGAAGTGAATTGTGGATAGATAATCGAGTTGCCGAGCCGGAACAGGGACAAGGAGGCCGGTCGCCGCTGCCATCACATTAAGGCCCAGAAAGCCCATCGCGGGCGGCGGATCGAGCACGATAACGTCGAAGTCTTTGACTATGCTTTGGATACCGATGCGTAGTCTCTGCAAACCCTCACGGACGGCCTGACCGCCCTCGCGCAATGTGGCTGTCAGGTCCCACTCTGCGTCCTGAAGTCCGAGGCTCGATGGGACGATCTTGATCGTCGGCCATGCAGTCTCATGAATCGCCTGCCGAAAATCGTCGAAGGTGCTGCGAGGCGACAAGAAATTGCCGAGCGTCTTATCTTCGTCGAAGAGAGTTTCCGGCTGAATATCGAACATCGTGGTGGTGGAAGCCTGCGGATCGCAATCGATGACCAGCACGCTATACCCATGAAGAGCCAAATAATCTGCGAAGTGCTTCGTAATCGTACTCTTGCCGACGCCACCCTTGAAGTTCTGCACCGCGACTACGACAGCGTCTTCATCTGCCGCTTTGCCCGGACGAATGTGCAGTGCCTCGCGGATCTTGGTCAAATCCTCGAGCGTGTAGTAGCGCCGCCCGTTGCCCAATTGCTTCGGCGACGCGAGCCGGCCTTCCTTCTCAGCCTTCGCCAACGCTTCGGGGGTACGCCCGACCAGTTCAGCCGCCGCCGTCGGGCCAAAGGTGAGATCGAGAACCTTCCGGTCTTCCGGCTTGAACACGACCGACTTCACGCGATCGCGCATCATTTCGCACGAACGGGTCATCGTCCGAAGCGTGTTTACGGTAAAGGACATCCCCGCGTGCCTCCCTCCGAATCAAGCCAGCGCGATCCGGTTTGCCTTTCATGAGCAAAACTACCTGCAAAAGTCAAACCGGCACCCGAAACAGCCAGCCATCGCCGAATCGGCGGCTTCCGAATCCTTCGATCGGGAATCGGTGATCGGATCAAGTTGAACGATCCAACCACGAGAACGGCGGAGCAGATCTCGAAGTTGCCGGGAGCGCGCCACGCAGAGGAGGAGAGCGGGAGGGAGGCAGCGAACATGAGGTGCAGATCATGCCGCTGGTAGCGAACCGTCCATCCCAAGAACTTGTCGATCTCGTCGGCGCTCTGCGCGGCCGCTGGAGCGGCTACATCGCCATGTGCCGATGCCCAGCCCACAATGATGCGGAACCAAGTCTTTCGATTCGGCAAGGCGATCGAGGCATATTGGTGACCTGCTTTGCGGGTTGCGCTCGCGAGGACGTGCTGCGTGAGCTCAGCCGCATCCGCCCCGGTCGCCATCACCCGATGCCTCTCGCAACCCAGCCTAGCCGCTCTTCCACTGGCGAGCACCTCTGGAATGAGGCCGCCCATGTCAGGAATACCCTTGCGGAACGCTATCTCGGCCGCCGCAACCTTCTTCCACCGCCGCCTGATGTCCGTTTTCACCCACGGTGCCCGTATTTACCGAAGCCGAAAACAGTGTTCCTGCCGGCGCTCCTGGTTGCGGTCCGTGAAGTCCGGAGGCTGGTCGCCATCCAGCGCATCTTTCTCGATCCCGCTACCGCCGACTACGTGCGTAAGCTCATGCTCGGTGTCCCCGGCTCAGGTGCCTGGCGGGGGAGAGCTGGCGGTGCGACCCTCGCAATCGCCGAAGGTTTTGAGACCGCCGACGCCTATAGTCGTCTCCGTGGGGTTCCTTGCTGGGCGTCTCTCGGCGCGCGCCGCCTGGATCAGCTCATCATCCCTGAGAGCGTGACGACCCTGTACATTGCAGAGGACAACGACGCCGAAGGTCGCCGTGCCGCGCAGAATGCCGAAGACCAATACGCCAGGCCCGGACTCACGATTCGTCGCGATCCGCCTCCCGCGAGACACAAGGACTGGGCGAGGGTGCTCGACGCCGCGGCTCTGCAATCCCGCGCCTAAATGCGCCCGGACAGAAGAGGGGAGGGGGGTCGAAAGCGTGATGCTGCCGAGGGTGCAGCCACGCAGGAGATCCCAAAATGACCGACCTCTTCCACGCGGCCGCCACGGCGGACCATGATGCCGCGCGCCTGCTCCTTCCACATCTCGGATCAGGCCGCCCGATCACCCGCCGCCTGCTCAACGAGGTAATGGCCTCCGCCTACGGTGGCTCCGACGCCGACGGGCGCTGGACACAGCGAACAAGCTTCGAGGTTCTCGAGCACGCGCTGGCTCTCCATCTTCGCGCGGCCGGCTCTGGCTTGCGCTCGTTCGCCGATGTGAGCGCCATTGTCGCGCTCTCGGATCGCCTTCCTACCCAGACCGTGCGGAGCGAGGAGCAACTCGACTGGCAGCAATTTTCGACGCCGATCGACATCGCCGCAGTTGCGGTGCTGTTGGCCGACGTACAGGCGGACGACGTCATCCTTGAGCCGAGCGCTGGCAACGGCCTGCTCGTCGCTCATTTGGGCTCATACAAGGTTCTTCAGCTCAACGAACTCGACCCCGTCAGGCGGGCGCGGCTGCATCGGGTGTTCCCGGAAGCCACGATCTCGGGTGAGGACGGTGCGACGATCAACTCGACCCTTTCCGCGGCCGAACCGCCAACCCTCATTCTCATGAATCCGCCGTTCTCGCGGTCCCTCGGACGTGGTGCCGATGACTATGCGGCGGTCCGCCACCTCCAGGCGGCCCTCCGTCGCCTCCGATCAGGCGGGCGAGTGGTTGCGATCATGCCCGACTGGTTCGGCCCGAGCGCCAGGATGCGCGACCAATATGAGACCGTGCTTCGCGACGTTACCGTCCGCACCGCGATCCGCCTCGAGAAATGCTACCTTAAGCACGGCACGTCTGTCGCCGTTCGGCTGTTCGTGATCGACAAGGCGCCCGGCAATGCACCGCCGGCGATCATTCAACGATCTTCCGTCGGCGAGCTTCTGCCCGCATTACGCGTTCCCGAAAGATCGACGCTCAAGAGCGACGCCCCGATGCCTGCGCCGAGACGATCGGCCGGTATCTCGATCTTCCGCGCCCTCAAAAGCAGCCGCCCAGAGCCCCGCGCCTATCACGCGCCCGTTCGCAACGACGTCCTCCCCGTCGACTACGAAAAGCTCGCGACCCCGGCGCCGCTCCTTGAACAAACGGGCGTCTATCTTCCCTACCGTCCGAGCCGGATCAGCTTTGCCACCGCCGGCGAGCATCCAACTCCCCTCGTAGAATCCGTGGCGATGGGTTCGATCCCGGCCCCGATCCCCGACTATGTCCCGTCGCTCCCCGAGCGTACGGTCGCGGAGCGGCTCCTCTCCGCCTCCCAACTCGAGACGGTCGTCTATGCCGGGCACGCCTGGTCCCAGACCATCCCGGGCAGATTCAAGCCGAACAAGGAAGGCGTTGGCCTGACACTTGCCGAAGACGGGGACATCTATCGCAAGGGTTTCTTCCTGGGCGATGGCACCGGCGCGGGGAAAGGCCGGCAGATTGCGGCCTGCATCCTCGACAATTGGCTTCAGGGTCGACGGCGCAATATCTGGGTCACGAAAAATGCCCCGCTCCTCGAAGATGCGCGGCGCGACTGGACCGCATTGGGCGGTGTCAGCGGCGACATTCAGCCGATCTCCAACTGGAAGATCGACGAACCTATCAGGCTCGACCAGGGCGTCCTGCTCGTCACCTATCCGACATTGCGCTCGATGCGCGGCAACCACAGCCGGCTGAGGCAAATCGTCGACTGGGCTGGCGCCGACTTCCAGGGCGTGCTGGCGTTCGACGAGGCCCATGAGATGGGCGGCGTCGCCGGCGGGGAGGGGGCGCTTGGCGCCAAGGAGGGCTCGCAGCAGGGGATCTGTGGCGTCCTTCTCCAGAACCAGCTTCCCGGCGCACGTGTACTCTATGCGTCGGCCACGGGCGCGTCAGACGTCAACAACCTCGCCTATGCGGTCCGCCTCGGCCTCTGGGGACCCGAAACAGCCTTCGCGGATCGCGAGCAATTCATCAGCAGTATCCGCCAAGGCGGCATCGCAGCGATGGAGCTGGTCGCGCGCGACCTCAAGGCGACTGGCCTCTACATGGCGCGCGCGCTGAGCTTCGCCGGCGTCGAATATGAAATTCTCCGGCACGAGCTGACCCCCGCCCAGATCGAGATCTACGACACCTATGCGGATGCATGGTCGATCATCCACCAGAATATGGAACGGGCCCTCGAACTCACCGGCATCGTCGACGGGCTGGAAAACGCGACACTGAATAGCGGCGCCAAGGCGTCGGCCAGATCGCGCTTCGAGTCGACCAAGCAGCGTTTCTTCGGCCAGGTCCTGCTTTCGATGAAGCTGCCGACCGTGATCGCGGCTGTGCGTCGCCACCTGGCGAATGGCCAGTCGGTGGTCCTCCAGCTCGTGACCACCGCTGAGTCTATCCTCGATCGCCGGCTCGATGCGCTGAGCCCGGATGACCGGGCCGATCTCGAGATCGACCTCTCGCCCCGCGAATATGTGATCGATTATCTCGAGCGCGCCTTCCCGACCCGGCAAATGCAGGTGTTCACCGACGACACCGGCACGCAGCGGTCTACGCCGATGGTCGATGAGGCGGGTAACCCGGTCTACAATCCGGAGGCGGAAGCGGCACGAGCACAGCTCATCGAGGACCTGTGCGCGTTGCCCCCGATCACCTCCGCGCTCGATGGTCTCCTCGAGCAGTTCGGCCATGAGACCGTCGCCGAAGTGACCGGCCGGACCAAGCGGCTCGTCTCGACAGGTGATGGCCGGCAGAAGCTCGAGACCCGCTCGACCCGGACCAGCCAGGCCGAGGCGGCCGCCTTCATGCAGGGCCGCAAGCGGATCCTCATATTCTCCGACGCCGGCGGAACGGGCAGGTCGTATCACGCATCGCGCGACGTTCCGAACCAGGAGCAGCGCGTTCACCTCCTGCTGGAGCCAGGTTGGCGCGCGGACCGGGCCATTCAGGGTCTCGGCCGCACCCACCGGACGCATCAGGCGAGCACCCCGCTGTTCCGGCCGGTGACAACCGACTGCAAAGGCGAACTTCGCTTCACGAGCACGATCGCGCGCCGTCTCGACAGCCTCGGTGCTCTCACTCGCGGGCAGCGTCAGACGGGAGGGCAGAATCTCTTCGATCCTGCGGATAACCTGGAAAGCGAGTACGCCTGCGCGGCGCTGGTCAGCTGGTTCCACCTGCTGGTCGGCGGCAAGTTGACCAGCATCTCCCACAGCGACTTCGAACGGCGCACCGGCCTGGAGCTCTGCGACAAGGACGGCGTGATGAAGGATGAGCTCCCGCCCATTCAGCGATGGCTCAATAGGATTCTGGCGCTGCCGATCGCTCTGCAGAACAAGATCTTCGACGAGTTTCTCTCGCTCGTCGAAACTCGTGTCTCGGCCGCGCGCGATGCGGGCCGGCTCGATGTCGGCGTCGAGACGATCCTCGTCGATAGTGCGACGCTGATCGATGATACGGTGCTGAGGACCGATCCAGTCAGCGGGGCGACATCGCATCTCCTGTCGATCGAGATCGCGCACCGCAGGACCCCGCTCTCCCTCGACCGCATCCTCCACATCGCCGACAACGACGGCACGGCCGAATCCCTGGTCAACGCCAAGTCAGGCGGGGTCGCGCTGCAGATCCGGGCCCGCGCACTCATGGAGGAGAAGGAAGGGACTCCCATTCCGCGCTTCGAGCTTCTGCGGCCGACGCGGCGCCAATATATGCGGGAACAGGAACTGCTCGAGAGTGCGTGGACGCCGATCGACCGCGACGCATTCTGTGAAAAATGGCTCGAAGAGGTCGGAATCGCGGCGAACAAGGTCGACACCGAGACCATCCGACTTGCCACCGGTCTGCTGCTCCCAATCTGGTCGGCGCTTCCGAACGATCATCTCGTGGTCAATCGGATTGCCGACAAGGCCGGCAACAGCTGGCTCGGTCGTCTCGTCTTTGACGAACATGTCGTGCAGCTCTTCACGAAGCTCGGCATCGACCGCGTCGAGAACATGCCAGCCTCTGACATCGTCAAGTCCGTGTGGTCAGGGCGTAACGTCGATGTCGCTCGGCCCTTCGCCATGACGATCAAGCGCTCGCTGGTGAACGGCAGCCGCAGGATCGAACTGGTTGGAGCGCCGGTTCAGCAGCTGTCCTGGCTCAAGTCCGTTGGCTGCTTCACCGAGGTCATCCAATATCGCACACGCGTTTTCATCCCCGTAGATCAAGCTGCCGCGGTGGTCGAAGGGATCACGCAGGCGGCAATCGCCGCGCCGGGCTGATCCGCTTGGCGGATGTTCATCATATCGCGACGTTCAACGCGATGTTGAACGCGCCTTCTGAGTGAACGCAGGGTTGCCACGTTCACTAAATACGTATATTCAACGCGCTGATGAAAGCGCAAAATTCACTGAACGTCGAGCGTCAGGCGGCCGAGGAGATGAAGGCCTTCCTGGCCGGTCTGCCGAACCTGACCCGTAGCCATGTCGAGCGTCATGGCACCGCGGGCAAGCCGGACGACGGAGTCGACCTCGTCGCCGAAGGCAGCTTCGCGGGAAAACCTCTCCACCTCATCGTTGAGGTGAAAAGCAGTGGGCAACCGCGCATGGTGCGCAGCGCGGCCGAGCAGCTTCACCGCTACATGCGCAACCATGCGGGGCACGCTGTACCCGTCGTGATGGCGCCGTATCTCTCGAAGCAGGCCCGAGACGTGTGCCGGGAAGAGGGCGTCGGTTACCTGGATTTCATGGGCAATGCTCTGATTGCCTCGGGCACGATCTACATCGAACGCGAGGTACCTGGTCAGCCGGAGCCGGAACGGCGCGCGCTTCGCTCGCTCTACAAGCCCAAGTCAGCGCGCGTTCTTCGTCGGCTGTTGCGCGAACCAGATCGTCGCTGGCGCACCGCAGAACTCGCCGACGCGGCCGGGGTCAGCAGCGGGCTCGTCAGTAATGTCGGATCGGCGCTTCGCGAACGCGGTTGGGCGGAGCAGACCGACGAGGGGCTCGCATTGATAGACCCTGACGCTCTGCTCGACAGCTGGGCGGACAATTACGAGCCCCCTCGTGGCGAGGAACATCGTCGCTACACCAGCCTTCATGGCAAGGCGCTGGCGGACCGTCTTGAGGGGCTGTCGAGTTTGGAAGGGCGGGTCGCGCTCGCTTCCTTCTCAGCGGCGCAGCAACTGGCGCCCTATGTCCGCCACCCCAATACCTATTTCTACGCCGACGAGATGGGCCTTGCCTCGCTCGACGATCTGCTTGGTGCCAGCGATGCCCCAAAGGGCGCCAACGTCACGATAGTGGTCCCCGAGGAGGACGGAGTCCTCGACGACGCCGTCCATGTCGGCGAGGGCATCCTCGTGACCAGTCCGGTCCAGACCTACCTCGACCTCATGCAGATGGGCGACCGCGGTAGCGAGGGTGCGGCCGAACTGCGTCACCGCCTGCTGGGCTGGCGCGCATGACCGACGATCTGCAGTCTGCAAACCAGTATGACGACCGCACCAGCAATGCGGTGAGATCGGTCCTCGTCGAGATCGGCCAGACGCTCGGCAGCTATCGCGGCAAATTTGCCGTCATTGGCGGTGCGGTGCCATGGCTCCTCCTTGAGGACAGCGAGATGCGCCATGTCGGCACCGCCGATATCGACCTCAGCCTCGATGCGGAAGCGCTGGCCGAGGACGCCGAATATGCCGGTCTGGTCGAGTCCCTCCATAAGCAGGGCTATGCGCCGGGTGAAGACCTCAAGAACTTCCAGATGATGCGTACCGTCGACCCCGGTGATGGGGGGGCTCCCATCACCATCGTCGTCGACTTCTTGCGGCCCTATGACTCGGTGATCGAAAAGAACAGGCCGCCCCTCACGACCGATTTCGCCACCCAGCGCGCTTTCGGCGCGGACCTCGCGACGCGCTTCTACGAAATGGTCGCGGTGGAAGGGGCAATGCCCAACGGCGGCATCAACCGGGTGATGATCGCCGTCGCCTCCATCCCGGCGCTTCTCGCCATGAAGGGACATGCGCTCGACGGTCGCGACAAGCCGAAAGACGCCTACGATGTCTACTTCTCGATCCGGAACTTTCCAGGCGGTATCGAGGCCCTGGCCGCTGCGTGCGTTCCCCTGCTATCAGAGCGCAGCGCGGCCGAAGGCTTCGCTAAGATCGCCGGCAAGTTCCGCAGCTTCGAGGATTTCGGTCCCACCAGCGTGCGACGTTTCGTCGAGGGCACGGACATTCTCGAAGACCGGTCCCCGGACGAATGGCAGCAGGACGCGTTGGGCCAGGTCCAGGCATGGCTGGCAGCCATAGGCTACGGCGAGAGGGCCTCGTGAGCAGCATCAACCGGGCCGACTTCCGCTTTATCGAGGAATTGGTCGAGTTCATCCGCGGCCGGGGTTACGTGCTTGATCTCTCCGATGCGACGTTTTCGGAATTCTTTGCCGACGAGCTGAACGTCGACATCGATGATCCCATATACGCCGTGAACGGCGGCTCGAAGGGCAAGCGACTGCGCACCTTCCTGTCGACCGTCGATGACGATGCCGCGGCTCGTGCGCTCAAAGCCTTATGGGATCACCGTGTCCAGTTTCTCGCCAGCACCGGCAACAGCGATCCGGTGCACAATGCCGAGGGACGCTATCTGACGCTGGTGGGCAAGCTGGCTAACGGCACATCGTCCGGCACAGGGGAGCCACCCCGGCCGGCTCATGACCGGGCGAAGATCGAAGCACTTCGGTCTGAGCTTTACGAATTGCGGGATCTCGAGCCCCAGCGTCGCGGCTATGCCTTCGAAAGCTTCCTGCAGCGCATCTTTGCCGAGGCTGGTCTCGCTCCCCGTCAGCCATTCCGAAACGTGGGCGAGCAAATCGACGGCAGCTTCGTCCTCGATAATGAGGTCTACCTTCTCGAGGCGAAGTGGACGCGCTCCGAAATCGGCGTCGCGGATCTTCGCGCCTTCCACGGCAAGCTCGAGAAAGCGGCTTGGACCCGAGGCGTGTTCATCAGTTATGGCGGCTTCACCGAAGTCGGTCTCGCAGCGTTTGGTCCCGCCCGCCGCATGTTCTGCGTCGAGGGTCGCGACATTTACGAAGGCCTCGATCGGCAAATCCCCTGGGTTGAGATTCTCCGCGCCAAGTTCAGACATGCCGCTGAGACGGGCGAGCCGTTCGTGCCGTTGGCGAAGCTGTTCCCGTAGGCACTACGGCGGCCGGCGTGCCGCCTCGGCATCAGGGCGAGAGGAAAGGGGAAGCGGGGATGGTGTCCGGATTTTGCCGGGCGCCATGAGGAGTTCCCCCCGTGATCCAGACCGTCAAACTCAGCAAACTGCGTCTCTCGCCGATCAACGTTCGTACCGCGCCGGACGAGCAGCTTCAGATCGGCCCAATGGCCGCGAGCATCGAGGCCAAGGGTGTCCTGCAGAACCTTCTCGTCACGCCGGCAAAGAAGCCGCGCGGCACCTTCGAGGTGTTCGACGGGGGCCGCCGCTGGCGCGCGCTGCGCCTCCTGGCAGAACGCGGCACCATCTCTGAGGCGGACTATGATGTCCCGGTCATGGTGCTGACCGGCGAGGATGCCGAACTTTCCGAAACTTCGACCGCCACCAACTTTCACCAGCTCAAGATGACGCCGGCTGAGGAATGTCGGGCGTTTCAGCACTTCATCGGCAAGAGCGGCGACAAGGACGCGGTCGCCAAGCGGTTCGGCGTGACCCGCCGTTTCGTGGAGGGCAGGTTGAGGCTCGCCGCGCTTGCCGAACCAATTTTCGAGGCTCTGAGCAACGGCGACATCACGCTCGATATTGCGAAGGCATATGCCTCCACCGAGAATCGCGACAAGCAGCTACTCGTCTGGAACACCTACAAGCGCACCGAGGTGACCGCCGACACGATCCGCCGCGTCATCGAGAACGAGACGCTGAAGGCCAGCGACCCGATCGCCATCCTGGTCGGCGAGCCTCGCTATCGCGCGGCAGGCGGCACGATCGACGGCGACCTCTTCACCGATGGGAACGACCGCTGGGTTAATCCGGAGATCGCCCATCGCCTTGCAGGCGAGATCATGGAGGCCGAAGCGAGGCGGATCGGCGAGGAAACCGGGCTCGCCTGGATCCACCCGATCGCCAGCAACTACACGCACAATGCGGCCCACGGCCTTTATCGCGTCATTCTCCCGCCCTCCGAATTGACCGAGGCGGAGCGGAAACGCCTCGACGAGATTGCCGAGCGCCGCAATGTGCTCGAAATCGCGATGCAGAAAGCCGACCTTTCCGAGGACGCGTTCAAGGCGCTCGACCAGGAAGACGATCGGCTCATCGCCGAGGCCGAGGCGATCGAGAACCGCTCCCCGACGCTCCCCGATGAGCTTAAAATGCATGTGGGCGCGTTCCTCGTACTGACCCCGCAGGGCGAGATGCGGCTCGACTCGCAATTCTACAGCGAACAGCCAATCGTCATCGAGAAACCGGCGGACCCCATCCCGGGCGAGGATGATCCCGCTCCCGAGGGCTTGCGCGTTGACGAGGGATCGACACCGGGCAGCTTCCGGCTTGGCGACCGTGGCCCCTCTCCGGTGGTCCATCGCCCCGAGGCCGTGGCGCCAGGCGGCAAGCCGCTCAGCGGGCGGCTGTATGACGAACTGGCCATCCAGCGGCGCGACATTCTGGCGTCCTGCCTTCTGGCCCAACCTGCCCTGGCGCTCGACTTCGCCCTCTTCGTCATGATCGATGCGCGCATGTGCTCGGCGGGCGCGGCGTCCGGAGGCGGTGTCAGATATGGAACGACGATCCAGGCGATGGGGCCGCAGGATCCACTTGTCGGCGACATGCCGAGCTCGCGCGCACGCGCCTATCTGGCAGAGGCGCATGACGGCCTCGACGCCGCCTGGACCGAGCATGACAGTGAAGTCGAGCGCTTCGAGGCGTTCCGCGCCCTTGATGACGACAGCAAGGCCAATTGGCTCGCCTATATCGTCGCGCTGTCGCTCGAGGCGAAACCCGGCCTCGCCAACATGCAGGTCCCGCTGCACAATCGGCTGGCCACGATCCTCGGGGTTGACGTGCCGGGCTGGTGGCGACCGACCTCGGAGAACTTCTTCGACCGCGTGAACAAAGGCACTATTCTTAGCCTTCTTCACGAGATCGGTGGGCCCTCTCTTACCGCGCGCCACGCCTCGCTCAAGAAGACCGAGATCTCCGAAAGCTGCCAGAAGCTCTTCGCCGGCGAGTTGATCGTCGAACCAGAAGTCAAGGAGGCCGCGCTCGCGTGGGTGCCTAACGCGATGCGCTTCCCGGACGTGGCGGGCACCGCTGTTGCCGATCTCTTCGACGATGCTGGCGTCGATGAAGATCGCGACTCCCTCTCCACGACTGAGAAAGACGATATCCTAGACCTCGCCGAGGCCTGACCGGCGGGCCCAGTCACCCTGACAGTATCGAGGAAATGGCCGCCGTCGCGCCTGCGTTGGCGGCCATCGCTTCCACGCGACCGGAGCCGATCGCCATGAGCCCCAAACAGAAACCGAGCCGCGACGTCGCAGCCGAAATCACCAACCTAATCATTCGCAAGCTCGAGGAGGGTGTCCCTCCCTGGAGCCGCCCCTGGCGCGCGGTCGGGGCAGGAGGTCGGCCGCTCCGTCACTGCGGCACGCCCTACACCGGCATCAATACTGTCTACCTTTGGGCGATCGCCGACGCGAACGGCTATCGCTCGCGCTACTGGATGACGTACCGCCAGGCCGAGGCCCTCGGCGCGAATGTCCGCCGCGGCGAAAGCGGTTCTCTCTCGGTCTATTATTCCAGCTTCAAGAAGACCGAATCCAACCCTGTCACGGGTGCCGAGACCGAGAAGAACATCCGGTTTCTGCGCCATTATGTGGTGTTCAACGCCGATCAGATTGACGGCCTCCCGGCCTATTTCTACCCCGGTCCGGTGAGCGCCGAGCCGGTCGATCCTTCGGCTCGGCAAGGCGCCATCGACGCGTTCTTCGGTGCCATTCCGGCCGACGTGCGCCACGGCGGCGATCGTGCCTTCTTCCATCCGACGTTCGACTATATTCAGATGCCGCATCAGCGCTCGTTCAAGACGATGGATCACTATGCGTCGGTGCGGGCGCACGAGACCACGCACTGGTCAGGCGGCACCAGCCGCCTCGCGCGGACCTTCGGCAAGCGGTTCGGCGATCAATCCTACGCATTTGAGGAACTGGTGGCCGAGATCGGCAGCGGCCTCATCTGCGCGCAGCTCGGCCTTCCGAACGCGCTCCACGACAATCACGCAAGCTACGTCGCGCACTGGCTTGGCATTCTCCGCGCCGACAAGACCGCGATCATCCATGCGGCGGCGAAAGCGGAGCAGGCGTTCAACTATCTGCTCGCGTTCGGCTCCGACCAGGCGGTGAACGAACCGGCGTCCGCATCAATGGCCACGCTGGCCACCGCAGCCTGACCTTCTCCCTTTAATCTCAGAGGAATTTTGTCATGGGATGGCTCACCATGCCGTTCACGTCGATGAGTGGTCATGCGACGGCGAAGGCCTATCTCGACGACCAGTTCACCTATACCCGAACCGTCGATGGGGGCAGTTCGGGCCTGCGGGTCCTCGCCTCGTCCTGCCCACAGAACCGCACCTATTATGCGGCTGCGCAGGTGATGACCAACGGCGGCGGCGGCGAGGTTTTCGCGATCGTCTGCAAAGTCCTCTGGAACCCGAACAGCAAGACCCGCGAGCAATTCGGCTACAAGGACAGTGCGCCGTTGCGGCGCTGAAATGGAGTATCAGTGATGATGAGGTAAGTTGAGAATGCCTCTGCTCGCCGGACTAACCTCGGGCCTCACAAGGTCTGAAATCCCGAAAGGGACGGGGAACAATAGCATGTTCGGAAAAGGCCAGATGCGTCTTAGTCGCAAATGGAGGCGATGACGGTCAGGGCAAGGTGCGTATGGTGAAGGCTACACTGCTTAAATCCCAGTCTGCAGCAATC
>CAYMIU010000034.1:0-48796 GCA_964390515.1 uncultured Stakelama sp.
CGCCGGCCTGTCACGCCGGAGGTCGCGGGTTCGAGCCCCGTCACTCGCGCCATCCTGTACGGATGGCGCCCCCTTCTTCTTTCATCTCGATCGAACGTGGAACTGCTTCGTCGCGGCGGATGCTGCCGTCTTCGTGCGGGCAAGGGGCTTACCTCGATGATTTTTCCCGCTAGTCTTGGCGGCACGGCGGGTGGGGAGTTGGCGTAGCATGGCGGAAGCGGTGGCGCAGCGTGGCTTTGGCGCAGCCGTCGGCCCTTATCTGAGGCCGCGGCCCATCGCCGCCTTCCTGCTGGGCATATCGAGCGGCTTTCCGCTGACGCTGCTGCTGGGCACGATGACCTTCTGGCTGGCGCGGGTCGGCATCGACAAGAAGACGATCGGCTTCGCGATCGGCCTGACCACCCCCTACACTTTGAAGTTCCTGTGGGCGCCGCTGATCGACCGGATCCGCCTGCCCGTGCTGGCGAGCATGTTCGGGCAGCGGCGGGCGTGGCTGTTCCTGGTCCAGGCGCTGTTGTTCGTATCGGTGTGGATGCTGGGCGCGAGCGAGCCCGAGAACCACATCGGCGTCTTCGCCTTCTGGGCGATCATGACCGCGTTCCTCTCGGCGACGCAGGACATCGTGATCGACGCCTATCGCATCGAGATCCTGCCCGACGAGGAGCTGGCGCACGGCACGGCGATGAACCAGTTCGGCTATCGCACCGGCAATTTCATTGCTGGCGTCGGCACGATCGCGGTCGCGTCGAGCGAGGGGCTGGGGCTCGGCTGGGGGCTTGGCTATGGCCTGACCTCGCTGTGCCTGATCCCGGCGATCATCGCCGCGATATGGGCCGGGCCGGGGCTGCACGAGCAGGTGCGGGCGCGGGGCGGGAAGGGCTGGTTCACCGATACGGTGGTGAGCCCGTTCCGCGAATTCTTCCAGCGGCGCGGCGCCGTGCTGATCCTGCTGTTCGTGCTCGTCTACAAGCTGGGCGACGCAATGGGGCAGGGGATGCTGAACCCGATGATCGTCGAGCTCGGCTTCTCCGACACCGAGTTCATCGCGATCAACAAGGTGGTGGGCCTGTGGGGGCTGCTGATCGGCACCGCGCTCGGCGCGCCGTTTCTGGCATGGCTGGGAATGGGGCGCGCGCTGTTCGTGTCTGGCATGCTGATGATGCTGTCGAACGCGACCTTCGCGATCCTGGCGGCGAAGGGCCATTCCAATACCTGGCTGTTCATCGCCGTGGCGACCGAGCAGGTGACGAGCGGGATCGGGCTGACGGTGTTTGCGACGTACCTCTCGGGGCTGGCGAACCTTGCCTATACCGCGACGCAGTTCGCGCTCCTCAGCTCCTTCGCGGTGGTGGGGCGGACGTGGCTGTCGACGCCGTCTGGCTATGTCGCGGATACCTTCGGCTGGGTCGGCTTCTGGATCGTGACGATGATCGTCGCGCTGCCGGGGCTGGTGCTGTTGTGGTTTCTGTGGCGCAAGGGGTTCGTGGTGGAGCGGGCGCGGCAGGTGGAGCCCGAAGAGGTGGACGTGCCCGCCACGCCGCAGAAGCTGACGCCGTAGCGCCCTAAACGTCGATCAGGTGATGATCGGTCGCCCCTCGTCGGCGAAGGCGGCGGCGACCGCCGCGGCGCTGGCGAGTACCCCATCTACGTTGCGGATGCCGAGCAGGTCCGAGAGCAGGAACCGCGACGTTTCCGAATAGCATTCGACACGGGCGAGCACCGTCAGCAGCGCGGTCTCGGCGGGGGTGGCGCGGCTGCAGCAGCAATGCGCGATCGAGATGGGGCGAGCGGCCGCTGATGCCATGTCAGCCATGAAGGCGCGGAGCAGCACGAGCGGGCGGCGGAAGCCCTCTCCGAAGGCAGTGAAGACCGCGTGCGCGGCGCGCGCATCGGCGAGACCATGTGCGCCAATCCGGCGCATCGCGAACAGCGCGAGCCGGGCGTTGGGACAGGCGGGCAGCGCGTGGGGCAGGGCGGCGAAGGTGCTGGTGGCGGATAGGGACATGGGGGCGACTCCTCTCGTCGGGCGCACTGTCCTCAATCCGCTATTGCAAGTCAATCGCAACTAACCTGCCTAGGCGGGCAGTTCGTCGTTCGCCTCCAGAACCGTGCCGGCCAGGTACAGCGAGCCTGCGACGAAGACCCGGTCCATGTTGCGCCCCGCCAGCAGGTCAAAGGCTGTCTCGATGTCAGGTGCGGCCCCGGCTGTGGCGCCGTTTGTCTGGGCGAGATCTGCGAGTGCTTCGGGATCGTGGCAGGCGTGTCCGGGGACTGGAACGCCGATGAGGTGCACCGCGCCTGCCATGCCGACGAGGTGCCGGACGACGCCGGCCGCATCCTTGTTGGCGAGCATGCCGAGGACGATGGCGGTGGAGGCGTCGCGGGGCCAATCCGCCGCGATCGCTTCGGCCGCCGAATCATTGTGTGCACCGTCCAGCCAGACGCCGCCGGGGGGCATGGTGCCGAGCCGGCGGGTGAGCGGGCCGGCGCCGAGCTTCTGCATGCGGGCGGGCCATTGGGCGTACTGGAGGCCGGCGGAGAGTGCGGCGTGGCGTACCGAGACCGCACGCTGGTGGCGGATCATGGCCACTGCAAGGCCGGCATTGGTGATCTGATGCGCGCCGATGAGCGCAGGTGGGCGTAAATGGAGCGTGCCGAACGCGTCCTGATAATGCAGCCCGTCGGAACGCGCCTCCACATCCCATGTTTCGCGCTGCGCGCAGAGCAGGGCAGCGCGATCCTCGGCCACAGCCTCGATCGCCTGCCGCGCTACGTCGGGATAGGATGGGGTGACGAGTGGTACGCCGGGCTTGGCGATGCCGGCCTTCTCGAAGGCGATGCGGGCGAGCGGGACCTGCGGCACGCCGGCCTCGGGGGCGAGCAGGAAGCCTTCGTGGTCGATCCCGAGCCCGGCGATGCCGGCGACGATCGGCGTCAGCACGTTGGTGGCGTCGAGCCGGCCGCCGAGCCCCACCTCGATGACACAGGCGTCGGCCGGCGTGCGCGAGAAGGCGAGGAAGGCGGCGGCGGTGGTGACTTCGAAGAAGCTGGCGCCAATGTCTCCGCCGGCGTCGAGCACTTCCTGAAGCAGCGGGGCGAGCGCTTCGTCGTCGATCAGCCGGCCGGCGAGCCGGATCCGCTCGTTGAAGCGTACGAGATGAGGGCTGGAATAGACGTGCACCGCCTTGCCATCCGCTTCCAGCATGGCGCGCAGGAAGGCGCAGGTGGAACCCTTGCCGTTGGTGCCGGCGACGTGGAACACCGGCGGCAGATGGTGGTGCGGATCGCCGAGGCGGGCGAGCAGCGCAGTGATGCGTGACAGGCCGAGCACGTCTGCACCCGGGGACAGCGACCACAGCCGATCGAGTTGGGCCTGGACGGCGGGATTGGTGGAAATGGCGTGATCGGGCATCGGTCCCCCCTCCCGCCGGCGGGAAGGGGCTAGGGGAGGGCTTGTCCCTTAGCCCAGTGCGTTGTTCCCGGGGGCAAGCCCTACCCCCTAGCCGTGAAGCGGACGCGCGTCGTTACGCCGCTTTCCGCTCCGGGCAGAGATAGCCGATCACCGTGGCGAGCTGCTCGCGCAGATCCTTGCGGTGGACGACCATGTCGATGAGGCCGTGTTCCAGATAATATTCGCTGGTCTGGAAATCGTCCGGCAGCTTTTCGCGGATCGTGTTCTCGATCACGCGGCGGCCGGTGAAGGCGAGGGTCGCGCGCGGCTCCGCGATATGGACGTCGCCGAGCATCGCATAGGCCGCCATCACGCCGCCCGAAGTCGGATCGGTGAGGACGACGATATAGGGCAGGCCCGCATCGTGCAGCATCTGGATCGCGACGGTGCTGCGCGGCATCTGCATGAGGCTGAGGATGCCTTCCTGCATGCGCGCGCCGCCGCTGGCGGTGAAGACGACATAGGGCGCCTTGTCCGCGATGGCCGCTTCCACCCCCTGGATGAAGGCTTCGCCGACGGCCTGGCCCATCGAGCCGCCCATGAACGCGAAATCCTGCACCCCGATGACCACCTTGTGGCCGTGGACCCGGCCGCGGGCGTTGATGAACGCATCCTGCTCGCCGGTTTCGGCGCGGGCGGCCTTCAGGCGATCGGCATAGCGCTTCGAATCGCGGAACTTGAGCGGATCCTCCGGTGCCTTCGGGGCCGGCAGCACATCGGCGCTGCCCGGATCGAACAGCTGCGAGAAGCGGGCCGCGGGGCCGATGCGGCCGTGATGATCGCAGGTCGGGCAGACGGAAAGATTGTCCTCCCACTCCTTGGTGAACACCATGGAGCCGCACCCCTTGCACTTGTGCCAGAGGTTGTCGGGGGTTTCCTTCTTCGCCGGGACGACAAAGGAGAGCGCGTTACGGACGCTCGAGAGCCAAGTCATGCATCTACCTTTCGCGCGGCGTGGACCGCGCTGCTGAGGGCCGCAACATAGTCGCGCACGGCAGCCGGCGCATCCCCGCCGTGGCGCTCGACCAGTTCGACGATCGCGGAGCCCACCACCACGCCATCGGCGACGCGGGCGATTGCCTGCGCCTGCTCGGGCGTGCGCACGCCGAAGCCGACCGCGATCGGAAGATCCGTCGATTGCTTCAGCCGGGCGACCGCAGCTTCGATCGAGGTCTGCGCTGCCTGCTGCAGCCCGGTGATGCCGGCGACGGACACGTAATAGACGAAGCCCGAAGCGCCATCGAGGACGCGCGGCAGGCGCGCTGCATCGGTGGTGGGGGTGGCGAGGCGGATCGGATCGATGCCGGCGGCGCGCAGGGCAGGCCCGAGCGCGTCATCTTCCTCGGGCGGGATGTCGACGCAGATCACGCCATCGATGCCGGCGTCCTTCGCGGCAGCCGCGAACCACTCCGGCCCGCGGCGAAGCATCGGGTTCGCATAGCCCATCAGCACCAGCGGCACCTGCGGGTGGCGGCCACGAAAATCCTTCGCGATCCGCAGGATATCGGCGGTCGTGGTGCCGGCGCCGAGGCTGCGCAGATTGGCCGCCTGGATCGCCGGGCCATCCGCCATCGGGTCGGTGAAAGGCATGCCGAGTTCGATCACGTCGGCGCCGCCCGCGACGAGCGCATCGAGCACCCCGGCGGTATCGCCGTCACCCGCGGTGATGAAGGTGACCAGCGCGGCACGATCCGCGCCGAACGCCCGCGACAGGCGGCTCATATCGCCACCCCCAGCGCGTGGGCGACGGTGAAGATGTCCTTGTCGCCCCGGCCGCACAGGTTCGCGAGGATCACGTCGTAGCGCTTCATTTCCCGTGCCTTACGGCTAACGGCTGCGATCGCGTGCGAAGGTTCGAGCGCCGGGATGATGCCTTCGGTGCGGCAAAGCAGCTGGAAGGCGTCGAGCGCCTCGTGATCGGTGACGCTGGTATAGTCGACGCGGCCGATATCCTTCAGCCAGGCATGTTCCGGGCCGATGCCGGGATAATCGAGGCCGGCGGAGATGGAATGCGCCTCGGCGATCTGGCCGTCGTCATCCTGCAGCAGATACGTCTTGTTGCCGTGAAGGACGCCGGGGAATCCGCCGGCGAGGCTGGCGGCGTGGCGTTTCTCCAGGCCTTCGCCCGCCGCCTCGACGCCGAGCATCCTCACGTCGGTATCGTCGAGGAACGGGTGGAACAGGCCGATCGCGTTCGAGCCGCCGCCGATCGCGGCGACGAGGAGATCGGGCAACCGGCCGGTGCGGGCGAGCATCTGGGCGCGGGCCTCGCGGCCGATCACGCTCTGGAAATCGCGCACGAGCTCCGGATAGGGGTGCGGCCCGGCGGCGGTGCCGATGATGTAGAAGGTGTCGTGGACGTTCGCGACCCAGTCCCGCAGCGCCTCGTTCATCGCATCCTTCAGCGTGTTCGCGCCGGAAGTGACCGCGCGGACCTCGGCGCCGAGCAGCTTCATGCGGAAGACGTTGGGCTGCTGCCGCTCCACGTCCTTCGCGCCCATGTAGATCACGCAGGGCAGGCCGAAGCGCGCGCAGACGGTGGCGGTGGCGACGCCATGCTGGCCGGCGCCCGTCTCCGCGATGATCCGCGTCTTGCCCATGCGGATCGCGAGCAGGATCTGGCCGATGCAATTGTTGATCTTGTGCGCGCCGGTGTGATTGAGTTCGTCGCGCTTGAACCAGACCTCGGCGCCCATGCCGTCCGGCGCATTGGCGCGCAGCGCCTCGGTCAACCGCTCGGCATAATAGAGCGGCGAGGGGCGGCCGACATAATGCTCCAGCAGATCGTCGAACTGCGCCTGGAACGCGGGATCGATCTTCGCCGCGCGATATTCGCGCTCGAGATCGAGGATCAACGGCATCAGCGTCTCGGCGACGTAGCGGCCGCCATAATCGCCGAAGTGGCCACGATCATCGGGCTGGGCGCGGAAGGAATTGGGGGCGTTCATGATACGGCGACCGATTGCAGGAAGGCGGTGATCTTGTCCACGTCCTTGACGCCGGGCGCGGTTTCGAGGCCGGAGGAGGCATCCACCAGCCGCGCGCCGGTGCGGCGGATCGCGTCCGCGACATTCGCCGAATCGAGCCCGCCGGAGAGCGCCCAGGGGAGGGCGTGGCTGACACCATCGAGCAGCGACCAGTCGAAGCGGATGCCCATGCCGCCCGGCAGGGTTGCCGCGTCCGGCGTCTTGGCGTCGAACAGGATGCGATCGGCGGCGCCGGTGAAGCTGCGCGCCTGCGCCACGTCCGCCTGCGTCTTTACCGCCACAGCTGCCCAGGTTTCCAGGCCGGTCGCTTGGCGCAGCGCGGCGACCCGCGAGGGCGCGGTCTTGTGAAGCTGGATCGCGGTGAGGCGGGCGGCGCGGGCGGCCTGCTCGACGAGGGCGTCATCGGGATCGACGAACACGCCGACGCGCATGACGTGGCCCGGGGCGCGGCCGGCGAGCGCGGCCGCCCGCTCGAAATCGAGATGGCGCGGCGAGGGCGGGAAGAAGACGAAGCCGATGTGGCTGGCGCCGCCGGCGACGGCTGCGTCGAGCGTCTCGATCGTCGAAAGGCCGCAGATCTTTGCGGTGGCTGGCATGAAGAACGGTCCTGTCGTGGGAGCGCGGACCGGGCGGCGCGCGCACCATGCTCAATCGATGATCGGCGCCAGGGATCCCGGTGGGCGCGGCCCGCCCGTCAGAGTGTCGCGCTGATCGTGCGGGCGGCGGCGTCGGGATCCTCGGCCTGGGTGATCGGGCGGCCGACGACGATGATCGAGGCGCCGGCATCGAGGGCGGCGCGCGGCGTCACCACGCGCTTCTGATCACCGATCGCGCCGTCCGCCGGGCGCACGCCGGGCACGACGAAGAAGCCCTTGGGCCACAGATCGTGCGCGGCCTTCACTTCCTCGCCCGAGCAGACGATGCCGTCGACACCCGATGCCTTGGCAAGCTCGGTGAGGCGAAGCACCTGTTCGTGCGCGTCACCCCGGATGCCGGTGGCGGCGAGATCGCGCTGATCGAGGCTGGTGAGCATCGTGACCGCGACGACCTTCGTGCCCGCCGGCGCGGCGGCCTTGGCATCCTCCAGCATCGCCTGCCCGCCCGCGGCGTGGACGGTGAGGATTGCCGGTTCGAGCGGGCGGAGCGCCTGAATCGCCTTGCCGACGGTATTGGGGATGTCGTGCAGCTTCAGATCGAGGAAGATCGGGAGGCCGAGGTCCGCCATCTCGCGCACGCCGCTGCGCCCGTTCGCCAGGAAGAACTCCAGGCCAAGCTTGATGCCGCCGACGTGATGATGGACGCGCGCGGCGATCGCCTTCGCGCGTTCGAGGTCGGGCGTGTCGAGCGCGACGTAGATGCGGTTGGTCATGGACGTCAGGCCGTTGCGGGAGGAGCGGGGGGAAGCGGGGTTGGTGCAGGGGTGGGCGGAGCGGGCGTTGCAAGCGCCACGGGTGCCGGCTCTGCGGCGAGGGGCGCTGCCTCATGCACGACCGGCGCGATCGGCACGGCGCGCAGATCGGCGATCGTCCGCTCCGCCGCGGCGAGGCGCTGGCTGAGGCGCCAGCGGAGCGTGCGCTGGAACAGGAAGGTCGGGACGAAGCCCAGCAGGAACGTCGCCAGCAGCAAGAGCGGCAGGTTCACCTCGGCGATCAGATTGCCGAACACATGGACCGGCACCCAATTCCAGTTAGCGAAGGTGAACATGGCGGCAACGAAGGCGGTGAGCGCCCAGAACAGGATTTTCAGGAACTGCATCGTTGGGGCTCCGGCATGCGGCGGACGCTATTACGCGAAGGCCGCTTTGACCAGCCTTCAGCCGATTTCGCTGCGCAACTGGGTGATCAGCGCCGCCGCGGTGCCGAGCCGTGGCTCCTCCTCGTCGAGAATGGCGAGGAAGGCGGCGCGCTTCGCCGCAGCGACCTGGCCCGGCCGCATCCGCGCCTCCGCCGGCAGCGCCGAGACGATGATGTCGATCATGCGATCCGCCCCGTGGAGGCGGCCCCAGAGATAGTCGTTCTCGCGATACGCCCTGCTAAAGAAGGCGCCGAAGTTGCTGAACTGAATGCCTTTCAACGTCGCCTCGGCGCCGCCCGGGCGGATCGCGGTGGCATCGTCGGGCGAGATACGATCGACCTTGATCGGATCGAATTCGTCGATCCCCTCGCCCTGCAGCAACGGCAGGGTGGCAAGATCGAAATAGGGGAAGCCGAGGTAATGGAGCAGCAGTGCGCGGCGTGGCTGGCGCGGCAGTGCGCCGAGCGTGTCGGCGAGGCGCTGATCCGTCTCCGCATCAAGCTGCGTCAGGTTCATCGAGGCGGCGAGGCGATCGAGCAGCGCGTCGGTATCGCCGTTGCGGCGGCGCACGTCGGCGCGCAGATCGCGGTGGCTGCTGGCGAGGCGCCGCTCGAGATAGGCGGCGAGCGAATCGTAGATCGCGTCGCGGATCGGCTGCAACTGTTCCTCGTCGTGCTCCGCCTCAAGCTCGGTCAGGCGGCGGGCGAGGAGGCGCAGGCGGCGGATGCGAAAGCCGATGTCGAAGGTGCGCAGGAAATCGATCGAGGCGGCGCTCGACGCGTCCGACGGCGAGGCCTCGTCATAACCGCGGGCGAGCAGCGCAGCCTCGATGCGGGCGCGGATCTCGTCACCGCGCGCCGCGCCGGCCTTGCCGCCCACCGTGTGGAGCAAGTTGGTGATCATCTCCACCACGCCAGCAATCTTGAGATGGGCGTAGCCGGCATAGCTGAAACCGGCGCGGTCGGTGGCGGCGATCTGCGCACGGCGGCGCCACGAGGAGAGCCGCGCCGGCGTCGGGCGATCAAGGAAGAAGGTGCGGCCGAACAGCGCCTCGACCTCGGCCTCCACCTGCGGGCGGAGCGCGGCGGTGATGGTGCGCATCCGCTCGATGCGGCGCGACCGGGCGGCGATCGCCTCCAGATTATCGCGGATCGGCTGCTTGCGCGGCAGTTCGCTGATCGCGCCGATGATCGTCTGGAAGAAGCCCGGCGCGGTCTCGCTGCCCGACGATAGGCGGAACTTCATGCCGGGCGAGGGATCGATATAGACGAAGCGGCGGTCGATCTCGCGCCGGGCGGGGCGTTCCTCCAGCGCGTCGATGGCCGGGCGGAAGGGTGCGTTGGCGAGCACCGAGCCGTCGATCAGTGCGGCCTTGTCCGCTGCATTGGCGGCGGCATGGCGCGGCAGGGTGCGGTGGAGGAACTCGTCGCGGCCGGGCCAGCTCGCCTCGCGCTTTTCCAGCACGCCGTCGAGCTCCGCCGGGGTGAAGGCGGGGAACGCGCCGGGGAAGCTGGAGGTGGCGCGGGCCGCGAAGGTGAGTTCGGGCGGCGGCGCCAGCGTTTCGCACGGCGCGCCGCGATCGCTGAACGAGATGACGAGGCGGTGCTCGGTCTCGACCACCTCGGGCGGCGAGTGGAGCGTGAGCCGTTCGGGGTGGCCGGTGAAATCGGTGACGGTGACGAAGAGATCGAGCGGCTGGCCGGGCGGAAGGAGCCGCGGCCCGCGCGGGGCAGCGGCCATCGCCTCGAACGCGTCCAGCAGCATGCCGGTGAAGCCGGGCCCGTCGAACGGCGGCTCGAACCAGCGCGAGCGGACGAAGTGCGACAGTTTCGTGCGAACTTCCTCGCGCGTGTGATCATCCAGCCCATCGAGCTTTTCCGCGCTCCGGCCGGCCGCCATCCAGGCGAGCGGCAGTGCCCAGGCCTTGGAGAAGCGCGAGGCAGGGGCGGCATCGGGCGCGATCAGCGCGCCGACATCGGCATGTTCGAGCCAGAGATCGGTGAGCGGATCGAGCGACTGGCCGGCGCTGAGCGCCTGGGCAAGGAAGATGCCATTGATCCCCCCGGCGCTGGCACCGGCGATGATATCCGGCAGGATGCGCAGCCGCACCTCGGCGGTGTCGGCGATCTCCGACAGCAAGGCGGCATAAGCGCCGGCGCTGCCCTCCAGCGCCTGGCCATCATGGCTGGCGCGGCTGGCGCGGGCGACGTGCCAGATCTCCTTGGTGATGCCATGCATGTACACCGCAAGGCTGATCCCGCCGTAGCACACCAACGCCAGCCGCAGTTCCGACTTACGCGTCATGCCAGCGACAGATTTGCCCAGATCGGGAGATGATCGCTGGCCTTGCGCGCCGCGGCGCTGGTGTGGACGCCGGCCTCGACCACCGACACGTCGTTCGAGACCATGATCCGGTCGAGCCGGCCGATCGGGCGACGCGCGTGGAAGCTGGGGCCCGTTTCGGCGACGGCATAATCGCGCGAGAAATCCTTGAGGCACCCGCCGGCGCGGGTCCATTCGTTGAGATCGCCCATCAGGACGGTCGGCCGCTGGTGCGTGCTGCTTTCGACGTGAGACATGATCGCGGCCGCCTGCCGGCGGCGCCACAGGCCCGAGAGATCGAGGTGCATCCCGATCACCCGCAGCACGCCGTCAGCAAAGCCGATGTCGGCCATCACGGCGCCGCGCGGCTCGAGAGCGGGCAGATGGATGATCTCGCAATCGAGCAATTGCGCATGCTTGCGGATCAGGAGCGCATTGCCGTGCCAGCCCATGGATGCGACACGAACGCCGAAGTCGATCGGCTTCCAGTCGGTATGTTCATCGAGCAGGTGCGGCGTGATCACCGCGGTGCGATCGCCGAAGCGCAGATCAGCCTCCTGCAGCGCAATGACGTCAGCATCCACCTCGCGCAGAACCTCGAGGATCCGCTCGGGGCTGCGTCGGCGATCCGTGCCAACACCCTTGTGCATGTTGTAGCTGGCAACGCGGATCATGGGGACTGTGGAACGCTCCTCCGCGCGATGTGGTTGCGGCCGTTTGGTCGACGCCAGGTCGCACGTCGATTGGCCGAGCCGCCGCGATGGCGCAAGCACCTAGCGTGGCATCACCAGACAAGGAGGCGGCCATGACATTCGAGTTGACGATCATCGTGCCGCTGATCGGTGTTGCGGCGATGCTGACCGGCGTTCGTCGGCGCGATCCTGAGCGGCGGCAGCGCCAGGAAGCTGCCTGGCGCGAACTGATCCGCACCGCCGGGCTGCCCGAGCGCTGATCGCGGCGGCCGGATGGGACGATCCGGGCGCGCCGCGTCATCGCCGAACATGCCGACGACCCGCTCCGCTTTGTGCAGCGCTGCGTCCCGCTGAGCCGCTTCGGCACATTCGAACGGGGCCGTGGGCTTATGCCCGCAAGCTGGCGATCAGGGACGTAGCGCGGGCGTGGGCCGAGCCGCTGGCATCGGCATAGCCCTGCCTCAGCGTGCCTGCCGCACCATGTCGGCCACCCCTTCGCGCAGCCAGCGTGTCTTGGTGAAGCCGCGGTTCGACAGGGCGATCATCATCACGCCGCCGGGCAGCCGCTCGAAATCCGAGATATAGCCGTTGGTGCCGCCCGTGTGCCCCTCCATGGTGACGCCGTTCACTGTGGTTACGATCATGCCGAGGCCGAACTGGCGCGGTGCGGGGCCGCTCGGCTCCGTGACGTGATCCCGCTTCATCGCGGCGTAGCTTTCGCGCGAGATCACCCGGCCTTCGCCAAGCGCCCGATCCAGTGCGACGAAATCATCGACGCTGGCGCGCACCGCGCCGGCGCCAGGCTGCATGAAGGCGTAATTGGTGGCCTGTTCGAGCTTCCCCGGCGCGCCGTTGAAGCCGATCGCGACGCCCGGCTCCATGACGGCAAGCGGGTGGCCGAGCAGCACATTGGGCGGCTCGACCGAGGCGGTCGCCATGCCGGCGGGCTTGAAGACGAGGGTGTCGAGAAGCTCCGCAAACGGGCGGCCCGCGGCCTGGGCCGCGGCGTCGGCGAGAAGCTCGAACCCGAAATTGTTGTAGGCGAAGGCGGTGCCGGCGGGGGCGAGCAGGCGGGCGCGGTCCTTCGGCACGTGGGCCAGGGTGTCGCGCATCGCCGCTTCCGGCGTACTGCGGAAATTCGCGAAGGCGAGGTCGGACAGGTCCTGGATGCCGGACCTGTGGTTCAGCAGCATGCGCAGGGTGACGGGGCGCCACGTGCGCGGCACGTCCCGAACATAGCGGCTGACCGGCGCGTCGAGATCGAGCGTGCCCAGTTCGGCGAGCCGCATGGCGGCAAGCGCGGTCAGGAACTTGCTGGTGGAGAAGATCTTGAAGCGCGTGTTGCGCGTGTTGGCGATGCCGTTGACCGGATCGGCCATGCCGCATGCATGCTCGTACAGCCGCCGCGGGCCGGCCTGGATCAGCACCACGCCGGAGAAGGCGCCGCTGGCGCACTGCGCCTTCACTGCGCGGTCGATTGCGGTGAGGTCATAGGGGCCGCGCGCCCCCTTCGGAGCTGCGGCAGTGACACTGGCGGCAGTGGGACCGGAGGCAGCGAGGCTTGCGGCAGCCAGGAGGGTTAAGGCGGATCGTAGCACGCGGCGGCTCGTGTAGCTGGCGGAGGTGTCGCTCTACCGACTACAGATGTAGTCATCAAGAGGCGGGGGTATTTCATCGGGTCTCGCCCTGTGCGCGCCGCCGGGGCTCGCAAGGACCTAGGTAGGTCTACCCATATTCCGGTTCTTGCCTTGGTACTACCAAGTTGACAACGGGAGGACGGAAAATGAGCGACGTGCGTCGGGAGATGCCGCCGGAGGCCGGAGCAGCAAGTCTCCTGCGCCGGGTGAGAGCAAGCTTTCCGGCCGACAAGCTGCGGCCTTCCGCCATATTACGCCACAGCCACTTCTTTTTTGACGCTGCGCGGGCGCGACTTGCGGCGCCGGCCTGTTCATCGCTGGCGGAAGCGCACCTTCGGCACGGCGCAGCCCATATCCACGGCACCCCACCTTCGGTCGGCATATGATGATCGACCTGCCGCCCCAATCCGCCGACGTTCAGGCCGTTCTGATCGTCGAGGACCGGGAGTGCACCGGCGGGGAGGTATGTGACATTCCCGCCGGCCGTGACGGCGGGCTTCAGGTAACCGATGGATCGGTGCGCCGGACCGGCAAGACGAGCCTTCCCGAGGGCGGCCCCTCGGCGCTGAAAGCGAAGGAGCTGAAGGAGAATTCGCCCGTCAACACGCCGAAGACGACGATCTACGACAAGGATGGGCTTGCTGTCCGCTGGTATTTCCAGGGCGGGCTGAACCTCGTCAGCGAGTCAAACCTGTTCTGGAACTTCGCCTCGGTCTACGCGCCAGACGCGCGGTTCAATTCCAATCAGAACTGGCTCGAATTCTACGTGAAGCCGGGCGTTGGCTTCGACAAGACCTTTGCCAATGGCGGCACCCTGTACGGCAAAGTTTCCGGCGTGGCATCGAAAACCTGGGGCCGGGATGCGTTCGACGCCAAGAACGAAGGCGCGATCACGCTGGAGGAGGGGTATCTCGGCTATCGCACCTCTGGTCACCCGGTCGATGTCGACAGCTCGCTCGGCCCGCGCGAGTTGCAGCTTGGCAGCGGCATGCTGATCGCGAACGGCGGGACGAGCGGGTTCGAGCGCGGGGCGCTCAAGTTCGGGCCGCGCAAGGCGTGGAAGCAGGCGGGGATCATCCGCATCATCAACGGGCGGCGGACAATCACCGGCTATTTCATCGAGCCGCGCGAACTGAAATCGAACAACGGCCACAACCAGCTGGCCGGGGCCGACATCCGCTACGATTCCGCTGGCGGCGACTATCTGGGCTTCACCTACATCAACGTGCTGCGATCGCAGTCTCCCTATATTCGCGCCGCGCCGGACGGTCTGGGCGCGCCGACGATCATTCCCGACGGGCGCGACAAGACCAACGCCATCAACCTTTATTTCCGTACCATCGGCAGCGAAGGCCTGCTGCGGAACTGGTTTGCCACCGGGGACTTCGCGTACGAATGGAATAACCGGATCAACATGTCCGCCTGGGCGGGGCGTGCGCAGGTTGGCTATCGGTTCGCCGAGACCTCGTGGACACCGACGCTGACTGCCACCGTCAAGGTGTTCTCCGGCGACGATCCGACGACGCCGAAGCTCGAGCGGTTCGATCCCCTATATTACGAAGGGTCACCGGGCGCGTGGGCGACCGGATCGAAATCGTCGATGGTGTTCATCAATTCGAACCTGCGGGCGCTCGAGCTCGCATTCGCCGTTCAGCCATCGAAGAAGGACGCGCTGACGCTGCGCTATGCCCGGATCGACGCGGACAAGCTCGGCAGCCCGATCCAGTTCGGTCAGACGACGCGGCTCGTCTCCACGCCGAGCGGGTTCAACCTGATCTCGGGCGTGACGAAGCGACATCTCTCGGACGACCTGTTCCTGGAATATAACCACATCTTCGGGCCGGACGTGTTCCTGACCGCGGGGGTGAGCGCGTCATTCCCGGGCGCCGGGATCAAGGCAGCATTTCCAGGAACACCCCCAGTCTGGTCTGGAGCATTCATCAATGTCGTGGTCAATTACTAGCGCCTTGCGTCTGGGGCTTGCCTGCGCGGCCTCGATCGCCGTTGCTGCAGTGGCCGTGTCGGGGCAGGAACAGGCGAGTTCTCCCGCCGGGACCACGCAGAAGGCGCCTTTGTCGGCGGCGGCATCCGACCCGCGCGTCATGGGCTGGATGCAGGGATTCCCGCCGCCCAAGGACAAGCTGATCATGCAGCCGGAATCCGACTATTTCAGCTTTCCCAAGCTGCGCTGGTCGGTCTGCCATATGCGTCAGCTGCTGCCGACCGTGGAGATCAACCGCGGCCTGAAGAACGCGATCCCGCTGACCTATGTGCCGCCGGCAGAGCTTGCGCAAAGCATGCGCACGATCAACGCGCTGAAGTTCACGCCGCTGAATTCGAACAAGACGCTGACGTGGGAGCAATCTCTCGGCGTCAATTACACCGACGGCATGTTGATCTTCCACAAGGGGCGGGTGATCTACGAATGGTATTCCGGCTGCCTGGAGCCGGACGGCAAACACGGCGCCATGTCGATGACCAAGTCGCTGACCGGGCTGCTGGCGGAGATCCTGGTTGCGGAAGGAAAGCTGGATCCGAACGCGCCGGTGACGCGCTACGTGCCGGAAGTTGCCAAGAGCGCCTTCGGCACCGCGACGGTGCGTGAAGTGATGAACATGACCACCGCGCTGGACTATTCCGAGGATTATACCGATCCCAATGCGGGCGTGTGGAAATACGCGACGGCGGCCAGCCCGTTGCCGAAGCCGGCCGGCTATACGGGGCCGAACGGCTATTTTGAGGCGCTGGAGCAGATCAAGCCGGAGGGGAAGAACGGAGAGGCCTTCCACTACAAGACGCCGAATGCGGACATGGTCGGCTGGATCATCTCGCGCGTCAGCGGCAAATCGGTCGCGAACCTCGCTTCAGACCGGCTGTGGCGGCGGATGGGCGCGGAGCAGGACGCGTACATGACGGTCGATGCTTATGGCACGCCGTTCGCCGGCGGCGGGCTTAGCGCGGGGCTGCGGGACATAGGGCGGATCGGCCTCCTGATGCTGAACAAGGGCGTGATCAACGGCCAGCGCCTGTTCCCGGCCGCGGCGGTGGAGGCGATCCGCACCGGCGGCGACCCGAAGAAGTTCGGCACTGCCTATCCGGCCCTGGCCGGCGGCACATATGCCGGGCTCTGGTGGATCTATCCCAGTGACCGGATGATCATCGCGGCGCGCGGCGTGCATGGCCAGACGATCTATGTCGACTGGGACGCGGACATGGTGATCGCCCGCTTCGCATCGATGCCGACCGCGTCGAACGCCCTGAACGATCCGACGTCGCTGCCGGCGTATCGCGCGGTCGCCGCCTATCTGAAATCGCGGCGGTGACGGATTGCGGGTGGGTCGAAGTGGTGCCGGTTGCAGGGATCGAACCCGCGACCTTCGGTTTACAAAACCGCTGCTCTACCAGCTGAGCTAAACCGGCGTGGGGCTGCTCATGCGTCAAGCGACGCCGAACGTCCAGCCTTCGCTTTCGCGAACCGGCTCCGTCAGGCCCGGGGGGTGCCAGAGATCAAGGCGCCCGACGCTGGCGCGCAGCCACGCGGCAGCGAGGATCGCGTCGGTGGCGTGATCGTCATACCGCTCCAGCGGATCGTGCGGGTCGCTGCCGATCGCCCGCAGCGCATCGTCGAGCGCCTCGCCGGTGCGCATCTTGCTGCGGCCGCGCGGCATGCCGGCGGCGCGCGCCGCGATCGAGGTGTAGATTTCCACGAGGAGCGCGCCCTCAGACGGAATGCCGTCGAACGGCCAGACCGGCAGGCGGCCGTCGAGGTGATGGAGGAGGCGCATGCCGGCGAAGCTTGCCTTGGCGACCTGCGCCGCGCCGATCGCGTCATAGACGGTGGTCGGTTTGGTCGAGCGGTCGCCGGCCATTTCGCAGGCGCGCCAGTGGAGGAAATCACGCTTCGGTCCATCGGCGGCGCCCAGGTAGAAGTGGCGGCCGCGGCGTGCTTCAAGGAAGGAAGCGGCGCCGAGATCCTCGTCGGGGCTGTTGTCGTCGACATAGCGCCACAGGTCGCGCGCGGTGGCAGTCTTCGTTTCGCCCGGCAGGTGCGCACCCCGGGCGAGGAAGGGCGCGGAGAAGCTGCAATCTATCCCGACGAGGAGCGGGGACGTAGCCTCAGCGAGGAGCCAGTCGAGCACATCGCGGCGCGACCAGACCCGGTCCGGCGGCGGCACAAGTCTGGGCGCGGCGGTGCCAGCCTCGCACAGCGCCACGGCGATACCCTTGTGCCGCTTGCCCTTCGCGCCGGACCAGTCGATCGCAGCGAACCGTCGGAAGTGAGTTGGGAGATCGGAAGGGGGCGCAGGCACGTTCAATGACTTAGTGCCGGTTCCTCACTTGCCGTCCCGGATCACGTCCGCGGTGAAGCGGGCGATGTCGAAGCGGGCGCTGCCCGGATCCTCGCCGCGGCGGACGATCACCAGCCGCTCGCTCGGCACCACCATGACATACTGGCCGCGGTTGCCCTGGGCGGAATAGCTGCCGGCGGGCAGGCCCTGCTTCGGGCCGAACAGCCACATGGTCGCGCCATAGCCGGGCCCGTCAGCGGGCTGCGGCCCGGACGGCGTGGTCATGTAGCGCATCCAGCCGGCGCGGAGCAGTCGCTTGCCTTGCCACACGCCGTCCTGCAGCCAGAACTGGCCGAGGCGGGCGAGATCGCGTGCGGTCGTCCAGATCTGGCTGGAGAGGAGAAGATTGCCTTGCCAGTCGGTGCCGGCGGTGGTGTGCTGCATGCCGAGCGGGCGGAACAACTGTGCGGGCCAATCGGCGTAGCGGCGATCGTTGTTCATCCGTGCGCGGACGGCGCGGACCGCGAGCAGGATGTCATTGTTGGCATAGCGGAAGCGCGTGCCGGGCTTCACTTCGAGCGGCCAGCCGGGCACCTGTTCGGTGACGGTGGTGCCGCCGAAATAGAGCGCGTCGGTGCGGTTGCCATAATGGTCGCTGTGCAGGCCAGAGGACATGCGCAGCAACTGATCGAGCGTGATCGCCTGACGCGGATCGCCCGGCGTCTTCCATTCGGGGATGCCGGCGGACTTCTTCGGGTCGATCGCCAGATCGCGCGCGGCCATGCCGACGAGCGTTCCGGCGACGCTCTTCGCCACCGACCAGGTGCGGTTGGGAACGAACGGGCCGAAGCCGTCCGCATAGCGCTCGCCGATGATCTTGCCGTCACGCATGACGATGACGCCGAGCGTCTCGCCCTTGCCGTAGCTGGCACGATCGAAGGCGCGGCCGATGGTGGCAGCGAGTGCGGGAGAGGGGCGGGGCGCGATGCCGGCATCGCCCATCGGCCACGGGCGCGGATCGGCCGGGCCGGGAAGAGCGGGCGCCGTGGTGAAGGCAGGCGCGACGCGCGCAGTGCCGCCGATCGGCGCGAGGACGCATCCGGTACGTGGGCCCCATTCGGCGCGACGCGGCGGCAGGTCGGCCGCGAACGGGACGCTGACGGTGCGTGCCTTGCGATCGATGGTGGCGCGGAGCTTCGGGACGATCGCGTCATATTCGGGATAGATGCCGCGCAGTTCGACCGCGGAGACCTGTGCCTCTGTGCGGCCGGCGGCGATCACGCCTTCGCACAGCATCAGCGCCTTGTAGCCGGCGGCGATTGCGTTTTGATATTCGCTGCTCGTCTGCTGCGCGATCACCTGCGCGTGGGCGGGGACCGCTGCGGTCGCCGCGAGGCTAGCGGCGAGAGCCCCGCTCAGCGCGCAGCGCCTCCCAATGCGCCAGCCGCTCCGCGATCCGCTGCTCGAAGCCGCGGCCGCTGGGCGAGTAGAAATGTTGCGGGCCAAGTTCGTCCGGCCAGTAATCGGCCCCTGAGAATTCATCTGCACTGTCATGGTCATAGGCATAGCCTTTGCCATAGCCGATGTCTTTCATCAGCTTCGTCGGTGCGTTGAGGATTGTCGACGGAGGCATCAGCGAGCCGGTTTCGCGCGCGCTGCGCCAGGCGGCTCCCATCGCCTTGTAGGCGGCGTTCGATTTGGGAGCGGTGGCGCAATAGAGGCACGCCTGCACGATCGCGAGCTCGCCCTCGGGGGAGCCGAGGAAATCGTACGCGTCCTTGGCGGCGAGGCATTGCACGAGCGCCTGCGGATCGGCGAGGCCGATATCCTCGCTGGCGAAGCGGGTGATGCGGCGAAGGACGTAGAGCGGTTCTTCGCCCGCCGTCAGCATGCGGGCGAGATAGTAGAGCGCGGCTTGCGGATCCGACCCGCGCATCGATTTGTGAAGCGCGCTGATGAGATTGTAATGACCCTCGCGATCCTTGTCGTAGATGGCGACCCGACGCTGAAGAAACGCCGATAATCCAGCGGGATCGAGCGGCTTCTCCAGATCGACCGAGAAGAGCGTTTCCACCTGGTTTAGGAGGAAGCGGCCGTCGCCATCCGCGCTGGCGAGAAGTGCGTCACGCGCCGCCTGATCGAGGGGCAGCGGGCGACCGACCATCGCCTCTGCACGGGTGATGAGCTCGCCAAGCGCGCGCGTGTCGAGCCGCTGGAGGATCAGTACCTGCGCACGGCTGAGGAGTGCGGCGTTGATCTCGAACGACGGGTTCTCGGTGGTCGCGCCGACCAGGGTGACGGTGCCGTTTTCGACATAGGGCAGGAAGCCATCCTGCTGCGCGCGGTTGAAGCGGTGGATCTCGTCCACGAACAACAGGGTGCGCCGGCCCATCTTGGCCGCGTCGCGTGCCTCCGCAAACGCCTTCTTGAGATCGGCGACGCCGGAGAAGACGGCCGAGATTGCCACGAAGCGCAGGCCCACGGCGTCCGCGAGCAGGCGTGCGATGGTGGTTTTCCCGGTGCCGGGCGGACCCCAGAGGATCATCGACGACAGGCGCCCCGCAGCGACCATTCGCCCGATTGCGCCCTCGGGGCCGGTGAGATGTTCCTGGCCGACGACATCCTCCAGCCGGCGGGGGCGGAGGCGATCGGCGAGCGGGGCGTCAGCAGCGGGTTCGTCCGGAGCGGCGGGGGGTTCGAACCCGGCAAAGAGATCGGCCATGCGCGCTAGATAGGTGGCGCAGGACTATTTGCACAGCAGCCTTGACGAAGAGCAGGCAAGATATATCTTGAAACTATCTTAACGAGAGTTGTTATGGACACCGGAACCAGGCATCGCCGCGGCAACAGCCATGGTGGCGGGATGCATCACGCAAGCGGTCGGCCGACGCGGAGCGATGGCGCGGCGCATGGGCGCAAGGGACGCGGTCGCGACAATATGCTCGCGGCGATGGCGGGCAAGATGGCCGGTCGTCACGGACGCGGCATGCGTCGCGGGCGGATTTTCGACGGCGCGGAGCTGCGGCTGGTGCTGCTGAAGCTGATCAGCGACGAACCGCGCCACGGCTATGAGCTGATCAAGTCGATCGAGGAACTGACGGGTGGCGGCTATGCGCCATCGCCTGGCACGATCTATCCGTCGCTGACCATGCTGAACGAGATCGGCTTCGTCGCCAGCGAAGAGGCAGGTGACGGCCGGCGCAAATTCACCATCACGCTGGAAGGCACCGCGCAGCTCGGCGAACAGGCGGCGACGGTGGAGAGGCTGTTCGGGCGGCTTGCCGCGATGAGCGAGCAGACCAAGCGCACCGACGGCGCGCCGGTGCGCCGCGCGATGGCCAATCTCAAGACCGCGCTGCAGGGCCGTCTCACGCGCGGTGACGCGTCAGAAGCGACGGTGCATGACGTGGCGGCCCTGATCGACGAAGTGGCGCAGAAGATCGAGCGGTTATAGTATCTTGCACGCCGCAGCTGATGCGACATGGCAGCCCGTGGGGATCCGCCCCACGGGTTGCTTTGTCATTCGGTCGGCGGCACCGTTTCGGCCGCTTCGCCGGCCTGCAGCCCGTGGCGCATCAGCATCGGCACGTTGGCGATCGCGAAGATCATGGTCAGCGGGATCGCGCCCCACAGCTTGAAGCCGACCCAGAAATCGGTGCTGGTGGTGCGCCAGACCGCTTCGTTCAGAAGCGCCATGAAGACGAAGAACAAGGCCCAGTTGCGCGTGAGCTTGTGCCAGCCCTGCTTGCTGAGGCCGGGATAGGCGCTTTCGAGCAGCGCCTGAAGCAGCGGGCGGCCGGTGGCGAGGCCGAAGCCGAGCGTCGCGGCGAAGATGCCGTAGACGAAGGTCGGCTTCATCTTGATGAAGCGCTCGTCGTGGAACCAGAGGGTGAGCCCGCCGAACACGATGACCAGCGCACCCGAGATCAGCAGCATCGGCGGGATGTGCCGCGTCTTCCACCACGACAGACCGAGCGCGACAACCATGGCGACCATGAACGCTGCCGTCGCCGCGACGATGCGGGCGATAGCCGGGCCCGGTGCGAGGAAGTTCACTGCGAAGAACACCAGCAGCGGGCCGTAATCGACTGCCAATCGTATCCCGGGGGAAGTTTTCGTCGTGCCGCTCACCAATTGCTCCGTTCACCTGCGCCTGCTGAACAGACGTAGCTCGATCGAGGTTTCGCTGCGCTGAACCTAGCGCCGGTCGTCCACGCCGGCGATGATCCGGCTGACCTCATGCGCGTCGAACGGGCGAAGATCCGTCATCCCCTCGCCGACGCCGATGGCGTGGATCGGCAGGCCGTAACGCTCCGCCGCGGCGACCAGCACACCGCCGCGCGCCGTGCCGTCAAGCTTCGTCATGACGAGGCCCGTGACGCCGGCGACTTCCTTGAACACCTCGATTTGCGACAGCGCATTCTGGCCGGTGGTTGCATCCAGCACGAGCACAACGTCATGCGGGGAGGCGGGATTGATCCGGCCGAGGACGCGGCGGATCTTGGCGAGCTCGTCCATCAGTTCGCGCTTGTTCTGGAGGCGGCCGGCGGTGTCGACGATCAGCACGTCGATGCCGGTCTCGGTCGCCTTCTTCACCGCATCCCAAACGACGCCGGCAGCGTCGCCGCCCTCCGGCCCGGTGACGATCGGCACGCCGACTCGCTCCGCCCAGGTGGCGAGCTGGCCAATCGCGGCGGCGCGGAAGGTGTCGCCTGCGGCAAGCATCACGCCATAGTCCTGCTCCATCAGCAGGTGCGCGAGTTTTGCGATGGTGGTCGTCTTGCCCGATCCGTTGACGCCGATGACGAGGATCACCTGCGGGCGCGGAAAGGCCTCGATCTCGAGCGGCTTGGCGACATTCGCCAGAACCTTCTCGACCTCCTCGGCGACGACGAGGCGGATGCCCAGCTCCTCCATGTTGCGCTCGTAGCTGCCCTCCGCGAGGCGGGCGCGGATGCGGCTGGCGGTTTCCGGGCCTAGATCGGAGGCGATCAGCGCTTCCTCGATCTCGTCGAGCGTTTCCTCGTCGAGGCGCGCCGTGCCGAGGCCCGCGAGATTGCCGACGAGGCGATCGGACGTGCGCCGGAAGCCGCCAAGAAGCTTGTCGTGCCAGGAACGCTGGTCAGTCATGCTGGAATTCCAATTAGATGATCGTCGGCAGCAGCAGTAATCCGTACATCGGCCAGGGCGCCAATGGTGGGAAGCGGGGCGGCGAGGCGGACCTCGGCGAAGCTTGGTAGATGGCCGCGATCGCCCGGCTTTTCGACCACGATCGTGCCGGTTTTTCCGACGCTGGTCCGGAGCCAGCCGGCGCGGCGATGGGCGGCGGCCTCGCGCAGGCGGGCGGCGCGTGCCTTCACCACCGGCACCGGCACTTGCGGCATGCGCGCGGCGGGTGTGCCGGCGCGCGGGGAGAAGGGAAAGATGTGCGCGCCGACGATGTCGCAATCGTCGAGCAGCGCGAGCGTGTTCTGGAACGCCGCTTCGTCCTCGGTCGGGAAACCGGCGATGAGATCGGCGCCGATGGCAATGTCGCGCTTCGCCTTCAGCCGCTCGACCAGGGCAATGGCCTCCCGGCGCAGGTGGCGGCGCTTCATCCGCTTCAAAATGAGATCGTCGCCCGCCTGAAGCGAGAGGTGAAGCGAGGGCATGACGCGCGCCTCACTCGTCACGAGATCGAACAGGTGATCGTCGATCTCGATCGTGTCGAGCGACGAGAGGCGCAGGCGCGGCAGCCGGGGCACGCCCTTCAGTACGGCCTCGACGAGCGCGCCGAGTCCGCCGGCATAGCTGGTGAGGTCGACGCCACTAAGCACGACCTCGTTCGCGCCATCGTCGACGAGCGCCGCGACCTCGGCGACGACCTGACCGATCGGGGTAGAGCGACTGGGTCCGCGGCCCTGCGGGATGGCGCAGAAGGTGCAAGCGTGATCGCAGCCGTTCTGCACGCCGAGGAAGGCGCGGGCGTGGCGGCGGCGCGGGCGGTGATTGGGGAAGCCGCCCCAGGTCGCCGGCAGCAGCTTCGCGGCGTTGGCGACGATGCGATCCACCTCCGGCATGGCGGCGAAGGCGGCGCGGTCCATCTCCGATGCGCAGCCGGTGACGACGATCTCCGCCGCCGGCCGATCGCGGCGCGCGCGGCGGACGGCCGCGCGGGTCTGCCGCATCGCTTCGTTGGTGACGCCGCAGCCGTTCACCACGACCATGTCCCGATCGCCGGCGAGTGCCCTGATCGTTTCGCTTTCGGCGAGGTTCAATCGGCAGCCCAAGGTAACGACGTCGGGCTTTCGGGACGCGAGCATGGCGCGCGATCTAGGGACGGACGCGGCGTTAGTCCACGCCGCGGCGCATCACTTGCCCTGGAATACCGCCTCGCGCTTTTCCAGGAGGGCCATCACGCCTTCGTGGTGATCCTGCGTCGCGTGGCTGACGGCTTGCGCGGTGGAGGCCGAGTCGAGCGCCTGATCGTAGCTGCTCGTCTGCCCCTGGCGCAGCAGCGACTTGGTGAGGCGGAGCGAGTGCGGCGGCAGGGCGGCGATCTTGGCGGCCATCGCCAGCGCCTCTTCCATCAGCGTATCGTGCGGCACGACGCGGCTGACGAGGCCCCAGTCGGCGGCAGTGGCAGCATCGATCAGGTCGCCGGTGAAGAACAGTTCGGCCGCGCGGCTCATGCCGATGGTGCGCGGGAGGAGCCACGAGCCGCCGTCGCCGGGCACGAGGCCGAGCTTGAGGAAGGTGACGCCGAACCTCGCCTTGTCCGAGGCGATGCGGATATCCGCCATGCAAGCGACGTCGCAGCCAAGGCCGATCGCGGCGCCATTGACGGCCGCGATCACCGGCATGTCGAGTGAGAAGAGCGCGCGCGCGATGCGGTGGATATTGCGCTGATAATGGCTGCGCACCGGCATGCCGCCGCCGGAGAAGGGACCGTTGGGATCCGCCATCTTCTTCACGTCACCGCCAGCCGAGAAGGCGCGGCCCTCACCGGTCAGGATGACGCAGCGGATCGAGAGATCGGCGTTGAGCGCGTCGCAAGCGGCGCGCACTGCCTCGCCGTCACCCTCCGCGCCGAGCGCGTTCATCGCGTCGGGACGATTGAGGCGCAGGATGGCGATCGGGCCACGGATCTCGGTGGTGATAACGGTCATGAAATTCTCCGGTCAGCGCAGGCCAAGGCCGCGCGCGATGATGCCGCGCAGGATTTCCCGCGTGCCGCCACGCAGGGAGAAACTTGGCGCGTTCAAGGTGATATGGGCGAGAACGGCGATGAAGTCCGAAGTGGAAGCGCTGTCCGGCTCGGCATCGACCAACGTGCGGGCGATGTCCGGCAGCTCCTGTTCGAAGGTGGCGCCGAGATCCTTGACGATCGCGGCATGGGTGCCGGGGTTCTCGCCCGCCTCCAGCATTGCGGCGACGCCACGCGAAAGGCGCCGCAGCGTGATGAGGTGCGCGGTGAGGCGGCCGACGGCAAGCTGGGCGGCCTCATTATCCGCGCGTTGAAGGACGCCGATCAGCTCGATCAGCAGCTGCATCGAGGAGAGGAAGCGTTCGGGCCCGCTGCGCTCGAACGCAAGCTCGCTCATCACCTGTTCCCATCCCTGGCCCTCGGTGCCGATCAGCGCCGAAGCAGGGAGGAAGGCATCTTCGAAATGGACTTCGTTGAAATGATGCTGGCCGGCGAGATCGATGATCGGGCGGATCGTGATCCCCTCGGTGCGGCGCAGGTCGACAAGCAGCTGGCTGGTGCCGGCCTGTCGCTCGGCCGGCGTGCCGCTCGTTCGGCAGAAGAGGATCATGTAATCGGCATGGTGCGCGCCGGTGGTCCAGAGCTTGGTGCCGGTGACGCGCCAGCCGCCATCGACCGGCACGGCGCGGGTGCGGGTCGCGGCAAGGTCCGAACCCGAATCGGGCTCGCTCATGCCGATGCAGAAGACCGTCTCCCCGGCGGCGATGCCGGGCAGCACGGCCTGTTTCTGCTCCTCGGTGCCATATTTGAGGAGGCTGGGGCCGCTCTGGCGATCGGCGATCCAGTGGGCCGCGACCGGCGCGCCAGCGGCGAGCGTTTCCTCAACCACGACATACCGCTCGAAGGCGCTTCGCTCATGCCCGCCGTAGCGCTTCGGCCAGGTCATGCCGAGCCAGCCCTTGGCGCCGAGCTTGCGGCTGAAACCCCGGTCGAAGCCGTTCCAGCTGTCCGCGCGGGACAGCGGGCTGCGATCCGCCAGCGCCTCCGCCAGGAAGGCGCGCACTTCGCCGCGCAGGTTTTCGGCAGCGTCGTGGCGCGGCGGCGAGGGGAAACGAAGCGTCGTCATGCTGCCACCACCATCGGCCAAAACCCGTCTCGCCCGCTTTCGAGCGCGCGCTTGCCGAGCAGGAGCGTCCAGTAGCGCTGCGTGCCGAATTCATCGCGCCACGCCCAAAGCGAAGTCGTGAAGCGATGAAGCGCATGTTCGCGGGTGAATCCGATCGCGCCGTGCAATTGGTGTGCAATGCCGTTCGCCTTGCTGGCGGCCCCACCGATACGGGCACGGGCGACCGCGACGGCGAAGGCGAGGTCAGCGCCCTCCGCATAGGCGCTGGCGGCATGATCCGCGGCGGCAGAGGCGGCGGCGACTTCGCCGGCGAGCTTCGCCAGTTCCTGCTGGATCGCCTGGAACTTCGACAAGGGGCGGCCGAACTGGACGCGGGTAGAGACGTGTTCGACCGTCAGCTCAAGCACGCGCTCGAGTGCGCCGGCCATCTGCAGCGCGCGGGCGAGTGCGCCAAGCTCGAGCAGTCCGGGGCCGTTGGCGGCGGCCGCCGCGCCATCGCCAAGCGTCATGGCGTCGCGCGGCAGGTTGGCGAGGTTCGCGCCCTGCGTCGCGACGGTGGCGGCACCCGTGACCCGGTGAAGCTGGCCATCCCGTTCGACCACGAATGTACGCGCGTTGCGGCCCCAGGCGATGCGATCCGTTCCGGTCGGCACCAGCGCGGCGGGGCCTTCCGCCAGCGGGAGGCCGGCAGCGGCGAGCGCGGCGTTGGCGACGATCGTCTCGGCGAGCGGCAGGGGCAGAGCGTGTCGGCCGCTTTGGCGGATAAGGGCGAGCGCTTCCTCCACCGGAACGCCGAAGCCGCCAGCCTCTTCCGGCACCAGCGCGAGCGGCAGGCCACTTTCCTCGATCGTCGACCAACGAGCATCGGACCAAGCCGCATCATGTGCGCCAGCCTGGTCCGGCGCGGCAAACAGTCGCTCGGCCGTGTCGGCGAGCATCGTTCCGATCTCGCTCACCGCCGTGATCCTCGTGGCAATGCCATGGCTGCCCTCTCCGTTTTGCTGCGCTGCCGCTAAAGCAATCGGCTTATGCTTGTCCACCGCCTCCGCGCATCATGGCGGCGGCGCGAACGATGGTGGTTCATTGCGCAGGAGCGCGATAGAGAAAGCGGATGCGCTTCCTCGCGATGCTCCTGCTGCTCGTAACCTTCGCTGGCAGCGAGGCAGCAGCGCAGCGGCGCGGGCCGCTGGTGCTGGCGGCAGCGAGCATGCAGGAAGCATTGGATGATGCCGCCGCGACGTGGACTCGGCAGGGGCATGCGGCGCCGGTCCTTTCCTTTGCGGCGTCCTCGGCGCTGGCGCGGCAAGTTGCCGCGGGGGCGCCGGCGGACCTGTTCGTTTCCGCAGACGAGGACTGGATGAACGACCTGGCGCAGCGCGGCCTGCTGGCGCCGGATACTCGTGCGACGCTTGCCGGCAACCGGCTTGTGGTGGTGGCGCGTGCCGGGCAGCGCTCCGTGGCCGCGCTGCGCGGTGAGGCGCTGGCGCGCGTGCTGGCGGCCGGGCCGCTGGCAATGGCCGATCCGGATGCGGTGCCGGCGGGGCGCTATGGCCGCACGGCGCTGGCGAGGCTGGGGGCGTGGCCGGCGGTGGCGCGGCGCGTGGTGCGGGCGGAGAGCGTGCGGGCGGCGCTGGCGATGGTCGAGCGCGGGGCGGCGCCCTATGGCGTCGTTTATGCCACCGATGTGCGGGTCGCGCCGACACTGCGAGTCGCCGGCTTTTTTCCCGCGCGCAGCCATCCGCCGATCCTCTATCCCGTCGCGCGGCTGGCGGCCTCCCGCAACCCGGACGCCAAAGGGTTCCGCCGCTTCCTGCTGTCGCCGGCGGGGCAGGCGATCATGCGCCGCCATGGGTTTAACGCGCGTTGAGCGAGGATATCGCGACGATCGTGCGGCTTTCGCTGCTTGTCGGCGGTGTGGCGACTGCCGGCGCGTTGCCGATCGCCTTCGCATTGGCCTGGCTGCTCGCGCGTGGGCGCTTCCCGGGGAAGGTGCTTCTCGACGGGATCGTCCATCTGCCGCTGGTCGTCCCCCCGGTCGTCACCGGGTGGCTGCTGCTGCTGGCATTCGCGCCGAGTGGACCGGCGGGCGAGTTGCTGGAGCGGTGGTTCGGCGCCACCGTCCTGTTCCGTTGGACCGGAGCGGCGATCGCGGCGGGGGTGATGGCGTTGCCGTTGATGGTGCGGGCGATCCGCCTGTCGCTGGAGGCGGTGGATCAAAGGCTGGAGCAAGCAGCGCGGACGCTGGGCGCCGGACGCTGGCGGACGTTCGCGACGATAACCTTGCCGCTATCGCTGCCCGGCGTGCTGGCGGGCGCGGTGCTGGGTTTCGCGCGGTCGCTGGGGGAGTTCGGCGCGACGATCACCTTCGTGTCGAACGTGCCGGGCGAGACGCAGACCCTGCCGCTGGCGATTTACGCCGCGCTTCAGCGACCGGGCGGGGAGGCGGCGGTGTGGAAGCTAGCGGCGATCTCGGTGGCGATCAGCCTTGCCGCGCTGGTTCTTTCGGAGGTGCTGGTGCGGCGGCAGGGCAGGCGGCTCCATGTCCTTTGACGTCGATGTGACGGTACGGCGCGGCGGCGCAATTCTCGGCGCGCGCTTCGAGGTGGGGAGCGGCGCGAGCGTGCTGTTCGGACCGTCCGGGGTCGGCAAGACGAGCGTGCTGATGACGATCTCCGGGCTGCTTCGGCCGGATCGCGGGCATGTGCGGGTGGGCGGGCGTACCCTGTTCGACGCGGCCGCGCGGATCGACCTTCCGCCGGAGCGACGCCGCGTGGGCATGGTGTTCCAGGAGGCGCGGCTGTTCCCGCATCTCAATGTGCGGCGGAACCTGCTTTACGGCGCGCGGCGCAGCAACCGGCTCGATGAGGTGGCAGATACGCTCGACATTGCCGGGCTGCTCGATCGCTGGCCCCGGACGCTGTCCGGTGGGGAGGCGCGGCGGGTGGCGATCGGGCGTGCCTTGCTGAGCGATCCGGACTTCCTGCTGCTCGACGAGCCGCTGGTTTCGCTGGACGCGGGACGGCGGGAGGATGCGACGCGGGCGATCGAGCGGGTGCGCGATGAGCTTCGCCTGCCGATGCTGATCGTCACCCATGACCGCGCCGAAGCGGAGCGGCTGGGTGACCGGATCATTCCGATGTGACGGCCTGCGGGTGGTTGGGCGTCAGGATCAGCGTTCGCCCTTCCACCCGCCACGATTTCAGCCGCGACAGGAAGTTCATGCCGAGTACGTTCGTCTCGCCGAACGCGGGGGAGACGACCACCGGCACGTCACGCGCGACGATGTTGCCGAGGCGAAGCTCGCCGAGCGACGCCGTCTGCGCCCGGATCGTGCCGTTCGCGGTGCGCAGCAGCATCGGGAACATCGCCTCGCGCACCTCCAGCCCCGCTGCATTGGCGGTATCGAGCGAGAGCGCGGTGACCGTGGCGCCGCTGTCGATCAGCATGCGCCGCTTCACGCCGCCGAACTGGACGTTGGCCCAGAAATGGCCGTCCGGGCTCATGCGGATCCGTGTTTCTTCGCCGGCGACTCGCTGGCCGGAGAGATCGAGGATCTCGGCGACGCGGCCAAGATAGGGATCGAAGCGCTCGCGCTGCACCAGTACCAACGCCAGCGCGCCGAGCAGGACCAGCCAGGTCGCGGCGCCGACGATCCGTCCGATCACCGGGATCCTGCGCAGGAAGCCGGCGACGACGATAATGGCCAGCAGCGACAGGATCAGCGGGAGATGCGGGGCCAGATCGGCATAGGCGGGCATCTGGCCGATATAGGATCATCGCCAGCGCGCTGCGACCGGCGGCGCGCAGAAACTTGCCGCGGCCGGACAAGAAAAGGGCGGCCCATCGCTGGACCGCCCCGATCTTGCCGTCTGGCCGCCGGCCTGCCGAAGCAGGCCAGGCATGCCGGATATTAGCGCTTCGAGAACTGGAAGCTGCGGCGTGCCTTGGCGCGGCCGTACTTCTTACGCTCGACGGTACGGCTGTCGCGGGTCAGGAAGCCCGCTGCCTTCACCGGCGCACGCAGGATCGGCTCATACTTGGTGATCGCCTGGCTGATGCCGTGCTTCACCGCGCCGGCCTGACCCGACAGACCGCCGCCCTTGACGGTGCAGATCACGTCGTACTGACCTTCGCGCTCGGTGATGCCGAACACCTGGTTGATGACGAGGCGCAGCGTCGGACGTGCGAAATACACTTCCTGATCACGGCCGTTGATCGTGATCTTGCCCGAACCCGGCTTCAGCCACACGCGGGCAACGGCGTCCTTACGACGGCCGGTGGCATAGGCGCGACCATACTTGTCGAGTTCCTGCGCGCGCAGCGGGGCACGCTGCGTCGGCTCGTCGATCTTGCCTTCGAGATAGGCCTCGGCCTTCTCTTCTGCAGCCGCGACGGCGGTTTCACGCTGCTCGCTGAGCGCTGCGCCCAGATCGGCGAGGGACTGGCGATTATCGGACATTATGCGCCCACCTTGTTCTTGCGGCTCATGCCGGCGATGTCGAGGACCTCGGGGTTCTGCGCTTCGTGCGGATGCTCAGCGCCCTTGAAGATGCGCAGGTTGCGCATCTGCTGACGGCCGAGCGGGCCGCGCGGGATCATGCGCTCGACAGCCTTTTCCAGAACGCGCTCCGGGAAGCGGCCTTCCAGCACCTTCGCGGCGGTGACGCCCTTGATGCCGCCGGCGTAGCCGGTGTGGCGGTAATAGACCTTGTTCGCCAGCTTGTTGCCGGTGAAACGAACCTTGTCGGCGTTGATCACGATGACATTGTCACCGCAATCGACGTGCGGTGTGAACGACGTCTTGTGCTTGCCGCGCAGGACGTTGGCGATCACGACCGCCGCACGGCCGACCACCAGATCGGTGGCATCGACGATGTGCCACTTCTTTTCCACTTCGGCGGGCTTGGCCGCCTTGGTGGTCTTCATCAGCGCCTTCATGGGCTTAGACCTTTGCAAAAAACGAAGACGCCGCCCCCGGAAAGGTGCGGCGCGTTGAGGGGTCTTTGATGATGCGGCGGCAAAAAGTCAACGATTCCGCTGCATCCATGACGGGTATTATGATACCACAAGCCTAGAAGAACAGCTTTCGGAAGCTGAGCCGGACCGAGCGCCCGAGCGGATCGAGCAGCGCCGCCTGGTAGCCGATCGGGGTGGATCCCGCAGAGTCGCGCACGTCGAGCCGCTGGTTGAAGAGATTGTTGACCGACAGTGTCACGCGCGAGCCGCGGAAGAAGGGCATGTCGCGCACCAGCGACTGCTGCTGGCCGAGATCGGCGAAGACGCGCAGGTTCGCGGTGAACAGCGAGCCGAATTCCAGATCGCGCGGGGAGGGCGCGCCGCTGGGATCGACGATGACGCTGGTCCCTTCCTGCCACGTGCCGTTCAGCCGGACGCCAATGCCGTTGCGGTTGTACCCGGCGTTGAACTCGACCTGATGGCGCGGCTGGCCGCCGCGTGCACCGACCGCCGAGCCGCCGAGAAGATCGAGTTCCGGCACGCCCGGACGGATGAGGATCGTGTCCTCCAGCCGCCACGTGTGAAACGCGCTGAGCTGGACGCGGCCCTGGCGCGCACCGCCGAACCGCCCCCCGCCAAATCCGCCGGGGCCGCCGAAGCCCGGCCGCCGGCCGCCGCCAGGACGCACGCCCGTGCTGCTTTCGCGCGCCTGGCGGAAGGCGGCGCGACGCTCCTCGCGCTCGGCCTCGGTGAGCGGCTGCCCGTCCGGCCCGGTGGGGGGCGGGGCTTCGAGCGTTTCGGACCAGTTGATGCCCCAGCGGATCTGCCGCTGATGGCTGCTGGCGAAATTCACCGGTCGATTGTCGATGCGCAGCAAGGTGCCGTCCGCATCGCGCTCGAACCGGTCGGGGAAGGCGGCCTCGATCTCGGGCGTCGCGGTGGGGAAGCTCGCGATCGGATTGGTGATCTTGCTGTCGGTATAATTGGCGAGCAGCGTCAGATCGGTCTTCGGGATCGGTTTGACCGTCAGGCCGAGCTTCATCACGCGGCGACGATCGGAGCGCAGGTTCGGGTTGCCGCCGTCGACCACCGTCGCGTCCACCGTCTCGCCGCGAACGAGATCGAGCACGCGCACGTTGGGCGTGACGATGATCGGATTGCCGAGCTGCTGGATCGACGGCGCGCCATCTTCATGGCTGACCGAACCGATCAGGCGGACCGCGTCGCTGGGCCGCCAGTTGAAGCCATAGCCGAGCGTGCCGAGCGTGCCGAAATCCGACAGCTGATCGATCGTGGCGTTGACGTTGGCGGAAAGCGTGCCGACCGCGCTGTTCTTCAGCAGCGGGAAATCGACGTTCGCCTGGCCGCTGGCCTGATCGCGCGACAGATCGACCGCGTTGAAGATGCCGGCGCGGGTCGATTCGCTGGCAATGTCACGCAGGGTGAAGCCGGCCTTCAACGTGGTGGTGACCGGGCCGGCGGGCAGATCGAACAGACTGCCGTTCAGCGTCGCTTCGCTGTCGATCGTCTCGGCGACCGAATAGGCGCGGTCACGGCGCACGCCCCCGCCCTCGATGTTGCGATCGGTGAGCGTGGTGGTCCAGTCACGCGTGTAGCCGCCGTTCAGCGACCAGCGCCACTGCGACAGATCGCCGTTGAGGGCGTAGGTGAGCGTTCCGGTGCGCGAGCGGGTGTCGCGGGTCAGCCGCTGCGTGCCGTCATCGGCGAGGCCAAGCGCGCCGCGGCTGTCCTGCCCCTCCAGCCCGCCGGTGATCGTGGCCGAGACGTTGCCGAGGATCGTGCGATTGTAAGTGGCGTTGAGCTTCGCCGCGTCGGTGGCGGACAGCAAGGTACGGTCAGGATCGGGCTGGGCGAGATCGCGGCTCGTTTCGAACAGCGGATCGCTGTGCTTGTATTCGCCGTCGATGCTGAAGCGGCTGCCGTTGCCGAGGCGGAGATAGTTGAGATCCGCCTCCTGAACCGCGCGGCCGCCGTCCGTGGCGAGCGACGTGGATACCTCGCCGGTCACCGCGCGGAAGCGGTTGCGAAGGACGATGTTCACCACCTTCTGATCGGGACGGTATCCGTACTTTAGCGCGACTTCCTCGGGCAGGATGTCGACGCGCTGGATCGCCTCGGGCGGGAGATCGCGGATTTCGCGGAAGCCGCTGATGCGGCGGCCGCTGAGCAGCACGACCGGCTGGCCGCCGCCGCCGCGGCCCTGGATGCTGCCGGTGAGCGGGCTCAGTTCGGCGAGCAGCTCGCCGATGTTGCTTGCGCCGTATGCGCGAATGTCGCGGCTGGTGAGCACCACTTCGGGCGTGATATCCCCGGTGACGGATCCGACCGGGCGGCGGCTGCCGGTGACGATGATGTCCTCGCCATCGGGCTCGACCTCCGTATCGGGATCAGCGGGATCGGCGGCCGGATCGGGGCTGGGGACCTCCTGATCGACTGGGGTCTGCGGCTGGCCCGGAGCAGGGGCTGCGGCCGCGGCGATGGAAAGCACGGGAAGAAACCAGGATGACACGTCGTTGCTCCGAGAAGGCGGTCAGGATTGAGTAGCTGTGACGGGTGGCTGTCAGGCCGATGTGTCGGAGCAGGGGGGAATTCGTCGCAGAATGTAACAGCCGCGGGCCGGGCGACGGCGGGCGGCAGGGGCGATTGCAAAAAACGAATGTTGAGGAAGTTGAGGCGATAGCGCGTTTTTTCCCAACATGACGGGTGCGCGATCGGGGGGAACGAAACCATGCACAGACGAAATCACGATTAATCCAACATTTCAACGAATTGGCCGGGGTGGTGCGGGGCTGAGCCCGGCGAAATGGCCCTGCCGGCCCGGGGGCGGGCGCGGCCGATATCGTGTTTCAGGCGGCGGGTGAAGCGGCGAAACCGATCAGGCGACGATACGGACCGGCACGCCCTTCGACGCCGGCGTCTTCGATTCCTGATCGTGATACCAGAGCGGGACGAGCGGGTTGAGTTCCGGATAATAACCGCCGAGGCAGCCGCGCGGGAGCAGGAAGGGCGTGACGGTGAGCCCGTCGACCTGGCGATGCTCGCCATCGCCCACATCGGTCGCGAGGCTGACGACCTGACCCTCGGCGAGGCCGGCGGCCTTGATGTCCTCCGGGTTCATCAGCAGCACGTCGCGCGTGCCTTCGATGCCGCGCAGGCGATCGGAATAGCCATAGATGGTGGTGTTGAACTGATCGTTGGAGCGAAGCGTCATCAGGCGCCAGCGGCCGGGCGTATCCTCGACGCCGATCGCCGAAAGCGTACCGGGCACGATGAATTCAGCCTTGCCGCTTTCCGTTTTCCAGATCCGCTGGCGCGCGGCATTGCCCTTGTAGAAACCCCCGGGCGTGAAGACGCGATCGTTGAAGTCGGCGAACATCTCCGGATAGGTTTCCTCGATCAGATCGCGGACGAGGCCGTAGTCGGCGGTCCAATCATCCCATTTCGCCTTGGGGTTCGGTGGCAGCGTCGCCTTCGCCATGGCGCAGACGATCGCCAGTTCGGACTTCAGGTGCTCGCTGGCTGGGGTGATGTTGCCGAGCGATCCGTGGATGCAGGAGAGCGAATCCTCCATCGTCACGGCCTGGGCGCCGGTGATCTGCATATCCTGTTCGGAGCGGCCGAGGCAGGGAAGGAGATAGGCGACCTCGCCGTTGACGAGGTGGCTGCGGTTGAGCTTGGTCGCGATCTGCACGGTGAGGCGCATGTTCTGCCACGCCTCCTCCATCTTTTCCTGCTCGGGAATGGCGCGCAGGAAATTGCCGCCGAGGCCGATGAACGCCTTCACTTCGCCGCCGATGATCTTCTCGCACGCATGGACGGTGTTGAGGCCTTCATCCCGTGGGGGATCGAAGCCGAACTGTTCGGCGAGCCGATCGAGCGGGACGAGCTCCGGCTTCTCCGCAATGCCGACGGTGCGCTGGCCCTGCACGTTGGAATGGCCGCGTACGGGGGAGACGCCGGCGCCCTCGCGGCCGAGATTGCCCTTCATCAGGGCGAGGTTGACCAGCGCGGCGAGGCTGTCGAAGCCGTGGACGTGCTGCGTCAGGCCCATGCCGTACATGAAGATCGTGTTCTTGGCGCGGACATAGACCTCCGCCGCCTGCTCGATATCGGCGCGTGCGAGGCCGCTTTCGCGCTCGATCTCGTCCCATGACAGCGCCTCGGCGTGGCGCTTCACATCCTCGAAGCCCTGGGTGTGCTGTTCGATGAAATCCACGTCGAGCACGTGGACCTTCTCGGCCGCCCACTTCTTCTCCTCGGCGGCGAGGACGTGCTTGATCATGCCGGTGATCGCCGCGATGTCCCCGCCGGTCTTCACCTGCAGGTAGAGCGAGGAAATGTCGGTGTGCTTGCCGGTCAGCATCTCGACCGGGCTTTGCGGGTTCTTGAACCGCTCCAGGCCCTTTTCGCGGATCGGGTTGAAGGTGACGATGGTGGCGCCGCGCTTCACCGCTTCCTGCAGCGGGTGGAGCAGGCGGGGGGAGTTCGACCCGGTGTTCTGGCCGAAGAAGAAGATCGCGTCGCATTTCTCGAAATCGTCGAGGACGCAGGTGCCGACCGGTGAGCCGATCAGCTTCTTCAGCGCGACCGACGTTGTCTCGTGGCACATGTTCGAACTGTCGGGCAGGTTGTTGTGCCCGTACATGCGCGCGAACAGGGCGTAGAGGTAGCTCGTCTCCAGGCTGGCGCGGCCGGACGCGTAGAAGACGGTGCTTTTCGGAGGCAGCGCCTTCAGCTCCGCGCCGATGGCGGCGAACGCCTCGTCCCAGCTGCACGCGACATAGCGATCGGCGGGCCGATCGTAGCGCATCGGATGGGTGAGGCGGCCCTCCTGTTCGAGATCGTAATCCTTCCAGCCGCGCAGTTCAGTGACGGTATGTTCGGCGAAGAAGGCGGGGGTGCAGCGGCGGGTGGTGTTTTCCCACAGCGTCGCCTTGGCGCCATTCTCGCAGAACTCAAAGGTATGCGGCTTCGCCGGCTTTCCCCAGGCGCAGGAGACGCACATGAAGCCGCCGGGCTTGTTCTGGCGGCGCAGCGTATCGAGCACCGAGGGGCGCGGGCGTTCGCGGGCGAACACCTCCGTCATGCCGCGGACCGAGCCCCAGCCGCCGGCCGAGCCAGCGTAATGCACCGTATCCTTTTCGTCCGCCACCTGGGCCTCCCGCGCTGCCTACCCGCAGTCTCCAACGCATTGCGGCCGCTTTGGATCACTGCTGGCTGCGCGGCTGGCGGAGGTTATAGTGCAGGCGATCGATGAGGTGAGGCAGAGCGATGGACGAGGACGTACCGCCACCCGACAGCAAGCTCACGCGATCGAAGCAGCGCTGGGCGAGCGAGCGCAAGTTCGTGAGCGGCGAGCCGGCGCCGGGCGGGCACGAGCGGCTGCCGCCGGGCCAGCATCTGGTGCGCGACTGGCCGGTGCTGGACCTCGGTGCGCAGCCCGACGTGCAGCGGGAGCGCTGGCGGCTGGACATCCGGGGCATGGTGGCGCGGCCGGTGACGCTGGACTGGGCGGCGTTCATGGCGCTACCGCAGGTGGATCTGCGGAGCGATATCCACTGCGTCACCACCTGGTCTCGCTATGACAACGACTGGCGCGGGGTGGCGACGCATACGCTGCTCGACCTGGTGGAGCCGCGGGACGAGGCGGGCTTCGTTATGCTGCACGGCTATGACGGCTATACGACGAACGTGCCGCTGGCGGATTTCGCGAGCCCCGACGCGGTGATCGCGCACGAATGGGCTGGCCGGCCGCTGACGCGTGAGCATGGCGGGCCGGCGCGGCTGGTGATCCCGCATCTTTACTTCTGGAAGAGCGCCAAGTGGATCAGCGCGATCGAGTTCATCGGCGCGGATCGCCCCGGGTTCTGGGAAGTGAACGGGTATCACATGCGCGGCGATCCGTGGGCGGAGCAGCGCTATAGCTGAGCGCAGGTACCCCGGGGCCGGGCCCCGGGGCGATGATGTTGCGGCTCAGTGGCTGAGGAAGGTGAGCAGATCCTCGGTCAGGCGACCGCTGTGGGTGGCGAAGAGGCCGTGCGGCGCGCCGTCATATTCGACGAGCTGGCTGGCGGCGATGCCGGCAGCGGCGGCGCGGCCGGTGGCGTCGATCGGCACCGTCTTGTCGCCGGTGCCGTGGATCACCAGCGTCGGCACGCGGAAGGCGGGAAGATCGGGGCGGAAATCGGTGAAGCTGAAGCTCTTCGCGCATTCCAGCGTGGCGCGGAGCGAGGCCTGCATCGCGAGCCGCCATGCCCAGTCGAGCATCGGCTCGCTGACCGGGCTTGTGACATAGCCGACGCCGAAAAAGTCCTTGAAGAAATTGTGGAAGAACCCCGGCCGGTCACGCAGGATGCCCTGGCCGATCTGGAGCAAATTCGCTTCCGACACGCCGTGCGGATTGTCCTCCGTCTTCATCATGTACGGCACGACCGAGCCGACCAGCACCGCCGAGGCAACGCCGCGGCCATCGTGGCGGCTCATGTAGCGCGCGACCTCACCGCCGCCCATCGAGAAGCCGACGAGCGTTGCGTCAGGGCCGATCTCGGCAGCCTTCATCACGTCCGCCAGATCATCTGTCAGCGTATCGTAATCATAGCCGTTCCAGGGCTGGCTCGAGCGGCCGAAGCCGCGGCGGTCATAGGCGATGACGCGGTAGCCAGCCTCGGCGAGCGCAAGTGCCTGCGGATCCCAGCTGTCGGCCGATAGCGGCCAGCCGTGGATGAGGACGACCGGGCGGCCGTGGCCCCAGTCCTTCACAAAGAGGTCATTGCCGTCCCGCGTCTTGACGTAGGGCATCTTCATCTCCCGCTTCCTATCGCGGGGCAACGTGCCTGCGGGGCGGGCGTTCCGCGGCTCAGCGCGTCTGGCGGAGCGTCGGAAGATCGTCCCGCACGTCAGCGATGCTTGGGTTGCGGATCGAGGGACGAAGGCGCGCGACGCTGCAGATGCCGGCCACCAGCGCGAGGCCGGCAGAGACATAGGGCGGCACCTCGCCAGCGCCGACGCCGGCGGCGAGCAGGGCCGCGGCGAGTGTTGCGCCCGTGGTCTGCCCGGTGAGGCGGACGGTGGAGATGAGGCCGCCAGCCGCCGCCGAACGGTGACGCGGGGCGGAGCCGACCACCAGCCGCGCGTTGGGTGGCAGGTACAGCCCGAAGCCCGAGCCGCACAGCGCCATGCGCCAGGCAATGTCCGCAAAGCCGGGATCGGGCGGCAGGTTGGCGAGGAGGGCAAGCGCCACCAGCGTCACCGCCATGCCGATGCCGCCGAGGATGCCAGCGGGAATGCGATCCGACAGGAAGCCCGAGAGCGGGGCGACGATCATGTTGGTGAGCGGCCAGGGTGCGAGGCAGGCGCCGATCTCGGTGGGCGTGAAGCCGAGCGCGGCGAGGCGGAACGGCGTCGACACGAGCAGCGTCATGGAGGCCATGAAGGCGGTGAGGCTGCCGGTGGCGGACAGTGCGATGATCGGGCGGGAGAGTAGGTCGACGGGCAGGATCGGCGCCGGCGCGTCAAGCTCGCGCCGCACGAAGAACCACCCGATCGCGATGCCGACCGCGACGATCGCGCCGCTCACCACCGGGCTGTCGCCATGGACGAAGGTTTCGGCGCCGCCGATCACCAGCCCGAAGGTGGCGGCGCACAGGCCGGCGCCGAGGAAATCGAGCTGCGTCAGCCTGGGCGCCGGGTTGGGGAGGGCGCGGCCAAGCGCGATGCTGACGATCGCAAAGGGAATAGCGCTGGCGAAGACCCACGGCCAGGGCGCGACGGCGAGGATGAGGCCGCCGATGGTGGGGGCGAGCGCGGCCGAGCTCGTCACGATGACCGAATTGATGCCGAGACCGCGGCCAAGCTGGCTGGCGGGGTAGGTCTGGCGAATGAGCGCCGACGAGACGCTGAGCACGCCCGCCGCGCCGATCGCCTGCACCGCGCGGACGATCAGGAGGAACGGCAGGCTCTTGGCGAAGAAGCAAAGAAGCGTCGCGCAGGCGAAGATGATCTGGCCGGCCTGGTACGTGCGCTTCAGCCCGATCCGCTCGCCGAGCCCGGCGAAGGGGAGGAGGAGCATCACCAGCATCACCTGATAGACGGTGACGATCGCCACGACGGAGCTTGGCTCCACCCCCAGATCGCGCGCGATGGTGGGCAGCGCGACATTCGCCACGCTGCCGTCGATGATCACCAGGGCGGATCCGCAGCCCAGCGCAGCGATCGCGACGAGGCGGCGAGGAAGGGGGAGGCCGTCAGACATTCCAATTGCCATAGCCGGACGCACCGGAGGGACAAGCGTTGCGACGCCGCGGCAATCCCGTAGAGAACGCCGGTGAACCAAGAGGATGAGTGAAGAATGAAGCGTTGGACGATCGGTGTGGCCCTTGCGGCGCTTGCAGCGACCGGGGCTGTCGCCCAGATCAAGGCGATGACCGATGATCCTCATATCTGGCTTGAAGACAAGGATGGCGCGAAGCCGCTCGCCTGGGTCGAAGCGGAGAACAAGCGCACGCTGGCGCGGCTCGAATCCGATCCGCGCTACCAGACGTTCTTCGACGAGGCGCTGGAGATCGCCTCCGCCGAAGACCGCATCCCGATGCCGCGAATGATCGGCGGGCGGATCTTCAACCTGTGGCGCGACAAGGAGCATCCGCAGGGCATATGGCGCTGGACGAGCCCGGCGGATTTCGCCGCTGCGGCGCCGAAATGGACGACGCTGATCGACCTCGACGCACTGTCCAGGGCCGAGGGCAAGAAGTGGGTGTGGAAGGGCGCGACGTGCCTCGAGCCCGACGAGCGGCGCTGCCTGATCGGGCTGAGCGAAGGCGGCGAGGACGCCATCACCCTGCGCGAGTTCGACCTGGAGACGGGCAAGTTCGTCGAGGGCGGCTTCAACCTGCCGACATCGAAGCAGGGCGCGGACTGGATCGACGCCGACACGCTGATCGTGTCGCGTGACTGGGGCGCGGGCGCGCTGACCAAGTCCGGCTATCCGCGCATCGTGAAGATCCTGAAGCGCGGCCAGCCGCTGGAGGCAGCGCAGGAGATCTACCAGGGCACGGTGGATGATATCGGCGTGTGGCCGTCGGTCGTCGTCGACGCGAAGGGCAACCGCGCGGTGCTGATCTCGCGGGGCAAGACCTTCTTCACGTCCGAACAGCTGATCTGGAACAGCAAGCAGGTGGTGCGCATCGCCATGCCGGAGAAGACCAGTATCCGCGGGATGGTGGATGGCCGGCTGATCATCCGCGCCAGCGAACCGTGGGGCGCGCTGCCGGAAGGATCGCTCGCCTCGCTGACGCTGGAGGAAGCGCACAAGGGTGGCGGCACGCCGCAGCTGATCTTCAAGCCGGCCGCGCGCCAGTCGGTCGACCGCGACAACGTGACGGTGACGCGCAATGCGGTGGTGGCGTCGGTCTATGACAATGTGCGTGGCCGGGCGATGGTGTTCACGCCCGAGGGCGACGGCTGGACGAGCCGCAGGCTGGCGTTGCCGGACAATCTTTCGGTCGACCTGGTGACGAGCGAGCTTGGCAGCGACCGCGGCTATCTGGCCGTTTCGGGCTTCACCACGCCGACGCGGCTGATGGCGTTCGACGCCACCGGCACCGCGGCGCCGGCAGAGGTGAAGGCGCTGCCCGCGCGCTTCGATGCCACTGGCCTGAAGGTCGAGCAGTTCGAGGCGACCTCGTCGGACGGCACCAAGGTGCCCTATTTCGTGGTCCATCGCGCCGGCAAGCTGACCGGCGACACGCCGACGATCATGACCGCTTATGGCGGGTTCGAGGTGTCGCGCACGCCGGCCTATTCGGGCATCACCGGCAAGCTGTGGCTGGAGCGCGGCGGCGCCTTCGTGCTGGCGAACATCCGCGGCGGCGGCGAGTTCGGCCCGGCGTGGCACGAGGCGGGCCGCAAGACCAAGCGGCAGATCGTGTTCGATGACTTCGCGAGTGTCGCGCGCGATCTGGAGAAGCGCGGGATCACCAAGCCGTCGAAGCTGGGCATCTACGGCGGATCGAACGGCGGCCTCCTGATGGGCGTCGAGATGACGCAGCATCCCGAGCTTTGGGAGGCGGTGACGATCCAGGTGCCGCTGCTCGACATGCTGCGGTACGAAGGGATTGCGGCTGGCGCATCCTGGGTCGACGAATATGGATCGGTCAGCGTGCCGGAGGAGCGGGCGTTCCTGGCGAGTATCTCGCCCTATCACGCGCTGAAGAAGGGCGTGCGGTACCCCGAGCCCTATATCTGGACGACGACGAAGGACGATCGCGTCGGGCCGCAGCATGCGCGCAAGTTCGCGGCGCGGATGAAGGAGTTTGGCCTGCCGTATCTCTTCTACGAGGACACCGCCGGCGGTCATTCGGGCGATGCGGATATCGCCCAGGGAGCGCGGCTGCAGGCGCTGCAGACGGTGTATTTCGCGCAGAAGCTGATGGGCCCGGCCAACTGAGGCGAGCGGCACTGAGGGGCGCGGCGGTGATGTGCTGCGCCCCGCCAGCATGCAAAGATGGAACGAACAGTTGCGGAAAACGGTTGTTGCTGCGGTGCAGCAGATTGAGTTAGACCAGTGAGCATGAAGCTGAACACCGATGAGGATCGGGTCGCCACGCCGCCGCCCGCTCCGCCAGCGACCATGCCGGTCGTCTTCGAGGCGATCGTGAAGCAGCAGGCGCTTGCCGCCACCTACAACCTTGGCTCCGTCACGCTGGCGCCGCACATCGTGTACACCAAGCACGGCGAATACTATCTCGACGCGGTGACGCTGGAGCGGGACGGCAAGCCGCCCAAGGAGCCGAAGGTCGGCGCGTTCAAGATCGCGGGCCTGGGCGGGATGCGCGTGACGCCGCGGCGCTTCACGCCCAGCGAATTGTTCAACCCGGCCGAGCCACGCTACGAAGGCGTGACGCTGCTCGCGATCGACGGCTGATCTTCACGCGGCGGGCGGTGACCAGCCCGGCGGCGCGAGTTCGAAGCCGGCGAAGTCGAACCCCGGCGTGACGACGCAGCCGACGAGGGCCCAGCCTTCCTCGGCATGCGCCGCCTGCCATGCGTGCGCCGGCACCAGCGCCTGCGGGCTGTCACGATCGAGCCGGTGGGTGGTGACGACGCCGGCCTCCGCAATGTGGAGCGTCAGCGGACTGCCGCCGTGCCACAGCCAGAGCTCCGCCGCGTCGACCCGGTGCCAGTGGGACCGCTCATTGAGATCGAGCAGGAACAGGATCGCCGTCATCGGCGATCGTGCACCCGCCCCGGCTGGCAGCCTTACCGTCTCGCGGTAATGGCCACCCTCCGGATGCGGCGCGAGGCCGAGCCGTTCGATCAGCGCCCGCGCCTCGCTCATCGGCAGCGGATCTGCTGGTTGTTCTGATCCACCGCGCGGCCGGCGAGCGCGCCGAGCGCCCCGCCAAGCAGCGTGCCGACGGTGCGGCTGCGGCCGCCGTCGATCACGTTGCCGAGGATGCCGCCAGCCGCGCCGCCGACGATGAGGCCGGTCGTGCCATCCGGGCGCCGGCAGTAATAGCGGCCGTCAGAGCCGGAATAGACCCGGTCGTTGGGCGCCAGTGAGCGCTCCTGATATTGCGTGCCCGAGCGATAGTAACGGGCGGGATCGTAATCGCCTTCGTCGCGCCAGCCGCCATCGTCATTGTAGCGCTGCGGCGGCGGGGGTGCGGTCCGGCCATCGTCCCAGCGCGGATCGCGCGAGCCGGCGCCGGGGATCCGTTGCAGCGACTGATAGCGATCGAACTCGCTGCGGAACGTGTCCAGCTCTCTCTCGAAGCGCTCCTGTGCGGCGCGGAAGCGGGCGGTATCGGCCGCCGACTGCGCCGCGGCGGGCGTGCCGATGGCAAGGCAGGCGGTAGTTCCGGCGGCGGCGAGGGCAATAGCGAAGCGGCGAATGGACATGGGACTATCCTCTCGATGCCCAACAGTGGGCGTGGCTGCGATACGGTTTCGCCAGCGTATCGTTCCTGAACAATGTCGCGCGACGGGATCGGGGCGGGGCATGCGCGTTGTTGCAGCGGTTCGCGGCGACTAGATGCGGGGGATGGCTGTTACCTATCGCGATGCGACGGAGGCTGACCTTCCCGCGATCGTTGCGCTTCTCGCCGATGACATGCTTGGCGCCGCGCGAGAGGATCCGTCGCTGCCGCTGAACGCGAATTATGTGGACGCCTTCCGCGCGATGGAGGCGACGCCGTACCAACGGCTGATCGTCGCCGAGGAGGAGCGGCGCATCATTGGCACGATGCAGTTGCTGGTGATCCCGGGTTTGTCGGCGAAGGGGAGCTGGCACGGGCAGATCGAGGCGGTGCGGATTGCGTCGGACTTGCGGGGGCGGGGCGAGGGCGAGGCGTTCGTTCGCTGGGCGGTGGAGGAGTGCCGCGCCGCTGGCTGCGCGACAGTGCAGTTACTGTCGCACGGCTCGCGGACTGCGGCGCATCGCTTCTGGGAGCGCGCGGGGTTCGAGCAGAGCCACCTTGGGTTCAAGATGACGCTGTAACCGCGGCGCTGCCTATCGCTTCACGGCAGGGATACGAAGCTGTCCATCACGCGCTTGCGGCCGGCCTTCTCGAATTCGATCTCCAGCTTGTTGCCCTCGATCTCCTCGATCGTGCCGTAGCCGAACTTCTGGTGGAAGACGCGCAGGCCCACGGACAGATCGTCCCGCCCCTTGTTCCCGAGGCTGACCGAAGGGGAGCGGCTTTCGACGACGCGGGTCGGCTCGCGCGAGAAGGTGCGGGTCTGCCATTCGCCGCCCGGCTTCGCCCCTAGCGCGCCCGCCGCCCGCTGCCAGCCAGGCCCGCGCCCGGTGCCGCGGCCGACGTCGGCGAAGGGATCGGCACGTTCGGACCAATTGGCACGCCACAGGCTCTCGCCACCGGACATGGTCGTCTCGGCCTCGACATGGTCGGCGGGGAGTTCGTTGACGAAACGCGACGGGATCGACGAGGTCCACTGGCCGTAGATGCGGCGGTTCGCGGCGTGGAGGATCACGGCGCGGCGGCGGGCCCGGGTGATCGCGACATAGGCGAGGCGGCGTTCCTCCTCGAGGCTGCGCGTACCGCCTTCGTCGAGCGCGCGCTGCGACGGGAAGATGCCCTCTTCCCAGCCGGCGAGGAACACCGTGTCGAATTCCAGCCCCTTGGCGGCGTGGATCGTCATGATGGTGACCTTGGGATCCTCGCGCGTCCCCTCATTGTCCATGACGAGGCTGACATGTTCGAGGAAGGCGCCGAGGCTTTCATATTCCTCCATCGCGCGGATGAGTTCGCTGAGGTTCTCCAGCCGCCCCGCTGCCTCGGTCGACTTCTCCGCCTGCCACATGGCGGTGTAGCCGCTTTCGTCGAGCAGCTGCCGGGCAAGCTCGGGATGCGGCAGCTCGCGTGACATCTGCTGCCAGCGGGCGATGTCTCCGACGAGGTTGCCGAGCGCGCGGCGCGCCTGCGGGGTCAGCTCGTCGGTGTCGAGGATGCGGGCGGCGGCGGCGGTGAGCGGCAGGCCCTGGGCGCGCGCCAGCTGGTGGACCTTGGCCACCGCCTTGTCACCGAGGCCGCGCTTGGGCGTGTTGACGATCCGTTCGAAGGCGAGGTCGTCCGCCGGCTGGTTGACGACGCGCAGATAGGCCAGCGCATCGCGGATTTCCTGCCGCTCGTAAAAGCGGAAGCCGCCGACGATGCGATAGGGGAGGCCGATGGCGATGAAGCGGTCTTCGAACTCGCGCGTCTGGTGCTGGGCGCGGACCAGAATCGCGATATCGTCGAGGCTCTTGCCGTTGCGCTGGCACGCCTCGATCTCCTCGCCGACGCGGCGTGCCTCTTCCGGCCCGTCCCACACGCCGATCACGCGGACCTTCTCGCCGACGTCGAGCTCGGTCCACAGTGACTTGCCGAGCCGGCCGGTGTTGTTGTCGATCACGCCGCCGGCGGCGCCCAGGATGTGCGGGGTGGAACGGTAGTTCTGTTCCAGCCGGATGACCTTGGCGCCCGGGAAATCCTTTTCGAACTTCAGGATGTTCTCGACCTGCGCGCCGCGCCAGGAATAGATCGACTGATCGTCGTCACCGACGCAGCAGATGTTGCGGCGCTCCTGCGCGAGCAGCCTCAGCCAGAGATACTGGACCGAATTGGTGTCCTGATATTCGTCCACCATGATGTAGCGGAAGCGCTGCTGATATTGCTCCAGCACCTCGCGGTTCGTCTTCAGGATGGTGAGGACGTGGAGCAGCAGGTCGCCGAAGTCGCAGGCGTTCACCGCGCGCAGGCGAGCCTGATATTGCTCGTAGAGCTCGCCGCCGCGGCCGTTGGCGTAGCGCTCGCTTTCGCCGGCATCCACGTCTCGCGGTGTGAGGCCCTTGTTCTTCCACTCGTCGATCAGCCCGGCGAGGCTGCGCGCGGGAAAGCGCTTCTCGTCGATGTCGGCGGCGGCGATCAGCTGCTTCAGCAGGCGAAGCTGATCGTCGGTGTCGAGAATGGTGAAGTTGCTCTGCAGGCCGACCAGCTCGGCATGGCGGCGCAGCATCTTGGCGCCGATAGCGTGGAAGGTGCCGAGCCACGGCATGCCTTCCACCGCATCGCCGACGAGCCGCCCGACACGCTCCCGCATCTCGCGCGCGGCCTTGTTGGTGAAGGTGACCGAGAGGATCTCGCTTGGATAGGCCTTGCGGGTCCACAGCAGGTGGGCGAGTCGCGCGGTGAGCGCCGCGGTCTTGCCGGTGCCAGCGCCAGCGAGGACCAGCACCGGGCCATCGGTGGTGAGCACCGCCTCGCGCTGCGGCGGATTGAGGCCGCGCAGGTATGGCGGATCGGCGAGCTGGGTATCGGCGGATAGATCAGTCACCCGGGACAGGTAGTCAGGGTTGCGCGGCGACGCAATCCGTGAGAACAAAGGAGCAACGAAAAGCTGGGAGGATAGCATGGCGATCACGGGCAAATGTCACTGCGGTGCGATCAGCTGGTCGGCCGAAGGCGCGCCGGAGCATCATGCGCTGTGCCATTGCGAGGATTGTCGGCGCTGGTCCGGCGCGCCGATGGTGGGGTGGATCGCGTTCAAGGCGGATGGCGTGACGATCGAGGGATCGCCCGTCAGTTATCGATCGTCGGAGCACGGCAGCCGCGAATTTTGCGGTACGTGCGGCACGGGCCTGTTCTATCGCAATCCGGCCTTCCTGCCGGGGATCATCGACATTCATTCCGGCACGCTCGACGATCCCGAGAGCCAGCCGCCGGGCGCGCAGATCATGATCAAGGATCGTCTGTCGTGGACCAAGGCGATGACCGACCTGCCGGAATTCACGACTTATCCCGGCATGGACTGACGCTCACCGAACGCTTGGATTTGCTCGGCGCGGGGCGCTGGTCGGAAGCACCGGCGCCGGGTAAGAGGCGGGGATGATGTACGCGCTTCTTCTCGCCGCCATGCCGATCCAGGCGGAGCCGGCGCAGCCGCCGATCACCGTCACGGGCAAGACGACGCTGGACAATGCATCGGTGCTGCGCGCGGCGCGGGCGCTGAAGCCCGGCGAATATTTCTGGGCGCCGCAGACGGCGCCAGAGGGGCCGATGCTGATGGTGGTGAGCCTCGAGACGCAGCGCGCGGTCGTCTATCGCAACGGCGTGCCGATCGGGATCACCACGATTTCCAGCGGCAAGCGCGGGCACGAGACGCCCGTCGGCATCTTCACCGTGCTCCAGAAGAAGAAGGAGCATTATTCCAATCTCTACAACAGCGCGCCGATGCCGTTCATGCAGCGGCTGACGTGGGACGGCATCGCGCTTCATGCCGGCAAGCTGCCCGGTCATGCCGCGTCGCACGGCTGCATCCGCTTGCCCGACGCCTTTGCGAAGCTGCTCTACGACCAGACACGGCTGGGCATGACGGTGGTGGTGACGAAGCAGGCGGCGCTGCCTTCGATCGCCGCGGCGGCTGACCTGATCGGCGCGCCCAAGGGTGGCCTGCCGGCGCCGCGCCTGGCGAGCGCCTTCTGGGAGCCGGAGCGCTCGCCAACGGGATCGGTATCGTTCGTGGTCAGCACCGCCGACCGCGCGTTGACGGTGATCCGCGGCGGACGGATCATCGGGCGGGTGCCAGTGTCGGTCTCGCGGCCGGTGACCCATGCCTATCTCTACAGTTATCGCGGCGGCGCCGGTGGCCCGGCGACTCAATGGTCCCGCATCGCGCTGCCCGGGCAGTCGCTGGACGAGGATCTGGCAGCGGGCGACGTGACCTTGCCGGATGCCTATCGTGACCTGGTGAGTGCGGTTCTGGCACCGGGTGCCACCGTGGTGGTGACGCCGGACACTCTCAACACGACGGCGACGAACCTGCAGGACTTCGTGACCGGCAACTGACGGGCGGGCGATTGCCGTCGTAGCCTCGCCAGTTGACCTCCCCGCGTCGCAAGCGGAGAGGGGAGCAATGACCGCGACCGCCAGCAGCAATTCGTCCGCCCGCGTCCTTACCGCAAGTTTCGTCGGCACGACGGTCGAGTTCTACGATTTCTACATCTACGCGACCGCGGCTAGCCTGGTGTTCGGCGAGATCTTCTTCCCCTCTGCCGAGCCCGGCATGCAGCAGATGGCGAGTTTCGCGACGCTGGCGGTGGCGTTCTTTGCGCGGCCCATCGGCGCAGCCTTCTTCGGCCATTTCGGCGACCGCATCGGACGCAAGTCGACGCTGGTCGCAAGTCTACTCACCATGGGACTCTCCACGACGTTGATCGCGTTCCTGCCAACCTATGCTTCGGCAGGCTGGTGGGCGCCGTTCATCCTGTGCCTGCTGCGCTTCGGGCAGGGTTTCGGGCTGGGCGGCGAATGGGGCGGCGCGGCGCTGCTGGCAGTGGAGAATGCGCCGCCGGGCTGGCGCGCGCGATTCGGCTGCGCGCCGCAGATGGGCGCGCCGGCAGGGTTCATCGCCGCGAACGGCCTGTTCCTGCTGCTGGGCGTTTGGCTAACGCCGGAGCAGTTCCGCGAATGGGGCTGGCGCATCCCGTTCCTGGTGAGCGCGCTGCTCGTCGCGCTTGGCTTGTGGATTCGCCTGAAGCTGACCGAAACGCCGGAATTCGCCGCGGCGCTGGAGGAAGCGCCGCCGCCGGCCGTGCCGTTCGCCGAACTGATGCGCCATCATGGCGGCGCGACGCTGGCGGGGACGATCGGCGCCGTCGCCTGCTTCGCGCTTTACTATATCGCGACCGCCTTCACGCTCGGATATGGGACCAAGACGCTTGGCTATCCGATGCAGTCGATGCTGCTGGTGCAGCTCGGCGCGATCCTGTTCATGGCAGTCGGCATCTACGCATCGGCGTGGCTGGCGGACCGCCGCTTCGATGAGCGGCGGGTGCTGGCCGGCGGGTGCGTCGGTGTGGTGATCGCCGGCTTCCTGCTCGGGCCGATGCTCGGATCGGGCTCGCTGCTGCAGGTGTTCCTCTACCTCTCGCTCGCGCTGCTGCTGATGGGTTTTGTCTATGGGCCGCTCGGCGCGTGGCTGCCGGGGCTGTTCCCGCCACGCGTGCGCTACACCGGGGCGTCGATGGCGTTCAACGTCGCCGGCGTGCTGGGCGGCGGCCTGACCCCGCTGGTGGGCCAGGCGCTGGCGGGCAGTTATGGCCTCGGCGCCGTCGGCCTGTACGGCAGCGCGGCGGCAGCGCTCAGCTTCATCGCGCTGCTCGCGGTGCGCGGCACGCCGCGCGCCCATGCGGTGGTGCTGGAACCCTAAGCGATCGCGCGAAGGATCGTCAGCTTCGCCTTGCCGTGGACGCGCACCGTGTCCGCTTCGAAGCCGGCGACGTCCACGTCTTCCGTGCGCCCCGTTTCGATGCTGATCCAGGTGGCCGGCGACGTCCAGCCGAGCCGCGCGAGCTTGTCCAGCGCCACCGCGCCAGCGCCGCTGGCATAAGGCGGATCCATTATGATGAGGTCGAGCGGCGCGCGTGCGGGGCCGAGCGACATGACGCTGCCGGCGCGGATCTCCGCCCCGGTGGCGCCGAGCGCCGCGACATTGGCACGCAGCGCATCGAGTGCGGCGCGATCCTGCTCGACGAACAGGCACGTCGCCGCGCCGCGAGACAGCGCCTCCAGCCCGAGGGCGCCGGAGCCGGCGAACAGATCGGCGACGGCCAGTCCCTCCATGGTGCTGACGCGGCTGGTGAGCATCGAGAACAGTGCCTCGCGCGTACGGTCAGCCGTCGGCCGGGTCGCGTCCCCCTTGGGGGCGGCGAGCGGACGGCCGCGCCATCGGCCGGCGATGATCCGCATCAGCGATCACCCCGCGGGCGCGGTGGCCGGGGCTTGCCGGGCCTCGGGGGGCGGGGGCCGCTCGGTCGCGAGGCCCCGGGGCCGCCTGCG
>CAYMIU010000034.1:48806-49017 GCA_964390515.1 uncultured Stakelama sp.
CCGCTACCGGGTGAACGCGTGGAGCCACCGCCGGACGGACGCAACGAGCCCTCACGGGCCGGGCGCGATGGACCGCCACCGGTCGGCCGCGACGAGGGGGCGCCGGGGTTTCCTTGCTTTGCCCTGGGCGCATGTGGCGCGCTGCGGGCTGGCTCATTGTCGCTGTGCGCTTCGCGGAAGGAGTGGGTGCGGTTGGTTCGCCCGCCGGCAC
>CAYMIU010000035.1:0-48706 GCA_964390515.1 uncultured Stakelama sp.
GGCCGGTCTCGCCGCCGGCGTCCGCCATCCAGCGCTCATGGCCGAGCAGCGTGAAGTGCCGATCGAGGAACCAGCGCATCAGCGAGGCGCCTTCCGGGTCTCCGCCGGTATCCTCGATCATGCCGGCGTCCGCGGCGAGCGTCGCCTGCATGCGCCGCCAGTCCTCGACAGCGACGCGAACGTCCGCGAGGCACGAGGCGAGATCGTCGAGCAGGTCGCGCCGGTCCCGCGCATCGGCGCGCTCGGTTTCGATGTAGATCATCGATTCGCGCACGCCAGCATCGCCCACGCCCTGCAGCACGCCATCGGCATCGCGAGTGACGGGCAATACGGGGTGGATGATGCGATCGATCGCAATGTCATGCGCGCCGATCACGCCGGCGATCGAATCGACCAGGAAGGGCATGTCGTCGTTGACGATGGCGAGCCGCATGCGCCGCGACGGGCCGTCACCCGGCAGCGGATCGAGCGCGATCGCGATGGTGCCGGCGGCACGCCGTTCCGCCGCTGCGGCCAGGAAGGCAGCCGCTTCAGCCTGCTCCGCAGGGCCGAAGCCGTCCAGTTCGCCCGGCAGAGCCCCTTTGGTGAGCCGGTCGGCAAGCGCCTTGGTCAGCGCCGTCATCGATGCTTTCGACATGGCGGCAGGCTATGCGCCGCCCCGCCGCCGGGCTCAAGCCTTGTAACGAATGTAACGACCGGTGTGTCAGCCGATACGGGCAGCGGCGCGATCGATGAGGGCAGGATCGTCGGTGACGGCGCCGAGCACGTCGAAGCGGCCATTCTCGCCAGCTCTGGCGACGAGCACCACGATGTCCCCCGGGGTTGCTGCTACGTCCAGCGACAGCGTGGCGAGCGGCGCGCGAGCGTCGACCTCCGCCTCGCCGGCGAACGACGCATCGTCCTCACCGCCGAACGCGGCGCTGGGGCCATCGGCCCAGACCGCGGCTGGCGGCTCGATCTTCGGCGCGCTGCGCACCGCGGCGGCGAGCTCCTCGGCAAGCTGCGCCTGCTCCGCCTCGCCGACGATCTCCTTCCAGTTGATGACTCCATAGATGAAGTCGATCGTCGCGCCGTCCGACGAGAAGGGCAGCAGTATGCCGCGATACATGGTGTTGTGGCCGCGGGTGCCGACGAATTCCGCCTCGAAGCCGATCGGCGCGCGGTTGGCGATGATCTGGTGGCAATGATCGGTCAGCCGCGACAGCAGCGAGCGGGCCGGCACTTCGGAGATATGGGAGATGGTGTGATCGAGCGCGCATTCCTCGCGCAGCGCCTCGCCAAGGAAGCTGATCGCCGGATCCTCGGCATTGCCGGTGAAATCGAGCAGCACGCTGTGCGGGCCGAAATCGGCGATTCGGGACGGATCGAGCGCGTCAATCGGCGGAAAGTCCCGCCCGCCCAGCAGCGAGACCCAATGGTTGTAGGCGCGCACGTGCATCCGCCGCTCGTCCGTGCCGACCGGCACCGTCGCCTCTCCGACACCGCCCTCGGTCGGATCACTCTCGCGTTCGCCATGCGCTCGATCGAAGCCGCGGATATCCATGCGTACTGCCCCTTGGACGATTGTGTCCCACGGCTAATGTGAGCCTTATGTGGTAAAGGCGACGTAAAGGCACAGCGGGCTTGCGTCGAGCGCAACCCCCTGCTAGGCGCCGCGCCTCGACGAGCCCTTCCGGGGCGCGCGGGCCGCTTTAGCTCAGCTGGTAGAGCATCGCATTCGTAATGCGGGGGTCACAGGTTCGAGTCCTGTAAGCGGCACCATTCCCAATCGATATCAGGCGCAGCGGCATGGGTTGCGGGCTTGCCTCTGCAAGAGGCGTTTTCGCGGGTGGTCTCCGAGCCGGCGAGGACCATCGCATTGTCGTTGACGGGACCCCGGAGACCATCGGGCGCATTATAGTGCGCTGCGACCGGAGTTTTTGCCACGGAACGAGTCCATAGGGTGTGTCCGAAGCGCTGCGTCGCTTCGTCAGTTGTGCATGGCCGGCTCAGATCGTGACCGAGTAGAGCGCGTGGTGGGCCAGGATGAAAAGGGTGCGCCCCTGGGGGCCGCCGATCAGCAGTTGTAGCGGCCGCTCGGGCACGTCGATGCGGCGCACTTCACGGCCGTTCTTGTCGTAGACCCACACTTGTCCGTTCGCGACGTAAAGGTTGCCCGCGAGATCGCGCGCGACGCTTTCGCCGCCGCGCGGCGCCACGACGCGCAGGTCGGTGAGTGCGCCACTTGCCGCCACCCGGCCGCTGTAGGTCAGGTTCTCCGACGCGTTGGTCAGGTACACCCGCTCGCCGGCGCGCGTGGTTACCAGCCCGTAGCTGTCGAGCGTGTCTGACCAGCGCCAGCCCTGATAGTCGTCCTGCCCCTGGTTCCACACGCGGAATGCCGGGATCGCGACCGACCCGTCGGGCGACGCATAGGCCTGGCGCTTCGGCTCGCCCATCTTGCTGGTGAAGAAGTGCGAGAGGGGCGGATATTCGTACGTCGTCTGATCGATGCGGTCGGCAAACTCGCCATTTGCCCAGACGTTGACGGGGAGTGCGATCGCGCTGCCGGGACGCGGATCGGTCGCCGCAATCGTGCGGACATCATCGGGCGCCTGCGGATCGATGCTATAGACCGCGCCGTCACGCCCGGCGGCGGACAGCACCAGCAGCCGGCCGGACCGATCGATCGCCAGGTTCACCGGATCGAGCGTGGCCTGGCTGACAGTGGTGAGCCCTTCGGCTGGCGACCAGCCGTGGATGCGCTGATGGAACCGGTCGACGAAGTAGAGCTTGCCCCGCGCATCCACCGCGCCTCCCGCGATCGAGTAAAAGCCGTCGGCGAGCTTGGTGACGCCGGGCGTGACCGGCACTTCAGCCAGGACCGCCGGGCGAGCTGTAACAGGCGGCACGTCCAGCTTCGCGAACTCGCGTTCGCGCACCTCCTGCCCGGTGGTCACGTTCGTGACGGCGTTTTCAAATGGATATTTGCTCGCCCGCACGAAGGTGCCGCAGCCTTTCGCGTCGCAATGCGCATAGGCGCTTTCGGCATTCACATGGACGTTACGGAAGCGGATGTCGCCCGAGTTCACCAGCCGCACGGCGGTGTCCATCGGCTTGGCGGTGCGGGTGACGCGATAGCCGTGATAGTTGGCGAACAGGATGTTGCGGCTGTCGTGGAACTCGGTGGACACCGCATACAGGCCGTCGCGCACCTCCTGCTCGGTCTGGGGTGCCAGGAACTCCCAGTTCTCAACATTGCGCAGCACGATCTCGTTCTTGAAATGGTGCTCGGCGGACAGTTCGTAGACATGGCCCGGCGTCTTGGTGTCGGTGACGTAGAAGCCGGTGGAGGCGAGGCCGTTCGGCGTCCAGATCGCGTTGAACGTGCCGCCGCCGCCATCGGTTACCCAGATGCTCGCCTGTTGCCCGTCCCAGCGCGCCTCGGGGTCGATGCCCCCGCCGCTTGCCTTGCCGTTGTTGTAGATGACGGGGCCGTGGATCCGCACGTCGTTGATCATCGAGCGTTCGCCCGCGCGCCAGATCACGTTGGACGCACGCGGATTGACGCCGCCGGCGTAGAGCCCGACGCCGTAGACGATCGCGCCGCCGCCCTTTCCGCTCTCGATCATCGCCTTGGCATTGCCCACGCCGGAAAAGCGCGGCGCATTGTCGGGCAGGTAGATCTGCGTGCGGTTGGGGTGGAGCGAGATCAGCACGCTGTCGGGCCTGAGCTTCAGCGTGTCCGTGATCCGGTACCGGCCCATCGGCAGGTACACGACGCGGTTGGCGGTGATCGCTCGCTGCAAGGCGGCAGTGTCGTCGGTCTGGTCGTCGCCTTTCGCGCCGAGCGCCTGCGCGTTCGCCCACTCGCTGACTGGCGGCAGCAGCGGAAGCGCGGGTGCCGGACGAGGAGGTGCGTTACCAAGCGGGGCCATGGTGATGTCGGTGGCGGTAGCGCCCATTTCGCCGAGGCCGGCGAGCTTCAGCCCGTGCGAGAAATCGGCGACGCGCCACGCCGCGCCCTGGCCGGGGATGGTGCGGCCGCTTTCGCGGAACTCAGCGAACACCGGTGTGTTCACGCCCACCGCATTGTCGAAGCCGATCTGGGTGAAGACGCTGTTCTCGCTGGAGATGATCACGCCGGCGCGGCTGACGTTCTCGAAACGAACGTTCTTGCCCCACAACGAGTCCGAATAGCCGCGGTCGATCTCGATCCCGACCGGCGTGTCGCGAATGGCGACATTGACGAGCGTCAGGAGGACCTCATGCTCGCGGATCGCCGCCTCTCGCTGGCCGGAGAATTCGGAATCGATGAGGGTGAACTGCCACGCCGGCGACGTCTTTTCGGTGACGATGCCGTAGCGCCCGCCGAAGAAGCGCAGATTGTCCGCCTCGTTACCCGCCTGGTAGATGCCGGCGAAGCCCGAGCCGATGTGAAAGTCGACATGGCGCAGATAGCCGTGCTGCGCGACGCGGAAGCGAACGGCGACCGCCCCTGCATTCCCGTCGCCGATGCGGAAGTCGACGTTTGCCAGCGCCGAGTAGAAGGTGGTGGAGGTCGCGTCGAACACCGTGTCGTTCGGAGGAACGGTGGTGGGCGGCGCCACGGGCGGCTTGCCCGCGCGGTACTGGTCCTCGCCGGTGAAGCTCAGCATGGCGCCGATGCCCCTGGCGAAGCCCGGCGTATTGTCGCCGAGCATGATGACGGGGCGGGTCGGCCCGACCCCGAACATCCTGACGCCCGACCGCATGAAGATCGTGCGCGAGATGCGGTAGCGCCCAGACGGCAGGAAGACGATGCCGCCGCCGCCACGCTGACGATCGGCGGCGACCGTGTCGATCGCCTGCTGGATCGCGGCGCTATCGTCAGCGCGGCCGTCGCCCACGCCGCGGACGGTGACGGCCCGCGGATCGTCGGGCGCGGAGAGATAGACCGATGTCGACTGCGCAAGGGCAGGAGCGGGCGCCACCAGCAGCGCAAGGGTCAGCAGGACGAACGCCTTCATGGGGATGCTCCGCGACGGGAATGTCGACGCGCCCGCCAAAGCGGCGCGCTGTCCAGATCAGGCGACAGGCAGCGCCAGTGTTTGCGCAGCAATCGCCACCTGCGTGCGGTTGCGCACGTTCAGCTTTCGCATCAGAGCAGTCATGTGCGACTTCACCGTCGCTTCGGCGATGCCCAGATCATAGGCGATCTGCTTGTTCAGCCGTCCTGAATGAACACCGCGCAGCACCTTGATCTGCGTCGGCGTAAGCCGGACGGACGCTATGCTGTTGCCCGCGGTCGACGTGATTGCTTCGGACGGATCCACCGTCGCTTGAGCTGACGCCATCATCGCATCCCTCCCTCGCCTATAGCCATCGGCGCGCCGCCACTTCATTCCGGCGTCCGGCCCATCATGTTCTGGTTTGCCAGAATCGGTTGGACAGATCGAAGTATGTCTGAGTAATACTGACGGGCGCAAGCGGTTTATTCTCAGGTTGATCAAAATCTGTCGGACCACTTGCATGAAACTGGGAGGGGGTGAGGATGGTGCGCACGACAGCGGCAGCGTCGGAACGGCCTGCGAATATTCGTTGTGGCGGCCGCGCATGACCGGGGCCAGTGACCTGCAACTGATCGCAGCGGCGCTCACCGGAATCGCGCTGGCGATCCTGTTGATCGTTCGCGCGCGGCTTCATCCGTTCATTGGCCTGCTCTGCGGTGCCTTTACCGTCGGCCTGCTCGCCGGACTGCCGCTGGCCGACACGGCAAAGGCGGTCCAGAAGGGCGTCGGTGACATCATCGGCGGCACTGGCCTCGTGGTGTCGCTTGGCCTGTCGCTCGGCGCGATGTTGCACCTGTCGGGCGCCGCCGCCTCGCTCGCGAACGGTGCGCTGCGCCTGACCGGCCCCCGTGCGGCGCCCTGGGCGACCCTGGGCATCGCGATCGTCATCGGCCTGCCCCTTTTCTTCGAGACGGGCCTGGTGCTGCTGCTCCCGATCGTGGTCGCTGCGGCGAAGGAGATGACAAGCGGCGACGATCCTGCGACTCGCGACGCCGCCAAGCTGCGCCTGATCATGCCCGCGCTCGCCGGGCTCGGCGTCGTCCATGCGCTCGTACCGCCGCATCCCGGCCCGCTGCTGGCGGTGGAGACGCTGGGCGCGAACCTCGGGCTTACCATGCTCTACGGCGTGCTGATCGCGGTGCCGATCGCGGTGCTTGCCGGCCCGGTGCTGGCGCGGATCGTGACGCCGGGCATCCGGCTGACCGAGCCGGTGTTGAGCGACCCGGTAATCGACCTCGTCACGCCCTCCCGCGGGCGTGCGCTCTTCATCGTTCTGCTGCCAATCGTGCTGATCGCGTCGGGCGAACTGGGCAAGCTGGTGCCCGGCCTTGGCAATTCGGCGTTTCTGGCCGCCGCGGCGAACCCGGTGCTGGCGCTGCTGATCGCAAACCTCCTCGCCCTGCCGCTGCTGTTCGGACGCCGGCTGAGCGAGGCAAAGATCCAGGATTCGATCTGGCACGAAACGATGGGCGCCGCGGGCGCCATCCTGCTGGCGATCGGCGCTGGCGGCGCGCTGAAGCAGGCGCTGGTGAGTGCCGGCTTGTCCGATCTGCTGGCGCGCGTGGTGATGATGTACGCCATTTCACCGCTTTTGCTCGGCTGGCTCGTCGCGGTCGGCATCCGTCTCGCCGCCGGATCGGCAACGGTCGCGACGATCACGGCGGTCGGCGTCATGCCCGGGGTCGTCGCCGCGTCCGGCGCTTCGCCCGAACTGGTAGTGCTGGCAATCGGTGCCGGATCGGTGTTCTTCAGCCACGTCAACGATCCCGGCTTCTGGCTGGTCAAAGGGTATATGGGCACCAGCACCGCCGACACCTTCCGCACCTGGTCCTTATTGGAGACGGTGATTTCGGTCGCCGGACTCGTCATGGTGGTGGGGCTCAGCTACCTGGTCTGAGGTGGTCGACACGTACAGGCAATTGTGAGGGCAAGCGTCCGTGCAAGAGGGCAGACTGGCGGATCGCGCCTACACGGGGATCGTCGGCATCATCAACAACGAGAATCTGACGCCCGGCGACCGCCTGCCATCGGAAGCGCGCCTGGCCGAGATGTTCGGCATGTCGCGCACCATCGTGCGAGAAGCACTCGTACGGCTCGCCGCCGATGGCATCACCGAAGCGCGGCGCGGCGCCGGTTCCTACGTCAAGCGGCGGCCGTCGGAGCGCCTCGGCACGCACGTGCCGCTCGAGGGCATGGCGGCGACGCTTGGCACCTATGAGGTGCGCTTCGTGGTGGAGGCGGAGGGCGCGCGGCTCGCCGCACATCGACGCTCACAGCGCGATCTGGAGCAGATCGAACAGCGACTGGCGCAACTGCGGGTCGCGCTTCTGTCCAGCGCGCCCGCGCATGACGAGGATTGGCTGCTTCACCGCTCGATCCTAGAGGCAACGGGCAACGTCGCATTCGTCGCGATCTTCGATCAGCTGCAGGAGGAGGTCATGCGCATCCTGCGGGCGGGCGTCGACATCTCACGCGCGCGTCCGCCGCAGGTGATCGAGGCGATGATGGACGAGCATGACGCGATCGTCGACGCGATCCGCGCCCAGGACGGGGACGGGGCAGCGCTCGCCATGCGCTGGCACCTGTCGCAAGGGCGCAAGCGGCTGATGCCCTAGGCGGCGTCACCGGTTCGTACCCCACCTGACACGACGATGCGCAGCGCCGCGGCCGGCAAGCTGCACCCACAAGATTTCGTCGTACCACGCATTTGGCCGGCTCGCGCCTGAACCAGCGCGCCGGCCCTGCGACTATGGTCGTAGATGTTTGCTCCGGACCGATCCGGTACATTGATCTGAGCGGTCCGGCCTGTGCGGGTCAGGTACCGAGCAGCAAAATGAACATGGGGAGGGACGGATGCACTGCTTGACGCCTGATCGCCGCCGTTTGTGCGGTGCTTCCAGCCTGGTCGCGTTGACCGCGGCGCTCGTCGCGGCGCCAGCCGTTGCCCAGACAACGCCGAATGTCCCCACCGCGGCGCCGCAGGAGGTGCCGAGCGCCGCACTGCCCGATGCCCCGCGGGAGCGGCCGCAAGACACATCCGACATCATCGTCACTGGCAGCCGCATCATCGCGGACGGTTTCAACGCGCCGACGCCGACCACCGTGATCGGCGAGGAGCAGATCGCCAACAACGCGCAGCCGAACATCTTCAACACCATCCAGCAGCTCCCCTCGCTCCAGGGTTCGACCGGTGCCTCGACCGGCACGTTCAGCACCTCCAGCGGCACGCAGGGCCTGAGCTCCTTTTCGCTGCGCGGCCTTCAGCCGATCCGCACGCTCACCCTGCTCGATGGCCAGCGCGTGGTCGGCGCCAACGTGACCGGCGTGCCGGACATCAGCATGTTCCCGCAGCTGCTCGTGAAGCGCGTCGATATCGTCAACGGTGGTGCATCCGCGTCCTACGGTTCGGACGCGGTCGGCGGCGTGGTCAATTTCATCACCGACACGCGGTTCGAGGGCTTCAGGGCGAATGTGCTCGGCAGCATCACTACCTATGGCGACGACGAGACGGCGCTGGTCCAGGCGGCTTATGGCACATCGCTGCTCGAAGACCGCCTGCACCTGATCGTCAGCGGCGAATACGATCATGAGGGCGGGGTGGGACCGGGCAATTACGGGATCGACCTTGCGGGCAGCCGCGACTGGCACCGCGCGTCCACGCTGCTCAACACCGGCATCACTACCGGACCCGGGCCGCAGTTCATCTATTCCGATTTCGCGCAGCCGTACCAATACGCGAAATACGGCCTCATCAACAACGGCCCGCTACAGGGCATTGCCTTCGATGCGAACGGCACGCCGGTGAATTTCAACTACGGATCGGGCGGGCAGCCGCTCGGCAACGGCCGCGTGTCGAACTGCTTCCCGGGGAATTCCTTCTGCGTGGGCGGTGACCTGTCGGGTGCGCCGGGATCGAGCGCATCGCTCAAGTCCAAGCTCGAACGCATCAATGGCTATGCCCGTATCGGCTATGACTTCGCTCCGAACAACGAGGTTTACGGGACGCTCAACATTGCGCAGGTGCGGACCAGCAATCAGCCGAGCCCGGGGTACAATCGGCCGAACCTGACGGTGCAATGCGCGAACCCCTTCCTGCCGCAACTGATCCGCGATCGCTGCGCCGCGGCCAACATCACTTCCTTCAACTTCGGATCGAGCAACGGCCAGCTTCCCAACCAGCTCGTCCAGACGGACCGTGACCAGTACCGCTTCGTCATCGGTGCGCGTGGCCGCTTCGGCGTGGCCGGGTCGGACTGGAACTATGACGCTTATTACCAGCACGGCACCACCAAGGTCGCGATCGACGTCGATCGCATCGTGCTCCAGCCCCGCTACGTCGCCGCGACCAACGCGGTGGTATTGAACGGGGCGATCGTCTGCGCCGATCCGGCGGCGCGCGCGCTGGGATGCCAGCCGATCAATGTTTTCGGCAACTTCACCCCCAGCCAGGCGGCGCTGGATTATATCATGCCGCAGGCCGGGCCGCTGCAGCGCACCACCCTGAAGCAGGATGTCGTGAGCCTCAACTTCTCCGGCCAGCCGATCAGCCTTTGGGCCGGTCCGGTGTCCGTCGCGTTCGGTGGTGAGTACCGCCGCGAATATTACCGGGTGCGGGGCGACGCCTACGGCGCCGGTGTCAGCCCGGTCAGCCCGAACAACGCCCTCTACCCGGCCGATCCGCTGCTGAATTCCGCGCAAGGCAGCAACTGGGCAGCCGGCAATTACAAGAACGGCCGCGGCAAATATGACGTCATTGAAGGCTTCCTCGAGGTCGATCTGCCGCTGTGGGACAGCGAAGCGGCGGGGCGTGCGAACCTGAACGGCGCCGCCCGTGTCACCGACTACAGCACGTCCGGCACGGTGTGGGCGTGGAAGGTCGGCGGAACGTGGAACACGCCGCTAGATGGGCTGACGCTCCGCGCCGTCACGTCTCGTGACGTCCGCGCGCCGAACCTGTCGGAGCTGTTCGCCGCCCCGACGGTGACCACGTTGCCGAGTTTCAACGATCCGTTCCGCAACGTCGCGGTGCAGGTGTTCCAGAACACCGTCGGCAACACCGACCTGCGCCCGGAAACCGCGCGCGATACCGAGCTTGGCGTCGTCTATGCGCGGCCTTCGTGGCTGCCCGGGCTCAGCCTGTCGGTGGATTATTACCAGATCAAGCTGAGCGGGGTCGTATCCACGCTGACGCCCGACCAGATCGTCCGCTTCTGCTTCGAAGGGAACCAGGCGTTTTGCGGAGGCTTCCAGCTCGATGGGCCGCAGGGCACCAATTTCGTCAACGTCCAGCCGTTCAACCTGGCATCGTGGAAAACGAGCGGCTTCAATCTGGAGGGGAGCTATCGGTGGGAGGGCCCGCTCGGCCTTCCGGGCTCCTTCACCATCCGTGCGCTCGGTACGCACGTCCGCAAGTTCATCGTCGATGCGGGCATCGCGGGCGTGGCGCGGCGGGACGATGCCGGCGCCAACACCGGCGCAATCCCGCACTGGAAGTGGCTTGCCACCCAAACCTATGACACTGGCCGCCTGACGCTGACCGTGCAGGAGCGCTGGTTCTCGGACGGCGTGTTCAACAACACCTACATCGTCTGTCAGACGAACTGCCCCGCTTCGACCGGCAACAACAACACCGTCAACTTCAACAAGATGAAGGGCGAGTTTTACCTGGATCTCGGTGCCTCGTTCAAGATCACCGAAGGGATCAGTATCTACGGCAAGGTCGACAATGTCTTCGACAACGATCCGACCCCGTCGCCGCAGACCAATACCGGCCTCGACGTTAATCCGGCGCTGTATGACACCCTGGGTCGTATCTATCGGGCAGGTGTTCGCTTCAACTTTTGACGTTCCGCCCCCCGGAGTACCTGGGCAGGTCGACCGACGCGCCGACCTGCCCATTCTTTCACCCGGGCGGCCTGCACTGCCGCTTCGTATTGGAAGCGGCTCGCGCCCGCGCGATCGACGCTGGTCGTCATCCACGCCCTGTGCTGACGAAACCGATCGAGGGCGCACGGGGCCTGAGGACGGGTTCCAATGCGGTCGACCAGGTCAGGACAGCGCGTGTACGCGTGATGCCCGCTGCTATTATCCGAGCGGGATGGTCGTTATCTCACTGAAACCGCCAAGAAAGAGCAATAACGGCGTCGTTGCCTGGCAGCGGTTGTCGGCGCAGCTCAATTAGGTAGTGTTTTAATACAAACCGGCCGTTAAGACTCGCCGGCCTAACAACCTTGCAGGAAGTGCGCCCGGGGGGGTGCAAGCGCGGCGGACGGAAACATGCAAGCACGATCGGGTGCCGGGGGCGAACTGCCCCGGTGGTCATTGACACGTTGGCTGGTCGAGCCCGGCAAGGACATTCCCGACGGCATGCGCCGCACGCTGCTGCACAGCCTGTATTCGACGCTGCCGATCTTTGCCGGGGGCGTGCTGAACACCATCGCGGTGTCCGCGGTCGTCGCAGCCCGGATGCAGACGTTCGAGGCCTATCTGTGGCTTGCGCTGGAGTTGCTGCTTGGCGCGGTTCGCCTGCCGGTGCTGATGCTGGGGCGGCGTGCCGTGGCCGAGGAGCGCCGGGGGCCGACGGATCTCTATATCCTGCTGGCGGTGCTGTGGGCGGCGAGCGTCGGATACGGCACCTTCATGTGCGTGGCGAGTGGCGACTGGGTGGCGGCGTCCCTGGCGTGTTTGTCAGCGGCGGCGATGGTGGGCGGGATCTGCTTTCGGAATTTCGGGGCGCCGCGGCTCGTTGGTCTGATGATCGGGCTCAGCCTGGGGCCGTGCGCCGTGGCGGCGGGCCTGTCGGGTGAGTCGATCATGCTGCTCGTGCTGTTCCAGATCCCCTTCTACCTCATCAGCATGAGTTCGGCAGCGTTCCACCTCAACCAGCAGCTGGTGCGCACGATGCGGGCGGAAATGGTGAACGATCATCATGCGCGGCATGACCCCCTGACCGGGCTGCTCAATCGCGCGGGCCTCGCCCGATGGGCGGAGGAACAGCCGGGACGCAGCGGCGCCCGGCTCGCGGTGTTTTACGTCGACCTCGACTGGTTCAAGAGCATCAACGACACGCTGGGGCACCGCGCCGGGGATGACGTGCTGATCGCGGTTGCCGAGCGGCTTCGCAGCGTGGCGCCGGCGCAGGCGCAGGCGGCGCGGCTGGGCGGCGACGAATTCGTGCTGGTGGTGCCGGATGCCAGCCCGGAGCTTGCCGCTGCGTTGAAGGAAGGGATCCGCGCCGCGATTTCGCAGGACCTGACGGTCGCGGGGCAGAAGGTGCGCGTCGGCGGTAGCATCGGAATAGCGCTGTCACACGAGGGCGGCCGAGACCTGAGCGAGCTGCTGGATGTCGCCGACATCGATCTGCGGCGCGCAAAATCCCAGCGCACAGTGACCGGCAAGCGCGGCGTCCCGGGCGGCGGCGCGGAGCCGCTGTCACGCCCGATGCTGGTGATTGATCGCGACACCCGGCCCGCCGACGAGGCAGAAGGCGGGTTGGATGGCCGCGCGAGGACGGCGGCGCCCCGCGGATCGAAGGACGATCTGGCGCGATCCCAGACAGGATAGAGCGCGAGTGCCGCATATGCTGGCGATCACGGCACAAGCCCCCTAGACGGAGCCTCGCTACGGGGATCGGTACGGAGGTCAGCATTGATGTGGCGGGCAATCATGGCGGTGAGCGGGGCGGTGACCGCCGCAGCGCCGGCAATCGCGCAGAACATCCCGGCGGGCACCTATTCCATGCCCGATTCCGGCTATTCGATCGTGATCCAGCCGCAGGGCGATGATCTGCGCGTCGACGAGGCGGGGCAGGAGCGGGTGTATGTGAAGGCGGGGCCTGGCACGTACGAATATCAAAGCCCGGTCACCGGCTCGACCTATCAGCTGGTCTATCGCGATCGCGCATCGCTCTTCGCGATCAAGAAGGGCAGTGGCGACGCGCCGACGCTGCTGGTTCGCCGCGGCGGCGCGGCGCCAGTTGTGCCTCTCGGCGCGGCGAAGCCGATGGCGACGATCGATCCGAACGTGGCGCTGGGGGCTGCAGCGGAGACCGTGGACGCGGGCGCGCGTGCCAGTGCTGCGAGCCCCGCCGTCAGCCCGCATCTGAAGATGGCGGAGCGCTATCAGGCGCTGGCGCTGAGCGACAAGAAGGACTCCCAGACCTGGGCGTTCTGCAGCGCCGCCGCACTGAAGAGGAGCATGGCGACGAGGGACGAGGCGGATGCTTATGGCCGGGAGGCGGCGGAGCGGCTGGCGCTGATCTCCACCGATCCCGCACGCAACCCGTGCCCTGATGCCATTCCCGACGCGCTGTGGCCGGGTACCAGTGACCCGGAGGCCGAGGCGCTGAGCCAGGCGAACACGGCGCAGCTTGCGACCGCCGCGCAGCAATCGCGCGAGATCGCGGCGATGCGCGAGAAGCAGGCCGCCGATCAGCGGGCGTACGAACAGGCGCAGGCGGCTCATCAGGAAGCACTGGCAAAGGCGCGCCGCGACCAGGAGATCTTCGCCCAGCAGCGCGCCGCTTACGAGGCCGCGCTGGCCGAGCACGAGCGGCTGACGAAGGGCGGCCAGCGGCGCTGAGAGTGGCGCCGGCATCACGCCTGCGCGAGTTCCTTTCGCGCTGCGGCGCCGGTCAGGTCATGGTTTGACATGCTGTCGGCGATGAAGCGATCGAGGCTCGCCAGCAGCCGGGGACTGAGGCCGATCGTGCGACGAGATCCGTCAAGGGTGACGAGGCCCTGCTCGGCGGCGGTGGCGAGGAGTTGTCGCACATGGGTGCGCGACACGCCAAAGCGCGCGCCAAGCGTGGAGAGTGACAGCGGCACCTCCGCCGTTCCGCGCTCGATGCTGTCCTGCACCAGCGAGACCAGCACGAAGACGCCGGCATCGCGCGCCAGGAACAGCATCATGTCCGGGTTGCGCAGCAGCACCGCGGCGGACTGCGGGAAGAAATCGGTCGCCACCCGGCGCTGCACCTGCTGGAAGCGCAAATCACCCGACAGGGGCAGTGCAAAGTCGTCAGGCCCGAAGATCTCGGCCAGCGGCGCATAATGCGCCATCAGCCATTGGCGATCATGATCGATCATCCGGGCGGTCGGCACAAGCAAACGCGCCCGTCGATCGATCGGTGACACCCGGCTTTCCAGGAAGCCTGTCTGCACCAGTCGCGCCGTCACCTGCTCGATGCGGCGCGGACTGGCGAGGCCGAACATCGCCAGTGCCTTCTTTAGATTGGCGACGGTTGGCCAGGTACGGCGATCTTCTTCCCGATACGCAGCATCGAGGCAGATCGCGACCGAGAAGATAACGATGCGAACTGCTTCCATCAGCAGCTTGTTGAGGAAGGCGTCCTCTCCATACAATGTCATGACGCGACTGACATAGGTCGCACGGGCCTGTGGGAAGCGCGGATGGCGCAGGATCGCCTCCGCCGTCCGATACTCAACGCCAAACTGCTGATCGTAAGCCGTATCCTTATCGTTCATCTGCGCCCCTTATCTTGTATCTGCCCGCGTCCATGCGGCGAGTGCGAGCTCTCATCAAGAAATTACACGTAAAAACTTCCAGCGCGGCGGATGACCGCACACGCTACGGGAGACCACTTCCGGGGGGAGGGTGATCGCGGATGCCGGGGGCTGCTGGGGGCAGCAACCGCCCGCGATCATTCCCGGATCATCTCGGCGGGCCACCGACAGCGATGGCCGACCGGAGAAAATCAGAGGGGAATGCCATCATGTCCATCGTGCGATTGCGCGCGCTTGCGCTGCTGCTTGCCGGCAGCGCGGCGCCGATCATGGCGCAGGCACCAGTTGCGGGCGCAACGCCAGCGGGCGTCGTAAGCGCGGTCACCGCTGACGCGGCGGTAGGCCCGCTGCAATTGGCGCCGGCGAGCCCAGCCGAGGTAAAAGCGCAATGCGATCGCCGGCTTGGCGCGATGGCGGCATTGCGTGCGCGGATCGAGGGCATGCCGCTGGAAAGCGAGCCAATGGCGCTGCTCCGGGCCTATGATGATCTGTATCTGGTGGGCATGACTGCGACCAGCACCGACGCGGTTATCCTGATGAGCGCCCATCCGGACGCCGCCATCCGGCAGGCGGGCCAGGACTGTGTCCAGCGATCCGGTGCGGCGATGGTGGACATCAGCCTGTCACGCCCGATCTACGAGCGGCTGCTGCAGGTGGAGAAGCGCGGCGTGCCTGCAGAACTGCAGCCGATGCTGGCCCGCCAGCTCGCCAATTATCGTCGCGCAGGCGTGGACAAGGACGAGGCGGCGCGTGCCGAGGTAACAAAGCTCCAGAACCGCATCATCGCCGATTCCGCGACCTTCGAGAAGAATGTCGCGGAGGATAACCGCACCGTCACCGCCCGGCCCGACGAACTGGATGGCCTGCCGCAGGCGTGGCTGGCGGCGCACCCCGTCGGCGCGGACGGGCTGGTGCGGATCGGCATGACCTATCCCGAAGTGTTCCCGCTGCTGAGCAACGCGCGCAACGCCGAACTGCGGAAGCGGGTGCTGAAGGCCTTCCAGACCCGCGCTTATCCCGCCAACGCGGCGGTTCTCGGCCGGGTGGTCGAGGACCGTGCGAAACTGGCAACGCTGCTCGGCTATCCAAGCTTTGCCGCACTTGATCTGTCGTCGCGCATGGCGGCGAACCCGGAGCGGGTGGAGCGCTTCATGGCGGACATCGATGCGGTGGCGCGCCCGGTGGCCGAGGCCGAGACGGCGCGAATGCTCGCGCGGCTGCAGCGTGACGACCCGGGCCTCAAGCAGCTCGATGCGTGGAGCACCAGCTACGCACGCCAGTTGGTGAAGCGGGAGGACTACGCTGTCGATCCAGCGGAGATCCGCCCCTATTTTGCCTTCGACAAGGTGCAGGCCGGCATTTTCGCGCTGACCAGCGACCTTTTCGGCGTCGAGATCCGCCGCTGGAAGACCGCGACATGGCATGCGGACGTCGAGGCGTTCGAGATGGTGCAGGCCGGCAAGGTGATCGGCCGCTTCTTCCTCGACATGCATCCGCGGCCCGGCAAATACACCCATGCGCAGCTGGCTTTCGCACGCGTCGGCGTCGCGGACCGCCAGCTGCCCGTCGCGGTGTTGATGACCCCGTTCACCAAGGGGCAGATGGAGCACATGGAGGTCGTCACCTTCCTCCACGAATTCGGCCACCTCATCCACTGGATCTTCTCCGGCGCACAGCCTTTTGCCGCGCAAAACGCGGCCGAACTTGAAGGCGATGTGGTCGAGGCACCGTCCACGCTGCTGGAAGAGTGGGTGTGGGATTATGAAACGCTCCGCCGCTTCGCCACCAATGACAAGGGGCAGCCGATCCCTGCCGAACTGGTTGCAAGGGTGAACGCCGGCCGGCAGTTCGGCGAGGCTTCGACGTGGACCCGCCAGCTAGGCTTCGCGAACGCTGCGCTGACGCTTTATTCCGGGGCGCAGCCAGGGCGTGACCTGTCGCAGGTCTATGAGACGGCGTATAACCGCTACAGCGCGGTGCCCACCGTGCCGGGGACGCACGAATATGCGTCGTTCGGCCACCTCATCGGCTATGGTGCGTCCTACTACACCTATGTCTGGTCCAAGGCCCTTGCGAGCGACCTGTTCGGCGAGTTCCGTCGCAACGGGCTGCGCGACCGGGCGACGGCGCTGCGTTACCGCGAGAGCGTGCTGGCGCCGGGAGGCAGTGCATCGATGAACGTCCTGGCGCGCAACTTCCTCGGCCGCGACTGGTCAGTGGATGCATTCCGGCGGGAATTGCAGGGCACCGAATGACGGGCGATCAGCGCGGCGGCTGATGCGTCAGGGCTTTAGCCACAGGCGGATCACCATGGCGACAGCGCCGACGGCGGCGACGCTGGCAGCCCAGATCAGGGCCATCCAGCCGAGCCGCCGCCAGAGCGGCGCCTCCTGCATCAATGATATCCTTCCGTGCCCACCTTGCCGCGGAACACCCAATAGGCCCAGGCGGTGTAGGCAAGGATGATCGGTACCAGCACGCCTGCCCCGATCAGCATGAAGATTTGGCTACGCTCCGGCGCGGCGGCATCCCAGATGGTGAGCGCTTCCGGCACCACATAGGGATACATGCTGATCCCGAGCCCGATGTAGCTCATCAGGAACAGCGCGAGCGCCAGAAAGAATGGCCGCGTCTCACGCCGCTTCTGCAGCGAACGATGGAAGGCGAAGGCGATAATCGCGCTCAGCAGCGGTACCTGCGATGTGACGTAGACAGCCGGCGTGCCGAGCCACTTTTCGCGGTAATTGGCGTCGAGCCCGAGCGTCGACAGGCTGACGAGGACGATCGCGACCAGTGTCGCACCGAAGGCGAGCCCCGCGAGCCGGCAGGCATGGGCCTGCGTGCGCCCGTCCGTCTTCCAGATCAGCCATGTGGCGCCGAGCAACGCATAGCCGCAAACGACGCTGATGCCGGTGACGAGGCTGAACGGGCTGAGCCAATCGAGCCACTCGCCGGCATAGGCGCGGTTCGACACCGTCACCCCCTGCAGCAATGCGCCGAGGATGATGCCCTGCGAGAAAGCGGCCACGAACGATCCCGCGGTGAAGGCGAAATCCCACCCGGCGCGATGCGCGGGATCGCGCCAGCGCGCCTCGAACGCGACCCCGCGGAAGACCAGTCCAAGCAACATCGCGATGACCGGCGGGTAAAGCGCCGTCATCACCACGCCGTAAGCGAGCGGGAAGGCGGCGAACAGCCCGCCGCCGCCGAGCACCAGCCACGTCTCATTGCCGTCCCACACCGGCGCGATCGCGTTCATTGCCTGATCGCGTTCCTCGCCCACCGAGAAGGTCGGGAACAGGATGCCGATGCCCAGATCGAACCCGTCCATCACGACATAGGCGAAAACGGCGAAGGCGATGATGAACGCCCAGACGATTGTCAGGTCCACGTTGACGCCCATCGCTCAGGCCCCCGCAAGCTTGGTAGGCGCCGGGGTGATCCCCGCGGTCCGGATCGGGCCGGATGCCCCGGTGGGCTGGGGCTCGTGAACCTCGACCCCCTTGTTCATCAGGCGAAGGATGTACCAGGTGCCAAAGCCGAACACTGCGAAATAGACGATGATGAAGGCGATCAGCGATGACGCCACGGCGGGCGCCGCAAGCGGGGAGACGCTCTCCGCCGTCGTGAGCAGACCGTAAATGGTGTAGGGCTGGCGCCCGACCTCGGTGGTTACCCAGCCCGCGATGACCGCGACGAAGCCGGACGGGCCCATGATCACTGCGGCCCGGTGAAGCGATGGCCAGTCGTACAGGCGCCGGCGCCACCGCGCATAGAGGCTCCATAGGCCGAGCCCGAGCATGCCGACGCCGATCGCGACCATGATGCGGAATGCCCAGAAGACGACGCCGACCGGCGGCTGTCGATCGAGCGGCACCGTGTCGAGCCCGGCAAGCGGCGCATCGGGATCGTGCTTCAGGATCAGTGACGAGCCCTTGGGGATCTCGACGGCATATTCGACGCGTTTTTCCGCCGAATTGGGAATGCCGAAGAGGATCAGCGGCGCGCCATCGGGGTAGCTTTTGAAATGGCCCTCCATCGCCATCACCTTGGCAGGCTGATGTTCGAGCGTGTTGAGCCCGTGCATGTCGCCGGCGATGATCTGGATCGGCGCGACGATCGTCGCCATCCACATCGCCATCGACAGCATCTTGCGCGCGGCCGCCTCGGACCGCGGCGACACGGCGATCAATTCCGAGGGATCAGTGCGCACGTGGCGCGCGATCAGCCGCCCGCCGCGCTGCTTGAGCAGCTGCCACGCGCCAACGCCACCGACCACGAAGGCGGTGGTGAGATAGGCGGCGAGCGTGGTGTGGAACAAGCGGTAGGGGAAGCTGGGATTGACGATGATCGTGAACCAGTCCGGCCCGGGAACGAACTGGCCGACCTCGTTGACCTCGTAGCCGACCGGCGTCTGCATCCAGCTGTTCACGCTGAGGATCCAGATCGCGGAGATCAGCGTCCCCAAAGCCACCATCAGGGTGGCGAAGAAATGCAGCGTGCGGCCGACCTTCTGCATCCCGAACAGCATGACGCCGAGGAATCCCGCCTCCAGGAAGAAAGCGGTCAGCACCTCATAGGCCATCAGCGGGCCGATGACCGGACCGGCCTTGTCCGAGAAGACCGCCCAGTTGGTGCCGAACTGATAGGACATCACGATCCCGGAGACGACCCCCATCGCAAAGGTGATGGCGAAGATCTTCACCCAGAAACGAAACAGATCGAGGTACACCTCACGCCCCGTCCGCAACCACAATCCTTCGAGCACCGCCAAGTAACTGGCGAGCCCGATGGAGAAGGCAGGGAAGATGAAGTGAAAGCTGACGGTGAAGGCAAACTGGATCCGCGCGAGCATGACGGCATCAAGCGAGTCGAACATCGACCTTTACCCCTCGCAGATTCGAGAAGCCCGGTTAGCGGACCGATCCATGATCTTGATTTACCACGGCGGCGGGGCCTGTGCTTCGGGGAAAGTACCTAGCCTGTCGGGCGAGAGTGAGAACGCGCCGCCCAATCAAGGCCGTAGGGGGGAGTTGTGCCGCTCGATGCCGGTAGTCATCCCGCCGCATTTGACGGCGCCTTCCCGTTCTGCCGATGACCTCTCCCGCATCGCGCTGGTCGCGTGGCGTGCGACAAGGGTGTCATACAGGCTGCGGCCGGCCCGCTCCCAGGTGAACGTCGCTGCGCGCGCCTTCCCAAGCGCGACATGGCGTGCGCGAAGGTCCTCGTTGTGGGCAAGCTCGACAATCGCGTCGCGCCACGCGGTCACGTCGGTCGCGTTGCACATTATCGCGGCCCCGCCCCCGCATATCTCCGGGATGGCGCCCCGGTCACTGACGACCGCCGGGGTGCCAGCCGTCATAGCCTCCAGCGGCGGCAGCCCGAACCCTTCCGTGAGAGATGGAAAGGCGAGGCAGAGCGCATTGCGGAAGAGACCCGCAAGGGTGTTGTCCCCGACCAGTCCTGCAAACACGACATTTGGGGGGATCGAGTGGCCGGCCGCCGCAAACGCCGCACGATCATCCCCGCCGAACAAGACGAGCGTCAAATTGGCGAGAGCTGGATCAGCGAAGGCCTGAAGCAGGATCCCGATGTTCTTGTGCGGCTTCACGCTGGCTTGGGCGAGTATGTAGCGGCGTGATGGCAGCGGCGGACCGATGGCGGCTTCGGCTGCCCCGCCTGAGCGAACCTCGCGATGATCGATGCCGTTATAGACGACACCGATCTTGTCGCGCTTCGCGATCCCGAGAGCGGCGATCTCGTCCGCCGAATAATGCGAAACCGTCAGAATCGTGCGGTGGAGACGGCCGATGATCGGCAGCAGCAGCCGGCCTTCCCAGCGCGCGCGCACGGAATAGGAGGAGGGCTGAGTAAGGACCTGCAAGCCGTGGATCATCGTGGCGCAATTGCGTTTGAACAGCGGGTTGCGATTCTGAAAGCCGACGATCGGGTGCCCTTTGGTGCGCACCGCCAGAGCAACATTCTCCCACAAATATAGATTAGGCGCGCGGATATGCTCGTAGCGGATCGCCGTGAGGAAAGGGATCGGAGAGGTGGGCGTGCGGCCAAGCAGCACCGCTTCACCGAACGGGTTCATCTTGCCCGGTTCGGTGAAGATCCGGTCCAGCGAGCGGACCAGTTCGAATGCCACCCGGGAGACACCCCAGAACGGGTTGTTCAAGTTATTTCCGTTGATGAACAATGTCATGCGGTTGGACTCACACGGTTGAGATCGCCATTGTCGACGTTCGGCCGGCCTGCGAAGCCGGCGGACGAGGGGGGCATGGCGCGCTCGTCCCGCAAGACGTGCATGATCGGGGACAGATGCCCCTTCAGAAGCGCGACCGAAATCGACCAGGCGATCACAGCTGATGAGATCGATAGTGTGCCAACGGCTGCCGCATCGCTGACGATCGAGAAGCGCGAGACGATCACTGCAATCGCGGTCGATACGATGCCAGGAACGGCGGAGAGCAGAAGAAGCCGGGCAGCGGGGTAGCGCGCGCTTTGCGCAGCGTGATAGGCCATCAGAATATAGATGATCGCTGCGATCATCGTGGCACCGCTTGCGACGACCGCCACCGCCACGACTCCGTGAAGTGCACTCGCCAGCAAGCCGACGAGGAGGCAGGCGGAAGCCAGCAGCTGAACCGGCAGCAATCGACGGTGGAGACCGACCGCTGCGAGGAATGGTGTGGCCACGCCGGAAACGGCGGTCACGACCCGGCCCAGACTGAGAATGGCAACGATCGTCGCAAGGCCCGCCCAGGATGGCCCAAGCAGCGGCGGCAGGAGCAAATCGGCAATCGCGGCGAGACCGCCGAGCGCCGGGACCGCCACGAACAGGCAGAGTGCAGCGATCCTGGGCCATACGTCAGACGCAGGCCGGCCCGCGGCAACCCGGCGCGCGAAACTCGAGATCGCCACGAGCCGTATTGGCTGGGCGCAGAGATCGGCGACGGCCGCGGTGATGCGGCTGGCCGCGCGATACATGCCGGTGGCGGCTGGGCTGAGCAGGGCGCCGATGATGAAATCCGCGCCATAATTGGAGAAGAGCCCGGTGAGGGACGAGGCATATTGTGGCATCGTCCAGCGCGTCACTTCCGCAAGACGGGGAGCGCTGAAGCCGTCGGACAAGGAGGGACGAGCGAGCGCGCTGAAAGTGATGAACAGCAGGATCGCGCGAAGATAGACCATCGGGATGAGTGCGATCACGCCGTAGCCGGCGGCGAGCATCGCGACCGCCACCGCGCCGCCGAGCGTCTCCACCAGCGCGAGCGAGGTGTAATAGCCGATGCTCGTCCCGCGACGCAGCAGATGCGCTTCCGACCAGGCGGCGAACGCACTCAACACGTTTGACGGCGCCATCAGCAAGAACAGCCAGAGCACGTCGCGGCTGCCGAACAGATCCGGCCAAATAGACAGGATCGCAATCGGGACGAGGGAGCAGGCAGTTGCCGTCAGCACCTTCAGCGCGAGGGACTCGCTCGAGTAGCGATGCAGCTCCGGCGTCTGCATCACGTATTGGTAGGTCGGGCCGTACAGCATCGTGCGGATGATGGTGACCATCGCCGCGGCGAGCGCGTAGACGCCGAATTGTTCGGGCGAGAGGTAGCGCGCCGCCACCAAAGTGACGATCAGGGCCACGCCCTGCCCCGATGCGCGCGCAAGCATGCCCACGCCGAGCCCGAAGGCGGGCGCCAGCGGCGCGACCTTTTGATGGATAGCTGCAATCATCAGCGTAAAGACAGGCTCATGCGCCTGTGGCCGCTGCAGGATCGCCTTACCCAGACTGTGGTTGCGCCACCGGAATCTTTTCTTCGAAGCATCCACCTGCCCGCGCCGTTCGACTATTCGGCGGCACGGAACGGCAGGCTCAATCCCTGACGATCATGCCGACAGATGTGGCTTTACGACGGTCGTGGCGTAGCTGCCGCCGGATCACGTCCGTTATGGACGAAGCGTTTCGCCCGCGTTGCCGGAGCGGCGGACGTGAGGCGCGCGTTGGTCTTCGCGCGCATCGGGGGATGCCGCCGAGGTTTCCCACGCCAAAGCTGTTTCGACGATCGGTAAGACCTCGCCGCGCTGACGGCGATCCATCAGGTCTACCTGGTAGACTTGTCCCTTGAGGGTGTGGAGCAAGGCCGGCGTGCCGAGCACGCGAACGCAGGGATCACCGCCGCGCAGCAATCGCTGGATCTGCCCCACGAATGCCGTGAACGGCGCGATGAGGGTGGCCATCGGCACAAGCAGATCGAGAAGGCTGTTGTGCCGCTGAAACACCTCCGAGCAAGCTTGTGGCGTAGGCCGTAGTGCTGCGCGCTACGCGCCGCGTACGCCCGATCGTTTCCATCCGACGTTTCGGGGAAGGGCGCTTAAGAGCCGCCAGGTTAGCGGAAAAGGCTCGGCGGCCGTTTGCGGGGGAGGCCGCCGAGCAGTAGCCCGTATAGTCACGGACCCGGGTCGCGGCCTGTTCGTCGCATGAAGCGTGGTCCGCTGCACGGCGTGATCGGATCAAAATGGATCAAAACTGCGCGCACGTCAGTAACGCCGCGTGGATTTCTCCATGGAGATCAGCCGGTTGGTGAAACCGGAAGACACTCGTCGCACGCCGGCACTGACTTCAAAGAACGACGGCGCCGGTAAGCGTGACCAGCGACACTGCGAACAGCAGCCCGAGGTTCAGCCACATCAGCCGTTCGGCATTGTCTCTTTCACGCATGGCCTCGGTTCCTGTGATGTGCCGGTATCTTGCATCTGTCGCGCAGAGTCGGGCGAGCGGGGCGCGACGAAGCGGCGACAAAAAGACTGCGGCGCGCGGCGAGAGTCTTGACGCATCCTAACCCAGTTGAGTGAGCGGCGGCGGGATTTCTGCTGTGAACTTTGTCAGCCTTGTGAGTCGGTTGACGGGAACCATGCGGTGATGAGCGACCAGCATTATTATTACGATCGCGCCGAGCAGGAGCTGGAGATGGCGCAGAAAGCGTCCTGCCCGGAGGCGGTGAAGGCGCATTACATGCTGGCCGGTTTCTACCTCGATCGGGTGCACGGCGGGTCCGAGGAGCCGGTCAGGACCGGTCAATCGCGGTCGGCAATGGGCGAATACCGGTGACGATCGGCACTTGATGCGCAGTGACGGCACGAACATGGCCGCCAATGGTTGGTAATGGGTGCAACAATCACGGGAATGCGACATGTCTGACAAAGAGCCGATGCAGGCCGACGGCGCATCGGGCGCCGGGAAGACCAGCGCGAGCGATGCAGAGCCGCCGAACAAGCAGGGCGAATCGCAGGGCGGCGCCTATCCCAACCCGCATACCGGCAAGAAGCCGGGCGACTTCACCGGCGGCCAATCGGTGCAGGGTTATCACGGCAGCGGGCAACTGGGGGACAAGAAGGTGGGCGAACAGCCCAATGCGGGATCGCGGCGCGACTGACGGACCAACCGCCGGCGACGCTTGCGCACGGCCGCGCGCTCGGCGATGCTCGGCCACGCGGCCGGTCGAGCCGCATCGGGAGGGAAGGCCATGCTCGTCGTTCACCACCTTGGCCTGTCCCAGTCGGAACGGATCGTCTGGCTCTGCGAGGAACTGGGGCTCGATTACGAGCTGAAGCGGTACGACCGGCGCGCCGACAACCGGCTGGCGCCGGACGAATACAAGGCGCTCCACCCGATGGGCATCGCGCCGGTCATCGAGGCGGATGGGGTGGTGCTGGGCGAGAGCGCCGCGATCTGCGAGTTCATCAATACGCGCTATGGCGAGGGGCGGCTGGCGCCGGCGCCGGATGATCCCGACTATCCCGATCACCTGTTCTGGTTCCACTGGTCCAACGCGACCTACATGACGACCAAGATGATGGGCGCCGCGATCGCGCTTGGCGGCGGCGATCCGGCGAAGGTGGGCTTCGTCGGGCAGCGCGCCGAGCGCAGCCGCGACCTGATGGAGTGGCGGCTGGGGCAGGTGCCGTTCTTCGGTGGCCGTAACCTGACGCTGGCGGACATCATGATGGTGTACACGCTGACGACATCGCGCGCCTTTGGCGGTGCCGCGCCGAGCGGGCTTCCCAATGTGCGGGCGTATCTCCAGCGGATCGCCGAGCGGCCGGCGTATCAGCGCGCCATGGCCAAGGCGGAGCCGGGGATGGCGCCGATGATCGATTGAGCGGGCGCGCTCTCGGACAAAAGAAGCAGTAGAAGCAGCGGGACCCCGGGTCAGGCCCGGGGTGACGGCTGCGGGCCGGGATCAGCCGCGCTGGACGCGGGTGACGTGGCCCATCTTGCGGCCGGGGCGAACCTCGCGCTTGCCGTAGAGGTGCAGGTGGGCACCCGGCTCAGCGAGAATGTCCGCCCAGCGATCCGCCTGGTCGCCGATGAGGTTTTCCATCACCACGCCCGTGCCGGTAAGCGCCGTATCGCCAAGCGGCAGGCCGCAAATGGCGCGGACATGGTTTTCAAACTGCGAAGTGACCGAGCCTTCGATCGTCCAATGGCCGGAATTGTGGACCCGCGGCGCCATTTCGTTGAAGATCGGGCCGCTGGGCGTGGCGAAATATTCGCACGTCAGTACGCCGACATGGCCGAGCGCATCGGCGATGCGGCCGGTGAGTGCGGCAGCCTCGGTCCACAGCGAGGCGATCTGCGGCGGTGCGGGCACGGTGGAGCGGGCAAGGATCGCATCCTCATGCTCGTTCCACGGCGGCGGATAGCTGACCATCCGGCCATCGCAATCGCGCACCAGCACGATCGAGAATTCATGGGTGAACTCGACGAACGCCTCGAGCACCGCAGGGCCGTTGATCGCACTCCAGGCAGCATCGGCGTCGACCGGCGAATGGAGCCGCACCTGGCCCTTGCCGTCATAGCCCATGCGCGTCGTCTTGAGCACGGCGGGCGTGCCGATCTCGGCAATCGCGGCGTCGAGCGCCTCACGCGAATCGACCGCCGCCCAGCGCGCCGGCGTGCCGCCGACGTCGGCGACGAACTGCTTTTCGGCCAGCCGATCCTGCGCGACCCGCAGGCTGGCGGGGGAGGGATGGACGGGCACGCGATCGGCGAGCCATTCGACCGGCCCGGCGGCGATATTCTCGAACTCGTACGTGACGACATCGCATTGCGCGGCGAAATCGGCCAGCACGATGCGATTGTGGTAATCGGCGCGGGTGAGCGAGGACGCGGTCTGCGCCGCGACGCTTTCACGGTCCGGCGCGAGCACATGGGTGCGATAGCCAAGCTGGGCGGCGGCAGTCGCGATCATCCGGCCGAGCTGGCCGCCACCGAGGATGCCGATCGTCGAGCCGGGGGGCAGCGGCGTCACTCGGGCGACTCCACGACGCTGTCTGTCTGAGCCTTGCGCCAGGCGACGAGCCGTTCGGCCAGCGCCGGATCGGCCGTGGCCAGGATCGAGGCGGCGAAGAGGCCGGCGTTGATCGCGCCGGGCTTCCCGATGGCGAGCGTGCCCACCGGGATGCCGCCGGGCATCTGGACGATCGAGAGCAGGCTATCCATCCCCTGCAGCGCCTTGGATTCGACCGGGACGCCGAGCACCGGCAGATGCGTCATCGAAGCGGCCATGCCGGGCAGATGCGCGGCACCGCCGGCACCGGCGATGATCACCTTCAGGCCGCGATCCGCCGCGCCGGTGGCATAATCATACAGCCGTTGCGGGGTGCGATGCGCCGATACGACGCGGGTTTCGTAAGCGACGTCGAGGGCGGCCAGCGTCTCCGCAGCATGCCGCATGGTTTCCCAATCGGACGTCGAGCCCATGATAATGCCGACCAGCGCCATTTCCGGCGGTTAGCGAGGGGCGCCGGGCAGGGCAACAGGAAGGTGCGGCCTTGATCGTTTCGCGTGCGTCCGCCGCCCGCGCAGGTGAGCGCGGACGCCGGTGATGTCAGCCCCGCGCCGCCGGATTGAGCGCGAGTACGCGCTGTACGTCGCGCTCGATCACCCGCGCCGTGACGCGTTCGATCAGGCGCTGCGCGCTGCGCCAGGGGCGAAGATCCCCCTCACGCTGGCGATGGCCGTCGATCAGCCGGCTGCCCCAGCTGTCGATCGCGCCTTCCGGCAGCGTGGCGCGCTCGCCGGCCAGCACCAGCGACGGGAACGGGAGGGCGACGGCGGGCGAGGCGAAGGCTTCGCGATCGCGCGCGCCTTCCGCCGGGGGATCGAACATCAGCGCGCCGGCCACGCGCGAGACATAGCTGCGCGGTGTGAGGCGTGCCCACCAGGACGCGGCGTGGCAGCCGATCCCTTCCGCCACCAGCACCACGGCGCGATCCGCCCGCATGACCGCGGCGTCGAGCTGCGCCGCCCAGATCGACCGGCGGCCTTCATGATCGAGCGCGACATGATCGTCACCGAAGCTTGGCCAGCGCAGCCGCGCATTCCAGGCGGGCGCTTCCACGCCCGGAGCAGCGATGGTGATGATCGAGAATCGACTCGGCATCGGCAGGACGGCGGTGGACATGGCGATCTTCCCCGGTTCTTGCGTAACGACTGTTATGCCACGCAGCGGGCATGGGCCGCAATCAGGAAGCGGCCTTATGCTACAGCAGTGTTGCCTGATCCGCGATCACACGGCACGGTCCGCCGCCGTCAAAGGGGGAAATGAATGTTCGGTCCGCGTAAGTCGTTGGAGTCTGTCACACAGCATCAAGCGGGACAGACCCTCGCCAAGACCTTGTCCTGGCCGCACCTGATCGCCCTGGGGGTAGGCGCGATCGTGGGTACCGGCATCTATACGCTGATCGGCGTCGGCGCGGAGCGCGCCGGGCCGGCGGTGATCCTGGCGTTCGTGATCGCGGGGGCCGTCTGCGCCTGCGCGGCGCTTGCCTATGCCGAACTGGCGACGATGATCCCGGCGGCGGGCAGCGCCTACACCTTCAGCTATGCCGCGCTTGGCGAAGCACTGGCGTGGATCGTCGGCTGGAGCCTGATCCTGGAATATTCGCTGGCCTGCGCGACCGTCGCGGTCGGCTGGTCGGGCTATCTCGTCGGGTGGATCCAGTCCGCGGGCGTCGTCTTGCCCGCAGCCTTGCTGAGCGGACCGCACGCCGGCGGGATCGTCAACCTGCCCGCGGTGCTGGTGGCGCTGGGCGTCATGGGCATGCTGATTGCGGGCACGCGGGAAAGCGCGACGCTCAACATCGTGCTGGTGGTGATCAAGCTGACCGCGCTTGCGGTGTTCATCGCGTTCGCGCTGCCCGCCTTCAACGCCGACAACCTCTCGCCGTTCATGCCCTATGGCTTCGGTTCGGTGGAAAGCGGCGGTGAGAAGCGCGGCGTGATGGCGGCGGCGGCGATCGTGTTCTTCGCCTTCTACGGCTTCGACGCGGTCGCGACCTCGGCAGAGGAAGCGAAGAATCCGGGGCGCGACCTGACGATCGGCATCGTCGGATCGATGCTGGTCTGCACGTTGATCTACATGCTCGTAGCCGTGGCCGCGATCGGCGCGCTGCCGTTCCTCAGCCTCGCCAATTCGCCCGAGCCGCTGGCGCTGGTGCTGCGTGCGCTGGACCAGCCGATGGCGGCCTATCTCATCGCGCTGGCCGCGGTGATCGCGCTGCCATCGGTGATCCTGGTGATGATGTACGGCCAGAGCCGCGTGTTCTTCACCATGGCGCGTGACGGCCTGCTGCCGCGCCGGCTGGCGAGCGTCAGCCCGCGGACCGGCGCGCCGACGCTGATCACGCTGGTGACGGGTGCGTCGATCGCGATCGTCGCCGGCCTGTTCCGGCTCGACGAGATCGCGGAACTGGCCAATGCCGGCACGCTGCTGGCGTTCATCGCGGTCGGCGCGTGCCTGATGGTGCTGCGCAAGCGCGCACCCGATGCGCCGCGCCTGTTCCGTTGCCCGCAGCCGTATCTGGTGGGCACGCTGGCGATCGTCGGCTGCCTCTATCTGCTGTTCAGCCTGCCCTCTTCGACGATGATCCGCTTCGTGATCTGGAACATCGTCGGCCTGTCGATCTACTTCCTCTATGGCCGCCGCCACAGCCTGGAAGGTAAGGCTACAGCCAGCGGAAGCTGAGGCTGGTTTCCCCCTCCGGCACGCCGGAGGGGCCGAAGCGGCGCTCGATGATCACGCCGGCGCCCGCGGCATCCACGGCAATGACCGTGCTGCAGCGGGTGCCATAGACGCTGTCGCGGATGAACACGGGGCGCTCGCCGGGGACGGCGGGCGCCTCGTCTGCAAGGAGGCCGAGCAGCGCCTCTGCGCGGCGGCCTTGTTCCAGCCAGTCGCCGAGTGCGGCGGTGAGCGTGCGGGTGCGCGGCGAGGGCGGATCGAGCGGGCCGTTCGAGATGCCGTGGAGACCGGGTTCGAGCGCGCGGCGCACGGGCGCTGGCTGATTGGTGCGGAACTGGGCGCCTTGGGGGCCGCTGGTGATCAGGCTGAACCCGCCGAATGCAGCGAGGCGGTCGTCGGCGGGCAGGCTGCCGTCGCGCAGGTAATCGGCCACCAGTGCACCGCGGGTGGGCGCATCGGGCCCACGGGGATGGCCGGCGACGTTGGTCAGCACGGCAAAGCGGCCTTCGTCCGACACCCCGATCCAGCCGCCGCCGGACATGAGGTCGCGCCCGGCCAGGATGTGCGGCGCATCGTCCCACCGCGCGAGCGGGGCGGCGGGGCGCGCGTGGAACTCGTCGCGGTTGCCCACCACCACCAGCGGCCAGCGCGGATCGGCAGCGAGCGCAAGGGCGACGACGCACATCAGCCGCGCACCGGGCGGGGCGGCCTCATCCGACGAACGCCCGGTCGCGCAGCCCGCGCCAGACGCGCAGCGCCTGCACCGTTTCCCTGACGTCATGGACGCGCAGCAGCTGGACGCCGGCCTGTGCGCCCTTCAGCGCCAGCGCGACCGAGCCGCCGAGGCGCTCACCGACAGGCGCCTCGTTCGACAGCGCGCCGATCAGCCGCTTGCGGCTGGCGCCGAGCATGATCGGGCAGCCGAGGCCGTGGAAGATGGCAAGATCGTTGATCAGCGCGAGATTGTCCTGCAGCGACTTGCCGAACCCGATGCCCGGATCGACGATGATGCGTGACCGATCGACCCCTGCCGCGACCACCGCCTCGACGCGCTCCTCGAGCCAGTCGAACACCTCGGTGACGACGTTGCGATAGCCGGTGCCGCCGTGCGGGCCCTTCGCCGGATCGGGCGAGTGCATCAGGATCACCGGGCAGCCGGCGCGCATCACCACATCCAGCGCACGCGCGTCCCACAGCAATGCGGACACGTCGTTGACGATCTGCGCGCCGGCGGCGAGCGCCTGTTCCATGACCAGCGCCTTGCGCGTGTCGATCGAGACGAGCGCGCCGGCGGCGATCAGCCGCTCGATCACCGGGACGACGCGCTTCGCCTCGTCCTCTTCCCAGACGAGCGCGGCGCCGGGGCGGGTCGATTCGCCGCCGACGTCGATCATCGCGGCGCCGTTCTCGGCCATGATCATGCCGGCGGTGGCCGCCGCGGCGGGATCGTCGCGCGTGGCGCCGCCGTCGGAGAAGCTGTCCGGCGTCATGTTGAGGATGCCCGCGACGAGCGGCTGGTCGAAGCGCAAGGTACGCTCGCCGAGCGTCAGCGCGGGGCGGGGGGCGGTGATTCGGGCGTGGAGCAGCGCGGCGCGATCGCCGAGGCTTGCGACATCGGCGACCGGCACGACGCGCTTCGCGCCGTGCTCGATCACCTCATAGGCGGCGAACCACTGCATTCCGCCGGCGAGGCGGGCGACGGCCCCGTCGGGATAGGCGAAGGGGGCGTCGACGAACTGGATCGGGCGCAGGTGCATATCGGCCCTTTGGCGCAGCGCGGCCCGCGCCGCACGCAATTAGATCTGCGTCGCCAGCAAGTACGTCTGGCGGAGCGCGTCGATCGGCTTCAGCGCGCCGTCCGCCTCGTAATGCCAGAACGTCCAGCCGTTGCAGGCGGGGGCACCCTGCAGCGTGGCGCCGAGCTTGTGGATCGAGCCGGCCGCGCCGCAGTCGCTTGCGAGGCTGCCGTCGGCGCGGACGGTGGCGCGGAAGCGGCGCTTCGCATCCATCACCACGCTGCCGGCGGGGAGATAATCATTCTCCACCAGCACGCCGAACGCGACCTTGGGCTGCTGACGCGGGCTCTGCATCGTGGTGAGCGCCGATTCGTCGAGCGGCAGCGCAGCGGTGATCCGCTGGCGGGCGGCGGCGATGTAATCCGTCTCGCGCTCGATCCCGATCCAGTGGCGGCCGAGGCGCTTGGCCACCGCGCCGGTGGTACCGGTGCCGAAGAACGGATCGAGCACCACGTCGCCCGGCTTCGTGCAGGCGAGGAGGATGCGGTACAGCAGCGCCTCGGGCTTCTGCGTCGGGTGCACCTTGTGGCCGGCGGCGTCCTTCAGCCGCTCCTGCCCGCCGCAGATCGGGAATTCCCAATCCGAGCGCATCTGGATCTCGTCGTTCAGCGTCTTCATCGAGCGATAGTTGAAGGTGTATTTCGCCTTCTCGCCCTTCGACGCCCAGATGAGCGTTTCGTGCGCATTGGTGAACCGCGTGCCGCGGAAATTGGGCATCGGGTTGTTCTTGCGCCAGACGATGTCGTTGAGGATCCAATAGCCCAGATCCTGCACCGCCACGCCGACGCGGAAGATGTTGTGGTAGCTGCCGATCACCCAGATCGTGCCGTCGTCCTTGAGGATGCGGTGCGCCTCGGCCAGCCAGGCGCGGGTGAACGCGTCATAGGCGGCGAAGGTATCGAACTTGTCCCATTCGTCCGTCACGGCATCGACATGGCTGCCGTCCGGGCGGAACAGCTCGCCGCCCAGCTGCAGATTGTAGGGCGGATCGGCGAAGATCATGTCGACCGACTTGGCCGGCAGCGCCCGCATATGGGCGATGCAATCCCCCATGAGGATCTCGTCCAGCGGCAGCGGCGCGACCGGAGCCGCTGCCGGCCCGACCTTTGCACTGCGTACCCGCGTTTTAACCATGACCCCCATTGATTCCCCCTTCTCGCACGCGATGGTCGCCGCGGCGTGGACTCGGCGTCAAGCGAGCATTCGTTAACGCTGTTTCCTGTGATCGCGTTAACGACGCGGAACATTTGATGGACCGCCCCAGATGTAGAGTCCGGCGCGGCTGGTTGACTCAAACTATGGGGTGTGGCGCGAAAGACTCACAGTGGCAGAACAGTTTGCGCGACCGGTGCGAAACTGCGCCGATGCAGCGGCGAGGGCCCATGTTCGGCCAAAGCGCGGCGATGCGAGGGGCACCCATAGCCCTTGTTCGAGGCCCAATCGTAATGCGGATATGATTCGTGATGGGCGAGCATGATCGTGTCGCGGGTGTGCTTGGCGACGATCGAGGCGGCGGCGATCGAGCGGCTGAGCGCATCCCCGCCGACGATCGGCGTCGCGGCATAGCCCCAGCGCGGCAGGCGATTGCCGTCGACCAGCACATGGCCCGGCGCGCAGCCGAGCGTGGCGGCGACCTGATCCACCGCCAGCGTCATCGCCTTCATCGTCGCCCAGTAGATGTTGAGCACGTCGATCTCGTCCGCCTCGACGATCCCGATCCCGACGACGGCGCAGTCCTTCAGACGGCCGCACAGCCGCGCGCGTTCGGTGGCGGGAAGCTTCTTCGAATCGTCGATCCCGCGCGGCACGCCCTTGTCGGGGAGAATCACCGCAGCGGCGACGACCGGTCCGGCGAGCGGGCCGCGGCCAGCCTCGTCGACGCCGACGACGGGGGCGAGATACAGGCGTTCGTGCTTCAATCCGGGCATGATGCCAGCCGCCATGGCGGGAAGCGGCGGTTCTCGCCAGCGGTGTAGAGACAAAGCGCGTTGCCGGCGGGATCGGTGAGGCGCGCCTCGCGCCAGCCCCATGACCGGTCGACCGGATCCGCAACCGCGATGCCCGCGTCGCGCGCCGCGGCGACCGCAGCGTCGAGATCGGCGACCTCGAGGAAGACGAGCGGCTTGCCGTCGATCTCCCCCGTCGCCTCGATCGACAGCGTCGTGCCGCCGGCGCTTTCGAAGCGGGCGTAGCGCCCGGCGCTGTCCACGATCGGGGTGAGGCCGAGCGCCGCATAGAAAGCGAGGCTGGCGGCGTGATCGGTGGCGGGGAGGGTGACCTGATTGGGCGTCGCGCCGCCCAGATCCACGTCGAGCCGCACCTTGTGATGGCCCATCGGGCCGTGGCCGGCGCCGAGCCCCGGCGCCTCGCGAAGCGCGATTCGCACGAACAGGCGCGCACGCTCGATCGCGCGCGGCAGTGGCAGGCCGCGGGCCAGGCCCTCGGCGATCGCGCTGGCGAGCGTACAGCCGGTGCCGTGGGTATGTGGCGTGTCGATGCGGCGGCCGGTCCAGACCACGTCTTCACCATTCGACAGGATCAGGTTGTCGGCGACCAAGTCTTGAGGTTCGCCCGCAGGTAGAAGAACCTGCCCTGTGACATCGGGCGCGAGATGCCCGCCCTTTGCCAGTACTGCCGCGCCAGTTTTCATCGCGAGTTCGCGTCCGGCCATGAGCGCATCGGTTTCGGATCTGACCGCAATACCCGTGAGCGCGGCCAGTTCGGGCGCATTAGGTGTTATCACACTGGCGATGCGCATCAGGCGATCGAACGCGGCGATCGTTTTCGCGTCCGCTAGCACCGAGCCGGAGGTCGCGATCATCACCGGATCGAAGACGATCGGGACACCGCCGAGCGTCTCGAGCACGTCGGCCACGGCATGTGTTGTTTCCGCCGAGCCGATCATGCCGATCTTTACCGCATCGACGCCGATATCATCGATGCAGGCGCGCATCTGCTGGACGACCATCGCGGCCGGGATCGGGTGGACGCCCTGCACGCCGAGCGTGTTCTGCGCGGTGATCGCGGTGATCGCCGTCATCGCATGGCTGCCGAGCATGGTGACGGTGCGGATATCCGCCTGGATGCCGGCGCCGCCGCCGGAATCGGAGCCCGCAACGATGAGAATCCGCGCCGTCATCGACGATTGCAGAAAACGAATGTTGAGGAAGTTGAGGCGATAGCGCGTTTTTTTCCAACGCCCTCAACATTCGCCCGCCCCGCGGCGGGGACGATCGGGAGCGGGGCGCGCAGCCGGGCGGCGGCAAGAAGGGCAGTGGCCATCGGGGTGATTAGATCACGATCGGGGGGAGTAGGACAGGGGCGCCATCGCTGGGCGTGGGGTGAGGCGACAGGCCCTCCCCCGGCGCCTCCCGCCGGCGGGAGGGGAGTGAGGGGTGCGGCTCAGCCCTTGAAGCGGCGTTGGGTGGAGGCGGGGTGCTTTTTCAGCGCGGCGCCGACGCGCGCCGGGCGATCGACCAGTTCGCCGCCGCAATTGGGACAGCGTTCGTCGAGATCGTCGGCGCATTCCGCGCAGAAGGTGCATTCGAACGAGCAGATGAACGCGCCGCCCTCATCGGGCGGAAGATCCGTGCCGCAGCGTTCGCAATCGGGGCGCATTTCCAGCATGGGGCGAGCTTACGCCACGCGATCCGGCTGCGCCACCATCAGCACATCGAGGAACTGGCGCACCTCGCCCTCGATCGGCACCGGGCGGCCGGTGGGCAGATGGACGTTGACGCTGACGAGCTCGATCACGTTGCACAGCTCGCCATGCTGGTTGGCGATCTCGAAGCGCTTGGTGATGCTGGACGTGCCGATCCGCTCGATCCGCACCGAGGCGTCGACCGTGTCGCCGTACATCAGCGGTTTCAGATAATCGACGTTCGCGCGGCGGACGTGGAATTCCATCTCGCGCCACGTATCCCCGAGTGCGTCGGCGATGCCGGTCCAGTCCCAATATTCGGTGACGGCGACATCGGCATATTCGAGGTAGCGCGAATTGAAGACGACGCGCTGGCCGTCGATTTCCGCGTAGCGCACCTTGAAGGCGGTGGAGAAGGCGAAGCCGGGGCGGGGCATTTGATGGTCCTGCGTATCGGTTGATTGATGTGGGCGCGCGCTATCGCGCCTGGCGCCCGGCGGGACAAGCTTGCTGCCGGCGTGCGACGTCAGAAGATCAGTTTCAGGCCGACGATGGCGAGCGTGGTGGCAAGGATCGGGGTGAGCACCCGATCGGTGACTCGCGAGGCGATGATGCTGCCGAGGATGATGCCGGGGATGGAGCCCGCGAGCAGCGAGACGAGCAGCATCGGATCGACCGAGCCGAGCCACCAATGGCCGATGCCGGCGATCAGCGTGAGCGGCACGGCATGGGCGATATCCGACCCGACCAGCCGGTTCACCGGCGCCTTGGGGTAGAGGATCAACAGCGCCGTCATGCCGAGCGCGCCGGCGCCGACCGAGGTGAGCGAGACGAGCACGCCAAGGATCGCGCCGAGCAGGATGGTGAGACCGGCGAGGCGCCGCGCGCTCATGCCGCGGAAGGCGGGCGCGACGCGCGCGACGATGCGCGCGCGGAAGAAGGTGGCGAGCGCCGTCAGCACCAGGGCGATGCCGAGCACGACGGTGATCGCCGCCCCGGTATCGGAATCATGCGTGCCGGCGCGGCTCAGCACCAGCAACGTCACCGCGGCGGCAGGCAGGCTGCCGATCGCGAGCCGGCGGACGATCGCCCAGTCGACCGTGCCGCGAAGGCCATGGACCGCGCCGCCGACCGTCTTGGTGGCCGAGGCGTAGAGAAGATCGGTGCCGACCGCCGTCGCCGGGTGAAAGCCGAACGCCAGCACCAGGAGCGGCGTCATCAGTGACCCGCCGCCGACGCCCGTCAGTCCGACCAGCAGGCCGACGAGGACGCCGGCAAGCGAGTAGAGCGGGTTATACGCCTCCATCCGCCCGCTGCCTGATGGCTGGCATCGTGCGAACGGGTGCCGATCCCGGGCCGGGGCCGGGATGACGGGGTGGCGCCGCGGCGGGGTGGCTCAAACGGCGTTCCGGGCCGGGGTGTTGACGCCCATGCTGGCAAGGTAGCGCTTCACGTTGCGCGCCGCCTGGCGCAGGCGCTGTTCGTTCTCGACCATCGCGATGCGCACGAAGCCCTCGCCATTCTCGCCGTAGCCGACCCCGGGCGCGACCGCGACCTTGGCGTGGGTGAGCAATTGCTTCGAAAACTCGAGGCTGCCGAGGTGCGCCAGTGCGGGCGGCAGCGGGGCCCAGGCGAACATCGAGGCGCGCGGGGAGGGAATGTCCCACCCGGCGCGGGCGAAGCTTTCCACCATCACGTCGCGGCGCTTGTGATAGAGCTTGCGGTTCTGCTCGACGATATCCTGCGGGCCGTTGAGCGCGGCGCAGGCGGCGGCCTGGATCGGGGTGAAGGCGCCGTAATCGAGATACGATTTCACCCGCGTCATGGCGGCGATCAGCGTCTTGTTGCCGACCGCGAAGCCGATGCGCCAGCCGGCCATCGAATAGGTCTTCGACAAGGAGGTGAACTCGATCGCGACATCCTTCGCGCCCTTCACCTGCATGATCGAAGGCGTCGGGTTGCCGTCGTAATAGAGCTCCGAATACGCAAGGTCGGAGATGATCCACACCTGGTTCTCGCGCGCCCACGCGACGAGCCGCTCGTAGAAGGCGAGATCCACCGCCTCCGCCGTCGGGTTCGATGGATAGTTTACGACGAGGATGCTGGGCCGCGGCACGGTGAAGTTCATCGCGCGTTCGAGGCTGTCGAAATAATGCTCGTCCGGCGTCGTCGGCACGGCGCGGATCGTGGCACCGGCGATGATGAAGCCGAAGGTGTGGATCGGGTAGCTGGGGTTGGGCGCGAGCACCACGTCGCCCGGCGCGGTGATCGCGGTGGCGAGGCTGGCGAGCCCTTCCTTGGAGCCCATGGTGACGACCACCTCGGTCTCGGGATCAACATCGACGCCGAAGCGCCGGCCGTAATAATTGGCCTGGGCCCGGCGCAGGCCCGGAATGCCCTTCGACGCGGAATAACCGTGCGCATCGGGCTTCTTCGCCACCTCCACCAGCTTGTCGATGACATGCGCCGGGGGCGGCAGATCGGGATTGCCCATGCCCAGATCGATGATGTCCTCGCCGCCCGCGCGTGCCGCGGCCCGCATCGCGTTGACTTCGGCGATAACGTAGGGCGGCAGGCGCTTCATGCGGTAGAATTCTTCGGACATGGGAATCCCTCTTGCTGGGAGGTGCGGCATAGACCTTGCCGTGCCGGAGCGAAAGCAGGGAGGCTATCGCTCGCCTATAGCCACGCTATGCTGTGCGGCGAGAGGGATCGATGACCGACGAGCCAGCGACGCCGAGTTCAGAGAAGCCAGAGCGTCCCGGCATGCCGGGATGGGCGGAGATGCCGGGCTCGGGCGGAGGCGCGATGCCAGGCTTGGGCGCGATGCCGGGCGGGGGCGCGATGCCGGGCGGGCGCGCGATGCCCAGCCTCGCGGACCTGCAGCACTGGACGTGGGTGATGGGCCGCGCGCAGCAGATGATGCTGGAGCAGGGGCTGGCGATGGCAAAGGCCCCGCCCGTCGCGACTCCCGCGGCCAATCCCTTCGCGCAGCAGGTGCAGGATTTCTGGGCCGACAGCCTGTCGCTGTGGCAGCGCTTCCTCGATCCGGCCGCCCCGCGGCCCGAGGAGCCGGCGGCGCAGGCGGCGGACAAGCGCTTCAAGGGCGAGGCGTGGCGCGCGAACCCGGTGTTCGACTGGATCCGGCAATCCTATTTCATGATCGCCGACCACATGCTGCGCGGGATCGATGCGATCGAGGGCGTGGACGAGGACCGGCGCGCGCAGCTGCGCTTTGCCGCGCGCGGCTTCATCGACGCGATGAGCCCGAGCAATTTCGCGCTGCCCAACCCCGAAGTGATCGCCAAGACGATCGAGACCAGGGGCGAGAACCTGCTGAAGGGCATGCAGCACATGCTGGCCGACCTGCAGCGCGGGCAGCTGACGCATACGCCGGGCGACGCGTTCGAGGTGGGGCGCAACCTCGCGACGACGCCGGGCAAGGTGATCCACCGCACGCCGCTGTACGAGCTGATCCATTATGCGCCGACCACGCCCGACGTGCTGGCGACGCCGCTCGTCATCTTCCCGCCGTGGATCAACCGTTTCTACATCCTCGACCTGACGCCCGAGAAAAGCTTCATCCGCTGGTGCCTGGACCAGGGGATCAGCGTGTTCATGGTGTCGTGGAAATCGGCCGATGCGTCGCTGGCCGACGTGACGTGGGACGATTATATCGGCGCGCAGGTGGACGCGGTGGACGTGATCCGCGACCTGCTGGACGTGCCGTCCGTCCACGCGATCGGCTATTGCGTGGCGGGGACGACGCTGGCGGCGACGCTGGCGCTGCTCGCCGCGCGGGGCGAGGCGGACAAGGTGAAGAGCGCGACCTTCTTCACCGCGCAGGTCGATTTCGCGCGCGCCGGGGACCTCAGGAACTTCATCGACGACGATCAGATGAAGCTGGTCGAGACGCTGGCGCCGGAGGGATTTCTCGACGGGCGCTACATGGCGGCGACGTTCAACATGCTGCGCGGGCGCGACCTGATCTGGAACTACGTCACCAACAATTACCTGCTCGGCAACGACTATGCGCCGTTCGACCTGCTGCACTGGAACGGCGACACGACCAACCTGCCGGTGAAATGGCACATGGCGTATCTGCGTGACCTTTATCGCGACAACCTGCTCGTCTCGCCCGGCGCGATCACGGTGCAGGGCGTGCCGCTGGACCTGTCGCGGGTGGAGACGCCGGCGTTCGTGCAGGCCGGGCGCGAGGATCATATCGCGCCGGCGGAAAGCGTGTTCGAGATCACGCGGCACTTCCGCGGACCGGTGACGTTCCTGCTCGCCGGATCGGGGCACATCGCGGGCGTGGTGAACCCGCCGGCGGCGGGGAAATATCAATATTGGACCAACGATGCGCCCGTGCAGTCGCTGGACGAATTCGTCGCTGGCGCCACCGAGACCAAGGGCAGCTGGTGGCCCCGCTGGCTGGAGTGGCTGCGGAGCCATGGCGCGGAGACGGTGCCGGCGGCGCGCGCGCGGGTGCCGGGCGGCGGGAGGCTGGCCGCGATCGAGAACGCGCCGGGGAGTTACGTCCGCGCGAGGTGACAGCGCGTTGAAGTAACCGCGGATACTTTGCTGCGTCGCACAAAGAACATTGAAACATTGCCCAAGAAGGCTTATTGTGCGTTGCAGCATAAGGAGCCGCGTGCATGTCCGACACTTCTGCGACGCCGATCAGCCTCGACGAAATCGTACCCGCGGCGGCCGATAACGGCCCCAGCCCTGTGCCTCCGGTGCTGAAGGCGCCGGCCAGAAAATCGGCCTTCAAGAAGCCGATCGGGACGGACACGGACGAGATCATATCGCCGGCGGCCGTCGACAATGATGACGCCGCAGAGCCGGCGACCCGCAGCGCGAAGGAATTCAAGATGGTCGAGACGATCGAAGCAATGACGGAAAAGACCAAAGCGGCGTTCGCCGAGGTCAACGAGCGTGCCAAGGCCCAGATGGAAAAGGGCGTCGAGACGATCCAGGAGATCGGCGCGTTCAATAAGGGCAATATCGAAGCGGTGGTGGAATCCTCGAAGATCGCCGCCAAGGGCTTCGAGCAGATGGGCCAGAATGCCGCTGCCTATGCCAAGAGCTCGTACGAGCAGGCGACCGCCGCGTTCCGCTCCATGGCGAGCGTCACCTCGCCGACCGACCTGTTCAAGCTGCAGAGCGATTTCGCGCGCGCATCCTTCGATGCCTTCGTCGCGGAAACCTCGCGCTCGACCGAGGCGGCGCTGAAGTTGGCGGGCGAAATCGCGCAGCCGATCTCGAACCGCGTCGCGCTGGCGACCGAGAAGATGAAGGTCGCCGCGTAACCGCGCGCGACTTCACGACAGGTGACGAAAGGGCGGTTGCTGCACGGCGACCGCCCTTTTTCTTGGCCGCAGCTGCATCCCCGGCCTTGCCCTTGCCGGTGAGCTTGCCATATTTTGCCGCGTGACAATGACCTACCCGATCAGCATGGGCGAACGACGTGAAGATGGCGGTGAAGGCACCGGTATCGGCGTGGCGACTCGCACCCGTGCGAAGACCAAGCAGCCGACCCCCTATCGCGTGCTGATGCTCAACGACGATTACACGCCGATGGAATTCGTCGTCCTGTGCCTGCAGCGCTTCTTCCGCATGAATGCCGAGGAAGCGACGCGCGTGATGCTTCACGTCCACCAGAAGGGCGTGGGGGTGTGCGGCGTGTTCAGTTACGAAGTGGCGGAGACCAAGGTGGGGCAGGTGATGGATTTCGCCCGCGCCAACCAGCACCCGCTGCAATGCACGCTGGAAAAGGCGTGACCGCCTGACCGCGGTACCGGCGATGCTGCTGCCGCTGTTGCTGGCAACCGTCGCGGAAGCGGAGGTGCCGGCGGCGGCGGAGCGGGCGGCGTGGTACACGTGCCTCGAGGATTACGCCCAGGTGGCGATGGCGAGCAGCGGCACGCCGGCGACGATCGCGCTGCAGACCGATCAATCCTGCGCCGCGGAGCGCAAGGCTTACCAGGTCGCCTTGTGGAAATCGCGCGCGGTGACGGGTGACGGCGTTGCGCTGAATGCCCGGCTGGCGGCCGAGGATCGCGCCGCGTACGAATATGTCATCAAGTTCGTCGAGCGGCTGCGCTAGAACCGCGTCGGGACGGCGCTAGGCGCTGGCGGCGGGCAGCCAGGAGAGATCGATGTTGCCGCGCCGATCGACGTAATTGGCTGCCCGCGCGAGCCGCCGCTCATCGAGGAAGGTGACCCGGCCCGAGCCGCGCGCGATCAGCTGTTCATCCTCCAGCTGGCGCAGCATGCGGTTGACATGGACGGCGGTAAGCCCGGTGGCGTCACCAATCTCCTCCTGCGTCAGCCCGAGCGCGAAACTGTCGCCCAGCGTCGGATCGATGCGGCGCAGGCGATTGCGCACGTCGAGCAGCACCGAGGCGACCCGCGCCTTGGCCGACGTGCGGCCAAGCCCCGCGAGACGATCGGTCAGCGCCACCCGCTCCATCTGGTTGATCGCGACGATTGCGGCGAACAATCGCGGCTGCTGCGCCGCCAGCCGCGCCATCACCGGCCGCTCGAACGGGCAGACGATGCTTTCGGCAATCGCCGTAACCGTTTCCGGGGCGCGGGCGTAGGCCAGCGCCGACAGCGCGATCATGTCCCCGGGGAACAGGAAGCGCAGGATCTGGCGGCTGCCGTCATCCAGGATGACGCAGCTCATCATCATGCCCTGCCTGACGATGAACAGATCGGTCGAGACGTCATTCTCGCGGATCAGCGTCGCGCCACGGCGCAGTACGCGCTCACGATCCTCCAACGCCTGAAGGGCCGTTCGTTCCGCTTCTGACAAAGACATATACTCGCCGAGACGGTCGGCGAAACAGCTACTTGGCACGCGTTGGTGGCCCCCGGTTGAGGCGCCGACGCTAGTCACCGATTGCGCGCGGCTGCATTAAAGTCGATCAACATCGTTACGCTGCCGTCGCTTGGCGTAGACGAAGTGCACAGCTAGAGGCACGCGATGGACCGTATCCTCATCCGTGGCGGCAATCGCCTGTCGGGCAAGCTGCCGATTTCGGGCGCGAAGAATGCAGCGCTCACCCTGATGCCGTGCGCGCTGCTGACCGACGAGCCGCTGACGCTGCGCAACCTGCCGCGGCTGGCCGATGTGGACGGGTTCGGCCACCTGCTGAACCAGCTGGGCGCGTCGACCGCGATCGAGGGGACGCGGCCCGACGAGTTCGGCCGGGTGATGACGATCCGTGCAGGCCAGCTGACCTCGACCGAGGCGCCGTACGACATCGTGCGCAAGATGCGCGCCTCGATCCTGGTGCTCGGGCCGATCCTGGCGCGGGCGGGCGAGGCGCGCGTTTCGCTGCCCGGCGGCTGCGCGATCGGCAACCGACCGATCGACCTCCACCTGAAGGCGCTGGAAGCAATCGGCGCCGAGCTGGAGATGAGCGCTGGCTATGTCACCGCGCGCGCACCCAAGGTGAACGGCGTCGGGCGGCTTTCGGGCGGGCGCTATCGCTTCCCGGTCGTCTCGGTCGGCGCGACCGAGAATGTCGTGATGGCTGCGGTGACCGCAAAGGGCAGCTCACGGATCGACAATGCCGCGCGCGAGCCGGAGATCGTCGACCTGTGCCGCTGCCTCGTCGCGATGGGCGCGCAGATCGAGGGGATCGGCACCGAGACGCTGGAGATCGAGGGGGTCGATCGCCTGCACGGCGCGACCTATGCCGTGATGCCGGACCGGATCGAGGCGGGCAGCTATGCCTGTGCGGCGGCGATCACCGGCGGCAGCCTGGAATTGGTGAACGTCGACCCCGAGAGCATGGGCGCGACGCTTTCCGCGCTGGCGGATGCCGGCGTTCTGGTGGAGCTGAAGAAGAACGCCGTGCGCGTGACGGCGCAGGGGCCGCTGCAGCCGCTGACGCTGACCACCGCGCCTTTCCCGGGCTTCGCCACCGACATGCAGGCGCAGTTCATGGCGATGCTGTGCAAGGCGGACGGCGCCAGCGTGCTGACCGAGACGATCTTCGAGAACCGCTACATGCACGTGCCCGAACTGGCGCGGATGGGCGCGGACATCACCGTCAGCGGCCGGACCGCGGTGGTGCGCGGCGTCGACCAGCTGGTCGGCGCGCCGGTGATGGCGACCGACCTTCGCGCCTCGATGAGCCTGATCCTGGCGGGGCTGGCGGCGGAGGGCGAAACCTCGGTCAGCCGCGTCTATCACCTCGACCGCGGCTATGAGCGGCTGGAGGAGAAGCTGTCGGCGGTCGGCGCGGATATCGAGCGCGTCAGCGACGGGTGAGCTGGTCCGCCGCCCGAGCCGTCGCGACCTCGCGTGTCGGCTGGAAGAAGCGGGATCCCGGATCAAGTCCGGGATGACGATGGGCTGGTGGGGGCGTGCTGTTGCTTGGCACGGCCCCGCCCGGACCTCTCCCCTGACGGGGAGGGGCTTTTCCGATCAGCGCAGCGCGACGGACTCGCGGTCGAGGACGGCGGTTTCCTCGGCGTAGCTGACGCAGTCGCCGGCCCAGTTCTGGTACACGCGGCCGTTCGCGGCCTTGTACCAGCTGCGGCAGTGCGGATCGGCCCAGACGGTGTTCGACAATAGCTGGGTGATGCGTTCGTTGAAGCGGCGCTGGCCGTCGGGCGTGACGCCGGCGGCCCTGGCCTGCTCGGCTTCCAGCGCGGCCAGCGTTTGCAGCATGTAGCCGACCTGCTGCTCGATCATGAAGCTGATCGAATTGTGGCCGAGGTTCGTGTTCGGGCCGTAGAGGATGAACATGTTGGGGAAGCCGGCCACCATGATGCCGAGATAGGCCTCGGGCCCGTCCTTCCACGTTTCCTTGAGCGTTCGGCCGCTCTCGCCGACGACCTCCATCGACCAGTCCCACTGCGTCGTCTCGAAGCCGGTGGCGAAGATCAGCACGTCGAGTTCGTGGAAGCCGTCCTTCGTGCGGACGCCATTGGCCTCGATCGCCTCGATCCCGGAGGTTTCGAGCGTGACATTGTCGCGCATCAGCGCGGGGTAGAAATCGTCGGTGATGAGGATGCGCTTGCAGCCGATCGGATAATCCGGCGTGAGCTTTGCGCGCAGCTCCGGATCGGGCACCTGCGCCTCGAGATGATCGAGCGCGGTGCGGGTGTAGGCGGCGCGGCCCTCCGGCGTCCATTTGAACGCCTGCCAGAAATAGCTGTCGGCGGTGTCGAAGATCGCCGCACGCTGCTGCGCGCCGAGCTTCATTGCCATATCGATGTTGGTCGCCATCAGCGCCTTCACCTCGGGCGTGACGTGATGATCGTTGCGCGGCACCACCCAGTTGGGCGTGCGCTGGAAGACGACGAGGTGGCCGGCCTCCTTGGCGACTTCGGGGATGAGCTGCACTGCGCTGGCCGCCGAGCCGATCACGCCGACGCGCTTGCCTTTCAGGTCAACGCTGTCGTCCCATTCCGCCGCGTGCCATTTCGCGCCGGCGAAGTCGTGGACGCCGGCGATGTCCGGGAAGCAGGGGCGGCTGAGCTGGCCGAGCGCGGGGACGATCGCGTCGAACGTCTCGCTGGCGCCCTTCTCCGTCTCGATCGTCCAGGTGCCGTCGCCTTCGTTCCAGACCGCGCTCGTCACGCCTTCGTTGAGGCGCAGCACGTCGGCGAGGCCGAACTGATCGACCAGGCCCCTGGTGTAATCGTGGATTTCCGCACCGCGCGCGTAATGGTGGCTCCAGTTCGGGTTGGGCGCAAAGCTGAACTGGTAGAGGATCGCCGGCACGTCACAGGCGACGCCGGGGTAGCGATTGGCGCGCCAGGTGCCGCCGACCGAATCGGCATGTTCGAAGACGGTGACGGCATGGCCGGCCTCCCGCCCCTTGATAGCGGCGCACAGCCCGCCCATCCCTGCACCGATTACTGCGATCCGCTTCGTCATCCGTCTCTCCGCTCGCGGTCTTTGCCGCACACGAAGCACGATGCCCCGTCCCGCGCGCGGAGGGAAGGGGGTTTTAAGTCGATCGCGTTAAATGGCGCGGCAAGCCGGGGTGCCGGATCGCCCGGCACCCCGCAGACCTTACCGGCAGACGACCTCGTTGCGATTGCTGTTCCGGTCGACCGACTGGCCGAGCGCCGAACCCGCCGCACCGCCGAGGAGCGCGCCCAGGATGCCCGAGCCGCCCGGCTTCAGCGCGGTACCGAGCACGCCGCCGGCAATGCCGCCGACGATCAGGCCGGTCGTGCCGTCATCGCGGCGGCAGTAATAGCGGCCGTCGCGCCCGGCATAGATGCGCTCGTTGGGCGAGAGGCGACGTTCGCGATAGCGCCGGTCGTCGCGATAATAACGATCCGCTTCATAGCCGCCGTAGCTGGGATCGGGGCGATTATAGTCGTAATTGGCGTAATTGCCGCCGTAACCACGACGTGGGCCGTAATCGTCTCCCGTGCAGCCAGTCACCATCACGGCTGCGCCAATTGCGGCCAACGCAACACTCCGCATCGCTTCCTCCTTCGCTGTTCTGGACGAAGGGGTAATGGCTGGGCGGCAATATTGGTTGCGTGGGGGTGTAACGATCGCGCGCACGGCGACGGCGGGCGCAGGATCGATCCCGCGCCCGCCTTTACTTCAGCTCAGCGTGCGATGCCGCCGGCCGCGAGCACTGCCAGCGTCATCAGATCGCTGGCAGACGACGTCATCGGTGCGATCTGCACCGGCTTTTCCATGCCGACCAGCATCGGGCCGATCACGCTGTCGCCGCCAAGCTCTCGAAGCAGCTTGGCCGAGATATGCGCCGACTGGAGGCCGGGCATGATCAGCACGTTCGCCGGGCCGGAAAGGCGCGCGAAGGGATAGTTCGCCAGCTGCTTCGGGTTGAGCGCGACGTCGGGCGTCATCTCGCCTTCATATTCGAAGCCGACCTTGCGCGCGTCGAGTACGGTGATCGCCTCGCGCACATTATCGAGGAACGAGCCCTTGGGATTGCCGAAGGTGGAATAGCTGAGGAACGCGACGCGCGGCTCGTGGCCCATGCGGCGGGCGACGGCGGCGGTCTGCTCGGCGATGTCGGCGAGCTGTTCGGGGCTGGGCCGCTCGTTCACCGTCGTATCGGCGATGAACACGGTGTGGCTCTGGCCGACCATCAGGTGGATGCCGAACGGCGTGCGGCCGGGCGCCGGATCGACGACGCGGCGCACCTCGCGCATCGACTGCGCGAAGGGGCGGGTGATGCCGGTGATCATCGCATCGGCCTGGCCGAGCTGCAGCATCATCGCGCTGAAGATATTGCGGTCCTGGTTGATCATCCGCTCGCAATCGCGGCGCAGGTAGCCGCGGCGTTGGAGGCGGGCGTAGAGGAAGTCGACCATCTCCGGCACCAGCGGCGAGATGCGGCTGTTGTGCAGCTCGTATTCCTCGGGGTTGGCGATGCCGAGCGCGCGCAGCCGATCGCGCACGTCATCGCGGCCGACCAGCACCGGCGTGCCATAGCCGCCTTCCTTGAAGGCGATGGCGGCGCGAAGCACCACTTCCTCCTCGCCCTCCGCGAACAGCACGCGCTTGGGATGCGCGCGGGCGCCTTCATAGGCGAGGCTGAGCACCGAGGTGGTGGGATTGAGCCGCGCGCGCAGGCTCTGGCGATAGCCCTCCATGTCGAGGATCGGGCGGCGTGCGACGCCCGAATCCATCGCCGCCTTGGCGACCGCGGCGGGGACGATTTCCATCAGGCGCGGATCGAACGGCGCGGGGATGATGTAATCCGGGCCGAAAACGTGCTGCACGCCATAGGCCGCGGCGACTTCTTCCGGCACCCGCTCGCGTGCGAGTTCCGCGATCGCCTGCGCCGCAGCGATCTTCATCTGATCGTTGATCGCCGAGGCCCGCACGTCGAGCGCGCCGCGGAAGATGAAGGGGAAGCCGAGGACGTTGTTGACCTGGTTCGGATAATCCGAACGGCCAGTGGCGATGATCGCGTCCGGGCGGACGCTGCGCGCCAGTTCGGGGCGGATTTCCGGTTCCGGATTGGCCATGGCGAAGATGATCGGCGCCCTGGCCATGTCCTTCACCATTTCCGGCTTCAGCGCGCCGGCGGCGGAAAGGCCGAGGAACACGTCAGCGCCGACCAGCGCCTCCGTCAGCGTGCGCGCCTCGCTGGGCACGGCATGCGCCGACTGCCACTGGTTCACATTGTCGCGGCCCTGGTAGATCACGCCCTTGCGATCGCAGATCAGCACGTTCTCGTGCCGGACGCCCATCGCCTTGATCAGTTCAGTGCAGGCGATCGCGGCGGCGCCGGCGCCGTTCACCACCACCTTGATGTCACCCAGCGCGCGGCCAGTGACGAGGCAGGCGTTGATGAGGCCGGCCGCAGTGATGATCGCGGTGCCGTGCTGGTCATCGTGGAACACCGGGATGTTCATGCGTTCGCGCAGCGTCTGCTCGATGATGAAGCATTCCGGCGCCTTGATATCCTCAAGGTTGATGCCGCCGAACGAGGGCTCGAGCAGCGCGACGCAGTTGATGAAGGCGTCGACGTCCTCGGTATTCACTTCGAGATCGATCGAATCGACGTCGGCGAAGCGCTTGAACAGCACCGCCTTGCCTTCCATCACCGGCTTCGACGCGAGCGCGCCGAGATTGCCCATGCCGAGGATCGCCGTGCCGTTGGAGATGACGGCGACCAGATTGCCCTTCGCAGTATAATCGTACGCAGTGGCCGGATCGTCGGCGATCGCCTTCACCGGCACCGCGACGCCGGGGGAATAGGCCAGAGCGAGATCCCGCTGGGTCGCCATCGGCTTGGAGGCGATGATCTCGATCTTGCCGGGGCGGCCTTCCGAATGGAACAGCAGCGCCTCGCGCTCGGAAAATTCTACGTTGGTCTTGGTCTCGTCGGTCATTGGGGCTCCGGGGGGGGAATGGCGCGGGGAACCTTTAGGCAGTGACCGTTACGATGCAACTACGGGCATGCCGTAGCGGCGGAAGCAATCGGACTGGTGATCGTTGACGATGCCGACCGCCTGCATCCAGGCATAGACGATCGTCGGGCCGACGAATTTGAAGCCAAGCGCCTTCAGCGCCTTGGAAATCCGTTCCGACAGGGGCGTGGTGGCAAGCCATTGCGTGCCGCTGCCAAGGATCGGCTGGCCATCGGTGAAGCCCCAGCAGAAATCGTGGAAGGCGGCCGGGCCCATGCCCTCGTAATGCTGCGCGCCGCGGATCGTCGCCTCGATCTTGGCGCGGGCGCGCACGATGCCGGGATCGGCCATCAGGCGATCGACATCGGCGGCGTCGAAGCGCGCCACTTTTGCCGGCTCGAAACCGGCGAAGGCGGCGCGGAACCCTTCGCGCTTGTTGAGGACGATCTGCCACGAGAGGCCCGCCTGGAAGCCTTCGAGCATCAGCATTTCCCACAGCATGCGCGGATCATGCTGCGGCACGCCTCATTCGCTGTCGTGATAGGCGCGCATCAGATCGTTGCCCTGCGCCCAGCTGCAGCGGATCGGCTGATCGGCGTCGTCGCTCATGCGCCGCGCCTCCATGGGCACGCTGGGGCAGGCAGAGGGCGCGTCATGCTGGCATCACTTCCTTGGCAGGGCCGACGTGATGCGATGATGGCGGACTGCGCGGCCAGGCGCGAGTCAAAGCAGCGCGGCTTCCCCGCGTTCGAGCGCGAGCAGCAACTGCTTGTTCGGCAGGCCGCCGCCGAAGCCGGTGAGCGTGCCGTTGCTGCCGATCACGCGGTGACAGGGCGTGATGATGGGGATCGGGTTGCGGCCGTTCGCTGCGCCGACCGCGCGGGTGGCGGTGGGGCGGCCGATTGCGCGGGCGATGTCGGCATAGCTGCGCGTCTCGCCATAGGGGATCGTCAGCAGCGCGCGCCACACGTCGCGCTGGAACGCGGTGCCGACCGGATCGAGCGGCAGATCGAAGGTGGTGCGCGTGCCGGCGAAATATTCGTCGAGTTGGCGGACGGTGGCAGCGATCACCGGGTGGTGCGGATCCTCGTGCCGCGGAGAATAGCGCGCCTGCATCGCCGCGTCGTCATCCCAAAGGATCGCGGCGAGGCCGGTGTCGCTGGCGATCAGCGTCAGATCGCCGGTGGGCGAGGGGATGGTGGCGGTCGCAAAGGTCATGGCGCGGCTCCTTGGGCGTCACCTGTAATAGCGGCAGGGCGAGCGTGCGTCCCGCTGCTTGCGGCCAAAGCGCCACTCGTCAGCGGCGGCATGTCTGGCTAGACGGGGGTGATCCGGCGGGTGGCGTGACATCCGCCGACCCGCATCCGCACCTCATCCGTTTCGACACCCGGAAACCATGGCCGAACCCACCGCTCCGACGCCGATGATGGCGCAGTATCTGGCGCTGAAGGAAGAAGCGGGCGATTGCCTGTTGTTCTATCGCATGGGCGATTTCTTCGAACTGTTCTTCGAGGATGCGCGGATTGCGAGCCAGGTACTCGACATCGCTCTGACCGCGCGCGGCGAACATGCTGGCGAGAAAATCCCGATGTGCGGCGTGCCGGTGCATGCGGCGACGGCGTATCTCCAGCGGCTGATCAAGGCGGGGCACCGCGTCGCCATCGCGGAGCAGACCGAAAGCCCGGAGGAAGCGCGCAAGGCACGGGGATCGAAGGCGCTGGTCAACCGCGCGATCATCCGCTTCGTCACTGCGGGGACGCTGACCGAGGAAGCGCTGCTCGATGCGCGCGCGGCCAATTGG
>CAYMIU010000036.1:0-48302 GCA_964390515.1 uncultured Stakelama sp.
GTGCAGACGCCCGATGGGGCAACGGTGCAGCCGCTGCCGGCCCCGCTCGACCTGCCGCTTCCCGAGGTTAGCCCCACCCCGACGCCGACGCCCACGCCGCCCAGCGACGAGGAACTGGCGCGTTACGAGATGCCGCTGTTCGCGCGGCGGTCCCTTGCTAGCGTCGGTCCGATCGGGACGGCGGAGGGCGGCCTGTCGCGCAACGCGTTCGGCTCCGCCGATGGCGGCTTCGTCGAGACGCTGATGCGGCGTTTGTCGGCGCCGCTGCCGTCGCGCTGGCTGTCGATCGCGCTGCGGCGCACGCTGGTTTCGCAACTGGATACGCCGGCGGGCCTCAATGGCGCGGACTTCGCCGCCGAACGCGCGTGGCTGCTGCTGCGGATGGGCGAATCGGTCGCGGCGCGCAGCGTGATCCAGAGCGTCGATACGGGCAATGCGACGCCGAAGTACCGACAGGTCGCGATGCAGGCGATGCTGGCCAATGCCGATCCCGCGGGGCTGTGCCCGCTCGCCGATGATGCGGGGAATAGCGAGCGCGGCTGGATCATGGCGCGCGCGATGTGCGCGGCGCTGGGCAATGCCGAGGGCGGCGCGCAGCCGCTGCTCGCCGATGCGCGACGGCGCCGTGTCGCAAGCGGGATCGATCTGCAGCTGGCGCAAAAGGTGATCGGCGCCGGGCGCGACAGCCGCCAGGCGATCACCATCGAATGGGATCCGGTGGTTCAGCTCACCACCTGGCGCTTCGGGCTTGCGACGGCGACGGGCGTGGCGATTCCCGCATCGCTTTACGAGACCGTGGGGCCGCAGGTGACGGGGTGGCGCGCACTGGCCCCGGCCATTCCGCTGGCCGACCGCGCGCCGGTGGCCGAGGCAGCGGCGGCGATGGGGGTGATTTCGAACGCAGCGCTGGTCGATCTGTTCGCCGCGATCGACGCGGCGGACGAGCGGCCGGCGGCGCTCGGCGCGATCGCATCGGACTTGCGCGCGGCGTATGTCGGCGGCGATGTCGCGACCCGGCTCGGCGCGCTTCGGCAGCTGTGGAATGCGGGCGAGACGCCCTCCGCGCGCTACGCCCGGCTGATCCTGACGGCGCGGGCAGCGGCGCGGATCCGGCCGACCGACGGGCGTGAGGAGGCGGATCGCATAGTTGCCTCGATGCTGACGGCGGGGCTCGATCGCTCGGCGCAGCGCTGGCGCGGGCAGGTGGACGAGGGCGGCGATGCCTGGGCGATGCTGGCGCTTGCCGATCCCGATGCGAATACGCGGATGAGCTACAGCAATGTCGCCGGCTATTCGGGAGCCGGCGATGCGGCGCTGAAGCGGCGGATGTTCTTTGCCGGCATGGCGGGGCTGGGCCGGATGACACAGGACGATGTGGAGCGCGGCGCGCAGGCGCTGGACGTGCCGATCGGGACGACCAATTCCTGGACGCGAGCGATGGACCGGGCGGTGCGCGAGCGCCAGCCGGCGACCGTGATCCTGCTGTCCGCCGTGGGGATGCAGGCGGCGAGCTGGCGCGGTGTGCCGCCGGAGATGCTGTACCGCATCGTCGCGTCGCTGCGCGCAGTCGGGCTGGATGGCGAGGCGCGGATGATCGCCGCCGAGGCGCTGGCCCGGGCCTGACGATGGGCGCGGACGACGCCCCGATCGACCGTTTCCTGGAGATGCTGGCAGCGCAAGCGGGGGCGGCGCGCAATACGATCGCGGCCTATCGCAGCGATTTGATGCTGGCATCCGAGGCGCTGGGCGGCGCGCTGTCGGTCGCCGATGGTGCGGCCCTGGCGCGGCTTGGCGACGGATGGGCGAAGCTGTCACGCGCAACGGTGGCGCGCAAGGCTGCGGCACTTCGCCGGTTCTTCGCCTTCCTGGTCGAGGAAGGGGACCGCACCGACGATCCCGGGGATGCGTTGCCCAAGCCCGGCAGCCGGCGGCCGCTGCCCAAGACGCTGAGCCACGAGGATGTCGATCGGCTGTTCGCGGTGGTCGAAGCGCGGCTGGCGCGCGATCCGCCGCTGGCGGCGGACCTGCGCAACGCCGCGCTGCTGGAGCTGCTCTACGGATCGGGCCTGCGCGCGACCGAACTCGTCTCCCTGCCGCGCAACGCGGTTCATCCCGATCGCCCTTTCGTGATCCTTGCCGGCAAGGGCGGGAAGGAGCGGCTGGTGCCGATTTCAGATCGTGCACGGGCGGCGGTGGCGGCGTGGCGCGCGCATGTGGCGGTCGATCGGCACTTTCTTTTCCCCTCGGGCACGACGCACATCTCGCGTGTCCGGCTGTTCCAGATCATCCGTTCGCTGGGCGCGGAGGCGGGGATTCCGCCCGACCGGATCAGCCCGCACGTACTGCGTCACGCCTTTGCGACGCATCTGCTGGAAGGCGGCGCAGATCTGCGCGCGTTGCAGTCAATGCTTGGTCATGCCGATATCGCGACGACCGAAATCTATACCCATGTTGATCGTTCGCGCCTCGTCGCGCTCGTCAATGAACGACACCCGCTCGTTGACGCAGCGGACCGGCGCGCCTAGCTGCGCGCGATGCCGACTTTCCTCGACTTCGAGAAGCCGATTGCCGAGCTTCAAGGCCGTATCGATGAATTGCGCGAGACCGGCGCCGATGGCGGCGTCGATATTACCGCCGAAATCGCCAAGCTTCAGGCCAAGTCCGACAAGCTGCTGCGCGATACCTTTTCCAAGCTGACCCCGTGGCAGAAGACGCAGGTCGCCCGTCATCCGGAGCGCCCGCACTTCAAGGATTATGTCGCCGGGCTGTTCAGCGAGTTCGTGCCGCTGGCCGGCGACCGCGCCTTCGCCGACGATCAGGCGATCCTGGGCGGCTTCGCCACGTTTCGCGGGCAGCGCGTGCTGGTGCTGGGGCACGAGAAGGGCGCGGATACCGCGAGCCGGCTGAAGCACAATTTCGGAATGGGGAAGCCCGAAGGCTATCGGAAAGCCGTGCGGCTGATGTCGCTGGCGGACCGATTCGGCCTGCCGATCGTGACGCTGGTCGATACCTCGGGGGCGTTCCCGGGGCTGCAGGCGGAGGAACGCGGGCAGGCCGAAGCAATCGCGCGATCGACCGAGATGTGCCTTGCCGTCGGCGTGCCGCTGGTCTCCGCGGTGGTTGGCGAGGGCGGCTCGGGCGGCGCGATTGCGCTGGCCAGCGGCAACCGCGTGCTGATGTTCGAACACGCCGTCTATTCGGTGATTTCGCCCGAGGGCTGTGCCTCGATCCTGTGGCGCACCGCGGACAAGGCCGCCGATGCCGCCGAGGCGATGAAGGTGACGGCGCAGCATCTGAAGGAACTGGGCGTGATCGACACGATCGTGCCGGAGCCGCTGGGCGGCGCACATCGCGGGCCGGCGGCGGCGATCGGCGCGGTGGGCGATGCGATCGAAGGCGCGCTGGGCGAGCTGGCGCCGCTGGACGCGGATGCGTTACGCCGTGATCGGCGCGAGAAGTTCCTCGCGATGGGCCGCGCGCTGTCCTGAGCGATCGGACGCGCAGCGCGCCGATGTTGTCTGGGCAAAGAAAAGGGCGGTGAGCCGAAGCTCACCGCCCTTTCTATTTCGATCTCGAAGACGAGGCTTAGGTAGCCTTCATGTTCGTCGAGACGTTGGTGAAGGTGGTCTTCAGCTGATTGCCGAGGCCCTGCATGGCGGCGATGGCGGCGACGGCGATCAGCGCGGCGATCAGGCCGTACTCGATCGCGGTCGCGCCCTTCGAATTCTTCAGGAAGGCGCGGATCTTCTGCATGTTCGATCTCCAGTGGTTGTCTTAGCTTCAGTCACCCGACCGGATTGGAACATGGGCCCCGTCCGGCATTAGATCTGATAGGCCGCGCAGGTTGAAAAAAACTTAAGCTGAAAGGAACTTTCAGCGGGCCGCGACGACCTTGGAGCTGATGTCGCTCCACATGTTGGTTGTGACGTCCGCCACGCCGATGAGGCTGGCCATCAACGCCAGCACTATGACGGCCAGGATCAACCCATATTCGACGGCGGTCGCGCCGCGCGTCTCGCGCACGAGGCGCAGAAGGGTGCGCATGAGCGACGGTATGGGCGAGGACGGGGGACGGCGCATGGCGTAGGGATGGCAGGCCAGCGTTAATGAAAGGTCGACATGCCGAACCAGGCACCTGAAAATTCCCGGAGCTTCCTGGTGGTTGCCGCCGCACTCGTCACGTCGGACGGGCGATTTCTTATGCAGCAGCGCCCTGCCGACAAGGAACATGGCGGGTTGTGGGAGTTTCCCGGCGGCAAGGTGGAGGCAGACGAGACACCGGAGGTGGCGCTGGTCCGGGAACTTCGGGAGGAACTGGATATCGCGGTGGATGCCGCCGATTTGTACCCGTTGAGCTTCGCCAGTCGCCCAGCGGCGCGCGGGCGGCAGCTGGTGCTGCTGCTTTATCGGATCGAGCGGTGGCTGGGCCAGCCGCGCGCAATCGAGGCGGCTGGATTATGCTGGGGTGTGCCGCAGGAGCTCGGGCGGCTGGCGATGCCACCGGGTGACGCGGCCTTCGTCGATCTGTTGATCAGATCGGACGCGTAAGCCGGATAGGGAGAGGCTGAGACTAAAGGCGACAAAGGCGAACACAAGCCACGGGGGGGGGACCCAACCAGTCTGGCGCCCATCCATATGTCGCACGACTTGACTCCCTGGCTGTGGAGCCTCGCGCAGGCGTGGCGCCTCCGGGCGGCGGCGCGACCACGGATCGACGAACGACGTCCTGAAGCGCCTGCGAGCGCTGTGCGGGTTGCGAGTGGTTCGCAAGCGGAGCCGATGAGCAGTGGTGGCGTTCAGCCAGCACCTTCCCCGACAATCGCCAGAGGCTGCCCATGCGGATCACCATCAACGGCCATACGCACGATGTCGAGGCCGACATCCGAACGTCGCTGCTCGACCTGTGTCGCGAGCATCTCGGCCTCACCGGATCCAAGAAGGGCTGCGATCACGGCCAGTGCGGCGCCTGCACGATGCTGGTCAACGGCCGGCGCATCAACAGCTGCCTGACGCTGGCGGTGATGCACGAAGGCGACGAGATCACGACGATCGAGGGTCTGGGCAGTGTCGACACGCTTCATCCGCTGCAGGAAGCGTTCGTTCGGCACGACGGCTATCAATGCGGTTACTGCACCCCGGGCCAGATCTGCTCCGCGGCCGGCATGCTGGACGAGGTGGCGAAGGGCTGGCCGAGCCATGTCTCCGCGGACCTTGCTGACGTCTCGCTCGACGATGACGAGATTTCCGAGCGGATGAGCGGCAATCTGTGCCGCTGTTCGGCCTATCCCAACATCGTCGATGCGATCCGCGAGGTGGCGGGGATGGGCGATCGTCGGCCCGAAAAGGTCATGCTCGGGGAGGACCGGGCATGAGGCTGTTCCAATATGAGCGTGCGGCAAGCCCGGAGGCTGCCGCGCATCAGGCGAATGCACCGCAGACCAAGTTCATCGCCGGCGGGACGAACCTGCTCGACCTGATGAAGCTGCAGATCGAGAAGCCGGAACGGCTGGTGGACATCAGCCGCCTGCCGCTGGATACGATCGAGCAGCGCGAGGACGGCGGCCTGACGATCGGCGCACTGGTGCCGAACAGTGATCTTGCCGCCGACCAGCGCGTGATCGACGGCTATGAAGTGCTGAGCCGAGCGCTGCTGGCCGGCGCATCGGGCCAGTTGCGCAACAAGGCGTCGACCGGCGGTAATCTGCTGCAGCGGACGCGCTGCTATTATTTCTATGACACCGCCAGCGCGTGCAACAAGCGCGAGCCGGGCAGCGGATGCGATGCGATCGGCGGGTTCAACCGCATCCTTGCGGTGCTTGGCACGTCGGAACAGTGCATCGCGACGCACCCCAGCGACATGGCAGTAGCGATGATGGCGCTCGATGCGACGATCGTCACGCTGAAGCCCGATGGCGACCGGCGCCGGATCCCGATTGCGGACTTCCACTGCCTGCCCGGCGATACGCCGCACATCGAGACGGTGCTGGAACCGGGCGAGCTGATTACCGCGGTGGAGCTGCCGCCGCCTCCGGCTGGCCGCCAGCTGTACCGCAAGGTGCGCGACCGCGCGTCTTACGCCTTCGCTTTGGTATCGGTGGCGGGTGTGGTCGACGTGAAGGACGGGCAGATCGCGTCGGCTGCGCTCGCCTTCGGCGGCCTTGCCCACAAGCCGTGGCGTGACCCGGCGGTGGAGCAGGCGCTGATCGGCAAGGCGCCCGGCGACGAGGCGTTCACCGCGGCGGCGGACGCGCTTCTGGCCGGAGCGCGCGGCTATGGCGCCAACGACTTCAAGATACCGCTCGCGCGGCGCACGCTGATCGCGGCGCTCAACGAATTGACGGGAGAGCGCTGATGTTCGGCTTTGGCCACACCAACAGCCTGAAGATGGACAAGCCGATCGAGCAGAGCCTGCTCGATTCTGGCGCGCAGAACGTGATCGGCAAGCCGCTCAACCGCCATGAAGGGCGCAAGAAGGTCGCCGGGAAGGCCGTCTATTCGGCGGAGTACAGCTTGCCGAACATGGCCTATGGCGTGCTGGTTGGTGCACGGCACGGCGCCGGTACGGTCAGGTCGGTCGATGCGGAGGCGGTGAAGCGGCTGCCCGGCGTCATCGACGTGGTGACCGACTTCAAGCACTTCATCCGCAATGCGGGCCAGGGCGGCGAGAGCAAGGCGCCGACCACGGGCGTCAAGGAGGTGGCGTATTTCGGTCAGGTCGTCGCGATCGTGCTGGGCGAAAGCTACGAAGCGGCGCGTGACGCTGCGCTGCGGCTGTCGATCGAGGTGGAGGAGGCGGACGGGCGCTGGGACTTCGACGCGCACCGCCACGAAACGGAGGTGCCGCCGCCCAACAACATCCCCGCGCATTTCGCGCAGGGCGATCTCGATGCGGCGATGGCCAAGGCGGCAGTGACGATCGACGAGACGTTCACGACGCCGAGCCAGAATTCCGCGGCGATGGAGCCGCACGCCTCGGTCGCCACGTGGGACGATGGGGAGCTCGTGATCTACGGATCGTACCAGATCCCGACCAAGGACGCGATGGCGCTGGCGGATGCGCTGGGCATCTCGTCGAAGAAGGTGCGGATCATCGCCGAATATGTCGGCGGCGGTTTCGGATCGAAGCTCGGCATCTCGCCGGAAAGCGCGGCAGCGGCGATCGCGGCGAAGCAGCTTGGACGGCCCGTGAAATCGGTCATGATGCGCCAGCAGGTGTTCGAGACGACCGTGCGCCGCTCGAACACCGAGCAGCGCATTCTGCTGGCTGCCGACGCGGACGGGCGGTTGATGGGTATCGGGCACGAGACGGTATGCGCGAACCTGCCCAACGAGGATTTCTTCGAGCCGGCCGGGATCGGCACGCACTTCCTTTACGCAGGCGAGAACCGGCGGATCACCCATGATCTGGTGCGGATGAACCTCGTCCTGTCGGGGTCGATGCGTGCACCTGGCGAGGCCGTCGGCATGCTGGCGGTCGAATCGGCGATGGACATGCTTGCGGAAAAGGTCGGGATCGATCCGATCGAGCTTCGCCGCCGGAATGAGCCGGCGCAGGATCCGGAGAAGGAGGTGCCCTTCTCGTCGCGCAGCCTGATCGAGTGCCTGGAGACGGGAGCGGCCGAGTTCGGCTGGGATGCGCGCCAGCCGGCCGGCAAGCGGCGCGAGGGCGAATGGCTGATCGGCATGGGCGTCGCCGCGGCGTGCCGCAGCAATCTGTTGCAGAGCGAATCGGCCAAGGTGTCGGTGAATTCCGCCGGGCACGCGACGATAGAAAGCGCGATGACCGACATCGGCACCGGCACCTACACCATCCTCTCCCAGGTGGCGGGCGAGCTGCTCGGCCTTGCGCCCGAGGCGATCACCGTGAAGCTGGGCGATAGCGCAGCGCCGCCGTCAGCGGGCTCGGGCGGATCCTGGGGTGCATGCGGATCGGGATCGGCCGTCTATCTCGCGTGCGAGAAGATCCGCGAGGACATCGCCAAGAAGCTGGATGCGGAGCCGGCGGACGTCACGTTCAAGGACGGCATGGTGATCGCCGCCAACCGATCGGTGCGGCTTGCCGATATCGTCGGCGACGGCATCGAAGCCACGGGCGAGATCAAGCCCGGCAAGCAGAAGGACGAAACCACCCAGGCATCGTTCGGCGCGCATTTTGCCGAGGTCGGCGTCAACGCCGTGACGGGCGAGGTGCGGGTGCGGCGGATGCTGGGCGTGTTCGCCGCGGGCCGGATCCTCAACGAGAAGACCGCCCGCTCGCAGTGCCTGGGCGGCATGACCTTTGGCATCGGCGCTGCGCTGACCGAGGAACTGGTGCACGATCCGCGCAGCGGCAAGCTCGTGAACCGCGATCTCGCCGAATACCATCTGCCGGTGAATGCCGACGTGCCGCAGCTAGAGGTGCATTTCCTCGAGGAGCGCGATGTCCACGCCAATCCGCTGCAGGCGAAGGGACTGGGGGAGCTTGGCATTTCCGGCGCCGGCGCAGCGATCGCCAACGCCGTCTACAATGCGTGCGGCGTACGCGTGCGGGATTTCCCGCTAACGCTGGACAAGATCATCGGCGGATTGCCGGACTGAGCTGAAGAAGGAGCGCGGGCGGCCAGGCTGGTCGCCCGCGGGGCGGCCTGTCGCCGCTGGAGGCCCGACCGGGAATCGAACCCGGGTGCAAGGATTTGCAGTCCTCTGCGTCACCACTCCGCCATCGGGCCTCGATCGCGTGGAGGCGGCGCAAATCCTCGACTTTCGCCACGCCGTCAAGCGGCGCGCGGAGAAAGTTCGCACTTTTTTCTCGCGAGTTCGCAATCATGCCCGCGCCTCCAGCTTTTCGCCGGCACGTTTCGCGGCCTTCCGCTGCTCGATGTACTTCATCGCCATCTGATACGTGCGGTGCCCTAACACGGCCGAGATCTCGGCGATCGTGCACCCGGCCTCCTCCAGGCGCGCAGCGGCCGCGTAGCGCAGTCCGTGCATGGTCCGGTGCGGCATGCCATCGATCATCGCGATTGCACGCGACAGGGCCTGCGACAGGCTCCCGCCGGTATATGGCTTGCCGGCAATGCTGAGCGCGGTGACGATCGCCTTCTTGCCGCCGTTCGCCTTCAAGCCATCGAGGTGCTCGCGGAGGCGAGGGTGACAATAGATATCGAGGAACGCGTCCGTCTTGTCCTGCCGAACGCGGATGTAGCTGCCCTTGTAGTCGTTCCATGTCACCGCCACGACGTCGGACGCGCGCTGGCCCGTATAGAGGGCCAGCATCACCGGCGTCATGACGTGCTCGGGCGCATTGGCGAGGAAGAGCTCGATCTCCTCATCCGACCACGGGACGTACGGCTCGACCTTGTGCTTGAGCTTCTTCAGCCCCTTCACCGGGTTGAAGCCTTCCGGCACCAACTCGCACTCGTCCGCCCAGCTGTAGAGCCGGCTCGTCATCTGCCGGATCTTGTCGGCCTTTCGAGGCGTGGCCTGATAGGAGTCGCGCACAGCCTTGATCATGCGCCTGGTCGTCAGCTCGTACGGCTGGTCGCCGAGCTCTTTGATGATCAGTTCGCATGTGAGCTCGTAATCTTCGCGCGTTTTCTCCGCGAGCGCTTTGAACTCGGCACTCGCCAGATACTGGCGAGCGAGCCACGTCCACGACGATCGCGCGGGCGCCGCCTTGGGCAGCTGCTGCGTCTGCGCCAACAGCTCTGCGTAGCGCGCATGGAAGGCAGCTTCTCCCGGCGAGCCGGCTATCGGCACGTCACCGATCGCCGGATGACGAAAGCGCCAGTACTTGCGCTTGGCGAGGTAGGTGTATTTCAGCGTTCGCCTAGCCACGACCGCGACGCTCCAGGAACGCGCGCTCGACCGCTTCAGCCTCTGCGCGGCGCTCATCCTTCGACAGCGGCTGCCCGGAGAGCCGATCCGCGAAACGATCGAGCGAAATTCTGTCGTAGAGCACGCAGGAGCCGATGTTCTGCGGCACGATGCCGAGGCTGCGGAAGGTGCCCTCGCTGACTCCGAGATACTGCGCCGCCAACCCGATCCGCATCAGTCTTGGCCAATCGGGAAGGTCAGCGCGATCAGCCATGTCGCGCCCCCCGAACCCCGCCCGCGCTGCGCTGGCCTGCCATGCTTCCATTTGGAAGGGTCGCGAGCCTCAACATCCGCTATCCAGTGCGAAGCCGTTGAGAGCGGCGAGGGTGCGGGTCCATGCATTGCGGAGCCCCTGACCGAGGAAGAGTGTCGTCTCCGGCAGCTGATAGCCGGCCAGATCAGCGATGTACGTTCCCGAGTCCGCGGCGGCGCGCGTCGGATAGAAGTCGTTGCCCACTAACCCGCCTTCACCCGCCGCCCCGCGATTGACGAGGCGCAGAGAGTTCTCGGTGAGCGGTGGCAGTCGGGGACGCAACGTGCCGCTGGCACCCCATTCTTCCAGCTGGGCCTGCTCAAACAAGAGCTGGAACTCGGCCTCGATCTCCGGCTCGATCATGTCGAACCCGTTGAACAACGCCTCGGTCATGTTGCCGGCGCTGATCGCCAGGCGCAGCGCGACGAGCTTCCCAATGTCAGCGCAGCTGAACATTCGCGTCGCGCCGGAGACGACCTGCTGCAGATCTAGGGCGGGGTAGCGACTGATCCATCCGCCGATCGTCGGGCGAGGACGGCCGATGATAGTGGCAACCTGCCCAGCCGTGCATACCGGCTGGCGGAAGGTCGGGATCATCATGCCGTCGTTCATCATTCTCACCTTAGCTGATGAGGCATGATATGCTCTCACCGGATGAACTGTCAACAGGTGAGCGTCATGCCCATTGCTCCAGTTGTCTAAGTGCGGCTGCGATGATCCTATCGCCCGCTTCACTGCCGTTGCCTTCGATCCCCTGCCGCAGCTTCGCCGAAAGTCCGCGCGTCGTGCGTGCCGGAATGTGCTCAAGGCGTTCGTAGGCGGATGCCCAGCGCTCGACCCAAGCTTCGTTGCCAGCGGGATCATCGTCTTCGCTGACAAACTCGCGGTCGATCTGCTCAAGGCGCTCGACGTGTCGCGTTGCTCCACAGCCGAGATCCGCACGTTCCAGCACTTCCCGAAGCGCTTCGATCCGCGACACGCTGTTCAGCTCTGCCAAGAGCGGGGCAGCTTCTAACCCCGCACCGCTGCGTGGGGTCAACTGCACGTTACCATGACCGTCCAGGCGGAGGCCGCAGCCGAGGCGATCCCAGCGTTGCACCCAGTCGCGCGCATCCCAGGCGGGCGCTGCGGCGGTGGCGATCGGGACGGCGAGCGCGGCGCCGGCGGAGGCGACAGCCAGCGCGCCGAGGATGTTCCGCCTGGTGGTGGAATATTCCGGGACATTTCCCGATGACGCGACGGTGCCCGCGCCGCTATGGGCGCACGTAGCCTGTTGCATGGACTGAACCTCCTGCGATGGGTCAGAGGCGGCGCGGGGAGTTCCAGTCCCTTGCGCCGCTTCGTTATTTTCAATATCGTCAATTTGTGAGCGGGGCAATAGACGATATTGGAAAAAGAGGGCGAGGCCGCCCGCGCACGGACGCGACACCCGTGATGGTGCGCCTTCAGCCGGATCAGCTCGCCCAACTCGATGATTGGATCGAGCACCAGGGCGAGCCGCGACCGTCAAGGCCGGAAGCGATCCGATTAATTCTTGCGGATCGCCTGACGCCTCCCTCCGAAGATGCTTAAGCAAGCGCGTCGCCTGTGGCGCCGCTTCCCACGCTGGAGGCGCGCAAACATTCTTCACATGCTTTACGAGATGGAAATCTCGAAACTTCGAGATCCCGTCGACGTCCACGTTGTTCGCCGCCTCTCGGATGAAGCGCTGCATCGATGGATTGGGAAGGCCACTGACAAGCAAAGCACGTCGCTGCTGGAGCGCGAGCTGCGTCGTCGAGAGGCTTGGGCCGCGCCAGCCGGCCGAGCGTTCTGGATCAGCCTTGCCTCGCTGGCGATCGCGACCGGCGCTCTAATCGTTTCGATCGTCAACGCGGTCGGATGATCAAGACGAGCGAACACGGCAGCTGCATCTCAGCTTAACTGTTTTCATCCACAAACCCGCCGTATAGGCTTCGTTCGCCGCAATGCCGCGGCGTGGACGTGATGAAGGAGGCGAGCCGTGGAACCGGTTGAGTATGTCTTCAGCATCGACGCGTTCACACCTGCCAGCCTGCCGATGGGGCGCCTGGCTGAATATCTAGCTGCGCTTTCGAAGATGCTTGGCCATCCCGAGCATACTCATTTTCTTCGTGTCGATCACGGCAGCGCGGAGCTCGTCCATATTGTGGACGCAGTGGATGCGCCGAAGGTCGAGACGCGCATCAACGACATACGCGTAGGCGCGGGGCCGAAGGATGGCGCGAAGGCCCGTCAGCAGCTCGAGGATCTGCTCGCGAACGACAACGCCGTTGGTGTTCTGCGGGAGAAAGCGACCGGCCGGGTTGTGCTGCCGTTTGTCGGCCGGAACCGGCCGAAGCCTCTCACCTTTCCACCCTTCCGCGAGAACGCGTCGATTGATGGCGTGATCGTGTCGATCGGTGGCCGCGATACCACGGCTCACGCCACGCTGCAGGATGGCGACGTTTTCCACACCGGCGTCGAGATGAAGCGCGACATGGCGCGCGACCTTGCTCCGCTGCTTTATGGACCGGCCGTCCGCCTCCACGGAAATGGCCGCTTCGAGCGCCAGACTGATGGCGTGTGGCGCATGTCGGACTTCAAGGTCGAGCGGGTCGAGCGGTTGGATGAACGGCCGATCGGTGAGGTTCTGGCGGCGGTCCGGGAGGTGCCAAACAGCAGCCTTGTCGCTCCCGAGGCATATCGGAGGGCGGCCGCACTCCGCTCGGAAGAGGATGAAGATCGTTGATCCTGACGGTGGATAGCTCCGCACTTGCGCTGCTTGTGAATCCATCGGGCGAGCCGCCGACTGACCCTTCCGGAGCTCCCGTACCTCACGCGCGCGAGCGGATTGAGCATCTGCTGGCGAGCCTCAATGCTACGGATACGATCATCGTGCCGACGCCGGTCCTCGCGGAAATGTTGGTGGTCGCGGACGAAGGCGCCCCCGCGGTGCTGGAGCAGCTGACCGGCCAAGCTCGCTTGCGGATCGAGGCGTTCGACATGCGTGCGGCCGTGGAAACCGCTATGATGACCCGCGCAGCCAAAGCTGCCGGGGACAAGCGCGGCGGTTCATCCTCGCCCTACCAGAAGGTGAAGGTCGACCGTCAGATCGTGGCCATTGCACGGGTTCATCGCAGCACCCGCCTGTATGCTGACGATCGTAACCTAGTTACATTCGCGCGGGCGCTCGACATGGATGTGGTCAGCACGTGGGAGCTGCCTCTCCCCGAGGTTGAGGAAACGCTGTTCTCCGCGGCCGGCCTTGGTGCCAACGGTCAACTGCCTGGAGCCGAACCGGCGGGTGAGGACCGAGACAAGCCCTTTTGACGAAACGATATCGCGCGATGTCCGCGCCTAAACAACTGCGAGGCTCACCACATGGCGTTCACTATCCGCATTTTCGAAGGCGATGAAGACGGCGCGCCCGTGTACGACATGCTTGCCCAGGTAGTGCCCCACGTGGGGGAGACGATCACCTTCCGCTGGCCTGATCGAGATCTGACGCAGTACCAGGTCACGCGCGTCGACCACCTGATCGACGTGAAGACGGGAACGCTCGACATCAGCGAAGACCTTTTGATCGTTCGTGTCTATACCCGGCTCATAAGCCCATCCTTGCTCCGCGCATGATCCTGATGGACAACTGCGACGAATGAGCGTGAACTGGGGTTCAGTAGCGGACTGGGTATCGGGGTTCGGATCGATCGCCGCCAGTGGAGTCGCGCTCTACCTTGCGGGATCTGATCGTCGCGCGCGTCGCGATGCGGATCGACCGGTCGTCAGCTGCAGCCTTGAAGGTGGGGGCGGCGATGGATGGACAGTTTTGCGCATAGGCTTTGACAATCCGTCGTCCAAGCAGTGGCAGTGTGTTTCAGCGCAGATCCTAAAACCAAGCAGCGGCAAGATAGTCGGTGAATATGAAGCGTTAGACCACGAAATCTTTGATGGTCCGTCATTCAGTGAAAGGCTACGCGATGAGCACGCGCGAGAAAAGCTCGACTTAGAGATTGATATCGGGCCTGTTGGATCGCATGCTCCCTCATACAAAGGTGGTGGCCGGGGGAACTATACTTATCGGCGTTTTTACGCGACCAAAGCCGAAGGGCAGACAATCAAGATTCGCTTGAGCTTTGCTTCTCTGGAGCCAAGCCCTGATCGATTTGCCGTTGATATCGTGCGTTGAATTGCCGTTGATATCGTGCGTTGAAGATGGATCGCCGACCTGCTCGCAGCACCTGATCAAAGGCTCCTCAGCACTTTCATCGCGTGCCGGCGTTGCGTCGATGGAAATGCCATCGCTAGGAGCATGAAGCCTTCCCGGTCGATCAACGCATGGCGCACGCTGCGAGAACCGCCAAGGCCGGCCGTCACAAGGTGCTGCTCGAACTGGTAGTGTGGCGCGGCCTCAGGGCATTGGCACAGCACCAGGTCTATCGCCTTCAGCACGTTGTGGTGCCGCTGGCCGAAGCTCGCGGCTAGCTCCCGGCTGTCCACCCGCCGCGCGTCTACCGGCGTCACGAAGCTGCGAGCCGATCATCGTATAAGGCGGGGTTGCGACGCATACGCCAGCTGGTGAGAAGCGCGGCAAGATAGGACCGGTGAACGGAGCGCGCCCTATAGGCCCAGATCAAGCGGTCCTGGCCAGATTGGATCCTGTTGGGCGGGAACGTGTGTTCAGCGACGATGGTCCGTGCTTCTGGATCGGCGCCAACGAAACCTTTCGCGATCCCGCTTTTTGTGAAGCGCTCGCGAAAGGCGATCAGCCAATGTTGGTTGCGGCCGAGATATTCTGCCAAGTCATCTGGGCGGAAGACGAAGAAATCGTCGCGACGGATGGTCGCCTTTCGATCCAGGACCATCCAGCGCCCATCGATGCAGCCCCTCATGCAGTCTCCCCGCATGCCGCTGATGGCGAAACGCTGCCAAGGCAGGAAGAACGGGTTTGCCCATCCGGGCTGATCGATCGCCGGTATGGTCGTGATTGTCGGATCTGGCGGATAGGCTCGGCGCCCGTCGACGTCTCTGCTCTCCTGCCCTCGCGTCTCTTGCCGCCCTGCTGTTGTCCCAGGCACCGGCACCAGCGCATTCAACGCCATCGTCGCGACAGTAGCAAACACTGCCGCGCCAATCGCGCCGATCATAGACGTTACGGCCGCCGAGAGGTTTAGGGCGCTGAGCGCTCCTGCGATTGATAAGCCGCCCGTAGGCGCGGCAAGGGCGAACGCACCGGCCGCGATAGCTATACCAGCCACGATTTTCACCACCTTGCCCAAGCGCCTTACTCCCGACCGATCCCGTGTATGGCTGCCGGCGAGAACCTAGAGCACCAGTCTCGCCGGCTTTCGGCTTGCCAGACGCCGCCGCGACAGGATGAGGAGGGCCGATTTGCTAGCCCAGCGCGGTCCTGTTGATCGCGGTATCCGCGCTTCGCTTCTCGTCAGCCGGCCGTGCCGGGGTTCTTGTAGGCGCCACGCCAGTCGACCGCGCCGGCACCGAAGTCCATGTACACGCGGAACTTGGTGCCGAGGTGATCCCAGCCTTCCTGCTGCTCCAGATGCGGCCCGACCTGATCGTTGAGGTATGCGTGCTCCAGCGTCGGCGCGATCGCCGGATTACCGAACAGGAACCACGCCTCCGGCCGAAGTCGGACGTCGACGGCTGGTGTCAGCTTGCCGGCGAAGGGGTTGACGCTGTCGGCCGATCCTGCCGTGAGGGTGGTCATCAGCATCTCGATCGTCGTCTCGTGATCGATGCCGGAGACGATGTATTTCGGCGCCGGCGCAATCGGCGTGCCATCCAGACCCTTCTGACGGCGCATCGCCTGTCGCGCCGCGTCCAGCGCCTCGACGCTCGGCGCGCCGCCCGCCTCCGCGACGTTGCCGTGCCGCGGGTCAAACAGCGGAATGCCGTCACTCATCACGGGATTGCTGTTCACCAAGTCGGCGAGCAACTGGGCCTCTGTCTCGGCCGCTGCGCGCGCCATGATCCGCATTGGATCCGCGAACGCCTGAAGGTCGTCGTTGATGATCGCCTGACGGGAAAGACCAAACTGCTTGGCAAAGGTGCGCAGGCGGTACGTCTCCTTCCGCTCCTTGAACGTGCCGTGCTTGATCTCGCCCGTTTCCGGCACCTCCAGGAGCGTGCCAAAGCCGGAAAGCTCAAGCCCGCTGATCTCGCGGAAATCGCGCGCGCTCCGCTGTCGGCTTACCTGTTTCAGTGGCGATGCGGCGATCTCGAACACGTGCATCAGGAACCGCTCGCCGGCACCCATGAGCAGTTCGGGGAAGTCGCTGGTGGAATGCAGGCCGGCGCCCGAGCCGAAATCGCGCTGGCCATGCATGTAGCTCCGCTGGCCGCCTGAATTCCACGCCGCCGCGCTCAACAGATCGCCCGGGGACATGCGATGGGTGTTGCTGACGCCGGATCGCGTCAGCATTTCGCCAGCGATCTGCACCATCGTCATGCCCATGAACTCGCGCGCGGCTTCCGTTGGCGCTGTGCCGGCCATACGGGCGAACAAGGCATCCTCGATCGCGCGGGTTTGAAACTGCGGGTTGTCGAACGTCCGGTCGCCGTAGATCAGCGCGTTACCCGCAGGGAAAGGCGCCGGCCCGCCGATGTCGCCGAAGCCACGGCTCTGCTGCCGCTGGCGCTCGGCGAGGATATGCATCACGGCATCCCGCGCATCGCCTTCGCTCAACTGGCGATCGGCGATCTCCAGCGCCAGTTCCGAGGAAAGGCGCTCATCCAGGCGGTAAACTTCCTGTGCCGTTCGCATGTAGCTGCGCAGCCACTGGATTGACGCTGGCCGCTCGTAAGACGGCGCGATCAAATCGGCATCGTCGTTCAGCTGCGAGGGTGCGGGCGTTTCGGTCGGCCGCGCACCTCCACGGCTTCGGGTGAAGGCGTTCAGCCAAGACGGCATGCTCATTTTCTTCGACTCCTGTGAGGCAAGATTGCGGATGGTGCAGGGCGCGCCGCTCTCGTCGCGACGATCACGAACCTGCGCGCCAAGATCGAAGGGCACGGGGACAAAGCTGATCTCGGTTGGTTCCCAATCGACGGCGCGGTAGAGCGGGCGGGGGTTGGCCTTCCGATCGACCTCGAAGACGTGGACCGTGTACCCGACCGACAGGTTGCGAATGATGCCGGCGCCGATATCCGAGACAATCGACGCGACTTCCGGCCGATCGGAGAGCTTGAGCGTGGCGACGCCCTGTCCATTGGCCATGCGTGCGCTTCCCGGCACGACGGTGCCGATCTGCGCAGCCAGGTCACCTTTCTGGTGCGTGTTCAACACCGGCGCGCCACGGTTCAGACGGTCGAGGCGGACGTTGCTTGCGCCTGTCGCGAGTTCTTCGTCCACGATCCCGAACGTTTCGAAATCGAAGCGCGTGCCCCGCGAGCCGGTTGTCCAAACGACCTCAATCGTTCGCTCGGCCGGGTTCCACGTCGATGGCTGAAGCGCCAACGCCCGCGCACTGGCCGGCGCAGTCACCTTCCGCTCTGCGGGCTGCGGAGCTTCTGGCGCGCTGCGTGTCGGCTGCGCAAAAAGGCGGTCGAGAATGGTGGCGATCGGAACGCCGGAGCGATGCAAGGTTGCGGATCGGCTGAGGTGCTGGTGGCGGTCGTTCGGCATGCCCCTATCGTCAAGGCTTGCCGCGCTCAGGTCGATTGGACACAAGCGGCCACTTGCGGACACGTGCGGCCATCTGCGGCCACCCTGCCGCTTCGCTGCACCGCGAGTAGATCGTCCAGGGTGTATCGCACCCGTCCGGTCGGGGTGAGGTAATGGCTAACCAGCCCAGCTTTGCGCCACCGCCGCAACGTACGCGGTGCGATGCCGAGGATGCGCGCCGCCGCCTTCTCATCATAGTCATTGGCTGTTGTGGAAGTCACTGACGGCACCCGTGTGAACCGTTAAGTTCATGAAGTTCAAAAAGGAAAATGCCGCGTGAACAGCGCGGTGGCGCACTCTGCCACACCGCCGAGACCATCCGCCGCCGGGAAGGACCCGCGACTTGGCGGGTCAATGCTTGGTCGCCACGATTGCAGCACAACCGCGCATCTCGGATGCTGCGACGATTGTCATCTCCATCATCAGATCAACGGCCGCTGCAGGACCGAAGCGCTCTTGAAGGATCATCGCCGCGGCTCGCATTAGCGCGGTCACGGCAGCAGGATCGCTCCCCGCTGCGGCGCGCGCCTTTGCGACCAGGGAAGACCACGCCGGCTCATCTGCTGCGCTCATCGTGCTGGGCTCACTTTTCATCGAACAGACCAAGGATGCGCTGCGCCGCCTCAACCGGAGCTGCGCGCTCAGAATTCGCGACGATCGTTCGGCGCAGTTCGAGAAGGCTTGCCAGCACCGCATCGACCTTGCTCAAGATCGTCGGCTGATCAGCGGCACGCGTGGCGCCAATCACACCGCTCGGCATCGGCGGAAGCGTGTCCGTCAAGTCAGGGACATCCGTTGCCATGATGAGATCGGCATAGTGGACGCCGTTACTCTGCAGACGCCGGTGGCCAACGCCCTCGACCGCTCGTCGCAGTTCTCCGAACGACATGCTGGGCGCACCGTTGGCAGCGGCCCACGCGAGGTACGCGTCGCGCAACTCGACGCTGCGGACACGGCTGCCGACCACGCGCCGGAGAGACTCACGGTAGAACTGCTCGAAGTGCAGTGGGATACGAACTGGAAGGATGGCTCCTTCCGGCTGGAAGGGTGCTGGAAGCATAACCATCTCCGTTTCTTGATCGACCGCTGCGACTGAAATTCGCAGAAATCCTAGGTTTTTTGATGATCCTGATAGTTTTTTTCGGAAGAGTGGAAGGGTCGGAAGGATAATTACAGGTGTTCTCGTGCGCACACGCGCGCACGCGCTCGCGCGCACACATGAGGGGAGGGGTGAAACATGCTTCCGACCCTTCCAGTGCCGCAGGAAAGCTAGGGTTTTACCCTTCCATTGATCCTTCCGGGCGGAAGGATGGATCCTTCCATTCTGGATCAGCCGTGCCAACAAGGGGGGCGGGGTGCGGGGCGGAGAAGCGCGCGGAACAGCCGGCAAAAGTTCGCACTTCGCCGCTAAGCCTTTGAATTTCTGTGACGGCGAAACAGGCGTGCAACTGCGAACATTTGCAGTTTTCTGGCGATTCGGCTTGGCTTTGCAGTCCTCTGCGTCACCACTCCGCCATCGGGCCTCGATGCGAGCGAGGCGCGCAGATGCGGCGGGCGGGCGGCCCTGTCAAGTTTATGCTTGCGGTTGCGGGTTTCGGCGTTGGCGTGACGGAGCGCGCGCGATAAAGCGCGAGCTTCGACGACGTGTATTGCAACGCTAAAACAGCTGTGCGACAGGATGACCCCGATGACCATGACGACCGAACGCCGCCCGGACTTTGCCGCGATGCGCACCGCAATGGTGGCGAGCCAGCTGCGCACGAATGCGGTGTCGGACGCGCGCGTGATCGCCGCGATGGCGAACGTGCCGCGTGAGCGCTTCGTGCCGGAAGAGTCGGCTGCTTTCGCCTATCGCGACGCACTGCTTCCGCTCGGCGAGGGCCGTCATGCCAATCTGCCGATCGCGACCGGCCGGCTGCTCACCGAGGCGCGGCTGCTGCCGAGCGACCGGGTGCTGCTGATCGGTGCGGCGGGCGGCTATACCGCGGCGGTGCTGGCGCTGATCGTCGCCTCGGTCGTGGCAGTCGAGGTCGATCCCGCGCTGGCCGCGATGGCGCGCGAGGCACTGGCGGGTGAGGCCCGGGTGACATTGGTCGAGGGACCGCTGGAAGCCGGCCATCCGGCAGGCGCCCCCTATGACGTGATGGTGATCGACGGCGCCGTCGAGCGCGTGCCCGAGGCGCTGGAAGAGCAGGTTCGTGTCGGCGGCCGGGTGGTCGGCGGTCTGGTCGACCGCGGCGTGACCCGGCTGGCCGCGGGCCGGCGCAGCGAGGGCGGCTTTGCGATGATGGACTTCGCCGACATCGAATGCTGCTTGCTGCCGGGCTTCGCCACCCCGCGCCGTTTTACCTTCTAATCAAGGACCCCGATGAAGCGCGTCGTTCCCCTTGCCCTTTCGCTGGCATTTGCATCGGCGCCAGCTTCCGCGGACACGCTCCGTGAGGCTCTTGCCAAGGCCTATCGAGACAATCCGACGATCACGGGCAGCCGGGCGCGCCAGCGGGCGACTGACGAGACCGTGCCGATCGCGCGGGCTGCGGGGCGGCCGAACCTGTCCAGCAATGCCGGGGTGGTCGACAATTACCTGCGCAGCGGCAATTCCTTCACGACGCCGGAGCGGGTGGCACAGGCGCAGCTGTCGCTGAACGTGCCTTTTTACTCGGGCGGCGCGGTGAAGAATTCGGTGCGCGCAGCGGAAACGCGCGTCGAAGCAGGACAACTGGGGCTTCGGGGCACGGAGGCGTCGCTCTTCACCGAGGTAGTGGGCGCTTACAACGACGTGATCCGCGACGAGGCGATCGTCAGCCTCAACCTCCAGAACGTGCGCGTGCTGGAAACGAACCTGGAGGCGACGCGCGACCGGTTTCAGGTGGGTGACCTGACCCGTACCGACGTGGCGCAATCCGAGGCGCGGCTCAGCCAGGCGCGCGCGCAGCTGGAACGGACGCAGGCGACGCTGATCGGCAGCCGCGAGAATTACGTGCGTCTGGTCGGTACGGCGCCGGGCACGCTCGAGCCGCCGCCGCCGCTTCCGAACCTGCCGCAGAATGCCGACAGCGCGGTGGAAGTGGCGCTTCGCGACAATCCGAACCTGCTTGCGGCGCTGAAGGAGCGGGACGCGACCGCCTATGACGTACGCGTCGCGCGGGCGGGGCGCCTGCCGACGCTGGGTGTCGGCGCGACTGGCAATTACGTGAACTATCTGGGTTCGCTGGGGGACGGAACCGGCCTTGGCGTAGGCCAGTCGGGCAAGTCGGCCGGCATCGGTCTCAACGTGAACCTGCCCCTGTTCCAGGGCGGCCGACCGGCGGCACAGGTGCGCCAGGCACAGGCAAATCGCGCGCTGGCATTCGAGAATGTCACTGCAGCGGAGCGGCAGGTGATCGCCTCTGCGCGATCGGCTTATGCCGTGTGGCAATCATCGCTTCAGGTGATCCAGTCGTCCGAACAGGCGGTAGCCGCCAACCGGCTGAGCCTGGAGGGCGTGCGGGCCGAGAACAGCGTCGGCACGCGCACGATCCTCGACATCCTGAACGCCGAGCAGGAATTGCTGAACAGCCAGGTGACTTTGGTGACGGCGCGCCGCGACGCTTATGTCGCAGGCTTCGCGCTGCTTGCCGCGATGGGCGAGGCAGAGGCCGAGGATCTGGGGCTGGACGGCGGACCGCTGTACAATCCGAACGACAATTTCCGTTCGGTGCGCGGGCGCTTTTCCGACTTCAGCGACGGGCCGGCGCCGACGCCCCTGGCGCCGTCGACCGCAACCGTCCCGCCGCAGGACGCGTCAGTCACCCGGCCGCTCGACCCGCTGCTCGACAGCAAGGTTGACAGGAGCCCGACGTTAACCACAGGTGAGAACGCACCGAACCGCTGATCGTCAGCGGTCAATCGTCACAAAGGTGGAGTGCGCGGATGGGGGATATCAGCGCCGAGCCGTCGATGGAGGACATCCTGTCGTCCATCAAGCGGATCATCGCCGAGGAAGGCGATGATCGTCCCGTGCGCCCCCGGCGCCCGCTGGCCCGGTCCGTTTCGCAGGCAGCCGATGAGGAAGAGGGTGGGGAAGTGCTCGAATTGAGCGATCCGATGCCACCTTCGGCATCGCGCGACGAGACTGCTGCGACCGCACCGGCGGAGGAGACGCTCGCCGAGATCATCTCCAAGGAAACCGCTCAGGCAACCCGTGGAGCGCTGGAAAACCTGTCGCGCATGATGGTGAAGGCTGAGCCGCCGAGCGACGGAACGCTGGAAGGGCTGGTGCGCGAGATGCTGCGCCCGATGCTGCGCGACTGGATGGACGCGAACCTGCCGGCGATGGTGGAGACGCTGGTCGCCCGAGAGATCGCGAAGATCACGCGCGGCGGCGCCTGAGACGATGGAACGTCACCTGGGGGGAGCCCCCGGGGCGACGTTCGTTCCGGGGCCGAGCGTTAGAACCCGCTGAGCAGGCTCGCGACGTTGGCGCCGAGCGCGTCGATCGCATAACCGCCTTCCATGACGATCGCGGTCGGCAAGCCGAGGCTGGCAATGTCCCGGGCCAGGATTGCGTAGTCTGGCGTCGTCAGCGCGAACTGGCTGATCGGATCGCCTTCCCATGTGTCGGCGCCGTAGCTGACCACCAGGAAGGTGGCGCCGAAACGTGCGATGGCGTCGAGCGCGTTGGCCTGCGCGGCGCGGAACGCGTCCGCCCTGGTGCCGTGCGGCAGCGGGAGGTTCAGCGTCGTGCCTTCGCCAGCGCCTTCACCGATCTCGTCGGCATGGCCCCAGTAAAAGGGATAATCCGTCGCGGGATCGGCGTGGACGCTGGCGTAGAAGACGTCCGCGCGCTGCCAGAAGATATCCTGCGTGCCGTTGCCGTGGTGATAGTCAATGTCGAGGATCGCCACGCGCTCATGCCCGGCATCGCGCGCTGCCTGAGCGGCGATGGCGGCGACGTTCAGGTGACAATAGCCGCCGAAGTAATCGGCTCCCGCGTGGTGGCCGGGCGGACGGCAGAGCGCGAAGGCGGCACGGTCTCCGGCCAGCACCGCGTGGGCGGCGGCGAGCGCGGACTGCGCGCTGCCGTAGGCGCTGGCCCAGGTCTGGGGGGTGATCGGGGTGGTCGCATCGAAGGCATACCGGCCCATCAGCGCATCGATGCGATCAAGCCGGAGCGGGCGGCGGCCGACGACCGGGAACGCATAAGGGATAGCATCGCCCGGGCGGCCGGCGGCGGCCCAGGCGGCGGGCGCATCCTGCAGGAATTGCAGGTAACCAGCATCATGCACCGCGTGGATCGGCGCTTCCCCGCGATCCTTCGGCTCCTCGGCGCCGCCGATGGCATCGAGGATCATCTGCGCGCGCGCAGGCTTTTCGGCATAGTCGGTGAAGTTGCCGTTGTGCAGCTCCTGCGCCGGCGCATGATGGAGCTGATCGGGAGAGAAGAAGCGCCGCATCGGGCTTTACCTTGATTGGAGGAAGGGTGGTTGCTCAGCGCACCTGAGTGACGGTGAGGCTGCCTGCCGGAAGCGGCTGGCACAGATCGGCGGATGGCACGGCGGGATCGAGCCAGGCGGCCCAGGCGTCGCGGCCGAGCACGACCACTTGCCGCGAATGATAGGGCGCGAGGTCGGGGCCGGGCTCGCAGGTGAGCATGGTGAAGGCTTCGCCAACGCTTGCGTCCTTGCGCCACAGCCCGGCGATGCAGAACCAGTCGTGGCCGGCGAGGCGGAAGGCCCATTTGTCCTTGCGCTTCGCCTTGGGATCGGCGGGCCTGGTGAATTCGAAGAAGCTGTCGACCGGGACAAGGCAGCGGCCGGAGCGCTGGTCCCGCCCGTCGGAGCGGAAATTGTACACCGGGCGGCCGCCGGTGCCGGGCCAGCTCCAGCGGCGGGTGACGCATTCCGCCTCGTCCGCGCGGCCGTCGACGCCGCGGATGATGATCGTCGGATCAGTGATGCGGAAGCTGTCGAGCGGCGCCATGTTGGGCACGCCCTCGGGAAAGACGAGCGGGATTCGCGTCTCGCCCCAGTCGTTGCGCAATTCGCCGATGGCGATGCGGCGGGCGGCCTCGTTGCACATGGCCGTGAGGGTAGCGGATCGGCGGGGCCTGCGCCAACCTCCCGGCGTGGGGATGCTGGCGCCGGCTGCCGGTATCACTTGGATGCGGCGAGCGCCTCGGCGATCAGGCGGCGGGTGTTGGCGACGCCATAGAGCTTGATGAAGCTGCCCATGCGCGGGCCCTGGCTGGAGCCGAGCAGGGTTTCATACAGCGCCTTGAACCAGTCGCGCAGCTCGGCGAAGCCGCCGGTCTTGCCGATCTCATAGACCGCGTTCTGGATATCTTCGGCCGAGGCGTCCTCGCCCAGCGTGGCGAGATCGGCATCGAGCCGCTCGAGAGCCGCCACCTCGACGCCCTCGGGCGCGCGGCGCTTCAGCGTGGGGGCGATGAAGTCGCGGTGATAGGCAAGGGCATAGCCGATCATCCGGTCGAGTTCGGGATGCGCAGCGGCGTTCGCATCGGCGAGGTAATTGCCGAGATAGCCCCAGACCTGCTCCTTGGTGGCGCCTTCGCCCATCACGCCGACGAGGTTGAGCAGCAGCCCGAAGGTGACCGGCAGCGTTGCCGCCGGCACGTTGCCGGTGTGGACGTGGTGGACGGGGTTGCCGTGCTTCTCCTTCCAGCCCTGCGCCGGATAATTGGCGCGGAACTGCCAGTAATCGTCCACCGCGCGGGGGATCAGGCCGAGGTGAAGCGACTTCGCCTTCTTGGGTTCGCGGTAGATGTAGAAGGCGAGGCTTTCGTCGGGGCCGTAGGTCAGCCATTCCTCGATCGAGAGGCCATTGCCCTTCGACTTGGAAATCTTCTCACCCTTGGCATCGAGGAACAGCTCGTAGATCAACCCCTCGGGCTTACGGCCGCCGAGGATCTGCGCGATCTTGCCGCCGAGGATGCCGGAATCGATCAGATCCTTGCCGTACATTTCATAATCAACGCCGAGCGCGGCCCAGCGCATGCCCCAGTCGGGCTTCCACTGAAGCTTCGCCTTGCCGCCGAGGATCGACTGTTCGACGACCTTGCCTTCATCCTCGAAGCGGATGATTCCGGCTTCGGCATCGACCACCTCGACCGGGACCTGGAGGACGATGCCGGACGTGGGGCTGATCGGCAGGACGGGGGAATAGGTCGCCTGCCGCTCGGCGCGCAGCGTCGGCAGCATGACGGCCATGATCTTGTCATAGTTGCGCAGGACGTCGCGCAGCTTCTCGTCGAAGCGGCCGGAGGTGTAATAATCGGTCGACGAGACGAATTCGTAATCGAAGCCGAAGCGATCGAGGAAGTCGCGCAGCATGGCGTTGTTGTGCGCGGCGAAGCTGTCGAACTTGCCGAAGGGATCGGGGACGCGCGACAGCGGCTTGCCGAGGTTCGCCTCCAGCAATTCCTTGTTCGGCACATTGTCCGGCACCTTGCGCAGGCCGTCCATGTCGTCGCTGAACGCCACCAGCCGGGTCGGGCGGCCGGTCATTTCCTCATAGGCGCGGCGGACCATGGTGGTGCGCAGCACTTCCTGGAACGTGCCGATGTGCGGCAGGCCCGAGGGGCCGTAGCCGGTTTCGAACAGCATCGGTTCACCGTTCGGCTTGCCTTCGGGCCAGCGCTTCAGAAGCTTTCGCGCTTCCTCATAGGGCCAGGCCTTGGACTCGAGCGCTGCGGCGCGCCGTTCGGGATCGTATGCGTCTGTCATAACGCGGTGCGACGTAGCGACGCGGGCGTGCGATGGCTATATGGGCAACGCATGTCGATCTGGTCCGGCCTTCTCCTGTTCTTCCTCACCGTCGCCGGGATGGAGGGGTTCGCGTACGTCATGCACCGCTGGGTGATGCACGGGCCGGGCTGGTTCCTGCATGAAAGCCATCACCGCCCGCGCACCGGTCGGTTTGAGCTGAACGACCTGTATGGCGTGATCTTCGCCATCCCCTCGATCCTGCTGATCTATGGCGGTGTGCAGGGCGGCTGGGGCGAGGGCTGGGCCTGGGTCGGCGCTGGCATCGCGGCCTATGGCGCGATCTATTTCGGCTTCCACGACGTGATCGTGCATGAGCGGGTGCGCACGCGGTACCTGCCGAAGTCCAGCTACATGAAGCGGATCGTCCAGGCGCATCGGCTGCACCATGTGGTGAACACCAAGGAAGGCACGGTCAGCTTCGGGTTTCTGGTCGCGCCAAGGCCCGAGGCGCTGAAGGCCGAACTGAAGCGCCGCGGGCGTGCCGGCGTGCGTGCCCCGGCAGGCGCAGACGCGCGCCCCTGAGCGATTTCCTGGCCCACCGCGGCCCCAATGTTTGCCGAAAAGTAACTTCTAGGGCGGATAACGCCGCGCATGGACCCCGCTGTACCCCTTCCGAACCCGGGCGAGAGCGAAGAAAGCCGCCGTGCATTACGCAAGGCGGTGAAGATGCGCGCTCACCTGCGCGACCGTGGCACGACTCGCTTCGAGATCGAGGTCGTGGACCTGTCCACCACCGGCTTTCGCGCACAGACGAGCTTTACGCTGTGGCCGGGGACGACCGTGTGGCTGACGTTGCCGGGGCTCGCGGGGCTGGAGGCGGTAGTCGCGTGGCGCGACAAATATCGCTACGGCTGCGCCTTCACCAAGCCGCTGCACCCGGCGGTGTTCGATCACATCGTGGCGCTCGGCAACAGCTGAGCCGCAGGGGTTTCGCGACTGACTCGCGCAGCGTTCGGAACCATGCGACGGGGATGAGGGGGCAGGCGGTACCTGCCCCTTTTTCGTGTCAGTCGAACAGCGAGGAAACGCTGGTTTCGTCCGCGATACGCTTGATCGCCTCCGCCAGCAGGGGCGCGATGGTGAGGTGACGGATGCGCTTGGCGCCGCCGATCGATTCCTGATTACCGATCGAATCGGTGACGACGAGTTCGAGCAGGTCGGATCCCTCGACACGGGCAACCGCGCCGCCAGACAGCACGCCATGGGTGACGTAGGCCACGACGTCTTCTGCGCCGGACTGCTTCAACGCGGTCGCCGCGTTGCACAGCGTGCCGGCCGAATCGACGATATCGTCGACCAGGATGCAGAAGCGGCCCTCGACGTCGCCGATGATGTTCATCACTTCCGATTCGCCGGCACGCTCACGGCGCTTGTCGACGATGGCGAGCGGCGCGTTGTTCAGCCGCTTGGCCAGCGCCCGGGCGCGAACCACGCCGCCGACGTCAGGCGAGACGACCATGAGGTTCTTGCTGCCGAAGCGCGCGAGGATGTCGGCCGACATCACCGGCGCACCGAACAGATTGTCGGTCGGGATGTCGAAGAAGCCCTGGATCTGGCCGGCGTGAAGATCGACCGAGAGGACGCGGTCGGCGCCTGCGGTTGTGATGAGGTTGGCGACCAGCTTGGCCGAGATCGGCGTCCGCGGGCCGGGCTTCCGATCCTGACGGGCATAGCCGAAATACGGGATGACCGCCGTGATCCGCTTGGCCGACGCGCGCTTCAGCGCGTCGATGCAGATCAGCAGCTCCATCAAATTGTCGTTCACCGGATAGCTGGTCGACTGGAGCAGGAAGACGTCCTCGCCGCGCACATTCTCCATGATTTCGACGAAAATCTCCTCGTCGGCGAAGCGGCGCACCAGCGCTTCCGTCAGCGGGATCTCGAGATAGGAGGCGATGTCCCGCGCCAGCGGCAGGTTCGAGTTGCCGGTCATCAGTTTCATGTGCGCGCGTCCCTATGCTCGAATCGGGGGCTCCTTAGGCCGAGGGGCTAGCGACGAAAAGACCCGCGGAGTACGCGCGGCGGCATGACCGCTCCCCAGACGATCGTCACCCGCTTCGCTCCGTCGCCCACCGGGCGCCTGCACGTCGGCAATATTCGCACCGCGCTGCAGAACTGGATGTTCGCCAGGGCGAATGGCGGGAAATTCCTGCTGCGGATCGACGACACGGACGGCGAGCGGAGCGAGGAGCGCTTCGTCGAGGCGATTCGTGCCGATCTCGCGTGGCTGGGCTTCGACCACGAAGGCGAGGTCCGCCAGTCGGCACGATTTGCGCTGTACGAGGAGCGGTTCGCCCAGCTGGTGGCGGCGGGGCGGATCTATCCTGCGTACGAGACGAGCCAGGAGCTGGACCTCAAGCGCAAGATCCAGCTCGGGCGCGGCTTGCCGCCGGTGTACGACCGCGCGGCGCTGGCGCTGACCGACGCGGATCGCGCGCGGCTGGAGGCGGACGGCGTGAAGCCCCACTGGCGCTTCCGCCTGGATCACGGCGCGCCGGTGGAGTGGGACGATCTGGTTCGCGGGCATCAGCGCTTCGATCCCGCGACGATGAGCGATCCCGTGGTGCGACGCGCCGATGGCTCGTGGCTCTACATGCTGCCCTCCGCGATCGATGACGTCGACATGGCGATCAGCCATGTCGTGCGGGGCGAGGATCATGTCGCCAACACCGCGCTGCAGATCCAGATGTTCCAAGCGCTGGGATCGACGCCTCCGCAGTTCGCGCACGCCGCGCTGCTGACGGGCGCCGAAGGCAAGCTGTCAAAGCGGCTCGGGAGCCTTGGGGTGGATCAGCTGCGCGAGCAGGGGATCGAACCGCAGGCGATCCGCGCGCTGCTGGCGCGGTTGGGCACCAGTGACCCGGTCGAGCCGGTGATCGACATGGCGCCGCTGTTCGCGACGTTCGATTTCGCGCGCTTCGGCCGGGCGCCGGCGCGCTTCGACGAGGCTGAGCTGACACAGGTGAATGCGCGGATCGTGCACCAGCTGCCGTTCGCGGCGGTCGAGACACGGCTGCCTGCCGGGATGACCGAGGCTGCGTGGGAGGCAGTGCAGCCGAACCTGGCGACGGTGCCCGAGGCCGCCGACTGGTGGCGGGTGATCGAAGGACCGGTGGAGGCGCCGCCCGCGGGAGAGGATGTGGAGTATCTCGCCGCGGCGGCCGAAATCGCCGACACGATCGCGTGGGACGGCGACCCGTGGCATGCGCTGACGGCCGCCTTGAAGGAAGCGACCGGGCGCAAGGGCAAGACGCTGTTCCTGCCGCTTCGCCGGGCCCTGACCGGGCGCGACCATGGGCCGGACATGGCCGCGCTGCTGCCGTTGATCGGCCGCGAGCGCACCGTCACGCGGTTGAAACAGGCTTGAAGGGGCGGGTGATAATATCACTTGCTGCGCGTTAGTAACGTTGTAACATCTCGATACGGGCACGAGACCCGGGAAGGAGCAAAAGCAAAGGAGAGGAAGCATGAGTGTGGACCGTTATGGCCGCCAGCAAAGCGTGAAAGTCGGCAGCTTCGTTGTGGCAATTGCGATCAATGCCGGCGTGATCGGCGCCTTGATGTTGTCAGCGCCGGTGTTCCGGGTGCTGGACGGCGAGAAGTCGCTCGTCATTACCTCCGTCCCGGTAGATGAGCCGCCACCGCCGATCGAGATTGCTCCTCAGCACCGGCCGGACTCACGGCCGGCGGCACAGCCCGAGCGGGTCGATGCGTCCCGCATGCTGACGGCAACAAGCGATTACATCGTGCCTAATTTGCCGCCGCTGCCCCTGCCGCCTCTTCCACTTCCACTTCCGGCGGGCGAGGCCGCGGTGATCGATCCGGCGGTGCAGGAGGTGCTGGTCGGGGCGGAAGTTGATCCGCGCTACGCCCGCGATCTGCAGCCGCAATATCCCGCAGGTGAGCGCCGGGCCGAGCGAGAGGGCATCGTTACGGTGCGTGTGACGATCGGCGCCGACGGGCGAGTAGCGAGCGTTGAGTGCCTCAGCGCCACCACGGCCGAATTCTGCCGCGCGACCCGCCAGCAGGCGCTGGGGAAATGGCGCTTCCGCCCGGCGACTCGCGACGGCGTGCCGGTGACGGCGACGAAAGACCTGACGGTCAGGTTCGAACTCCAATCCTGATGCGTTCGTCGGGGCGGTCGGCGTTGCGGGGCTGGCCTATCCGGCCCCGCATCCCTATCTTTGCCGCCATGCACTTCTTCGCTCGCATGAGCCCGTTGCGCGCCGTGCGCGACCTGCGCCTGTTTCTGCACCAACGGCAGAAGCACGAGCTGATCTTCCTGTTCCTGTCGATCTTCATCACGGGCCTGCTGCTGATCGGCTTCGCCAAGGATTCGAAGATCGAGAAGGAGTATCGGCCGAATATCGTCTATGTTCAGCAGTGGACGCTCGATCGCACCGATGCCGAGATCAAGGCGCAGCAGGCGATCGATGCGCCGATCAAGCAGAAGCGGATCGACGAGGAAAAGCGCCGCCGCGAGGAGCGCCAGGCGGCGTTCAAGCGCCTTGAGAGCAAGATGGATAAGTGGGGCCTGTAACCGCGGACGACCATTGCTGGATGGGCGCGGCGCTCGCGCTGGCGTCCCGGGCGCGGGGGCGCACCAGCCCAAACCCGCCGGTCGGCTGCATTCTCGTTCGCGACGGGGTGATGGTGGGCCGCGGGTGGACCCAGCCGGGCGGGCGGCCGCACGCGGAAGCCATGGCGCTGGGCGAGGCCGGGGCGGCGGCGCACGGTGCAACCGCTTACGTGACGCTTGAGCCCTGCGCGCATGTCTCCCCGCGCGGGCCGGCTTGCGCCGACCTTCTGCTGGGGTCGGGTGTCGGCCGCGTTGTGGCGGCGATCGGCGATCCTGATCCGCGCACCAACGGCAAGGGGCTGGCGCGACTCGCGGCGGCGGGGGTCTCCACCACGGTCGGCGTTCGCAGCCACGAGGCGCGCGCGTCGATGGCCGGTTTCCTCATGCGCATGGCAGAGCGGCGCCCGCTGGTGACGCTGAAGCTCGCCACGTCGCTCGACGGCTGCATCGCCCGCGCGGATGGCGAAAGCCGCTGGATCACCGGCGCGGCGGCGCGCGCACACGTGCATCTGGAGCGCAGCCGGCACGAGATCATCCTCGTCGGTCGCGGCACATGGGAGATGGATCGGCCAGCGCTGGACGTGCGGCTGCCGGGGCTGGAAGCGCGTGCGCCGACGCGCGTGGTTCTGTCGCATGGCCGCGGCGAGGAGGGAGTTACCCGAATCGCGAGCCCCGAAGAGGTGGCAATGCTGCCGGGCGATCATGTCTTCGTCGAAGGCGGGGCCGGTGCAGCCTCGGCCTTTCTTGCGGCGGACTTGGTGGACCGCCTGTTGCTGTATCGCGCGCCGATCCTGATTGGCGCTGGGCGGCCGGCGCTGGGCGACATCGGGCTTGAGCGGTTGGCGGATGCGCATCGGCGCTGGACGCTGGTGGATTCACGGATGCTTGGCAGCGACCGGCTCGAGGTCTACGAGCGGGCGCGATGTTCACCGGGATCATAACGGACGTAGGGGAGATCACGCGCGTCGAGACGCGCGGCGATTCCCGCGTCGTCGTCTCCACCAGCTACGAAACGATCGACATCGATCTTGGCGCATCGGTCGCCTGTTCGGGTGTCTGCCTGACCGTGGTTGACAAGGGGCCGGACTGGCTTGCCTTCGACGTCTCCGGCGAGACCATGACGCGGACGCAGCAGGGGCAATGGATGGTGGGGCGCCGCCTCAACCTCGAACGCGCGATGAAACTGGGCGACGAACTGGGCGGGCATATCGTCACCGGCCACGTCGACGGAATCGCGGAGGTGATCGGCATTTGCCCGGAGGGCGATTCGAAGCGAGTCGGCTTCCGCGTCTCCAGCGATCTCGCGCCCTTCCTCGCCGCCAAGGGCTCGGTGACGGTCGATGGCGTGTCACTGACAGTCAACGAGGTGTCCGATGCCGATGACGGCTCCACCCACTTCGCAGTCAACATCATCCCGCATACCCAGGCGGTGACGACGCTTTCGGATCTGGCGCCGGGCAGCGCCGTCAACATCGAGATCGATGTGCTCGCCCGCTACCTCCAACGGATGGAACATTATCGTGCAAAAGCCCGCTGAACTCGCGCGCCTGCGCCACGCCTTTCTCTCGACGCCTGAAGAGATCATCGACGAGGCCAAGAATGGCCGGATGTTCATCCTGGTCGATGACGAGGATCGTGAGAACGAGGGCGACCTTGTCATCCCCGCCCAGATGGCGACGCCTGAGAAGATCAACTTCATGGCCCGCCATGGTCGCGGCCTGATCTGCCTTGCGATGACCAAGTCGCGTGTCGATGCGCTGGGCCTCGACCTGATGAGCCGCCACAACGGCACCCGTCACGAGACGGCGTTCACCGTTTCGATCGAGGCGCGTGACGGCGTCACCACCGGCATCTCCGCCGCGGATCGCGCGCGGACGATCGCCGTCGCGATCGACGCGAGCAAAGGCCGCGAGGAGATCGTGACGCCGGGCCACGTCTTCCCGCTCGTCGCGCGCGACGGCGGCGTGCTGGTGCGCGCCGGCCATACCGAGGCGGCAGTCGACGTATCGCGGCTCGCCGGCCTCAACCCCTCGGGCGTGATCTGCGAGATCATGAACGAGGATGGCACCATGTCGCGCATGGACGATCTCGTCTCGTTCGCGCAGCTCCACAACCTGAAGATCGGCACGATCAGGGACCTGATCGCCTATCGCCGTCGCTACGACCATTTGGTCGAGAAGAAGGCAGAGATGACCTTCGAATCGCGCTGGGGCGGGCAGTGGAAGGCCGTGACCTTCCACAACAAGGCCACTGGCGACGAGACGATCGCGCTGGTGAAGGGCAAGATCGATCCCGACAAGCCGACGCTGGTGCGCATGCACACCGCAAGCTTCTTCGTCGACATGTTCGGCGAGGTTTCGGAGCGCGCGGGGCTGCTCTCCACCTCGATGGAGATGATCGCCGAGGAAGGTGCAGGCGTGATCGTGGTGATCAACCGGGCGATGAAGGGTGTCGTCTCTCGCTTCATGCAGCTTCGCGCCGAGGGGAAGGGCGCAGGTGCGCCTGAGGTCGAGGAACTGCGCGACTATGGTGTCGGTGCGCAGATCCTGGCCGAACTGGGCGTGGAGGAGATGGTGCTCCTGACCAACACGCACCACACCCTTGTGGGCCTTGAGGGTTACGGCCTGTCAATCGTCGGCGAGCGCGCGATCCCGGGCACCGGCGGCGAGTGATGCGGAGCGGGGCGGACGAAGCGCGTTCGCCCAAATATGCCCATGTCGAGCGTGAGCGCCGCTGGCTGATCGATCCGGCGGCGCGGCATGCGGTGCCGGCCGATCACGTGCTGATCGAGGATCGTTACATCCACGACACGCGGATGAGACTGCGGCGGATGACGGACAGCGCGACCGGGCAGGTAGCGCTGAAGCTGACCAAGAAATATGCTGCCGACGATCCACTCGCCCGCGCGATCGTCACCACGTATCTGGATGAGGCGGAATTTAGCCTGCTGGCCCGCCTTCAGGGGACGGCGCTGACCAAGCGCCGGCATGATCTGGTCGACGGGGCGATCACCTACAGCCTCGATCGTTTTGCCGGCCTGCTCGAGGGGCTGGAACTCGCCGAGATCGAATGGCCGGACGATGCGGGGCTTCGAGGCTTGCCGCCGCCGCCCGGTGCGATACGGGAAGTCAGCAACGACCCGCGCTATCAAGGCGGCGCGCTGGTCGCGCATGGCAGACCGAAGGAAGATTGATGGCCAACATCCTCATCGTCGAAGCCCGCTTCTACGATCATCTGAACGACATGCTGATCGCCGGCGCCCGCGTCGCGATCGAGGCGGCTGGCCATCAGGCCGAAGTGGTGACGGTGCCCGGCGCGCTGGAAGTGCCCGGCGCGATTGCGATGGCGGCGGAGAGCGGGCGCTATGACGCCTTCGTCGCGCTTGGCGTCGTGATCCGGGGCGAAACCTATCATTTCGAGATCGTGTCGAACGAAAGCGCGCGGGGCATCATGGCATTGACCATGGACGGCATCGCAATCGGCAATGGGATCCTCACCACCGAAAACGAGGAGCAGGCGATCCGGCGCGCGGATCCTGCGCAGCTCGACAAGGGCGGCGGCGCGGCGCTTGCTGCCATCGCGATGATGGATCTTCGCGACCGTCTATCCTGACCAGCGCCGTTGTGTGCCGCCGCAGATGACGGCTGCCACATAAAGCATCTGGCAAGATCCCGTGAGCTTACTTATACGGGTGTAAGTAAGCTCACGGAGGAAGAGGATGGCGTACGCCCACACGATCGAGGGAAACCCGCATTGGTTGCCGGTTAATCCTCCGTCGGCATTGAACGACATCCCCGGCGAGCGCGGTTTGCCGTTCGTCGGCAATACCTTCCGCGTGTTGAAGGATCCGCTGGGCTTCACGCGGAAGATGGTGGCCAAGCACGGACCGGTTTACCGCAACAACAGCTTCGGCGGCGATTCGGTCGTTTTGCTGGGGCCGGACGCGAACGAGCTGGTGCTGTTCGACAAGGAGAAGAACTTCTCTTCCGAACAGGGCTGGGGGCCGATCCTGAATCTCGTCTTCCCGCGCGGCCTGATGCTGATGGATTTCGAGAAGCATCGTGCTGACCGCAAGGCATTATCGGTGGCGTTCAAGCCCGAGCCGATGAAGCATTATGCGGAGGAACTGAACGCCGGCATCGCATCACAGGTGGATGGCTGGGCCAACCGCACCATGCCGTTCTACAGCGCGATCAAGGCGCTGAGCCTCGATCTGGCCGCAACGAGCTTCCTGGGCGTGCCGCTCGGGCCGGAGGCGGCGCGGATCAACCAGGCCTTCGTCGACGAGGTGCAGGCTTCGGTTTCCCCCGTCCGCACGCCGCTGCCGGGCACGTCGATGCGCAAGGGCGTGAAGGCGCGCGAGTATCTGGTCGACTTCTTCACCCGCGAAGTGCCTGCGCGGCGCAACGGGACCGGGCAGGACTTCTTCTCACAATTCTGCCGCGCCACCGACGAGAAGGGCGATCTGCTGCCGACCGACGCGATCGTCGATCACATGAACTTCCTGATGATGGCTGCGCACGATACGATCACCTCGTCGGCGACCAGCCTGGTGATGCTGCTGGGGCAGCATGTGGAATGGCAGGATCGCCTGCGTGAGGAAATCGCCGGCATCGGCAGCAACGACGGCATGGTGCCCTATGGCCAGCTCGATCGGCTGGTGCTGACCGAATATGCCTTCAAGGAAGCGCTGCGGATGATGCCGCCGGTGCCCTCGATACCGCGCCGCGCCATGCGGGACTTCGAATTCGGCGGCTATCGCATCCCTGCGGGAACGTTCGTGGGCGTCAACACCGCTTACACTCATCACATGCCGGAACACTGGCCGAACCCGGATCAGTTCGATCCGATGCGCTTCACCCCCGAAGCATCGAAGGGGCGGCATCGCTTTGCTTGGGTGCCGTTCGGCGGCGGCGCACACATGTGCATCGGGCTGCACTTCGCGACGATGCAAATCCGCATCCTGATGGCGCAGCTGCTGAGCCGCTATCGCATCGAGCTGGCCCCGGGCGCTGGCGAGGAATGGCAGATCTTCCCCATCCCGAAGCCGAAGGATGGCTTGCCGGTGACCTTCCGGCCGATCTGAGGAGCCGGCTTGAGTCTGTGAACGTCACCCCGGATCGACGCCGGGGTGAGTGAAACCGACAGGTCGAGGCGGTCCGCCGTGGCGGCGGACCGCTGCACTCAATCCTTGTTGCGGTTCGCGAAGAGCACTGCGGCAGCGACGGCGGCGGATCCGATGCCGACGCCAAGGCCGATCTTGCCCAAATCCCACCCCTTGCGGTCGCGCTTGGCGTCCTTGGCGGCCTTCTCGTGCTGCTTCGCCGAAGCGGCGGTGGCGAGGATCTCATTGGGTTCGTCGGACACGCTTACTCTCCTTTGCTCCGTTGATAGCGCCCGCGGAACGTGTCCGCGAACGATTTGAGCCGTTGCTCGGCGATCGCCGCGCGCAGGTCGGCCATCAAGGCCTCGTAAAAGAAGATGTTGTGCTCGGTCATCAGCATCGCGCCGAGGATTTCTCCGGCGCGCACCAGATGATGGAGATATGCGCGGCTCCACGTGGCGCAGGTGGGACAGGCGCATTCCGGATCGAGCGGCCCCTGGTCCTCCGCGAAGCGCGCGTTGCGGATGTTGATCGGCCCGTCGCGGGTGAAGGCCTGGCCGGTGCGGCCGGAGCGGGTGGGCAGCACGCAATCGAACATGTCGACGCCGCGTTCCACCGCCCCGACGATGTCGTCAGGCTTGCCCACGCCCATCAGGTAGCGCGGCTTGTTCACCGGAAGCTGTCCGGGGGCGAAATCGAGGCAGCCGAACATCGCTTCCTGTCCCTCACCGACGGCGAGGCCGCCGATCGCATAGCCATCAAAGCCGATGTCGATCAGCGCGTCCGCGCTCGCCTTGCGGAAGCGCTCATCGAGCGCGCCTTGCTGGATGCCGAAGATCGCATTGTTGGCGGCATGCTCGCCGCCGCTGTCGAAGGCGTCGCGAGAGCGCTTTGCCCAGCGCATCGAGCGTTCCATCGCAGCGGCCTGCACCTCGCGCGTCGAGGTGGTCGGCACCAGTTCGTCGAACGCCATGATGATGTTCGAGCCGAGCAGCCGCTGGATCTCGATCGACCGCTCCGGGCTCAGCAGATGGCGCGTCCCGTCGAGGTGCGACCTGAAGGTGATGCCTTCTTCCGACCGCTTGGTGAGATCGGCGAGGCTCATCACCTGATAACCGCCGGAATCGGTCAGGATCGGCTTGTCCCAGCCCATGAAGCGGTGAAGCCCGCCGAGCCGCGCGACGCGCTCCGCGCCCGGGCGCAGCATCAGGTGATAGGTGTTGCCGAGGATGATGTCGGCGCCGGTTGCAGCTACATCGGCAGGCTTCATCGCCTTGACGGTGGCGGCGGTGCCGACGGGCATGAAGGCGGGCGTGCGGATCACGCCGCGCTGCATCGCGATCGAACCAGTGCGCGCGGCGCCATCGGTGGCGGCGATGGTGAAGGTGAAGCGATCGCCCATCACCGCCGCCGCTTTCCCTTGCCCTGCGGCATACGATCGTCGCCGAACGCGCGGGCGCGGATCGTCAGCAGCTCCGCGCGCGTGACGACGCCGTCCTTGTCACGATCGTAGCGGGTGAAGAATTCGCCGAGCTTTGACTGCAACTCGGGCAGGGTGATGCGATTGTCGCCGTCACGATCGGTCTCGAACGGACTGGGGAGGGCGTTGCGATCGCCCAGGAACCGCTCTGCCCAGTCCGCGAAGGCGATATAGCCGAGCGCGCCGGTGCGGCCAGTGTCGATCGCCTCGAACGTGCGGCGGGCGCCTGCGTCGTGTTCCGCGCGGGTCACGCGTGCGTCACCATCGGCGTCGAAGGTAGCGATCAGCATCGCCGCGGGCTCATAGGCCATGGTCGCCGGTGGCTGGGCCGGGCCGGGGGGCACGGCGGGGACAGGCATGGCCTGTAGGAGCAGGGGGAGGATCAGCATCGGTCGCCGGTGTTCGCACAGGAAAAGGAGAGGGGCATGCCATCGCGGCTCGATGGCATGCCCGTCAACGCTGTTTTCAGCAGCGGCGATGAACCGAACGTGAGTGCGTCGCGCCGGCGCGCAGCCGCTCAGTCGTTGACGTGGAAGATCTGCAGATCGCGCAGGTTGATCGTCAGCTGGACGCTCAGCGCATGTTCCATCTGCGATTCCCCGCCGTCCCGGCCGAACCGGAACTGGTTCAGATAGCCGATGTCGGCCACCGTGTTCTTGCCCAGCGGCACCGCGAAGCCGACGATGTTACGCATGCGATCATAGCCGCTGCGCTGGCCCCAGCGGGTGGTGTTGGGCATGAAGAAGCTTTCGTGGCTGAGGAACAGCGCCAGGCCGTTCTCGCCGATCTTGTGGTTGTAGCGGATCAGGGGTCGGATCCGCACGCCGACGCCGCCGCCGCGAACGGAGAAGCGCTCGTCGACGCGAAAGCGGGTGCTGAACGGGCCGAAGCTGGCGACGACCTGCTGGCGCAGGCGATCCTCGTCGCCGCCGTTGTTGCCATTGTGGGCGCCGACCTTGCGATAGCCGGTGCCGATCTCGACGTTGTCGGCAACGCGGTAGCCGATCAGCACGCCGAACTCGGTCTGGTACAGGCCCTGCTGTCGATCGCTGAAGCGGGCGATCTGCTCCAGCGTCACGCGGACCTTGTCCTGGATCGGTACGTGCGTGTTGATCTGGAACCAGAGCTGCTCGCCGTGCCGCTGCGCCAGCGCCGGCGTGGCAAGGCTGAGAGCGGCTATCGCGCCGGCAGCGGCCAGGGCCATGCGGAGAGGGCCGGTCACCCGGCGGTATTCAGATCGCGACATGGGAGCGTCATCCGCGCAGCGATGCTGGCCGCGGGAAGCGGGGGATCGCCATCGAAGGGGAGGATAGTGCTGGATGCCCGACAAGGATTCGAACCTTGATTGACGGAGTCAGAGTCCGCTCTCTTACCATTAGAGGATCGGGCAACAGCCGCTCGCTGCTCCGAGAAGCAACGACAGGGGCGCGCCTCTAAGCCGGCATGAAACGAAGGTCAAGCACTGGAATCGCGCGCCGCTTGCGGCAGGTGGTTGCTCACGCTACCTTCCGCCCCAAGCACCGAGCGGGCCACGACGGCCCGTGACGGCAGAACATAGAAGAAAGACACGGCACGTGGCGAAACAATCCGCCGACATGCCGTACCGGCGCGGAGAGGCCCGCGCCCGTCCGGCCTCCGAGGGCCCGCCTGCGGCCCGCCTTCGCCAAGGCTTTGCGCGCCATTATGCGGCGCTGGATCTTGGCACCAACAATTGCCGGCTGCTTATCGCACGGCCGCAGGGCGACGGCTTTGCGGTGGTCGACGCCTTCTCGCGAATCGTCCGGCTGGGCGAGGGGCTGGCGATCACCGGCCGCCTGTCCGACGAAGCAATCGAGCGCACGATCGGGGCGCTGCGCATCTGTTCCGACAAATTGAAGCGTCGCAACGTCACCCTGGCGAGGTCGGTGGCGACCGAGGCGTGCCGGCGGGCGAGCAACGGTGCCGCGTTCATTGCCCGCGCCTATGATGAAACCGGCATCCACCTCGACGTGATCTCGGCCGAGGAAGAGGCGCGGCTGGCGGTGCTTGGCTGCCACGTGTTGCTGGAACCGGGCAACGCGCCCGCCCTGGTGTTCGACATTGGTGGCGGTTCGACCGAACTGGTGCTGATCGACACGTCCACAACGGTTCCGACGGTGATCGACTGGCATTCGGCCCCGTGGGGCGTCGTGTCGCTGACCGAAAGTGCCGGCGGCGGCGAGGGGCCGGCAGGTCTGGCGGCGGCTTATGAGCGAATGCGCGGGCTGGTGCGCGAGAGCTTCGCGCCGTTTGCCGCTCGCCTCCCCAAGGAACCCGGCCCCCGGAGGCTGCTCGGTACGTCAGGGACGGTGACGACACTGGCAAGCGTTCACCTGGGACTGGATCGCTACGATCGCGCGCAGGTCGACGGGCTGATCGCGCCGGCCGAGTCGATGCGGCGGATCAGCCATGAACTGGCCCATATGTCGATCGCGCAGCGTGCGCAGTTGCCGTGCATCGGTCGCGAGCGGGCGGATCTGGTGGTCGCGGGATGTGCTATCCTGGAGACGATCCTCGATCTATGGCCCGCAGAGCGGCTTGGCGTAGCCGATCGTGGCATACGGGAGGGCATTTTGCGGCGTTTGATGGCGAACGGACGGTGAGGGGCGGAGGCGGATTGCGCACGCGTGTGCGCACGGCGCGCGGCCGTACGGCGCAATCGACGCGCTGGCTGGAGCGGCAGCTCAACGACCCCTACGTCAAGCGGGCGAAGGCCGAGGGCTATCGCAGCCGGGCGGCGTACAAGCTGATCGAGTTGGACGAGCGCTTCGGCATCCTCAAGGGCGCGAAGCGGATCGTAGACCTTGGCATGGCACCGGGTGGCTGGAGCCAGGTCGCGCGCCGGCAAGTCCCGGGAAGCATTGTCGTCGGGATCGACCTGCTGCCCGTCGACCCGCTGGACGGCGTCACGATATTCCAGATGGATTTCATGGCGGACGAGGCGCCCGATCGGCTGATCGAGGCGCTGGGCGGCGCGCCCGACGTGGTCATGTCCGACATGGCGGCAAATACGGTGGGGCATCCGCAAACCGATGCGCTGCGCACCATGGCGTTGGTGGAAGCCGCGAGCGATTTCGCGATCCAGGTGCTGAAGCCGGGCGGCACGTTCTTGGCGAAGGTGTTCGCCGGCGGCGCCGATTCGTCGCTGGTCGCCCTTCTGAAGAAGAACTTCACTACCGTGAAGCACGCCAAGCCGCCGTCGAGCCGCAAGGGATCGGTGGAATGGTTCGTCGTGGCCCAGGGCTTCAAGGGCCGGCCTGATGAGGCCGCCGAGGAAGAGTAAGCGGAGGCGTCACCCCGGAGTGGGCCCCCGGGGTGACGTGCCGAGCCACTATGCCGGCCCGCCGCTGCTGCGAACCGTGCCGTTGACGCCGGCCGGGAAGAAGCCGCCGCTCTGCACCGCCGCGCGGTTCTGGTAGACGATATTGAGGACCTGCGGCCCGGTGCGGCCGGGAACCAGGCCGCCGGGATCGGTGGGGATCAGATTGGCGACGGCTGCGGTGCCGATGTCCTGGTCTGCGTCCTCCCCGCCATCGAGCAGATCCCGAGATTCGGAGATTCGGGCGATCTGCCCGTAGATCGCCGGCGTCGTCAGGCCGCGCCGCCAGAGTTCGGCGCGAATGACCCCGTCGTGATAGCATTCGGTGGCAAGAATGCCGGCTGACGCTTCCAGGAACGTCTTGTTAGAGATAAGCCGCGCGGCGCCGCGGTAGGCGGTTACGCCAACGTCCGTGAGCAGATACGATCCGATCAGGAAATTTTCATCACTGGCGAAGGGATCGAAGATGTCGTTCGGCCCGATCACGCCGGCTGCCCGTGCGGCCGCGGTAAAGGCCCCCACCGGCGTTGCACTGCCGATCGTGACGGTGGCGCTTCCCGACAGGTTGATCGCCGGCTGCGCCGCCGTCGCACTCCCCAGCGCATTGCGCAGGAAGGTGATGTGGCCGATCTCGTCGAAGGCGATCTCGCGCGCATATTGCTGCACTACCGGATCGGTGAAGGTGACGGCGCGCGCCGCGCCCGGGCCAGTGCCGGTTGCGACCGCCCCTTGCGTGCCGGTGCCCGTCTGCAGAGCGGCGGGGATGCCCTGGCCGGAGACTGCGTAGGCGTAATAGTTGCCTTCGAGATATTCCAGCTGAAGGGCAAAGTTCAGGATGTCCTGATCGGTCAGCCCTGGTGGCGGTGGCGGCGGAGGTGGCGGCGGTGGAGGCGGCGGAATGACGTCATCATCATCGTCGCAGGCGGCCAGCAAGGACAGGCCGCCGGTCATCGCGGCCGCGCCGCCGCACAGGCGAATGAAGCTGCGCCGCGCCTGCCGCTGATGCTCGGCGCGCTCCATGAGATCCAGGAACTCGATTTGATCGCTCATCGCCGCCTCCTCAATTTGCGCCCGAGCGGCGAAGCGCCGGGTTCGGATTGTTGGTGCCGTTCGGGAAGAAGCCGCCTGACGTCACGGCATTGCGCGTCAGATAGGCGATGTTGTGGACCTGCTCGGTGTTCCGGCTGAAGACGATCCCGTTGGCGTCGGTCGGTACGAGGTTGGCGGTCAGGCCGAACTGGGTTTCCACGGGCGAGACGCCCGAATCATCGTCGGCGACGATCTGCGGCGGCCCGGGCGAGTTGAACGATCCATCGACCAGGTTGCGCAGGGCGGAGATCTTGTCCGTATCCGTACGAAGGACCGGTACCTGAACGCCGCGTCGATAAAGCGCGCCGCGGATGATCCCGGCGTGAAATCCCTCGGCCGCGAGAATCCCGGCCGCCCCGTCGATATTGTCCACTTCCTTCAACAGCGGTGCTGCGCCCTTGTAGGCGGTGACGCCGACATCCTCGAAAATGTACGCGGCGAGCAGGAAATTGTCGTCGTTGGCGTAAGGATCGAACACGCCGCCCGAGGCGGATAGATCGATACCGGCGGCGACGGCGGCCGCAGTGAACACCGCGGGCGACAGATCAATCGCCGGCTGCGCGACGGCGGCGGAGCCGAGCACGCGGCGCAACGTGGTAACGTGCGCGAGCTCGTCCGACGCGATTTCCCGCGCATATTGGATGACGGCCGGGTCCTGCAGGTTGGCTTGCCGTGCGCCGAGAGCCTGACCCTGCGTCTGCGTGCCCGTCAGGCGATCGGGCGGGATGCCAGTGCCGATCGCGACGAAGCTGTAGAATTGCGCCTCGAGATATTCGAGATTGAGCGCGAAGTTCAGAAGATCGATGTCGCTGGGCGCCGTCTGCGCCGCGGCACGCCCGGCGAGCCCGGCTGCGCCGACACCGAGGGCGGCACCGGCCAGCGCCATTCGGAAGAACTCGCGCCGTCCGCCACCTCTGCCCGGTTCCGCTTCGAGCGCCAGGGACAATTGCTCGCCTTCAGCCATGCTGTCTCTCCTTACCGATCAATGATCGTCGCCGCGCCTTCCAGGCACTGTGCATCGGAGTGGGGACAATTATCGCAATCGAATGGCGCCGCGATAAGTAAGACACCCTAGAACATACTGAATGTTGTCTGTCTGTTGTCGCCGGGACAGCGCCGGATTGGAGAACTTGCCTTCTGAGAACTTGAGGGCCCGCTTACGAAATCGCAGAGAGGACGGTGCTCGCCGCGCTAGACACGGCCAGCGGGAAGGCGTGACGGCTTATCAGCAACGCGGTGTGAGCAGCACACAACAAAAGAGCCGCAGCGGGCGCTGCGGCTCTTTGTGTTCGATTGGAGCAGCGGATCGTCGCTGCGCCGGTTCAGCCGTCGTAGTCGGCGCCGAGGTTCTGGTTGCGCGGCGGGGCAGCGGCGGTGAGCCGGAGCGCCTCGGCCGAAGCCGCCAGCGAGCCGACCGCATCGGCCTCTTCCTCGTCGTCGATCTGCACGCGCTGCAGGCTCTGAATCACGGACTCCTTGAGTTCCGTGGGCTTCACCGTCTGCTCCGCGATTTCGCGCAGTGCAACGACCGGGTTTTTATCGCGATCGCGATCGATGGTGAGCTCCGCACCGCCCGACACCTGACGTGCACGCTGCGCAGCGAGCAGGACCAGATCGAACCGGTTGGGGATCTTGTCGACGCAATCCTCGACGGTGACGCGCGCCATGGACGCTTCCTTCGCAAAAATACCGCTGGGTAGAAGGCGGGCGATCTAGGCGGCGGTGCGGCACAAGTCAAGGAAAGCGCGTGCTTGCCCCGTTGGGAGCGGGCGGCCATCAGGGGTGGAACGATGAAGCATCCACCCGCCTTCGAGGTTGCCGGCAATCAGCTGACGTTGCTGACAGAGGGGCCGGATCGTCTTGCCGCGCTGACCGACCTGATCAACGGCGCGCGCCAGTCGCTGCGCATGCTCTACTACATCTATGCCGACGATCATGCTGGCCGGCAGGTGCGCGACGCGCTGATCGCGGCGGCAAAACGCGGCGTGAAGGTCGCGCTGATCGTCGACGGCTTCGGCAGCGACGACGCGGCGGATCGCCGCTTCTTCGACCCGCTCGGGCCGGCAGGCGTCAGCGTGTGCCGCTTCATGCCGCGGCTTGGACGGCGATACCTTCTGCGCAATCACCAGAAGCTGGCGCTGGCCGATGGCGAGACAGGCGACAGCCGCATCATCATCGGCGGGTTCAACATCGAGGACGATTATTTCGGCACGGTGGACGAGAAAGCATGGCGCGACCTGGGCCTGCTCGTCGAGGGGCCCGCCGCGTCGCGGATGGCCGGCTATTTCGATGCGCTGGAAGACTGGATTCGCTCATCCAACGGCAAGCTGCGTCACCTCAACCGCGCGCTGGCGCAGTGGAGCGAGAGCGAGGGCGAGGTGCGTTGGCTGATCGGCGGCCCGACGCGCCGCCTATCCCCCTGGGCGCGGGCAGTGCGGAACGACATGCGCCGCGCCGACCGAATCGATATCATCGCGGCCTATTTCACGCCAAGCCCGACGATGCTTCGCCGGCTGGATCGCGCCGGGCGGCTGGGCCGCGCCGTTCGCGTGGTGACGGCGCGCCATTCGGACAACAATGCGACGATCGCCGCGGCGCGCTTCACCTATCGTGGGCTGTTGAAGAAGGGCGCGCGCGTCTTCGAATATCTGCCAACCAAGCTGCACACCAAGCTCTATGCCGCGGGCGACGTCGTCCACATCGGCAGCGCCAACTTCGACATGCGCAGCCTGTTCATCAACTTGGAGCTGATGCTGCGGATCGAGGACAGGACCTTCGCCGATCACGTACGCGAATATATCGATGGGGAAATCGCGCGTTCGGAGGAAATCACCCAGGAAGGCTATCTGGCGACGACCGGCCTGTTGCAGCGGATCAAGCAGTTCGTCGCTTATCTGATCGTCGGCGTCGCGGATCCGCTGGTTTCGCGCAGCCTCAACTTCGGGATCGACGAATGAACCAGGAGCATGATTTCGCCAGCCGGATCGAATGGACCGGCAATCGCGGCGCCGGGACCGGGAGCTATCGCGGCTACGACCGGACCTGGTCGATCACCACGCCGGGGAAGCCGCGAGTGGATTGTTCGAACGATCCGCGGCTGGGCGGCGATCCGTCGCTGCACAATCCCGAAGACCTGCTGATCGCCTCGCTCTCCGCCTGTCACATGCTGTGGTACCTCCATCTCGCGAGCGAAGCGGGCATCGTGGTGGAGGATTATCAGGACGCGCCGCTCGGCCGTGGCGAGAGCGAGCCGGATGGTGCCGGGCGCTTCGTCGCGGCGACGCTGCGGCCGCGGATCACGTTGCGTAGGGGAAGCGATCTCGCGCGCGCCGACGCGATCCACGACGAGATCGGCAAGGTGTGCTTCGTTGCCCGATCCGTCGCCTTCCCGGTGCGTTATGAGGCGACATACGTGGAGGTGTGACCGCCCTCAGCGGGCGGCGCAACCGTTCAGTCCTTCCACGCCCAGTAGAGCTGCGCCGGCGGCACGTTCCACCATTCCATGTCGTGATCGATGCGGGTGAAATGCGGCGCGATGAAGTCGCGCACCTTGGGGCTGAACTGATAGACCAGGAAGGCGCCGCCGGGGCGAAGCACGCGCTGCGTTGCCGCCGCGATCGCCGGGCCGACGCCTGCCGGCAAGGTGGAGAAGGGCAGGCCGGAAAGGACGAAGTCCGCCGCCTCATGGCCGTGTTCGGCGACGATCGCCTCGACGTCCGCCGCCGACCCTTCGACCGCGACGAAGCGCGAATCGACGATCGTATGGTCGAGGTAGCGGATGAAATCAGCGTTGGTGTCGATCGCGATCAGCGTCGCGTCGGGCGCCATCCGCTCCAGGATCGGGCGGCAGAAGGTGCCGACGCCCGGGCCGTATTCCACGAACAGCTTGCAGTTCGCCCAATCCACCGGGGCCAGCATCTTGTCGATGAGCTTGCCCGAAGAGGGGATGATCGACCCGACCATCACGGGGTGCTTCAGGAACCCGGAGAAGAACATCTGCCAGGGGCCCGGCACGCCGGCGGTACGGGATCTCTCGCGGCGCACCGCACTGGTGGAGCTTGGCATGGAGGAAAGATATCTCCCGAACGGATCGTCAAAGGTGCCGAACGCGGCACACGCATGTCGGTTGCCATAGCGGGGTTGCGCCGCCGCCCCAAGGCCCTAATCGAGCCGCATGAATAACGTTGCGGGGCAGGGGAGGGGCGCGCACGCACGCGGCCGGGGCAAGCGAAACGGCAAACCGTTCGATCGGCGCTTTGCCCTTTTGTTCATGGTGATGCTGACGATCGCGGCGGGAAATACCGCGCTGCAATCGGTGCTGCCTGCGCTCGGGCGATCGCTCGGCGTTGCGGACAGTGCGGTCGCGGCGGCCTTCTCCGTCTCCGCCTTGTTGTGGGTGATCGCTGCCCCATTCTGGGCCAATCGGTCGGACCGCCATGGCCGCCGCGTGATGATCCTTTTGGGCATGGGCGGCTTCTGCGTGAGCCTTGCGACCTGCGGCGTTTTCCTCGCCGCAGGGATCAACGGATGGATTGGCGGGACGACCGCGTTCCTGCTCTTCATCATGGGGCGGATCATCTACGGCACCTTCGGTTCGGCCGCGCCGCCGGCCGTACAGGCGATGGTCGCTGGCGAGACGACGCGGGAGGAGCGCACGCGCGCATTGACGCTGATCGCCAGTGCCTTCGGGCTCGGCACGATCCTGGGCCCCGCGATCGCGCCGTATCTTCTGCTTGGTCATTTCGGGCCCGTCGAGATCGGGCTTGCCGGGCCGGCGTTCGTCTTCACCATCTTCGGTGTCGCGATGTTCCTGACGGTGCGTGCCATGCTGCCGGATGATCGGGATCTGGCGAACGTGCACGGCGGCACCACCGGCTACCCGTCGATCGGTGGGCAGGGGACCGGCGCCAGCGTACGTAGCGCGACCGAGCCGAAGGGCGGCGCCAAGGTCAGCTATTTCGATCGCCGGATACGCGCCTGGATGATCGCCGGCCTCGTCATGGGCCATGCCCAGGCGATGACCGGTCAGGCGATCGGCTTCCTCGTTATCGACCGGCTGAACCTGCCGCCGGCGCTGGCGCTCGAGCCCACCGGCATCGTGCTGATGATGGGGGCGGGCACAGCGCTGCTGGCGCAGTGGGGCATCATCCCGACGCTTAACCTCGCGCCGCGCGCGCTGGTGCTCGTCGGCCTCGTGCTGGCCGCCGCGGGCACGATCCTCACCGGCTTCGCCGATTCGCTTTACGGCATTGCCACCGCCTATGCCCTCGCCAGCCTCGGCTTCGGATTCACGCGCCCCGGCTTCACTGCCGGATCGAGCCTTGCCGTAGGCCCGGCGCAGCAGGGGGCGGTCGCGGGCAAGGTCACGAGCGTCAACGGCGCGAGCTTCGTGCTTGGCCCGTCGATCGGAGTCGGCCTCTACGAATTCTGGCATTCGCTGCCGTATTTCGTCGCCGGCATCGGCTGCATCGCGCTGTTCGCCTATTGCTGGGTAGCCCTGCGCGAGCCTGATCCGCAGGAGGTGGCAGCGTTCGACGATCCGGTGATCTGAATCCTTCGTTGCGGTCCCGCCCCAGCAGCCGTAGACGCGCGCGCCATGACTGACTCCTCCATCAAGCGCCCGGCCGGCGACGCCGGTATCAAGCGGGTTGTCCTCGCCTATTCGGGCGGGCTCGACACTAGCGTCATCCTGAAGTGGCTGCAGCAGACCTATAACTGCGAAGTCGTGACCTTCACCGCCGACCTCGGCCAGGGCGAGGAGCTGGAACCAGCGCGCCGCAAGGCCGAGCTGGCCGGGGTGAAGCCCGAGCACATCTTCATCGACGATCTGCGCGAGGAGTTCGTCAAGGATTACGTGTTCCCGATGATGCGGGCGAACGCGACGTACGAGGGGCTGTACCTGCTCGGTACCTCCATCGCCCGGCCGCTGATCGCCAAGCGCCAGATCGAGATCGCCAGTATGGTCGGCGCCGACGCCGTCAGCCATGGCGCGACCGGCAAGGGCAACGACCAGGTCCGTTTCGAGCTGGGCTATTATGCCCTGGCGCCTGACATCAAGGTGATCGCGCCGTGGCGTGAATGGGATCTCACCAGCCGCAGCCGCCTGATCGAGTTCGCCGAGCAGAACCAGATCATGGTGTCCAAGGACAAGCGCGGCGAAGCGCCGTTCTCGACCGACGCGAACCTGCTGCACACCTCGTCCGAGGGCAAGGTGCTGGAGGATCCGTGGGAGGAAGTGCCCGATTACGTCTATTCGCGTACGGTAAACCCGGAGGACGCGCCCGACGCGCCGGAATATATCACGGTCGATTTCGAGCGTGGTGACGGCGTTGCGCTGAACGGCGAGGCATGTTCGCCCGCGACGCTGCTGACCAAGCTGAACGAGCTTGGCCGCAAGCATGGCATCGGCCGCCTCGACCTGGTCGAGAACCGCTTCGTTGGCATGAAGAGCCGGGGCATGTACGAAACGCCGGGCGGCACCATCTATCACCTGGCGCATCGTGGCATCGAGCAGCTGACGCTGGATCGCGGTGCGGCACACCTGAAGGACGAGCTGGCGATCCGTTACGCCGAGCTGGTGTACAACGGCTTCTGGTTCGCGCCGGAGCGCGAGATGCTGCAGGCGGCGATCGACCACAGCCAGGAGAAGGTCTCCGGCACGGTCCGGCTGAAGCTCTACAAGGGCAATGTCGGTGTGGTCGGCCGCAGGTCGCCCAACTCGCTCTACAGCGAGAAGGTGGTGACGTTCGAGGACGATCAGGGCGCGTACGACCAGCGCGATGCGGAGGGCTTCATCAAGCTCAACGCGCTTCGCCTGCGTCTGCTCGGTCGCCGCGACCGCCGCTGAGCTCGGCGCAGGGTCGTTTCTGGCGGGGAACGACTCCGGCGGATGTGGCGTTCATCAATCGGCTGGGGTGCTTGCACCCCGAGTTGAAGGGAGATTGTGATGAAGGGTGCTACATTCGCCGCAGTGCTGCTCGGCGCGTCCGTGCTCACCGCCTGCGCCAATACACGCGAAGACGTGGTTGCGCCTGCACCGCCGCCTGGCCCCGGTGCGCTGATCGGCACCGTTGCCGCGGATCGCGACGGCGACGGCATCGTTGATGGCTATTACACCGCAGACGGCATTTATGTGGCGTTCCAGGCACCGCCGTGCCC
>CAYMIU010000037.1:0-48137 GCA_964390515.1 uncultured Stakelama sp.
CTGGCCGTCAAGCTAACCCACTGATACCACTCAACTTAGTTTCGGATCGGGCTCTCAGTCCGAAACGGCGGTAGCGCTGGCGATCAGTGAGAAGGCGGTCGAGACCCCGCTTTTAACGGGCCCGGGCCCGCTTGAGCAAATCCTGCTTAACGGGCCCGGGCCCGCTTGAGCAAATCCTGGAAATAATCTGAGGGCTTTGGCCGGCCCGTGCGTAATGGAGTGTGAGGGCGGTCGGGTTTCCCGTTCGCACGTACCAGCGTGACTGATCCACGAGGAGGCAGCCTAATGCGTAAGTCAAGCAGCTCCTTTGTAGTCGTTCTGGAAGGGCGTTCTCGACTGGATGATGGCCCAGAGCACATTCACGCGTCGCCGTGCGAGCGCGATGACGGCCTGGTGGTGGCGTTTCCCCTCGCGCCGTTTGCGGTCGTGGAAGGCGCGGCTGTCGCTGTTTCCGAGCGAGCAAAAGGCGGATTGGTAGAAGACGCGCTTCAGCCCCTTGTTGCCGCCGTTGGGCCGTCTGAGGAAGCGGGTCTTGCCCGGTTGCTTCAGCACGGGCGCTATGCCGCTGGCGGCGGCGAGCGCGTCGGCGGAGCGGAAGCGGTGAGGTCGCCTGCCTGGGCGATCAGCTCGGCGGTAAGCACGGCCCCCATGCCGGGCAGGCTGTGGAAGTGCCCGGCAAGAAGGCGCAGCCCTATTCGGTCATGGCATTCGGGGCCGGCAGACGGAGGGTCTTTTCACGCCACGGCTGAGTGCGTCAAGCGAAGCAATGGGTGTGCAATGTCAAGCGGATGCTGAACCAAACCGCTGAGATGCCGATGAGGAGCCTGAAAAGCCGACACTGTATGGAAGGCGAAAGAAGTCATGAGACGAGCCTGTTCGGAGTGTGGCGTGCGCGATCAAGCGCTATGCGCGAGTCTGACTGACGATCAACTGGCGGTGTTGAGCCGGGCGGGCCGTCGTAGGTACGTGGCAAAGGGGGAGTCGGTGATATGGGCTGGTGACGAGAACATGATCTGCGCCAATGTCGTCGCAGGTGTATTCAAGCTGAGCACCTCGACCGCCGACGGACGCGAGCAGATCGTCGGCCTCCTCTACCCGGCCGACTTTCTCGGCCGCCCCTATGCACCGTCATCGAATTATACCGTTGACGCCCTCGCTGACGCTGAGCTTTGCGTGTTTCCTCGCAGCCACTTCGAGCAGGCTCTTCACGACTATGAGGAACTCGAGCGCCTGCTGCTGCAGCGTACGCTGGACGAGCTGGACAACACGCGTGAATGGATGCTGCTGCTGGGACGCAAGACCGCTGAGGAGAAGGTGGCAAGCTTCATCGTCCAGATGAGCCGGCGACTGGCCAAGGGGCGCTGTGGAGCGTCGACCGGGGAAGAGTTCCTCCTCCCGCTGAGCCGCACCCAGGTCGCCGACGTGCTCGGGCTGACGATCGAGACGGTGAGCCGCCAGATGACGCGGCTGAAAAGCGCCGGTGTCATCGATCTTCCTACAACGCGGTCGATCCGCGTCTTGGATAGGCCTGCGCTATCGGCGCGCGCTGAGCATGCGTGACAGGGCGTCACCTGCCCGTTTCTTCCGCGTAACCTAATCTCTCGCCGACGCGGGAGAGCGCACCCACGGTGAAATGCCCGCGGCCCCTGGAAAAGACAATATACTCGTTAAACAACATTGCACGCCGCCCGTTGATGAAAAAGCAACGCAACATATACCCCAGAGTGTTGGGCGTGAGGCAGGCGCATCTGCCGTCAGGATGAAGCGCATCAACAATGTCACCGAGTAGTCCCTCGTCTTCATGTTGCTGCTCGATCACCCGCTTCAGCAGGGGCGAATCCCCACCCGTCCGGGGGCAAGGTGGGAGGACGCACCTGAGCAACTCCCGTGCCCACCGGTGTTGCTCCGGCAGAAATGTCTCAAGCCGTTGCAGGACGGCGGAGTGAATGGAAGCACTCGGCATCGCCGGGAGGCAGTCGGCGAGCTCCTCCAGCGCATCGTAGAGGCAAGCGAGCTCGACATGATCCTTGAGCATGCCGGCCAACTGAGCGTCGGGATGGGGACGATACGCAGCATCGTCCGCGAACGATGTGCCGTCGATGCTGCTTTCCTTGAGCGATTGATCAGACACACTGGGCTCCTACCTGCCGCGACGGTAGAGCCGCCGGCGCTAGAGACACATTGACGCACGTCAAAGTGCATGCGCGAGGAATGATCAATGCGAACTGAATGACACGCCGGCGACCTAGAGCCCACGAGCGATGATTGATTCTTAGTTCCTGCCAAGGTTCTAGCAGGTCGTCGAGGATCGAACGTCCGGCGATCCCCTGAGACACGGAGATATTGTGCCGCAGCTTGTCATCGCCAGCATCATGGTCGCGCTGACCGTCGTCATGCACCTGGTTGGACTTGGATTGCTCGTCGCGCTCATGCGCCGACACCAGCGCCGGCTTCAGGTCCGTCGCACTCGGCTTCACCAGCTCATTGTCATCTTTGGCGCCGCGTTCGGGCTGTTCGCCCTCCACACCATCGAGATCTGGACCTACGCGATTCTGTACGCGGCGGTCGGGGCGCTCCCGACCTTCGACGACGCGCTCTATTTCTCGACCACGACCTACTCCACTCTCGGATACGGCGACGTCGTTCTCCCGAGAGCCTGGCGGTTGGTCGGCGCCATCGAAGGTGCCAACGGAATCATCCTGCTTGGATGGTCGACCGCGTTCTTCGTCTCCGTCATCAACCGGATCAGGCTTTTCGAGGAGGATGCCGAAGAACGCTGATGCGAAGCTCATCGGACCGAAGGCGGCGAGCGCCGCTTACCGCCGCTGCGCCCTGCCAGGCCCGCCGTCAACTCTCGCGTCGCGGTCGCTATCACAAGCTCCTCATTGGCCGGTATGACGAAGACCTTCACGCGTGCTGCCTCCGCGCTGATGCGGGGCAGGCCCTGCTCATTTCGGGCGGGATCAAGGATAACGTCAGCCCAACGCAGCCGTTCGCAGATGGCGGCGCGAAGGGACGCAGAGTTTTCGCCGATGCCCCCGGTAAATACGAGGAGGTCCAAGCCGCCGACCGCCACCATCAACGAGCCAATCTCGCGCGCTGCCCGGTACGCGAACAGGTCGAGCGCCTCGGCGGCGGAGGGATCCGGGCTCTGCGCCAAGATGCGAACATCATCGCTCAGCCCTGACACGCCGAGAAGACCGGAGCGGCTGTTCAAAAGGTCGCCAACGGCTTCTACCGTCATGCCGCGGTCGCGTATCAGATAGAGGATTAGCCCGGGATCAATCGACCCCGAACGGGTTCCCATCATCAGCCCCTCGAGAGAGGTGAACCCCATCGTCGTGGCGACGCTCTGTCGATTCCGCATCGCGCAGAGGCTCGCACCGTGCCCGAGATGCGCCGCGATCACGCGGCCATTGGCGTGATCAGGGGCCACCTCGACAAGTGCCTGTGCGACATGCTCGTAAGAGAGTCCGTGAAAGCCGAACCGCAGCAATCCCTCGTCGCTGAGTGCCCGCGGCAGCGGATAGAGCTGCGCCACCCGCGGTTGGGTGCGATGAAACGCCGTGTCGAAGCAGGCAATCTGGGGCAAGTCCGGCGCCATCGCCGTTACGGCGGCGATCGCAGCGATGTTGTGCGGCTGGTGAGCCGGCGCAAGCGGAATGAGCCGCCCCAGTTCGTCGAGCATCGCTGCATTCACGATGGCCGGTTCCGCAAACGTTGTGCCGCCGTGGACCACTCGGTGTCCGACGGCCGCCAGCGGCCTGTCGACAAGCTTGGTTGCGGCGGTCCTCAGTAGCCATTCGATCCGGGCCGGCAGGGTTGCCCCTGCAGCTCCCGGCAGAGCGGCGAAGGCGGGGGCATAGGGGCCGCTTGTACTGACCGGGAATCCAGCGCCCCGATCTTCGATTACACCCCGACACAAGAGATCAAGTCCGGCACCGTCAAAGAGCGCGAACTTTAGCGTAGACGAGCCGACATTGAGGACCAGGATGGAGGATGTCATAGGGCACGCGACAAGCGGCTGCGAATGAAGATCTGCGCCAGCGCGCAGGACGCGACCCGTGCCAACGCGCCGTCGGCACGGCTGGTCAGCATGATCGGCACGCGGGCGCCGAGGACCAGGCCCGCGGCATCGGCCCCGGCGAGATAGATCAGCTGCTTGGCGATCATATTGCCCGACTCCAAGTCTGGCGCGAGAAGAATATCGGCATCGCCGGCCACGGACGATGCGATGTGCTTTGCTGCCGCTGCCTCCTTTGAGATGGCGTTGTCGAACGCGAGCGGCCCGTCCAGCAAGCCGCCCGTAATCTGCCCGCGCTCGGCCATCTTGCACAGCGCGGCCGCCTCGACCGTGGAACTGATCTTGGCATGGACCATCTCTGTCGCTGAGAGGATGGCGACCTTAGGTGGGTCGATCCCGAGCGCGACACACAGTTCGATTGCGTTCTGGACAATGTCTCGCTTGTCGTCGAGCGTCGGGTAGATGTTGATCGCAGCATCGGTGATGAACAGCGGCTTGTGGTAGCTCGGGACATCCAGCGCGAAGATGTGGCTTATCCGCCGCTCGGTCTTGAGACCGCTGCCACTGGCCACGACCGCGCCCATGAGCTCGTCGGTATGGAGCGCCCCCTTCATGAGGGCCTCCACCTGCCCTTCGCGGACCAGTGCCACGGACTTTTCCGCAGCAGCATGACTATGGGGAACGTCGATCAGCTCGAATGCGCCCAGGGGAAGCCCAGCCGCCTCTGCCGCTTGCGCGATCCGGGCGGCGGGGCCGACCAGGATTGGCACGATCAGCCCAGCATCAGCCGCTTCGACCGCCCCGCGAAGCGAAGCTTCGTCAACTGAATGCACGACCGCGGTTCTGATCGGGGGCAGGCCTTGCGCCTTCTCCAGCGCCGCCCAATAGCGGGCACCCGGGGTGTGGAGCTTTACGGAAGAGGACACGCTCGCCGCGCGCCGCAGCTTTTCGCGCGGGGCGACGACCTCGGCCCAGCCATGCACCAGGATTGCTCCCGATGGATCCGAGCATTGAAAATCGAGCACGACATGACCGTCACTGCGCTTTTCGCGGACCGCGAGGGTGGCCGTGATCGCGCCGCTTGGCGTATCCGGGCGCCCATAGGTCAGCGTCTGAGTGAGGATGATCGTGCCGAGCCCCGGCAGCTGCGTTTCGATGAGGTGCGAGAGGAGCAGGCCGGCCCAGGCGCTCGCGCCGGGCTGCAGCTCGATGGTGTCACCCTCGAGGCCTGAGGGGCCAAGACGCTCCAGCTCGCGCGTAAGCGCGGCAGTTTCGCCGATGGCCAGCTCATCATAGGGGCGATTCTCGAGCGCTTGCATGCAGTACAGTCCTGAGCGGCGTGGCAGTGAGCGTGCCGCGACCCACCTCACGTGTCGCCTCGAGCGCGGCGTGCAGCTTTGATCTGCGTCAATGACGCGCCGCTGGCGCGACCCAATGGTCCGATGGAACGTAAAGCAGGACGAGAAAAGTGATCGTCGACGAGCCGGACGACAGAGCGCAGAGGGGACATAGCGCCGTGCGTTCGTCGGCAACAGGCTCTCGGCAAAGTGCGTGGCTTAACCAACCGCGACGCCCCCTGCTCAGACAAGCATTCCCTGGCCCGGCGCGCGGCCGCGCTCCCCAGTCAGGTAGCGGGCGGGGAGCTGCCTGGCCATGACCCAGAGCGATGTGTCCGCCTATGGCTTGTGGGGGGTCGCGGCAGTGAATGCCGCCGTCTTCATTGTCTTCGCCTTCAGCTTTTTCAAGCCACATACGCCGCGTGACTGGCGAAGCTTCGGCGTATTCAGCGCCTTCCTCGTGGCCTTGTTCGCGGAAATGTACGGTTTTCCGCTGACGATCTACCTTCTCTCCGGCTGGCTCCAATCCCGGTTTCCGGGGGTCAACTGGCTCTCACACGATGCCGGACATTTGCTTGAGATGATGTTCGGCTGGAAGACCAATCCTCATTTCGGCCCATTCCACATTGCGAGCTTCGTGCTCATCGGCGGGGGTTTTATGCTCATCTCGGTGGCATGGAAGGCGTTGCACACCGCCCAGCAAGAGCAAAAGCTAGCTACAGGCGGCATCTATTCGCGGATTCGGCATCCGCAATATGTCGGGTTCATTCTGGTGATGTTCGGCTTCCTGCTGCAGTGGCCGACTCTGCTTACACTCGGCATGTTTCCAGTGCTGGTCGTGATGTACGTTCGTCTCGCACGCCATGAGGAGCGGGACGCGCTTCGCGAGTTCGGAGAAGACTACCGCCGATATGCGGCGCAGGTACCTCCCTTCGTTCCTCGCGTTTGGCGCCGCGCCGATAGGGCGGCCGGGCGGGTAAAACCAGAAGACGCCGGCTGATGGCGCCAAGCACCTGGACGCTTGTGGGGCGCCCGTTTGGTTCGCCACTTACATGTGAGGCGGACCCGGCCAGTTCGTGCGCGGCACAGCCGTACCCGTTCATGATGTCTCTTCCACCACGCCTGCCGAAGTTCACCGTGAATGAGCTGAAAGACATCCTTGACTCTGGACTATGGTCCAGCCGCGACAAGGGCTCACGGTTGTCCGTTAGGGTAGTCTGACCTGGGTTCGTTTATCAACCATTGGAGAGATGAACTGTCGAACGACGACCCGCCCAACGAGCTGCGAGCCCGCGCTGAGCTCAGTACTCAGCACGCATTTTCCAAGAGAATTTACACGTTTGAGGTACTCCAATGAACGACGCACGCACGGTCCCTGCTCTAAAGCGTATTGCTTTGATCGGAACCTGCGTCCCGCGGCATTGCGGCATCGCGACTTTCACCGATGACATGCAACGCGCGCTCACCAGCCACGATCCGAACCTGTCGTGCATCACGGTCGCCGTCACCGATAGTGGCGGGAGCTATGCCTATCCCGACTTTGTACCGCTTGAGATCGATCACTCCGATCCTGCATCCTTCGCAGTCGCCGCTGATTTCCTGAACGTCGCCGACATCGAGGTCGTCTCCCTGCAGCACGAGTTCGGGATATTCGGCGGTGAAGCGGGGGAAAATGTGCTCGAACTGCTGCGCGGGCTAAAGACGCCCGTGGTCACAACACTGCACACTATCCTGGCGGCGCCCAACCCCGCCCAACGCCAGGTTATGGATGAAATTATTGGGCGCTCCGCGCGGTTGGTTGCCATGGCGGACAAGGGCCGACAGATACTGGAGGACGTCTATGGCGTTCCGTCCGAGCGGATCAGCGTGATTCCGCACGGCGTCCCTGATCGCCCTTTTCTCGACCCGGCGATGGCGCAACACGATCTGGGGCTTGCGGATCGAACAGTGCTGATGACTTTCGGTTTGCTCGGGCCCGGCAAAGGGATCGAAACAGCGATCGGCGCAATGCCCGCGCTGGTTCGCGACCACCCCAAGATCCTCTACATGATCGTTGGTGCGACCCATCCGAGCCTTCGCCGTCACGAGGGCGAGCGCTACCGCGCGAGCCTCGCCGCTCTTGCAGACGAACTGGGAGTGACTGACCACATTCACTTTGTCGACCGATACCTCTCACTGGACGAACTTCTGGACCATCTTGCGGCCTGCGACATCTATCTGTCCCCCTATCCGAATGAGGCCCAGATCGTCTCGGGCACGCTGGCCTATGCCGTAGCGTTGGGTAAGGCTGTGGTCTCGACGCCCTTCTGGTATGCGCAGGAACTTCTCGCCGACAATTGCGGCGTCCTCGTACCGTTCGGCGCACCGAACGCGCTGGCTGGCGCGGTCAGCCAGTTGATAGACGACGATACATCCCGCAGCGCAATCCGGACGCAAGCTTACGCGCTGGGAAGGACGATGACGTGGTCGAATGTCGCACGACAGTATTTGGAGGTGTTTTCCGACGTAAGGCTTGAAAGACGGTCCCCCAAGGCTGAGGTCATTCCCTTCGCTCCAGGGGGAGCAAGAAGGAATGAATTGCCTCCGCTCGCGACGGTCCACCTTGCTGCATTGACCGATAACGTCGGATTGATCCAGCATACTCAGTTTGCAGTTCCCGACCGCAGACACGGATACTGCCTTGACGACAATGCGCGCGCGCTGCTGCTCATGGCCGAAATTGCCCGACTGCGACCCCTTTCTTCACAGGAGGACCGGCTCGCTCTCACCTACGCCGCGTTCGTCGAACATGCCTGGTGTCCCGCCGAAAGCAGGGTCCATAATTTCATGGGGTTCGATCGCGAATGGCTCGATGAACCTGGTGCCGACGATGCCCATGGCCGGGCGGTCTGGGCACTCGGTGCCGTTGCACGGCACCAAGATCCGCGTCGTCTCGATAGCTGGGCCGCTGCGCGATTGCTGGACTTCGCGCCGCCCTTGAATGATACTTCCTCGCCGCGCGCATGGGCATACGGTCTCCTTGGGATCGAAGGTTTTCTGGGACGTTTTCCAGGCCATCGCGGCTTCGAGCGGCTGAGGGACAACCTCGCCGATCGTTTGTTTCAGCGCTGGTCGGACGCCGCTGCTCCGGACTGGAACTGGTTCGAGGATCGGCTGGGCTACGACAACGCCAAGCTATGCGAAGCCCTCCTGGTGACTGGCCATGCGCGATCCAATTCTCGCCATATCCAGGTTGGTCTCGACACGCTGCGTTGGCTGATGAAGTTGCAGACGGCCGAGGCAGGCCACTTCCGGCCCATTGGCACCGACACCTTCGGCACCGATCGTCGCCATCCAGAGCCGTTCGATCAGCAGCCATTAGAAGCGTGTTCGGCCGTCAGCGCTTGCCTTATCGCGGCGAGTGTCAGTGGGGACCAGAGGTGGAGGCAGGAAGCTCGGCGGGCATTCAGCTGGTTTCTCGGAGAAAATGACCTGCGCATCCCTGTCGCCGATACCGCTGCGGGAGCCTGCTTTGACGGCCTCCACCCTGATCGGCGGAACGCCAATCAAGGCGCGGAATCGACCCTTGCGTACCTTGCGGCGCTGACCGCCATGCTACTGGCAAACGATCATCAGTTTGTCACGCCGCTAAAACCTGCTGCTGTCGATGCGGGCCATGCCATTTCTGCGCGCCAAGACAGCGGCGCGAGCGTGCTTCCGGGTACCATGGTCGCAAAGGCGATATGAATTCTCGACCTCCTGCATCCATTGCAGGCCTGAGCGGTTTGGGGGTGCCGTCAGGCCGGGTTAGGCAAGCCGGCCTTCAATACCAAGCCAAGCAGGCGCGAGCACAATTCAGAGGTCGCGCAAGTCGCCGTGAAAGCCGCCGTAGCGGAGATTTGTGGCTCATCCGTGCGTCTGCCGGTTTCGTAGCGGCCCACCTTCATCGAAAAAGTCTACCGTACGCCGACGATGATGGCATGTTCAAACTCATGCATGAGATGCTCGTGGGGATCACCACCGCGCCTGCGTTCATCCGCCCGACGCAAACCGTTTCGCCGCGCAATCTGGTCGCGACGCGCTTTGGTTCAGGCGTTGACATATTGGCGCTGGAAGTGGCCGATCCCTTGCGCGGTCAACGCGTCCGGACCGCAGCGTTAGTCAATCAGACGTCATCCACAAGGTCATCCGCAAGCGGCTGTCTCGATTGGCATTTCTGTTTTGACAACAAGGACCTAGTATGACCGAACGTGCAAAGCTCAACTTCTACGATCGCGTGCTTCGCCCCGATCCATCGCGCACCGTCGTCCGGCCGTTCGAGCCAAGCTATCCCAAAGGTTTCGACGGCGGTACGTCCCGCACCCAGGAGACTGTCGACCTGATCGTGGCGCTCGACGAGGCTGAGTTGGCGCGCCAGTTGAAAGGCGTCACCCTGTCTCTGGACGAGAATCACCGCGACGTCGATGCGATGCTGCTTCGCCGGTTCGACGAAGTCGCCGGCCGGATTGAGGGCGCCGATCGTATCAACGCCGAGCAGCGGCGGTTGATCGGTGCCTACTGCAGCGAAGAGTATGCCTATGAGGCTGCGGCCTTGTTCAACCCGAGCGCGGTGCTCCATCCCGACCAGTCGGGTCTCCCTGAGGGCACCATCCGTTTCGTGATGTCGCTGCGAGGCATCGGCGAGGGGCATGTGTCTTCGGTGACGTTCCGCACCGGCACCTGGACACCGGGCGGCGAACTCGTAGTCGATGATCCCAGCCCCACAGCGGTGCCACCACTCATCGAGACCTGCGAAAAGGGGGGAGACGTGGCAGTGCGCCTGTGCTGCGCGGGCAGTCGAACGATCTCGGAGATCGTGCTTTTTCCGGTTCTGCCGAGCCAGCGCCAAGGTATCGAGGATATGCGCCTCGTCCGCTTCTGCGACGATGATGGCAGCATAATCTATCACGGAACTTACACCGCGTTCAGCGGTGCCGAGGTGCTCTCGGAATTGCTGAGCAGCACCGATTTCAGGTCGTTCGAGATGCGCGTTCTGACCGGCAAAGCGGCCATAGGGAAGGGGATGGCACTGTTCCCTCGGCGTATCGCGGGCAATTACGCCATGCTCGGACGTCAGGACAACAAAAATATCTGGCTGCACGTTTCTGATGACATACTCCACTGGGAGGGCGGCGCGAAAATCATCGCGCCGCGATTCCCTTGGGAGTTCGTCCAGATGGGTAACTGCGGGTCGCCGATCGAGATCGCCGAAGGCTGGCTAGTAATAGTCCACGGCGTCGGCACCGTGCGCAACTATTGCATTGGCGCATGCCTGCTCGACAAGAATGACCCATCAAAACTGCTTGCGCGCACGCCGCGGCCGGTACTGGCCCCGAGTCCACACGAACGGGACGGATACGTGCCCAACGTCGTCTATAGCTGTGGTGCGATCGTCCAGGGTCGGACGATGTTCCTGCCATATGCGGTGGCTGACAGCTTCACAGCCTTTGCTACGGCCTCAATCGATAACCTCCTAAGTGTGATGGAATAGGCGGCTTCACCTAATCTCGACGGTTGCACGGCTACGTTGATGCGCGGAGCCTTCCACCGCATCAGATCATTCGTGACAGCCCACTGTTCTCCCCTAAAGGCCGGACAGGTTCTCTCGGATCGAACGTTCGATGAACTCGCGAAGCGCGCGTTAGCCGAGTGCGCGATGCGAATGCCCGCGATTGCAGTGATCGAGCCAGGCGGGCAGCTGCCCGATGACGCCGGCGACGCCGGGACGCAGGATGACCCGGGCGTAGCCACGCTTGAGCGTGCGGACGAACGCCCCAGCCATGGCCGTTTCTCTGCGGGCTTCCGACGGGCGTGGTCCGTGTGAGCAAGCCGATGTCGCGGACGAAGCGCCGGTATCGTGCGCGGTGTAGCAGCTGCATTGTCGGTCGGCCATCCGATGGTGTGCGGCAGCTTGCTCACCCGTCGCCTCGCCTGCAATGTCACGCTTTGATCTGCGTCAATGACGCGACCTGCCGCCAGGCCAATCTTCGGCAGGCGCAGCGAGCGTCCTTCGGATGGAGCCGTGCTGTGCACGTGCGTCGAACAAGGGATCGCGAGGAGGTATATGCCCGGTACAACGGCGTCGGCACAGTCATCGCATGAGGACGGATCGAGGGAAAGACTCGCGATCGACACCATCCGCACGCTGGCGATGGATGCCGTGCAGAAGGCCAATTCGGGCCATCCAGGCACGCCGATGGCGCTCGCGCCGGCGGCTCATACGCTGTGGCGGGACTTCATCCGCTACGATCCGGACACGCCCGATTGGCCGAACCGCGATCGCTTCATTCTGTCGGTCGGCCATGCCTCGATGCTGCTCTATGCCGTACTGCACCTGGCCGGGGTCAAGGAGATCGATGCTGACGGCAAGCTGACGGGTAAGCCTGCGGTCAGTCTCGACGACATCAAGCAGTTCCGGCAATTGGGTTCGAAGACTCCCGGCCATCCAGAGTATCGTATGACGACTGGGGTCGAGACGACCACCGGTCCGCTCGGCCAGGGTTGCGGCAATTCGGTGGGGATGGCGATTGCCGAGCATGCGCTGGCTTCCCGCTTCAATCGCGACAGCTTCGACCTGTTCGATCACGACATCTATGTGCTGTGCGGCGACGGCGACATGATGGAGGGCGTTTCCGGCGAGGCTGCCTCGGTCGCCGGTCATCTCGCGCTTTCCAACCTCTGCTGGATCTACGACAGCAACCATATCTCGATCGAGGGATCGACCAAGCTCGCCTTCACCGAGGATGTGGGCCAGCGGTTCGTGGGCTATGGCTGGAACGTCATCCACCTCGACGACGCCAACGACACCCACGCATTCGCGGAGGCATTGAAGACCTTCCGCGCGACGGACGACCGGCCAACCTTCATCGTCGTTCAGTCTGTAATAGGCTGGGGCAGCCCGAGGGCGGGCAGCGAAAAGGTGCATGGCGAGCCGCTCGGCGAGGCTAATGTTCGCGCGACCAAGAAGGCCTATGGGTGGCCCGAGGGTGCGCAATTCCTCGTGCCAGACGGCGTTGCCGAGGCCTTCCACGATGCCGTCTCCGGCCGCGGCAAGCCCGCGCGCGAGGCATGGGAAGCGATGTTCGCGCGCTACCGCGAGAGCTTCCCGGCGGAGGCCGCCGAAATAGGCTTGCTACGCCAAGGCAGGCTGCCGGACGGGTGGGACGCCGATATCCCGAGCTTCCCGACCGACGCCAAGGGCCTCGCCTCGCGCGACAGCGGTGGCAAGGTGCTGAACGCCATCGCACCCCACGTGCCGCTACTGATCGGCGGCGCGGCCGATCTCGCCCCCTCGACCAAGACGAACCTCACCTTCGAGGGTGCCGGCGCTTTCGAGCGGGACGATTATTCCGGCCGCAACATGCATTTCGGCGTGCGCGAACATGCGATGGGATCGATCGCCAACGGCATGGCGCTGAGTTACCTGCGTCCGTACACCGGTACCTTCCTGGTCTTCGCGGACTATATGCGGGCCCCGATCCGGCTCGCGGCGATCATGGAATTGCCGGTCGTGTTCGTGTTCACCCATGACAGCATCGGCGTGGGCGAGGATGGGCCGACCCACCAGCCGATCGAGCATCTGGCAACGCTGCGAGCGATCCCGGGGCTCGACACGATCCGGCCGGGCGATGCCAACGAGGTGGCGATGGCGTGGAAAGTCGCGCTCTCGCACACCAGCGAGCCGACCGCGCTGATCTTCTCCCGCCAGGTGATCCAGACGCTCGACCGCGAGAAATATGCGTCCGCCGACGGGCTGGAGCGGGGCGGCTATATCCTCGCGGATGTCGAGGACCGCGATCCCGACGTGATCCTGATCGGCACCGGCAGCGAACTGCCGATGGTGGTCGCTGCGCACGAGCAGCTGGTCGCCGAGGGGGTGAAGTCCCGCGTAGTATCGCTGCCGAGCTGGTACCTGTTCGAGAAGCAGGACGATGCCTATCGCGAGACGGTGTTCCCCAATGCGGTGCGCGCCCGCCTCGCGGTGGAGCAGGCCGGTTCGATGGGGTGGGATCGCTATGTCGGCCATGATGGCGGCACGATCACGATGAAGACGTTCGGCGCCTCCGCCCCGCTTGCCAAGCTGCAGGAGAAATACGGCTTCACCGTCGCCAATATCTGCGCCGTGGCGCGCGACCTGATCGAGAAGAACACATGACCAGCCGCTTGAAGCAACTCAGCGAAGCGGGTCAGGCCGTGTGGCTCGATTTCGTCGATCGCAAGTTCTTGGGCCAAGGCGGGCTGCGCCAGCTCATCGAGGAGGATGGGCTCACCGGCGTCACCTCCAATCCTTCCATCTTCGAGAAGGCTATGGGGCATGGGGACGCCTATGACGCCGGCTTCACGGAATTCCTCGGCAAGGCCGATGCGAGCGTGGTCGACACCTATGAAAGTCAGGCGATCGCCGACATCAAGGCGGCCGCGGCCGACCTGCGGCCGGCCTATGACAGGCTCCGCGGCAAGGACGGCTATGTCAGCCTCGAAGTCTCGCCCTATCTCGCCAACAACACCGATGCGACGATCGAGGAAGCGCAGCGGCTTTGGGCGGCCGTCGGCGCGCCGAACCTGATGGTGAAGGTGCCGGGCACGAAGGCCGGCATGCCCGCGATCCGCCGGCTGATCACGGACGGCATCAACATCAACGTCACTTTGCTGTTCTCGCTCGAAGCCTATCAGGCCGTCGCGGAGGCCTATGTCGGCGGCCTGGAGGCGCGGGTGCAGCGCGCCGAGCCGATCGACCGTGTCGCGAGCGTCGCCAGCTTCTTCGTCAGCCGGATCGACGCGCAGATCGACAAATCGATCGATGCGCGGGTGGCGGCCAACGATCCCGAGAGCGACGCGCTGAAGGCGATCCGTGGTAAGGTAGCCATCGCCAACGCCAAGCTCGCCTATGACTGGTATCGCCGCTTTATCGCGGGCAACCGCTGGCAGGCGCTCGCCGCCAAGGGCGCGATGCCGCAGCGGCTGCTCTGGGCGTCCACCGGCACCAAGGATCCGGCCTATCCGGACACGCTCTATATCGACACGCTGATCGGCCCCGACACGATCAACACGATGCCGCCCCAGACGATGGACGCATTCCGGGACCGCGGCAGCGTCCACGGAACGCTCACTAAAAGGTTGGACGAGGCGCGGCATGTTCTCGACGAGGCGAAGCGCCTCGGCCTCGATCTCGGCGGCGTCACCACGGGGCTGGTCGACGATGGCGTGCGGCTGTTCGCCGATGCGGCCGATGCGCTGCTCGGCGCGGTCGCGCAGAAGCGCACCGCCTTCCTCGGAGATCGCCAGAACGGGATGACGGCCACGCTGCCGACCGGGCTGAACGAAGCCGTTGAGAAGCGGCTGGAACAAGCCCGCGCAGATGCCTGGGCACGGCAGCTGTGGGCGGGCGACGCAACGCTCTGGACGGGCAAGGACGAGAGCAAATGGCTCGGATGGCTGCCGGCCGCACGCGGGCAGCAGGTCGATCCCGCCGCATTGAAGGCGCTCGGCGAGGAAGCGAAGCGCTACCGCCACGCCGTTCTGCTCGGCATGGGCGGATCGAGCCTCGGGCCCGAGGTGCTGGCGAACATCCTCGGCAACGCGCCGGGCAGCCCGATGCTGCACGTGCTCGACACCACCGATCCTGGCCAGATCACCACCGTCGCCGCCGCGATCGATCCGGCCGACACCTTGTTCATCGTCTCGTCCAAGTCGGGCTCGACGATGGAGCCGGAGCTGCTGCGCGCTTTTTTCTACGATCTAGCCGGCAAGGATGGCGCACGCTTCGTCGCCGTGACCGATCCGGGATCGAAGCTGGAGGCGACGGCCAAAGCGGATGGCTTCGCGCATGTTTTTCCCGGCGATCCCACGATCGGCGGGCGCTACTCGGTGCTCTCCGCCTTCGGCATGGTGCCGGCCGCCGCGATGGGGATCGACGTCCACGCCTTCTACGAGGCGACGGCGCCGATGGTGTTCGCCTGTGGGGCAGATGCGCCGCCGGCGGCGAATCCGGGCATCCGGCTTGGCGCGCTCATCGGCGAGGCCGCGCTCGCCGGGCGCGACAAGCTCACCATCCTGACGTCGCCGAAGCTCGCGCCATTCGGCGCGTGGCTCGAGCAATTGCTTGCGGAGTCGACCGGCAAGGAGGGCAAGGGCATCGTCCCGGTCGATCTGGAGCCAATCGGCGCGATCGAAGCCTATGGGGCCGACCGGCTATTCGTCCACTTCGAGATGGCGGGCGACGCCGAGGATGGCCTTGATACGGCGCTGACGAAATTGGCCGAAGCCGGGCATCCAGTGGTCCGCATCACGGTCGCCAAGCCCGAGCTGATCGGGCAGGAATTCTTCCGCTGGGAGATCGCGACCGCGGTCGCCGGCGCGGTGATCGGCATCGATCCGTTCGACCAGCCCGACGTGGAAGATGCCAAGATCGCCACGCGCAAGCTGGTGGATGCCTATGAGGCGTCGGGCGCGCTGGAGCCCGAGACCGCCGCGGCGGAGGATAATGACTTCGCCATCTTTACCGCAGACGACAGCGGCTTTGGTTCAGCCCAACCGGCAGCGCTGCTGCGGATGCACTTCGCAGGCCTGGCGCCTGGCGATTATGCCGGGTTCCTTGGCTATGTGGAGCGCGACGAGACGAACGCGGCGGCAATCGCGGCGATGCGGGTAGCGGTACGCGATGCCAAGGCGGTGGCGACGGTCGCGGGCTTCGGGCCGCGCTTCCTCCACTCGACGGGCCAGGCCTATAAGGGCGGTCCGGCGAGCGGCGTGTTCCTGACGATCACGCGCGATCCCGATCCCGATCTCGCGATCCCCGGCAGGACGGCGAGCTTCGGCACCGTCCAGATCGCGCAGGCGCGCGGCGACATGGACGTGCTCGCCGCGCGCGGCCGGCGCGTTCTGCGCGTCCACCTGAAAAAGGCCGGCCGCGGCATCGAGGCCTTGCGCGCGGCGATCGTCACCGCAGCCCAGAATTAAGGAACCAGCGCATGCGTCTCGCAATGATCGGCCTTGGCAGGATGGGAGCCAATATTGCGCGCCGGCTGATGCGCGGCGGTCACGAGATCGTCGCCTTCGATCGCAACGCTCCGGCGGTGGCAAAGCTGGCCGCCGAAGGCGCGATCGCCGCCGCCTCGCTTGAGGAGGTCGCCGACAAGCTGGAGAGCCCGCGAATCTTCTGGGTGATGCTGCCGGCGGGGCCGCCGACGGAGCACACAATCGAGACGCTGATGGGCTTGGCCTCGCCAGGGGACATCATCATCGACGGCGGCAACAGCTTCTACAAGGACGACATCCGACGGGCGAAGCTGTGCGCGATGAAAGGCCTCCACTATGTCGATGTGGGCACCTCGGGCGGTGTGTGGGGCCTCGAGCGCGGCTATTGCATGATGATCGGCGGCGGTGTCGCTATTCTCGACAGCCTCGATCCCCTCTTTGAGGCGCTGGCGCCAGGCCATGGCACGATCCCACGTACGCCCGAGCGCGGCGACCACAACGAGGATGCGCGCGCCGAGAAGGGTTATATCCACACCGGTCCCGCGGGTTCGGGCCACTTCGTCAAGATGGTGCACAACGGCATCGAATATGGCCTGATGCAGGCTTATGCTGAGGGGTTCGACATCCTGAAGGGCAAGTCTTCCGACAAGCTGCCGGAAGACGAGCGCTTCGACCTCAACCTGACCGACATCGCCGAGGTCTGGCGGCGCGGTAGCGTCATTTCCTCCTGGCTGCTCGACCTGTCGGCCGCTGCGCTCGCCAAGGACCAGATGCTCGAGCAATTCTCCGGCCAAGTCGCGGATTCCGGCGAGGGTCACTGGACGATCGAGGCGGCAATGGAGGAGGCGGTCCCTGCCTATGTTCTCTCTGCGGCATTGTTCGCGCGCTACCGCAGCCGGGTCGACACGACGTTCGGCGACAAGCTGCTCTCGGCGATGCGGTTCGGCTTTGGGGGCCATGTCGAGATGCCCCAATGAGCGATGCTCCGGCTGCACCCCCTGCTACCTTCGTCATCTTCGGCGCACTAGGAGATCTCACCCGCCGGTTGCTGGTACCCGCGCTCGTTAACCTCGCCCGGGCCGGGTTACTCGCTGATGACATGACGCTGCTCGGCGTCAGCCATCATGACAGCGACGACGAGAATCTGCGCCAGGCGCTTGACGATTTCGTCGAGGACGATGCCCATTGGCGGCGGCTGCGCGGCCGTATCCGCTATTTGCGGGGCGATTTCGCCGATATCGCCACGTACCAGGCGCTCGGCACCCAACTCACCGGCAACGCGGTCTTCTACCTCGCCACCGCACCGAGCTTCTTCGGGACCGTCGTCGATCAGCTCGGCGAAGGGGGGCTGCTCAAGGAGACCGATGGCTTCCGCCGCGTCGTGATCGAAAAGCCGTTCGGCACCGACCTCGCCACTGCGCAGGCGCTCAACAGGCAGATCCTTGCCCAGGCGAGTGAGGATCAGATTTACCGGATCGACCATTTCCTGGGAAAGGAGACCGTGCAGAACATCATGGTCGCACGCTTCGGCAACACCATGATCGAAGCCGTCTGGAACAACCGGTACGTCGATCATGTCCAGATTACCGCCGCCGAGGCCGTGACTGTCGGCACGCGCGGCAGATTCTACGACGGCACGGGCGCATTGCGCGACATGGTACCCAATCACCTCTTTCAGCTGCTGGCGATGATCGGGATGGAGCCGCCGATCAGCTTCGATGCCGAGGCAATCCACATAGAGAAGGGGAAGGTCATCGCCGCCATCCGCCCGATCGATCCGGCCGAGGCCATTCGCGGCCGCTATGCAGCTGGCAGCATAGCCGGCAAGCCAGTGCCCGCTTACCTCGCCGAACCGGACGTCGATCCCGCCAGCCGCACCGAGACCTTCGCCGCGCTCAAGGTGCACGTGGAGACCTGGCGATGGTCGGGCGTGCCTTTCTATCTACGCACCGGTAAGGCGATGCCGGTACGCGATACCGAGATCGTGGTTCAGTTCCGTGACGTGCCACTGGCGCTGTTCCGGGAGACGGTGGTGGATCGCCTGCCCCCCAACCGCCTCGTCGTGCAAATTCAGCCGGACGAGGGCATCAGCCTCGAGTTTGTGGTCAAGCGGCCGGGGCCCGTCGTGAACACCGCGCCCGTCGCCATGAACTTTCGCTACAAGGACCATTTCGAGGTCGGCCACCAGACTGGCTACGAAACTTTGCTCTACGACGTGCTAACCGGCGATCAGACGCTGTTCCAGCGAGCCGACCAGATCGAAGGTGGCTGGCGCGCGGTGCAGCCGCTCCTCGATGTGTGGGCTCAGGGCACTCCGGAGGAATATGCTGCGGGCAGCGCCGGTCCCGAAAGTGCGGATGCGCTGATGCACCGCTCGCACCGACGCTGGCATCACCTCGGGTGAGCGGGCGCATCCGCCTACTCGTGTCCGATATCGACGGCACGCTCGTCCGCCGCGACAAGAGCCTCTCCGAAGGCGTGATCGCAGCGGTCGGGCGGGCCAAGGCGGCCGGCATCGCGGTGAGCCTGATCAGCGCCCGACCGCCCAGCGGCATGCTGTGGATCGCGGAACGGCTGGAGCTCACGGGCGTCCTCGGCGCCTTCAATGGTGGCACGATCGTCCAGCCCGACGGGACTGTCGTCTCGGCCGACCAGCTCGAGCCCGAATGCGCCGCACGGGCGCTCGCGCTGCTGGATCACCCGGCCATCACCCCGTGGCTGTTCGCGGGCGGCCTCTGGTATGCCCGCGCAATTGACGGTGTGTATGTTCCGCGCGAGCGCCGCGCGGCCAACATCGACCCGATCATCAGGCGCGACTTCGCGGGACTGCTCGCCCATCCCGACAAGATCGTCGGCGTCAGCGACGACCATGCACTGCTCGCGCGACTTGACGGAGAGATCGCGGCCGCACTCGGGCAGGACGCCACCGTTGGCCGTTCCCAGCCCTACTATCTCGACATCACCGCCCCCCGCGCCAACAAGGGCGATGGCGTCGCCGCACTGGCCGCCGCGATCGGCGTGCCGCTCGCTAACGTCGCCGTGCTCGGCGATGAGCGCAATGACCTGCCGATGTTCGCGCGCGCAGGTCTCTCGATTGCAATGGGACAGGGTCCCGATGCCGTCCGGGCCGCCGCTGACCGGGTAACTCGGTCGAACGAGGAGGACGGCGTTGCCCATGCGATAGACGAGATCATCCTGCCGGAAGCGGCTCCATGAGCGAGGCGATTTCAACGATCCGCCGGACGACGGCATCATGAGTGGAGCTTGCCGATGAAGCGACTTATCGCTTTCGACTTGGACGGCACCCTGGCCGAGAGCAAACAGCCGATCGACCAAGCGACGGCCGAGTTGCTTGCCGAGCTTCTCGATCTCCTCCGCGTTGCGGTGATCTCCGGGGGCGACTGGCCACAGTTCGAGACACAAGTCGTGTCGCGGCTGCCCAGGAAAGCCAACCTCCGTCAGCTGTTCATCATGCCGACCACGGGTACCAAGCTCTACCGTTTCGATGCGGGCTGGCAGGTCGTGTACGCCGACGTCTTCTCGCAAGAAGAGCGCAGCCGCATCCTCGATGCGTTAACCAGGGCAGCCGACGAGAGTGGGCTCCGCGAGACCCAGATATGGGGCGAACGAGTGGAGGATCGCGGCAGCCAGATCACGTTTTCCGGGCTCGGGCAGCTCGCTCCCCTCGACGCAAAGACCGCGTGGGATCCAGACTTCGCCAAGCGCAAACGCCTCCAGGCGGCCCTCCGAACGACGCTCCACGATCTCTCGGTCAACATTGGCGGATCAACCTCGATCGACATCACTCGTCAGGGCATCGACAAGGCTTATGGAATGCGCAAGCTAGCCGAGCATGCCGGCGTTCCCTTCGCCGAAATGCTCTTCCTCGGCGACGCGATCTACCCGGGGGGCAACGACAACCCTGTTCGTGAGGCGGGGATTGATACGATCGCAGTCCGGGACGTCGCCGAGACCAGGACCGCGATCTCGGCGATCATCGCTTGCCTGAGGCCTTCACAGGCAAATGGTCGAGGGGATCCAGTGCCCTGAACAAAGGCTTCCCGAACAAGCGCACCGAGATTCTATCCGACCGGCGGACGAAGCCGCGAGACAACAGCAATGGAGCTCATCATGTCGAAGGCTGATTTTGTGACCCGCCTGCCTGTGTTGCTTCGGTCCGATCCAGCGCGCGTGGTCATTCGGCCTTACACCCCAGCGGCGGATCCGAAGGGGTTCGACCAGGGAGATCGTCCGCGCGCACAACGCATCGCAGATCGGGTGCTTGCGCTCGATGAAGCCGAGTTGCGCGAAGAATTGCGACGCCTCCTGACCGACTTCTCAGGTCGTCACCGGGACGTGGAGTCAGTCTTCCTTCGGCGGTTTCAAGAGGTGAACGGATTGATTATATGCAAATGCGAAGTCAGCCGCGACCGCGCAATCTTGATTGGGGCTTACTTCAGCAATGAATATTCCTACGAGGCCGCGGCTTTGTTCAACCCGAGCATTGTCCCTCACCCCGACCAGTCCGGCGTCGCAGCCGATGCCATCCGCTTCGTTCTTTCGCTGCGAGCGGTCGGCGAAGGACATGTTTCATCGGTCGCCTTCCGCACGGGCGTGTGCGGAGCGAACGGTGTCGTCGCGATCGATCCCTCCAGTCCAAGGCCGGTCGTGCTGCAGATGGAAAACATGCCCGGCGACGGGACGAGCGAGCCGGGCGTGCGTATCATCTGCGATGGGAGTCATGATCTGTCGGAAATCGTATTGTTTCCAATGACGCCCAGCCAGCGCAACGGCATCGAAGACCTCCGTCTCGTTCGTTTTGTCGATGATGACGGGAGCGCAACTTACCTCGGCACTTACACCGCTTTCAATGGTCAAGCGATCCGACAGGAGTTGCTCCGCACCACTGATTTTAGAACCTTCGAACTCAAAGCCCTCCACGGAGACGCCACGAGCAGCAAGGGGATGGCGCTGTTCCCGCGTCGTATCGACGGGCAATACGCAATACTCGGTCGGCAGGACAACGAGAACATCTTGTTCCTGACGTCGGACGATCTATACGACTGGAACGGCGGCGTGAAAACGGTCTCGCCGCGCTGGCCTTGGGAATTCGTTCAGATCGGCAATTGCGGGTCGCCCATCGAGATCGATGAGGGCTGGCTGCTGATCACGCATGGCGTCGGTTCAGTGCGAAACTATTGCATCGGGGCATGCCTCCTGGACCGCAACGATCCGTCGAAACTGCTGGCGCGCGTGACTCAACCGCTGCTCCGATCAGATGCCGAAGAACGCGAAGGCTATGTTCCGAACGTGGCTTACAGTTGCGGCGCGATGGTCCACAATCGCGTGCTGGTGCTGCCCTATGCCGTTGCCGACAGCTTCACCACCTTCGCGACGGTGCCACTCGACCAGCTTCTGGCGGCGATGGCGTAGGAAACATCTTGGGAGCCTGACGGAGTGACGGAGTAGGGTGACCGGGAATAAATGTGGCAAACATGCTGCTTCCTCCCGGCGCATGCTTAGCTCGCAGGTAGCCGCCCTCGCTTTCCAATGAGGCTTTGGTGATGCACGAGGTCGAGTGGCTGGAATTCGACGACTGGGCCGCAATGGTGTGGCAGGTCGTCAACGATGTTGAGATCGCGGTAGAATGCGCGGTCGACGCGCGCGGGTGCGCGTTGCTTGCAGTCCCGGGCGGCAAGACGCCAGTGCCGATATTCCGCGCGTTGGCCGCTCGCTCACTGAACTGGCCGAAGGTCATGCTGCTGCCGACTGATGAAAGGTTGGTCGCGGAGGATGATCCGCTCAGCAATGCCGGCTTGATTCGCGCTCATTTCGGCACCACGGGCGCTACCATAATGCCGCTGTGCGAGCGCGTGGATATCGACCCAGGGGCGGCGGGCCGCGCCGCGGATCGGCGCCTGCGGGTGCTGCAATGGCCATTCGACCTTGTCTGGCTCGGGATGGGTGAGGATGGCCATACCGCCTCGATCCTGCCGGGGCCGGATTTTGAGGCGGCGTTGAGCGCTCCGTTATCACGCCGCGCCTGCGGCGTCGTTCCCGACCCACCACCAAAGGAGGCACCGGTCGCGCGCGTTACCCTCACTCGAGCGGCGCTTGTGGCGACACGGACGCTGATGTTGACGATCAGCGGTGACAAGAAGCGCGCGGTTGCGAGGCAGGCAATCGAAGACGGCCCGCGGTCAGCAACCGCGATTGGGCGCGTGCTGGCCGAGTGCAGCGCACCAATTAAAGTCGTTTGGTGCAAGTGAAGCGCGTACCGTCCGGGGATTTCCTGCGTTGGCGATGATGTTCGCTGTGATCGGCCTCGTAGTGGGCGTTAGGATATCTTGTGCGACCGAGCCCAATGACCGGCAAGTCGGCTGAAAACAAAGGAACGAAAGTGATGATGAAACCTACTCACCATAATCGGCGGTCATTCATTTCTGGTAGTGTTGCGCTTGCGGCGGCGGGGACGGTCATTTCCGCCGCCGAGGCGCAGCAAAGCAGGGGGATGGCGAGTATGAAACGGGGAATGACGTTATCGGACTGTGTACAGGATTGTCTCGAATCACATAAGATGTGCCTGGAAACTGCCCGTTACTGCATGGACAAAGGCGGAAAACACGTTAGCACCAAGCATCTTTCACTCCTGCTTGACTGCGCGGAGATATGCCAGACGACAGCTAACTCTTTATTGCGGCGCTCTTCGCAGCATGCAGTGATTTGCGAGGCCTGCGCTCGGGTTTGCGAAGCCTGCGCGCGCGACTGCGACAGCTTTGCCGCAGACGCTCAGATGCGACAGTGTGCTTTAACCTGTCGGACATGTGCCCAAAGCTGTCGCGATATGGTCGGGATGGCCATCTGACGCGGACTTTTTTTGGTAGCGGCGGGCCCGAAGAATGCGCCGCATCTCTGTGCGGCGTGGCAGATCTTCCCGGCTGAGAGCTCTCGAGCGGAACGGACGATGACGGCTGCATCATCTCGCGCGGGGTCATTGGTTCGGAGCGCCCCTCCCATTTCCCTCACCTCAGCTTTTGACCCGAATCAAAACACCGGCCTTGGCTCGGGACTATAGTCGAAGCGCGACAGGGGCCTCGGAGGTAGATGATGCTGGTTTCCGATCAGCCGATATGCCGTTAGACACAGGAGACGATGATGTTTACCGAGCTTCTGCAGCTCGCCGCCGACAAGAAGCTGATCGTGGGCATGTGCGTCTATCCTCCAGGAGCTTCCGGGTATCACGTGCAAATCTGGACCGGCCCTAGCATGGGTGAGCGTACAGAATGGTGGGAGCGATTTCCGTGCGATATTCCGCACCGGGAGGCGCTTGATCGAGTCGCCGGAATCGCCGGGCACGCTCTGGCACAAACGTGGCGCCGGGAGGCAGCCTCGAGTGCATTTTTCCAGCCCGCGCCTCGCCATGACCTGATCGAGCCGAACGTGAACCACGCGGCAGACGAACCCGACAGGCGACGCCTCCGCATCCTCCACGGGGAGAGTGTCGGGAACCCTGCGACTCCCCAATGATGCACGAATGGATCGCGCGGTCATAGGTTCGCCACCACAGGGCGTCGCGTGACGAAGGAACCCGCTTCATGGCCGCCATCCGCCTCACCACCAAGCGAATCGAGAAACCCTGGGGGCGGACCAAGCTGTGGGCGGGCTTCGGCAGCGTGGCGCCAGGCGGTGAGCCCGTCGGGGAGATCTGGTTCGAGGCACCCGGCGATCCCGAGCTGCTCATAAAATATCTCTTCACCAGCGAGAAGCTGTCCATCCAGGTTCACCCCGACGATACGGTGGCGCAGGCGCACGGCTATCCGCGCGGCAAGGACGAGGCGTGGGTGGTGCTCGCCGCGGAGCCGCGTGCAACAATCGCGATTGGCACAATGGCCCCAATGACCCAGGACGAACTTCGCCGCGCCGCGCTTGATGGTACGATCGAGAAGCTCGTCGACTGGAAGGCGGTCAAGACGGGCGACGTCTATTATTCGCCCGCGCGCACCGTCCATGCGATCGGGCCGGGGCTGACGCTGGTCGAGGTTCAGCAGAATGTCGATCTGACGTACCGCCTCTACGATTATGGCCGGCCGCGAGAGCTGCATCTCGACGAGGGCATCGCAGCGAGCAATCCCGTCCCCTACGTCGCACCGTATGTAGCCAAGGAGCTCACGCCAGGTCGTACCATCCTCGCCGACCACGCCGCCTTCGTGCTTGAGCGTTGGACGCGCTCGGGCGAGGCAACGCTCGCCAGTGACGGTCGGCCGATCTGGCTAGTGCCGCTCGAGGGCGGCGGCGCGTTCGACGACGAGGGCTTCGAGGCGTGCGGGGTGTGGCTCGCCGAGGGTGAAACCGCGCTCCGCGTGGATCCAGGCACCGAACTGCTCGTCGTCTATCCCGGCGCGGGCGTGATCGATCGACTGTGGGAGCCGGACGTGTGACATCCACCCTCATCGCGGTTCAACCGCGGATGACGGAGCCACTCTGGCGCCCGAGCAACAACGAGCGGCACGGCAATATGACGAACTTCGGCTATAGTTTCAGGGCCATGGCGTCTGACCGGACTGATGGCGTACTACCGGAATGCCTTGATCACCGCGTTGAGGTTTACCATCGCCGACTTATCGTGATGTATTATTGGTGGAATCTCCGCATCGATCCCAAGGAGCTCATAAACCGCCATTTGCGCGACCCTCACAGAGTATTCGACGGTGAAGACGACATCTTCGGGTATTTCGACGAATTGACTGACGAAGGCGAGGTTCTTCGAGTTCTTTGGGACCGGCGGCGGTCGGTCCTCGCTCGCGCGCGGCATGAACATGCTGGTAATATAGGGCATTCGGCAAGGGATGCAGTTCGCCGTTTCGAACACCGTCAAATCGAGGTTGAGGTGACCAGAAAGCTCGATCAATATCTCCTGACCGATGCAATCCGACATCGGCTTCGCTACAAAGTCGCCCACCCGGTCGGGGTGCAACGCATAGCCCCAGAAAACGCGGGTCCCGGCGGGCTGGTCGGGGAAATGCGGTTGATGTGCCAGCACTACCGACATGAACCAATTGGAGTCCTTGAACGTGACGAGGCCGCCTGTGCCTGCCTCGTTGCCCGTAAACGCCTGCATATGATCGAAGAAGGCGGTATTCTGCTGGGTGACAGTGAACGACAGCCAATAGGACTCAGGGATCGAGGAATTAAACACAGCAGGATTGCCAAACTCGGGCCGCCCCTTGGCTAACTTCTCCCACAGAGCCCACCCGGCGCTGTCATCCTTCGTCAGACGTTCGGGTGCTCGTGTCATCGATCCAAGGCTAGACGCGTCCGTCATCGAGCCGTTCTGAAAAAAGACAAGGTCGTCATCGCCGACGTTGACGGATCCGTTTTCACCAGCGTCGCTTGTCTCGATGCTCGTGACTGCTATCTTTCCGTTCATTGTGGACAGACCGAAGTCTGTTACCCGGCAGTCGTTGACGAAATGAACACCCCTCTCCCTCAGCCAGCTCGCCAGCGGCCGAACCAATGAGTCGTACTGGTTGTAGATCGTGCGCTTCACGCCCGCGAGCGTTTCGATGCGTGAGAATTCTTTCATGAAGCGATGCAAGTAGCGTTTGAATTCGACCGCGCTATGCCAAGGCTGAAAAGCAAATGTCGTCGCCCACATATACCAGAACTTGGTCTCGAAGAACGTTGGCGATAGCCATTCGCTAATTCGACTTGAGCCCAGTGTTTCCTCGCTTGCCCCGGCGAGCTTCAGCAACTCGACGCGATCCTTCATCGAAAAACCCATAGAGGTGACGTCGAGGATGGCGCAGTTGCGGTCCACGAGGCGCGCTCTGGAATGCGATTTCACACGCTCGTTGAACGCGACCGTCTCCTCAAACACAGTCCTGCCAGGCTGTTCGAGCGAGGGGATCGTCTTGAACAAGCCCCAGGTACATTCATAATTGTCCGTTGTCAGCATCCGCCCTCCCCGCATCGAATAGCCCTCCGCCGGGCTGCCGGCGCCATCCAGACTCCCGCCCAGGACCGGCAGGGTCTCATAGACAGTGATGTTCTTACCTTGCATGCCGCCGTCGCGGATCATGAAGGCTGCTGCCGCGAGCGAGCCGATGCCGCCGCCAACTAAGTACGCGCTTCTATCGCTTGCCATTTTGTTCTCCGGGAGAAATTGCGAGTATTCCTTGCGAAGGTAGAGGAATCCCGTCCCTTAGCCGTTGACTCAGGTCAAAGGCTGACGTGCCGGAGCTCGGGTCAAGGTGGGGATGAAGCGCCCGCGAGCGGTTGGCGCGCTGCCAAACGCTAGCGCCTACCACGCGCTCGACATTGTTCTTGAGTATGGCAGGCGGTGTGTCGAACCATATCAGGCAAATCAGGAAGAACCCTGCGGCCCCCACGATCACCGCAACCTCACGAGCGACATCTCGGGTAGTCCGCTGCTCGAGCAGTCTCGCCTTGAGCCTTGAGCAGCCGACGCTACGCAGCACACTTCGACGGGCGGTTCAATCGCCTGCGTCGGACGGAGCCCGGTAAGGCCAACTCCACTCGCGAATCCCAGGCATGTCCTCGCCATGGGTCGTTATATATTGTTTGTGCTCTATCAGCCGGTCGCGAAACGCTTGCTTGGCGTGCGCGGTGGTGCCGGCAAGGCCCGGGACACGGTCGATCACATCCATTGCCAAATGGAACCGATCAAGACCGTTGCGCACGACCATGTCGAACGGTGTTGTGGTCGTCCCCTCCTCCTTGAAGCCGCGGACATGAAGATTGGCGTGGTTGGCTCGCCGGTAGGTCAGCCGGTGAATGAGGTACGGATAGCCATGGAAAGCAAAGACGATCGGCTTGTTTCGAGTGAACAGGCTGTCGAAGTCATTGTCACTGAGGCCGTGTGGGTGTTCGCTTCTTGGCTGAAGCGTCATGAGGTCGACGACGTTCACCACCCGGATCTTCAATTCGGGAATGTGCTGACGAAGGAGGTCGACGGCCGCAAGCGTCTCGAGCGTCGGCACGTCGCCGGCGCAAGCCATGACGACATCCAGCTCGCGGCCGTCGCGATCAGTTCCCGCCCAGTCCCAGATGCCAACCCCCGCAGCGCAATGCGTCTCCGCCTCGTCGGCGGTCAGCCATTGAGGTGCTGGCTGCTTGCCGGCGACGATCACGTTGATCCGGTCGTGGGTGCCCAGGCAGTGGTCAGCCACGCGCAGCAGGCAGTTGGCATCCGGTGGCAGATATACCCTGACCACATCGGCCTTTTTATTGACAACCAAATCGATGAAACCCGGATCCTGATGGCTGAAGCCGTTGTGGTCCTGCCGCCAGACATGACTGGTCAGCAGATAGTTGAATGAGGCGATCGGCCGGCGCCAGTCCAGTCCGCGCGAGACCTTCAGCCATTTGGCATGCTGGTTGAACATCGAGTCTACAATGTGGACGAACGCCTCGTAGCAGTTGAACAGCCCGTGCCGGCCGGTCAGCAGATAGCCTTCGAGCCAGCCCTGGCAGAGATGCTCGGACAGCACTTCCATGACCCGCCCGCCGCGGGCAAGGTGCTCGTCATAGGGCTCGGTCCGCTGCATCCAGGCGCGGTCGGTCACCTCGAACACCGCGTCCAGGCGGTTCGACGCGGTCTCGTCGGGTCCCATGATACGGAAGTTGCGGGCGTCCGCATTGAGTCGAAGCACGTCGGCGAGATACTTGCCCAATTGGCGCGTCGCCTCGCCGATCGCGCCGCCGGGGCTCGGCACCGCCACCGCATGGTCGCGCCAATCGGGCCGCCTGAGAGCGCGACGCAGCCGGCCGCCATTGGCATAGGGGGTCGAACCCATCCGCTTGTCGCCGGCTGGAGCCAGCGCGCGCAGCTCGGGCAGAAGCCGGCCGGCCGCATCAAACAGCTCCTCTGGGCGATAGCTGCGCATCCATTCCTCGAGCAGCCGGCGGTGGGCGGCATTCTCCCGCGCCTCGGCGATCGGCACTTGATGCGCCCGCCAGAAGCCTTCGACCCTCTTGCCGTCGACGTCCTTGGGACCAGTCCAGCCCTTCGGACTGCGCAACACGATCATGGGCCAACGGATCGTGCCAGGAGCCTCCCCGGCGCGGGCGGCGTGCTGAATTTCCGCGATCCGGTCGAAGACGCGGTCCAACGTCGCCGCCATCTGCCGGTGCATGTCCATCGGATCGCTGCCCTCAACGAAGAAGGGCTCGTGACCATAGCCCTCGAGGAGCTGGCGCAGTACCGTGTCGTCCGACCGCCCCAGAATGGTGGGACCTGCGATTTTGTAGCCGTTAAGGTGCAGAATCGGCAGCACCGCGCCGTCATGGACCGGATCGAGGAACTTGTTGCTGTGCCAGGAAGCGGCAAGCGGGCCGGTCTCGGCCTCGCCATCACCGATCACGCAGGCGACCACCAACTCGGGATTGTCGAATGCCGCGCCATAGGCGTGGACGAGCGCATAGCCGAGCTCCCCACCCTCGTGAATGGAGCCCGGGGTTTCCGGCGCGGCGTGGCTGGGGATGCCGCCGGGGAAGGAGAATTGACGGAAGAGCCGTCGCATGCCCTCCTCGTCGTCGCTGATCGCCGGATAGATCTCGCTGTAGGTACCTTCGAGCCAGGTGTTGGCGACCATTCCGGGCCCGCCATGACCCGGCCCACAAACATAGAGGAGATCGGTATCGCGCGCCAGAATGATGCGATTGAGATGGGCGTAGATGAAGTTCAGCCCCGGCGTCGTCCCCCAATGGCCGAGCAACCGCGGCTTGACGTGTTCGTGCGTCAACGGCTCTCGAAGGAGCGGGTTATCGAGCAAGTAAATCTGCCCGACAGAGACATAATTCGCCGCGCGCCAATAACGGTCGATCAGCATCGCCTGCGTGTCCGAGAGACCGCTTATCGCCGGACTATTGTCTGCATGATCGGTCAAGCTCAATCTCCTCGACGTGAACAGCTTGTGCCCGACCCACTTGCTTTTCGTCCGACCTGCACTGGCAGGCTTTGATCTGCGTCAAAGACGTGACGCGATCGAGCCGAATGATCGGGTGAACCAATCGCAGGCAGCAACCACAGCATGGCCGCTGACGACCAGAAAAATCGACCGGGCGGCGCGCGAGGCAGGGCCCGAGCTACCGCCGTCGTGATCGCCGCTCGCGGCGACGCCTTTAGCACCGTCGGGCTGCCGGGCATCAACGACGAGCTTGACGTGCAGTCGGAACCACCAACCGCCTCGATGGTCGAGGTACGACGCCCCCTTGGCCCTTTTTTCTATCCCGATCTCGGACCTTGGATTTTTGACCTCGGTCAAAAGAACGGCCTTGACCCTGGACTATGATCCAAGCGCGATAGGGGTGGCGGAGGTAATTCATGGCTGGCTTGACCATTGGCGCTTTCGCGAAGGCAGTTGGCGTCCGGCCCGACACCATTCGCTATTATGAGCGCAACGGTCTCCTGCCGCACCCCGCACGCTCGTCGGCGGGTTACCGCTTGTACGCGGAGAGCGACCTCGAGCGAGTGCGCTTCATCCGCAAGGCGCAACAGCTTGGCTTTACGCTCGCCGAAATCGGTCTGCTTCTCACGTTGCAGGCTTCGGACACCGCTCGCGCCGCGGACGTTCTGGACATTACGGAGAGGAAGATCGCGGAGTCCACTTCCCGGATCATCGATCTCAATCGCATCAAGGATGCACTCGAGGGGCTCGCCGCCGAGTGCCCGGTGGATGCTCCGGTTTCTGACTGTCCGATTCTTGCGCACCTCGCGAACACAAGCGCCCCTGCTTTCGGCGCCAGCGGGGCGACGGCATGAGATTTGGCCCCCTACCCCAATGTGACCCGCGCGGAGGCAGCGGAGCTGGCGATCCGCGCGCTGCGACTAACTGCCGGCGGTCTCTACCCGCAAATCGATCGGACAGAAGAACGGGCCATTTGAGCTCGGGAGAGGGACTGCGGGGCATACAACCGAACAGAGAAAGGTAACATCATGAAACTTCTTATGGCAGCAACCGCGTCGCTCTCCCTGGTTCCGCTTGCGGGGTGCGCGACGATGAGGGACGCAACTCCCGAACAGCGGGCTAGTTGCGAGCGCATGGAACAAACCATGGGCACCAACACGACGCACGACCACAACGAGATGAAGGGCATGGGCATGAACCCGATGAATCTCAGCCACGCACGGTGCCAGCAGATCCTCGCACAATAGTCGCGCGACCTGAGTCGCTCGTCGAGTCGCCATAGAGTCTCTGCGTCGGGCAACCGACTGCTTTACTTGTAGCGACTTGGCGAGCGACGAGGGTGACAGCATCTCTCCGCTGCCGGGAATTACGCTGCGGAGACAGTACAGAGTTTCAACCGTTGAAAGGAGTAAGACTATGAAGAACCTAAGAAGGAGTATCCGCCGACCGGTTTTCGCCTCCACAGCCGCCATGTTAGCGCTCTTGAGCGTGACAGCGTGCGACGGTTCAAAAGACGCACCGGCCAATATCACGGCTGGTGACGAGAACGTCGCGCTGCCGGAAGACGAAAGCAGGGAAGAGCACCACGAGCAGGGAGTGGCGGCCGAGATGCACAATCGGATGTCCACTCAGCAAGGCAACCAGATGGGTGCAGGCCAGGGCGGAATGGCGGACGATCAGATGGGGGCCGGCGGCATGATGGATGATAAGATGCCGATGGGCAACTCCACGGCCAAGCCGGATACCGGCAAGGATAAGGCCATGCCGAAGGATAAGGCCATGCCGATGGAAGACGACGAGCCCATGCCGATGAAAGACGACATGTAGCGTGAAACTCTCGCCCGCGGGGAATTTGGCAATGGTGGTTCAACAATGGCTCTTTGGACGGTGAGCGGCGCGACAACGATCGTCGATGCTTGCCTGGAACGGGTGGCGTGGGTTCAGGCTCCAGTGCTCGCGCCCCTGATCTCGATGTCGTCGGCGCAGCGCCCCCCCCCCCGGCCCTGCGCCGGCGGCACTGCTCGCGACACTTGTCGCATGACGAATAACTCGATAAGTCACCCATCAACTGCGGAAATTTCAGCACAAAGAGGCCGCAACTCGTGCCTGAGGGAGCGGCACCAGCGCCGCTCCGCCGGCAGTCCAAGCTGTCGATTGCCAAGCCGGCGCCGATGCCGGCCGCGGCCCAACCGATGCCGATGAAGGATGACAAGTAAGGAATCCTGATGTGAAGTACGGTCCTGCCCAGATCATCTCGCGCCGTACGTGGACGACGATGAAAATCGTTCGGCTGGGATTCGCGGCGCCAATGGCGCTCTTCGGATCCTCAGCGGCGCTGGCGCAGGCGTCGCCCTCCGAGCACGCTTCGCATCATCCGGGCGCCGCTGCCGCACCGGCGAACGCAATGCCGGCAGCCGACACAAAGGTGGCAGCCCCGCAGGGCGCACCCGCCCCTCCCCCCGCGGGCGGAATGACGGGCATGATGAAGGGGATGATGTCGCCATCCCCAGGTGGCGGGGAAGCAGCTGGAGCCGAAGCAGGCTGCTGCGGGATCGTAGGCGGCAAGCCGTTCTACCCGGCCATGATGAACTTCCCAGCGCTGACGGACAAGACGCGCGCAGCCATCAGGACCGAAGCGATCGCGCGCCTCGGATCGGGCGCGGCGGCCGTCACGGCCGGGCAGGTCGAACTCCATCGCGCCCAATCGTCGAACGACCCGGTGGCTGCGCAGGCAGCCATCGGCCTGGTGCGCGATGGGGTGTCGCTCGCGGAAAGCGGCAACAGTGCGTTGCAAGGCCTGAACCAAAATCAGCCGCCGCCACGCATCGCGCTCGCCTGGTTCAAGCGCGAGATGAGCGTGACACCGGAAAGCGACATGATCATGGACGGCGGCTTTCGTGACCTGTCCTGGCTTCACGTCGCCGCCATGCTGCTGCTTGCAGCCGCGCTCGTTGCGGCATTCCTGCTACGCCGGGCGCGGCTACAGCGTATCGGCGCCCTGGCGCAGCGGCTGACTCCCGGGGGTCAGCCGCCCGGCACCGCGCCTGCGGCGGCGGCCACACCGAAGGCGCCGGGGCCCGTCGCGGGCGCTCCGGTTGCTGCGGCCGCCCCGGTCAAGCCGCCGGTCAAACGGCCCTGGAAGGGCGTCCTGCGGATCAAGGCGATCTTCGACGAGACGCCGACGGTCAAGACTTTCCGGCTGATGGAACCCAATCTAGAGTCGATCCCCTTTACGTTCCTGCCGGGACAATATGCGTCGATCACCTCCGAGATTGACGGTCAAAAAGTGCGGCGCTCCTACACGATCTCTTCTTCGCCCACCCAGCACGACTATATCGAGCTTACCGTAAAGCGCGAGGAGCATGGCCTAGAGTCCCGCCACCTCCACGATCATGCACAGACTGGCGATCTGCTCGAGATCACCGCGCCGGCCGGAAATTTCTTCTTCACCGGCAAGGAAGCCGACGGCATCGTCCTGATCGCCGGGGGTGTGGGCATCACGCCGATGATGAGTGTTTTGCGCTACCTTACTGATCGATCGTACCCGTATGAAATCCACCTTATCTACGGTGTTCGTACTCCCGCTGACCTGATTTTCCGCGAGGAATGCGCGTATCTCGCCAGTCGGCACCCGAACGTCACCATCCTGTCGATCGTCTCGTCCGCGGAAGGCACCGACTGGAAGGGCCCGGTCGGCTTCATCACGGCGGACTTCATCGCCGGCTGTGTCGACGATATCGTGAAACGCCGCATTCATCTTTGCGGCCCGCCGCCGATGATGGACGCGGTCAAAGCGGCGCTGGAGGAACTCCACGTCCCGTCGGATCAGGTCAAGACCGAGGACTTCGCGCCGCCCAAAGGCGGTCCCGTTCCCGATAAGGAGCCCGACGACGAGCCCCCGGCTCCGCCGGCGGATGCGGCTGGCGGCGGTGCGGCGCCACCTTCGGCTCAGGCGACCGTCAACTTTTCCAAGTCCGGGAAGTCAGGAAACCTGGCGCCGGACCAATCCGTGCTCGAGGCTGCCGAAGCGATCGGCGTTGTGATCGACTTCGAATGCCGGGTCGGGATCTGCGGGCGCTGCAAGGTGCCGCTTAGCGAAGGTACGGTGACGATGGAGGTTGAGGACGCGCTCTCGGCCGACGAGAAGGCGGGCGGCATGATCCTCGCATGCCAAGCAAAATCTGCGAGCAACCTGGTCGTGGACGCCTGACGTGACCGAAAGCGAGAAGGTCACCGTTGGCGGCATGCTCAGCGCTCTCGTCCTGATCGTGCCCGCGTTCCTGGTGCACGTCGCGCCTCGCTTTCCCGGCAGCCTGACAGGCTCATTGTTCGGCATCGCCGCGGCAGTGCTCTTCCTGCTGCTGCTGTCCTATTCGGCCGTGAAGCGGCTGCCGTGGGTAAAGGAGCGCACGAAAGAGCATGTCTCGATCGGCGCTGTTCTGACCTTTCACGTCTATGCTGGCGCAGTCGGGGCGCTGCTCGGCATCATTCACTCGGGACACAAGTTCCAGAGCCCGCTCGGAATTGCACTGACCCTGTCCATGCTCACGGTCGTGGCAAGCGGGTTCGTTGGTCGATACTACCTCGCTCACATCGGCCAGGACTTGCGCGACCAGCAGAAGGAGCTCGGTGTCTTGCGCACTCGCTACGACAGTCTCGCGCTGGCCGCGGCGGGGCTCAAGGATCAGGCCGTGGTCGACCCTAACGGTGTCCCGCTCGGGCAACTGCTCGGAGCGATGTCGGATCTCGAATTCGCGATCACGGCGCGCGAAACGCTCAAGCGCACGCTGGCGCGCTGGGTGTTTCTGCACATCGCAGCGTCGATCGTAATGTATGCGTTGCTGGTGCTGCACATCTGGAGCGGGATTTACTACGGCCTGAGGTGGCTCGGATGAAGCTGCCCGGCGCATCCCTGCTTGTTCTCGTGGGAGCTGCGCTTCTCTTGGCGATCGCCGTGCCGGTCTCGATCTATCGCTCCGATGGCGACGCGATACCGGGCTGGAGCGCGGTCGTGCGTCCGGGGCCGTTGTCCAAGGCTCACGCATTCCTCGGAGATAAATGTGCGAGCTGTCATACGCCCAACGAGGGCGTCACTGTCGACAAGTGCGTTGCCTGCCACGTGCCGGCCAAGGAACTGCTGTCGAAGCCCTCGACGGTGTTCCACGCCAATGTGACGACCTGCAGTGGTTGTCATGTGGAGCACCAAGGGCGCGACAAACGCCCCATCAAGATGGACCACGCCGTTCTCGAGAAGCTCGCGATCCGCCAAGCGGGCAAGCCCGTCGCGCTCGATTGCAAGGGGTGCCACGTCTTCAAGGACAAGCACCAGGAATTCTTCGGGCCAAAATGTGCGACTTGCCATGCCACCGACACGTGGAAAATCGTCGGCTTCCTTCACCCAAGCCCGAAATCGAAGGAATGCGCGCAGTGCCACAAGCCGCCGCCGAGCCATCTGATGATGCATTTCGAGATGATGGACAGGTCGATCACCGGCCAACGAAACGCAACCGTCAACCAGTGCTTCGCCTGTCACCAGACCGATTCGTTCAACAACATCAAAGGGGTAGGTCGGGTCGATATGCACTGAAACGCTAGTAACGGGGAACTGAAGTTTCACCGCGAAAGGCCAAAGCTCGACACTTTCTCACCGGATGCAATGTGGCCGCCGCACAGCGCTGACGCTGGACCGGATCCTCGACGCAATGCGACACCTTCGCCCATGCGGCCGGCACGCAAGCCCAAGGTGATCATCGCGGCTTGGTCGCATTCGTCCACAGCACCGACGCGCGCACGAGCTGGATGGGAAACGGGCAACCCAGTCCTTTTTTGTCGTTGTCGCTTTTGACTAAGGTCAAAAGAACGGCCTTGACCCTGGACTATGATCCAGGCGCGATAGAGCGATTGGAGGTCAGTGATGGGTGATTTCACAACTGGCGTATTTGCAGAGGCCGTTAGCCTCCGGACCGATTCATCCGCTCTTGTAAGCGTCACGATGTTCGACACGCGCTGCGCAGCGACAGCCGCTCTGTCAAAATGAGAAGAGCCGAAATCGAACGATATTTTGCGTGGGGTTGGCGAGCAGACCCCCCAGGCGCGATCCGGATGGAGACGAGACGATGACCTACCAGAGCATCAACCCCTACGACGGCAAACTCCTGCAAAGCTTCGACGATCTTACCGAGGAGAGCCTTGAGACAAAGATTGCGACGGCCGCCGCGTGCTTCGAGAGCTGGCGGCAGACGACGTTCGCGCAGCGGGCGGCCATCGCCGCGAAAGCCGCCGCCATCATGCGGGCCCGCGCCGACGAGTTCGCGCGGCCGGTAACGCTCGAAATGGGCAAGCGCATCGCCGAAGCGCGGGGCGAAGTGGCGCTCAGCGCGGACATCATCGATTACTACGCGCAGAACGCCGAACGCTTCCTCGCGCCCGAACGCCTCCATCCGAGTTCAGGCGAAGCGGAGATCGAAAGCACCCCCCTCGGCGTACTCTTCGGAGTTCAACCATGGAACTTTCCCTATTATCAGCTCGCGCGCTTCGCAGCGCCCAACCTGATGGCGGGCAACGTCGTGATGGTGAAGCACGCCGGGAACGTTCCGCAATGCGCCATCGCGTTCGAAGAGCTGTGGCTGGAGGCCGGGGCACCAAAGGGCGCCTACACCAACCTGCTGATCTCCCACGACCAGGTGAACCGCGTCATCGACGACCCGCGGATCAAGGGCGTGGCGCTGACGGGCAGCGTCGAAGCCGGAAAATCCGTCGCTGCGCGGGCGGGGCAGAACCTGAAGAAATCGACGATGGAGCTTGGCGGCAGCGATGCCTTCATCGTCCTTGATGACGCCGATCTGGAAAAGACCGTCGAGTGGGCGGTCTGGGCCAAGATGAACAATACGGGCCAGTGCTGCGTGGCGGGCAAGCGCTACATCGTCGTCGAGGAGTTGGCCGATCGGTTCCTCGACAAGTTCCGCACCGCGCTCGCGAAGCTGGAACCCGGGGACCCGATGGACGAGGCGACAACGCTCGGTCCGTTGTCCACCGAAGGCGCCCTGGTGAACCTCCTGGACCAGGTCGATCGGGCGGTCGGCGACGGCGCCACGGTCGTGATGGGCGGCAAGAGGATCGACCGTCCGGGCTCCTTCATGCAGCCCACGATCCTGGCCGATATCGCGCCCGATAGCGCCGCATTCCGGGAGGAGTTCTTCGGGCCGGTCGCGCTCTTCTTCCGGGTCAAGGATGAAGACGAAGCGGTGGCGCTCGCCAACGACTCGGCTTTCGGGCTTGGCGGCTCGGTCTTCACCGGCGACGTCGCGCGCGGCAAACGCGTCGCGAGCCGCATCGATACGGGCATGATGTTCGTCAATCACCCAACTTGGACGACGCCCGACCTGCCGTTCGGTGGGGTCAAGGACTCAGGCTACGGCCGCGAGCTTTCGAACATGGGCATCCAGGAATTCGTCAACAAGAAACTGGTTCGCGTCGAGGCGATCGACGCGCCAGCCTAGATCGCAAGGCGCGGATTTCGAACCAGCGCGACGTCAACAGCGCGCTCTCGACTGAGCTAAAAAGGAAAACAGCCATGGCTTCTACAATGCAGGCCGCAGTGGTCGAAACGTTCGGCCAGCCTTTGGTCCTCCGCGAATGGGACATGCCGACGCCTGGCCCAGGTCAGATCGTCGTCAAGACCGAAGCGTGCGGCGTGTGCCACACCGATCTCCATGCCGCAAATGGCGATTGGCCGGTCAAGCCGACGCCCCCGTTCATTCCGGGTCACGAGGCGATCGGTCCGGTCGTCGCGGTCGGAGCGGGCGTGACGATCGTCAAGGAAGGCGACCGGGTCGGAGTGCCCTGGCTCTATTCAGCATGCGGCCGCTGCGAATATTGCCTGAAGGCTCAGGAGACGGTTTGCGCCAAGGCGCAGTTCGGCGGCTACACGAAGAATGGCGGCTTCGCCGAATACATCCTGGCCGACCCCAATTACGTCGCCCACATCCCCGACGGCCTGTCGTCGATCGAGGCCGCGCCGCTCGTCTGCGCCGGCATCACCACCTACAAGGGCATCAAGGAAACCGGAGCCAGGCCCGGCGAATGGATCGCCGTTTCCGGCGCCGGAGGCCTCGGCCATCTGGCCATCCAGTATGCCAAGGCCATGGGACTGTCCGTCGCGGCGATCGACATCGACGACACAAAGCTCGAACATGCAAAACGCCTCGGCGCCGATCTTGCGATCAACGCCAAAGAGGGCGACCCGGCGGAGGCCTTGAAAAAGGCGACGGGCGGCGGTGCTCACGGGGTCCTGATTACAGCGCCCTCCCTCCCGGCGTTCAAGCAGGGAGTCGCCATGACGCGTAAGCGCGGAACCTGCGTGCTGGTCGGGCTGCCGCCCGGCGAGTTTCCGGTCCCGCTCTTCGATGTAGTCGTTGACTGCATCACCATTCGGGGATCGTTCGTCGGCACACGCCAGGACATGGCCGAGGCCCTCGCATTCGCCGCCGAAGGCAAGGTCAAGGCGAACATCGAACTGCAGCCGCTTTCGGCGATCAACGAGGTTTTGAGCCGGCTGCAACGCGGCGATGTGGCCGCACGCGTCGTCCTCGATTTCGCGGGCAAGTGATCGTTATGACAAGGTCTTTGGATCGCATCGGCCGACGCGAGGTGATGGCGGGCGCGGGTCTGCTTGGCCTATCGGCGGTTCTCGCGCGCTCGGCGCCGGCTTATGCCTGGACGCAGGACAGCCAGGCCTTGCCGGTCCCGCGGCCCTCCTCCGCGAACGTGCGCAGCTACGATCTGGAGATCGACGACTACCGACTGATGGTCGACGGACGTCCCGGCAAAGCGATGGCGATTAACGGAACCGTGCCGGGGCCGCTCCTGCGTTTCCGCGAGGGCGAAGACGCCGTCATACGGGTCACGAACCGCTTGAAGGAGATCGCCTCGATCCACTGGCACGGGATCCTCCTGCCCCCGGGCATGGACGGGGTTCCCGGCGTGAGCTTCGCCGGCATCGCGCCGGGCGAGACGTTCACCTACCGCTTTCCGCTGCTTCAGAGCGGCACCTACTGGTGCCACAGCCATTCGGGCGGGCAGGAGCTGCTCGGCGTCTACGCGCCCTTCGTCATCGATCCGGCCGGTCCCGATCCCGTCGCCTTCGACCGGGACTATGTCGTGTTGATGTCCGACTGGAGCTTCGAGGCTCCAGAAAAGATTATCGCCAATCTCAAGAAGCAGTCCGGATATTACAATTATCAGAAGCGCACGCTGGCCGATCTCGTGCGCGATGTCAGCGCGAACGGCTGGTCGGCGACGCTCATGGAACGGCTCAGCTGGTCCAAGATGAGGATGGACCCGACCGACTTCGCCGACGTCACCGGTTACACCTACACCTACCTCGTTAACGGTCTGACCAGCGACGCCAATTGGACGGGGCTGTTCCGGCCGGGTGAGCGCGTACGCCTGCGTTTCATCGCGGCCGGCGCGATGACCTATTTCGATATCCGCATCCCCGGGCTCAAGATGACCGTGGTCCAGGCCGACGGGCAGGACATCCAGCCGCTGGAGGTAGACGAGTTCCGGATCGCGCCCGGCGAAACATTCGACGTCATCGTCGTGCCCGAGGACCGCGCCTACACGCTGATGGCGGAGACGATGGACCGCAGCGGGTTCGCGCGCGGCACCCTGGCCCCGCGCGCTGGCATGACCGCCCCGATCCCGCCGCGCCGACCGCGGCCGATCCGCACCATGGCCGACATGGGGATGGACATGGGCGGCATGGACATGGGCGCGGGCAAGGCCGGGATGGGGAGCATGTCCGGGATGCCGGGCGCCGCCGCTCCCGCGTCACCGCCGATCATGGACATGAGCGGCCACCAGATGCAGAACATGGGCGCGGCCGAGCGGGTTCGCGCGGACGCCGCCGGAAAACTGAAGACGGCGCACCAATCGGGCATGGCCGACATGCCGACGACCGGCGGCGCGATGGGCGCCATGGGTGCGATGCCGGGCATGAGCGGCGAAGGCGCCTCGGTCAAAGATCAGCGCTTCGCTCACGGCCCCGACACGCACGGGGTCGGCAATTCCTCGATCGCCATGGTCGCGAAGAACCGTCTCGGCGAACCGGGCTCGGGGTTCGACACCGAGAATTCGCGCGTCCTGGTCTACGCCGATCTTCGCAGCGTGATCCCGCAAACCGATCTGCGTGCGCCGGAGCGCGAGATCGAGCTGCACATCACGGGCAACATGGACCGCTACAGCTGGTCTTTCGACGGCAAGAAATACTCCGAGGCGCGCACTCCGATCGCCTTCAAATATGGCGAACGCCTGCGCATGGTGTTCGTCAACGACACGATGATGGAACATCCGATCCACCTCCACGGCATGTGGATGGAGCTCGAGAACGGCGGCGGAGCGAACCAACCGCGCAAGCATACGGTCAGCGTCAAACCCGCCGAGCGCCTGACCGTCGCGGTGACCGCCGACGCACCCGGGCAATGGGCGATGCACTGCCACCTGTTGCTCCACATGGAGATGGGCATGTTCCGTGTCGTCGAAGTCTCCTCCCCCGCCTGACCGGAGAAAACCGTTGCGCTTCGCACCTTCATTATGGGCCGTCCTGTTCGTGCTGCCGACCGGTCTTCAAGCACAAGAGACGGGCGCGCGGGGAGCCGGCGAACCGATGTCCATGCCGATGCCGGCTCCCGGCCAAACTTCGCAAGCCGAACCGGTTGCTGCACCTGCCCCGACAGGCCAGGAGACAGCAACGCTGCCCAACCTTGCGGAGCGTTCGGGATGGCCGGAGCCGACCGCCGACAGCGCGAACTACAGCTACCTGGTGACAGAACTGCTCGAGTATCGCGAAAGTCGCGCCGCGGGAGCGATCCGCTGGGATATTTATGGCTGGTACGGCGGCGACGTGAACCGTCTCTGGGTCAAGACCGAGGGGCTTCAGGACGTATCGGGCCGAGGCGGGGGCGAACAGGAGGGGCAGCTTCTCTACGGCCGATTGATCTCGCCCTTCTTCGACCTTCAGGCCGGCGTCCGTTTTGCGCACCGCTCGGGGCCAGGCCCCAATCAATCGCGAACCTATGCCGCGATTGGCCTGCAGGGCCTCGCTCCTTACCGCTATTCGCTCGAACCGACGTTGTTCATAAGCCAGGACGGTAAGGTCTCCATGCGAGCGACCGCCACCTATGATCAGCAGCTGACACAGCGGCTCATCCTGCAACCCCGCTTCGAGTTCGACGCCGCAGTCCAAAAGGATCGGTCGTTCGGCGTCGGTTCCGGGCTGAACAAGACCGAACTCGGTCTCCGGCTGCGGTATGAAGTAAAGCGCGAGTTCGCCCCGTATGTGGGCGTGTCGTGGACACAGAGCTACGGAAGCACGAAACGACTGGCGCGCGCGGAAGGTGAAGACACCAGCCTCGTTTCTGTCGTCGCGGGAGTCCGGATGTGGTTCTGAGAAAGGCGCGCGCCTCGATGGACCTGACCAACCTCGCCCGGCAGTCGAGGTGTGAAGAATGTTAGACGGAAATGGAGCGGTCGATATGAGTAATTCCGGACGGCGATTGGCACAACGGCTCCGAGCGCACCCCCTGACTTCGGTCGTCTCCGGCATTCTCGTCATTGTGGCACTATATCTGGTGTACGAGCACCGCACCTCCCCGCTTGCAATGCTCCCCTACCTCCTCCTGCTCGCTTGTCCGCTGATGCATTTTTTCATGCATGGTGGTCATCGCCGGCGCACCAGCGAACGTGCGGAGAACTCGGGAGGTCCAGCGGGGACAATCGGCAACCGCCTTGTTAGCCGCGAAGCAGAGGGTGGGCAGTGATATGCAACTGCGGAGCGCCCATTGGCTCCGCGCGATCGCTCTGATGGCATTTGCAGCCGGTGCGTCCACTACGAGCGCCTCGCAAGCAGCGACGGTCCAGCCGGAGGCGAGCCTTGTCGGAACTTGGTCTTTCGACGGCCGCCAAGCCTGCAAGTCCGGACCAGCCTGGGTTTTCAGCTCTGACGGTTCGTATTCGGAAGTGATGCTCCCCGACAGAACGTCGCGAGGGACTGGTGGCTGGCGCGAGCAGGGAGGAAGTATCTTCTATTCGCTGGCCGTTCCGGCTTCACGAACACGGCGCCGGGCACGGCTTGAACGCCGCATGACCATCATCGAGCGCTCACCGGACCGGATTGTTGCGGTGACACAACAGCGGGTCCGACATGTGATGCACCGGTGCCGGTAGGAACTTTGTGCTCGTGCCGCCATGGCGGCTGGCGGGACACCATCCCGCCAGCTTTCATGGCTTTGAACAAACTCCTGCGCCTCCAGTATGATCTCATACGACAGCCGGTTGGTGGGAGCCGGCTTGGCGCTCCTGCGAAGCTCTGGTTCCGCGTAAAAGGTGCTCCCGTGCCGGTCGCCACGCCTGCGTCTGAATGAAGGAAAATATTGTGGATCACACGCATGAATACGCGGAAGGCGACCGCCAAATGAAGCCATCCGGCCTCCCGGACGGAGCGGTCAGGGATCCGGTATGCGGAATGACGGTGGACCCAGCTACCGCAAAGCACCGCCATGATCTGGACGACACCATCTACTATTTCTGCAGCGAGGGGTGCCGCTCGAAGTTTGCCGCGGATCCTGAGCGTTATCTCAACCCTCCCGCAACAAAGCCCGCGATCACCAGTCCGGCAATGGGCGCATTGCCCGAGCCGGCTCAGGGGGCCGTATGGACCTGCCCGATGCATCCCGAGATTCGCCGCCCCGGTCCCGGGAGCTGCCCGATCTGCGGGATGGCGCTGGAGCCGGCCGACCCCACGCTCGAAGAGGGCCCCAATCCCGAACTGATTGATATGACCAGGCGGTTCTGGGTCAGCGCCATTCTGTCCCTGCCCCTCCTCGCTCTGGCAATGGGGGGCGAGCTTTTCGGCTGGCATCCACTCCCGATGCGTACGTCGATGCTCGTCCAACTTGCGCTCGCTACCCCGGTCGTGCTGTGGGGCGCCTGGCCATTTTTCGAGCGAGGCTGGGCTTCGCTCAAGAGCCGAAACCTCAACATGTTCACGTTGATCAGCCTCGGCGTCGGGGTTGCCTACGTCTTCAGCGTGGTGGCCACCTTAGCGCCCGATCTCTTCCCTCCCTCGTTCCGAACGATGGGAGGAGCCGTCCCGGTCTATTTTGAAGCGGCGGCTGTCATCGTCACGCTGGTTCTGCTCGGCCAGGTCCTGGAGTTGCGTGCCCGTTCGGCAACCGGACGGGCGATCCGCGCGCTGCTCGGCCTCGCCCCGAAAACGGCTCGCATCGTGCGCGCTGACGGACGCGAGGAAGACATTCCGCTCGAGCATGTCGTGGTCGGTGACACGCTTCGTGTGCGGCCCGGCGAGAAGATACCGGTCGACGGCATCGTCACTGACGGCCGATCCTCAGTCGATGAATCCATGATCAGCGGTGAGCCCGTGCCGGTGGAAAAGGTCCCCGGCGAGAAGGTGACCGGAGCCACCGTGAACGGCACCGGCAGCCTGTTGATGCGCGCCGAGCGCGTCGGCCAGGATACGATGCTGTCGCAGATCGTCCGCATGGTCGCAGACGCACAGCGCTCGCGGGCTCCAATTCAGGCGCTGGCCGACAAGGTCTCGGCCTGGTTCGTTCCCGCCGTCGTGCTGATTGCGATTCTCGCCTTTGGCGTGTGGTCGATCTGGGGGCCGGAGCCGGCGCTCAGCTTTGCGCTCGTCAACGCGGTGGCGGTTCTCATTATCGCCTGTCCCTGCGCCTTGGGCCTCGCCACGCCGATGTCGATCATGGTCGGCACCGGCCGCGGCGCAACCGCGGGCGTCCTCGTCAAGAACGCCGAGGCACTCGAGCTGATGGAGAAGATCGATACGCTGGTCGTGGACAAGACCGGCACGCTCACCCTCGGTAAGCCTAAGCTCGTCGCCGTCACCGTCGCAGAAGGCCGCGTCGAAGCTGACGTCCTGAGGCTCGCAGCTGCTCTTGAGCGCGGTAGCGAGCATCCGCTTGCGGCAGCGATCGTGGAGGGTGCCGAGGAGCGCGGGCTGGAGCTGCCGAGCACGACCGACTTCGCGTCGCATACAGGCAAGGGCGTGACCGGGAAGGTGGAAGGGCGTCAGGTCGCTTTGGGCAACAAGGCGCTGCTTGAGGACCTGGGCATCGACACCTCGGAGCTCACAGGTCAAGCCGACGCGATGCGCGCCGAGGGCCAGGGCGTCATGTTCACGGCGATAGACGGGGCGCTTGCCGGGCTCATCGCCGTCGCTGATCCGATCAAGGAGAGCGCTGCCGACGCGATCGCCGAGCTACGCAAGGGAGGCGTTCGGGTGGTCATGCTGACCGGCGACAACCAGCGCACCGCGGACGCGGTGGCTAGGAAGATCGGCGGCATCGACGAAGTCTTCGCCGACGTTCTCCCCGACCAGAAGCAGGCTGTGGTGGAACGGCTCCGTGCCGAGGGTCGCCGGGTCGCAATGGCTGGCGACGGCATCAACGATGCCCCTGCTCTCGCTGCCGCAGACGTCGGGATAGCGATGGGAACCGGAACGGACGTTGCGATGGAGAGCGCGTCCGTGACCCTGGTCAAGGGTGACCTTGGCGGGATCGTCCGCGCCCGCCGGCTCAGCCGCGCGGTGATGCGCAACATCCGGCAAAACCTGTTCTTCTCCTTCATCTTCAATGCGGCGGGCGTGCCGATCGCCGCCGGAGTCTTCTATCCCCTGTTCGGGTTGCTCCTCAGCCCGATCATCGCCGGTGCCGCAATGGCCTTCAGCTCGGTCGCCGTAATCGGCAACTCCCTTCGGTTGCGATCGGTGCGGCTATGATGGTGAAGCGGCGACCCTGCCTCTCCCCAAAAACGGCGCTTTTTCGCTTTCCGCGAAGCAGAAGGGCGCTCCCTAATCTCACCGCACAGCCGCCACCGGCGGCAGTTAGGTGGCTCTGAGCAAGGAGCGAACGGACTAGCTTGAAGGCACATGCAACTAGCAGGACAGCGAGCTTTATGACCATTACGCAGGTCGCCACGATCGACATCAGCGGCATTGTCCGGATCGCGGTAACAGCCCTTGAACTTGCCGGGACGGGTACGATCCTGGCGGGCGCAGTGATAGCGACTGCGGCTTGCGCCAGGAGATCCTGGTTGAGCGGCTATGAGGCGGCATACCGCCCCTTCCGCGCAGACCTAGGGCGCAGCATCTTGCTCGGACTCGAGTTCCTAGTAGCGGGCGACATTCTCAAGTCGCTGGTGATAAATCCGACGCTTGCCGACCTCGTAGTCCTCGCCGGATTGATCCTTGTCCGCACCTTCCTGAGCGTCTCGCTTGGAGTCGAAATAAACGGGCACTGGCCGTGGCAAGAAACGCGTCTGGCCCGCGAGCAAGCTGGGGGCTTCAATAAGTGCATCGGGGTTGATGGCAAAGCGGCTAGACCCGATGAGAGCGGGTGAGCCAAGGAGAATGGTCAAGGTCCGTGAAAGGCTCGCAGCGTAGCGCCTTGAGAATGGAGGTTTGCGGCCATGACTCGAGCTTTCACCTCCGCGCTCGGACGTGGGCGCACCCTGCTCTACGATTTGGTTATCCGCTTGCTCACCCGTGAGCGGTACTGGCGATCACTGCTGTTGGAGCAAGTGGCGCTTCGCGATGGCGAGAGAATCCTCGATCTGGGGCTGTGGGACGGGCACATTCGCAGTTATGCTGAATCGCCGCTCGCCGGGTGTTCGCATCTTAGGCATTGCTCGTGGCAGGCTGAGGCGCGTGCAATTTGACCTACGTCAATGTCGGGCTGAATGCCAGGTGCTGTTATCGTCCAACGCCCCATGACTTCAAGGAGATGACGATGCAGGCCCGGCGCTTCTTGCTCGCTACCGCACTTCTTGTATTGACTGCGCCTTACGGGGTCACCGCTCAGCCCGCCGCCCGCACGCCTGGATTGTGGCACACGCTCCTCATGCGCGGCAGCGTCGTTAAGGCGGACCCGGCCAACCTCATACTTTGCGTCGGCAAGGCAGACGGTGCTCAAGCTGGGCAAACGCTCAATGTCTACCGGAACAAAGAGCATCCTCATGGCCCGCGCGGCGCGCCTCTGTTCAGGCGCGTCGAAGTCGGAACCGTCCGAATCGATTCCGTGATCGATGATCACTTCGCTAGAGCGAGGAAGGTGTCCGGTGACGTCAAGATCAATGACATCGTCGAGCTTAGGCGCAGCCCAGGCTGAGCAAGCGGCACAGCCGCCCGTATGCGGCCGAAGCTCTGCGGGACGCGTGGACTGAACCGTCAGGGCGACGAACTCACCACTGGCGGTGACGGAGAACGCTCTTCCAACGCTGCCATGCCGTCTTCGACGCGTGCGAGCTTGATATGACGACGCCTAGCCGCTCACTTCCTGCGGTGCTTCAGGGTCAAGCACCTGTCCGCTTTCATCCTCCACCCTCACGACGAAACGAAAAAGTACACCGGGAGCAGGATGAACCAGCACCATGCCACGATGAACACGACGGGTGCACGCTCTGCAAACAGGACACCTTCGCGGCGCCGTCGTCCAATCTCCAGCTGACCCGCCTGGTCCCCGACAAGCGTGTAGGCCGATATCTCGTGGCTGCGGCTGATAAGTTCGGCTTCCCTTATACGCCACCGGTCGATGACTGCGCGAACGGCCCTAATGCCCGGTCGAGACAGCAGCGCTAAGGCTAATCCCAGCAGCGCTAGGCACGGTGGAAGCACGACGGTGAAGAGGCTACTCCAGCGGCCGTTTGAACTCGACATCGACGAAGCGTAGGCGATGACCAGGAAAGCTTGTGAGCTGATAAAGGCATTCAATCGCCCGGACAGTACGTCGCTTTCAAAGCGTATTTCCCCACGATAGAACTTAAGCAGGTCGAGCTGGCGAGTTAAATCGTTTGTCATGACGTCAGGTCCAACATTCGAGCGCCGCTCATGTGCCGTGCAGAATGATGCCGCTCGCGTTCGCTCAATTTAGCTGTGGCTGGCGGGTTCTAGGTGCTCGGGTCAGCCGCGACTAAGCAACGCCACTGCCAGTGCTCTAGGGCTTTGACTGAAATCAAAACAGGAGGGTGCCGCACCGAAGATGCTGGGTCACATGGCAGGCTGCGCCCGCCTCTATCACGGGCCGCACTGATGACGACCCGCCCCTTTGGGCGCCAGTGGCAGATGCAAGGCGCCTCTCCACCTTCTCGCGCCTAAAACAGTTCCTGCTCCGAGGGCCAAGGCGCGCTCGCGCGTAAAGCAATGAGAGGGCTACTTGCGAGCGTCCCTCGCACCGGCGCAGCGGGAGGCGACAGATGCCCCTTGTCGAAAGCAGGACTGCGCGCAACGGGTCTGCTCCTGCCCGCTGCCATCTGCGTACGAGAAGAGGAAGCAGCGATGGATTTGAATGGCAAGGTCGCAATCGTCACTGGCGCGACCGGCGGTATCGGCCGCGCGGCCGTCACGCATCTGGTCCAAATGGGTGCAAATGTTGTGATCGCGAGCCGCGACGCCGACCTGGTGCAGCGGACCGTCCAGGAAATGCGTGATCAATCCGGCGCCGCGGTATTAGGCGTGGTCTGCGATGTTTCGCAGGAGGCGGAAGTTGAAGCCGCCGTGCAGGCTACGCTGGATGGATTCGGGAAGCTCGACATCGTCGTGAACAATGCCGGCATGATGCTGTTCAAGCCGCTCGAGCAACTCACCGCCGGTGATTGGCGTCAGGTACTAGATGTCGACCTTTTTGGCGTAATCCACTTCACCAAACAGGCTTTCCTGAAGATGAGCCCGGGGGGCTCGATCGTCAACATTGCCAGCGTGCACGCCGTCATGACCTCACCGCTCGTCGCACCATATGCGGCGGCGAAGGCTGCGGTCGTGTCGCTGACGCGGTCGGCGGCGATCGAAGGCAAGTCCAAGGGAATTCGTGCAAATGCCATTCTACCTGGTGCGATCGATACCCCCATGCTCTGGGAAAATCCCAACATCCGGTCGGGCGCCGAGACGATCGACCCGAGCGACGTAGGCCAGGCAGAGGACATCGCCGCGGCTGTGGCGTTTCTCGCCTCTGACGCAGCGCGCTTCATAACTGGCGAGGCGTTGCGGGTCGACGGCGGACGGCTGGCTCGTCTTTGACTGGTTGCAGCGCTGTTCGCCCGTCGGCCTCCGCAACCGGGCGTCCACGGCAGCTTGCCTGGTCCGGGCAGCGGGTCGCGATCCCGGCTGCCTTGTGGCTGGCGGTCGCTCCCTCCCTGCCAGCAAGGAGGCGCGGCGGTGCCCGCTGTTTCTCCCCGGTGGTGTTGCCTGTGGCCGAAGCTCCTCTCCTCCGCTCAACTCATCAAAAAGCAGGTGAACGATGATCAACCCCTTCTTCATGTTTGCAACGGGAATCGAGAACAGTATTCCAACGATCCAGAACGGTCGCTCGAGGGTTGACGAACTCGAGAAATGCGGCTTCTACAAAAACTGGCAGACTGACTTCAACCTGCTACAAGAGCTTGGAATTCACTTCCTACGCTACGGACCACCGCTTCATAAAACCTTCCTCGGTCCAGGACGCTACGACTGGGAGTTCTCCGACCTAACCTTCAACTACCTCAAGCAGCTTGACATAGTTCCGATTGTCGATCTCTGCCACTTTGGTGTTCCCGACTGGATCGGAAACTTCCAGAACCCGGACTTTCCGGAACTCTTCGCACAATATGCGCAAGCGTTTGCTGAGCGCTATCCCTGGGTTCAACTCTATACGCCCGTGAACGAGATGTTTGTCTGCGCCACGTTCTCCGGCCTGTACGGCTGGTGGAATGAGCAAGGTACGACAGACCGCACGGTGCCGTCGCGAGCTGTGTTGAAATTCGGGTGGCGCGATCTCCAGCATGAAC
>CAYMIU010000038.1:0-47692 GCA_964390515.1 uncultured Stakelama sp.
TGAATCAGCAGTCCGCCACTACTTCAACCCTGCCTTTTTCAACACAATCCACCCAATTTCGCTCGTTCGGAACCGCTGCGGCGGCTTACCGGCGGACTTGCAAGCTGCGGCCAGGCGCCGCCTAAGCAGCTACGCCTCCACCCCCTCATGCGACCGCGCCATCGCCCGCTGGTACGCGTCACGCGCGGTCGTGCGGGCGAGATAGGCCTGCTCCGCCTCCCCCAGCGTGATGCCGCAAGCCCGTTGCCCCAGCGTCAGGGCATAGGTCACGGAAATGTCCGCCGCCGTGAACGCGTCGCCCGCCAGATAGGGCGACACGGCAAGCCGGTCCGCAACCAGCCGCCGCCGCTTCTCGAACGCCTGCAGGCACCATGTCGCGCCCCAATTGTCGCGCTCGGCCTCGGGGGCGAGGAAGCGGCTGACGATCACCGGCATCATCAGCGTCGCAAGCCCCGCCTCCCCAAGGTGCAGGAACTGTTGATAGGCCGGGAACGCGGCATCTTGCGGCGCCGGCGCCAGCGGCGTCGGCCCGTAGCGGCCAAGAAGATATTCCATGATCGCAATCGACTCGATCATCTTGACCCCGCCGTCCTCGATCGCCGGGATATAGTCCGCAGGATTGAGCGCCAGGAAAGCAGGGTCGCGCGCAGGCGCCAGCATGTCCACCTGCCGCACGGTATATGGCAGGCCCATCTCCTCCAGCAGCCAGACCGCCCGGATCGATCGCGAAACCTGCCCGCCCCAGACGGTGATCATACGCCCCTCCTCCCCATCATGCGCGACGGTGGGAAGCAGGGGACCACAGCCCGCGCCCGCGCGAAAGCGTCATGCGACGGTTCGCGCAAGGTTCGCCGCCATCGCCCCGCGCACCCGCCGCCGCGCTCCGGCAAACCCCGTATTTTCGCCGCGAACGATCTGGTGTCTCACCGTCCCGCAACAGGCCGTGGATGGAGAGAGAAGGTGGAGAACACCCGAAAGCTGACTGCCGAACTGGTCGGCACCTTCTGGCTCACCCTGGGCGGCTGCGGCTCGGCCGTGCTGGCGGCGGGCTTCCCGGAGCTCGGCATCGGCTTTGCCGGCGTCTCGCTCGCCTTCGGCCTCACCGTCCTGACGATGGCCTATGCGATCGGCCATATCTCGGGCTGCCACCTCAATCCCGCGGTGACGGTCGGGCTGGCGGTCGGCGGCCGCTTCCCGGCGAAGGACGTGGTGCCCTATATCGTCGCCCAGGTCGCCGGCGCGATCCTCGGCGCCTTCATCCTGTATCTCATCGCCAGCGGCGCGCCCGGCTTCGACGCCGCCGCATCGGGGTTCGCCGCCAACGGCTATGGCGCGCATTCACCCGGCGGCTATTCGCTCGCCTCCGCCTTCACGGCAGAAGTCGTGCTGACGGCTGTCTTCCTGTTCATCATCATGGGCGCGACTCACGGCCGCGCGCCGGTCCAGTTCGCGCCCATCGCGATCGGCATGGCGCTGACGCTCATTCACCTCATCAGCATCCCCGTCACCAATACGTCGGTGAACCCGGCTCGCAGCACCGGGCCGGCGCTGTTCGTCGGCGGCTGGGCGCTGGCGCAGCTCTGGCTGTTCTGGCTCGCGCCGCTGATCGGCGGCGCCGCCGGCGGCATGATCTACCGCTGGATCAGCCCGATGCCGCAGCAGAACGTGGTGGGCGACGCGCCACGGCCGCACTGAACGCGCCGCCCCGCTGAACATCGAAAAGGCAGCGCCCGCACGCCGGGCGCCGCCCTTTCCATCACTTGCCCTGCGTCGCTTCGGCCATCGCCGGCGCGGATTCGATGTCCGGCGCGCCGCCCATGTCGCCATTCTTCGTCCGCCCCGCACCCGGCCCGGCACCAAGATCGGCGCCCGTCGTCGGATCCGCCGCAGGGTCGGACATGGTGCGCTCCGCCATCTTGGCCGCGACCTTCGAGTCTTTCGCCGGCAGCTTCACGCTTGCCGTTCCGTCGCCGCCGTCTGCCGGCATCACCTGCTGCAGGTCGTCGACCCGGTCCCATTCCTCGCCGCTGTTCCACGGCCCGGTGGTGTCACCCTCACCCTGCGAGGTGTTGACGTACATGCTGGCGTACTTCTCCACGCCCGGCAGCTTGCCCGACGGGAAGTTGTTCTCGATCGCGTACAGCGCTTTTTCGAACGATTTCTGGTGCGCCACCTCGCGCGTCATCAGGAAGCCCAGCGCATCCTTGATGCCGGGATCGTCGGTGATGTTGATCAGCCGCTCATAGACGATCTTGGCCCGCGCCTCGGCCGCAATATTCGATCGCAGGTCCACCGTCGGCTCGCCGCGCGAATCGACATAGGCCGCGGTCCACGGCACGCCCGCGGAATCGCACAGCGCCGGCCCGCCGCCGAACAGGATCGATTCCTTGGCGCTGCTGCCGGTCGATCCGATCAGCTGGTACAGCTCGGCCTCCTTCATTTGCCCCTCGGCCAGCTGCGCCTTCACGCCCTTCGTCAGCATCGCGACGATCGATCCGATGATCTCGAGGTGGCTCAATTCCTCGGTCGCGATGTCGAGCAGCATGTCCTTGCGGCCGGGATCATCCTCGCCCAGCCCTTGCGTGAAATAGCGCATCGCCGCCGCCAGTTCGCCATCGGCGCCGCCGAACTGCTCCATCATCATCGTGGCGAGCCGCGGGTTCGGCTCGGACACGCGCACCGTATATTGCAGTCGCTTGTTGTGCATGAACATGATCGCATCTCCGCAGGTGACTGCGGGGTCCAGCGAACAAGCCCGGCGGCCGTTCCTAACGATTTCAATAGATTGACTAAAGCAGGTTAAGTTTGCGCCGCAAGCTCCCCGCAGCCCGCGCATCATGCACCACGTGGTTATCCGCAATTGCGGCGTCCCTCCATCGATCTACTCTTCGCCGCAGGATAACCCGCGGCATCATGCCACGCGGCGGGATCCGAACGGAGCGCGGCGATGCTGGAATATGGTCGAAACCTGCGAAACCTCGCCGGTGGCTATGCCGCGCTCGCCGGCGCGGTCGATGCGATCGGGTTCCTGAAATCGGGCGGCCTGTTCGTCTCGTTCATGAGCGGCAACTCCACCCTCCTTGCCGTCGGCTTCGCAGACTCCCTCACGTTCGCCGCGGCGGCGGGCGGCCTCATCATGCTGTTCGTGACCGGCGTGATCCTCAACGTCATCGTCAGCGAAGGCGCGCCCAGCGGCCACCGCAAGGTCGTTGCCACGATCAGTGTCGCGCTCCTGCTCCTCGCGGCCGCGCTATTCGACAGCTTCGGCCAGGAGGTGCCCGCGATCGGCTTCCTGTGCCTCGCCATGGGCGCCGCCAATGCGATCTTCCGCCGCGCGGGCGACGTCGGGATCGGCGTCACTTACATGACCGGCACGCTGGTGAAGTTCGCCCACCGCGTCGCGGACGCGATTCGCGGGCAGTCTGATACGGAGTGGCTGCCGTTCCTCCAGCTCTGGCTGGCGATGGTCGCCGGCGGGATCGCAGGCGCCCGCACCTTCCTCTGGTCCCCCAACGCCAGCCTATGGTGCATCGCCGCCGCCGCCAGCGGCCTCTCGGCCGTCACATGGTGGATCATGAAGAGCACCCGCCGGGCAGAGCGCCGAGACGTAGAAATCAGTTCGCCAGGCCGAACAACAGCGCCGCCGCCGACGCCAGCAGCGCAAGCACGCTCGGATAAAAGGTAAGCGCAAACCCGAATGCCCGTGTCCGCGCGCCCTTCCTGTACCCGATCCAGAACAGCAGCCGCCCGGCCGCGAACAGGCACGCCAGCGCCACGATCACCGCGCCGGCCCGCGCAAACGTCGCCGCAACGATCAGATGGGTGACGATCGCCAGCACCGCCTGCTCGAACGTGTTCTGCAGGATCGCGCGGGCCACCCGAACCTTGGCAGACGCCTCCTCGGCGCTGCTGCCGCCAATGTCCTGTTCGGAAAAGAACCGCAGCCGCGCCACATTGCCGATCGCCGCCGCCAGCCACGCGATGACGATCAGATCGGCCCGAAGCGTCAGCTGCAACCGGTCGGGGAACGGCAACGCCTCCCCCGGCCACGCAAAAGCCGCGGCACCAAGAACGATGACAGCCGTCCCCAGCGCCGCCGCCATGCCGACGGCAACACCGCGCTGCTCCTCCCTGAACGGCGCTCCATCCGCCATGGCTTCTCACCCCGCTGACACGAGCCTGCATGGTGACCGATCGGTCCGGCGTTGACCATCGCAGGTTTGTCAAGCGGTTCGTGACGCGATCAGACCGCCTTCCGCACCCGGCCGCGGTTCAAGGCTCCGCCCTCGCCACCGACGCGCCGCGAATGGCGACCTGTTACTGGGGCGGAGCGGACGCGGCCTCCGCGGCATCCTCCGGCGACACCTCAGCGCCATTTCCCGGGGAGGTGTCCGCGGTATTCCCCGGCGCGGCCATCGCGGCATCACCGGCCGCAGGCGATGGCGACGCTTCGACGGCGCTCACCACCGTATCACCGCCGCCCAGCGTCGCCACCGCGACCGGCGGGGTCACCGCAACCGGCGCCTCGATGGTCCGTACCATTTGTGGCGGAACCACCGGCGGCGGGGCCGGCTGATAATAGTCGCGCCAGGCGTCATATGCGGCAAAGAACTCGATGAACGGTCGGTCGAGCCGCACCAGAGACTCTCGGGCGAACGCCGGCAGAGCGTCATCCTCGACGTGGATGACCTTTGCGACCTCCTCGCGTGCCACTGCGCAAAACGCCTTCCGCATCGCCGGCTGCGCATAGAAATTGTAGATGCGCGTCTGGTTGTCGTCATAGACGCGCTGCCAGTCCCACCAACCGGGCGCCTGCCATTCCCGTATATAGGCCTTGTAATAGCGGTCGATCGCGGCGGCACGCGTCCTGAGCCACGCGTTATAATGTTCGATGACGCCGCCACCCGCCTGATCGCAGCCCAGCGCGGCGACGTTCAATGCGTTGCGCAGATGCCAGACGGCCGCCTGATCGGTATTGTCGAGGTTCGGCGTGAAATACCTGCCGTCCGCGCGCTTCTTCGGGCTATGCATGCCGATATAGCCACCTGGCGGCATCTTCGGCGGCGGCGGCGTTACCGTCGCGACGGCGGGCGGCGGCTGTACGGGAGCGACAGGCGTGGCGCAGCCCGACAGGGCGACAGCCAGTCCGCCCAGCAGGCCCAAGCCCGAGCCCCAACGGAGGTTCGCGCGCAATGTCATGGTCTTGCCCAACTCATCCGCCGCGCACTTCGCGAGTGCCGGATGAACGTCACCGGAATGGCTGATCTTCACTCTCCGCTCCCAGCCGTCAACCGAGGTTGCCGCCAATCGGGTCACCGGCGCCGATCTGGCCGTATGTGGTGGCGGAGGCCCCATGTGGCAACTCGCAAGCACGGATTGCAGCTGCCCGGAATAGCGGCGGCAGAACCGGGCCTGGCACATCGATCACGACGAAGCAGCCATCGGCTCGGCCGCGCAAAGATTGGTTCGACGGGTTACTCATTAGCGGTCTCCTGCGCCCATAACGCACGAACCCGCCGAACGGCATCGGCGCCGAAATTACCGCGATATCCAGGTCGCGAGGGTAAGGGCCGAACCGGGCGCGCTCGGAACGGACCTTCACCCTGACCGGTGCCGCGCGCACCCGCCCGCCGCGGCCGTCCCTCACCCCAGAAACCGGCCGAACACCGTCACCGGCTGCACGTCGAACCCCAGTGCCTCGTAGAACCCACGCGCCGCATCGTTGCTGTCCCGCACCATCAACTGCAGCTTGGGCGCGCCGCGCGCGCGCAGCCATGCCTCCGCCGCGGCCATCAGCGCCCGTCCAGCGCCGCCGCGCCGCCGAACGGGCGCAACGGCCAGATAATAGACCCAGCCGCGATGGCCGTCGTCACCCACCATCACGCTGCCGACAATCGCACTGCCCTGTCGCAGCACCAGCACCGCGGACGCATCGCCCGCCACCGCTCGCCGATAATCGGCCGCCGGCGGGTTCCACGGCCGCGTCAGCCCGCATGCTTCCCACAAGGCGATCACGGCCGCTTCGTCGCCGGCGGTTGCTTCCGCGATGCCGTCCGTCGTCACTGGCGCTGCTTGGCGAGATCCGCGTCGAAGGCGGTGCGCGCGTCCGCCACCATCTTCGGCAGAACGCTGCGGTCGACCAGCGCCCCGCGGTTCACCCGCCCAAGCAGGTCGACCGATTCGCGGTGGAACGGCAGCACCACATCCGGCGTCATCGTGCCCAGCTTCGCGAAGCTGCGGCGGAAATCCGCCTCGATCGCCGGATAGCGCTTGTTGCCGACCAGCTTGTTGCCCGCTACCGTCACGCTGCACGCGAACAGCACGTCGAGCGTGCGGCCCTGATGCGGCAGCTTCATCGACCAGCTGGTGCAGCCCGGCGTATGCCCCGGCGTCGCTACCGCGGTCAGCGTCACGCCGCCCAGCGACACCGTCTCGCCATCGCGGATCGCGCGGTCCACCCTGGCGGCCGGGAAGCGGATGACGCCATAGCTCGTCTCCCCCGGCGGCACCCCGGTGTTCACCGCAGCGGCGTCGCCCGCGCCGACCACCAGCTTCGCGCCCGTCGCCTTCTTCAATGCGGCCAGCCCGCCGGCATGGTCGAAATGCGCATGGCTCAGCAGGATCAGCTTCACGTCGCGATGCTTCACGCCGCGCGCCGCGATCGACCGTTCGATCGCGGCCGCATTCTCCTTCATCGGCGCGTCGATCAGGATCGCGCCGGCCGGCGTGCGGATCAGATAGGCGGCTAGCCCCTCCGTGCCGACATAGTCGATCGGGCCGAGCACGTTGAACGGCGCGATCGGCCGCGTCCAGGCCGGCGGATCACCTTGCGCAGCGGCTGGCGCCGCAACCGCCAGCGCAGCAGCGCCGAGCACCACCGGCAGAAGCCCGCTACGGGCAAAGGAACGAAGCAGTGTCATCGGCGCCCCCATCAAAGCGGGGGTTTGTGCGCGGGGCCCGCCGCGCGCGCAACCGCCATCCGTCCGATGCTAGCCCAGATACGCCCAGCCGCGCGCCGCCCGATCCCGCTCGATAAAGGCGCGGATCTGCTCCGCCCGCTGCAGGGTAAGGTCGATCGCGTCCAGCCCCGCCAGCAGCATCTGCCGCGCCTCGTCCTCGATCGCGAAGCTCCAGCGCCGGTCGCCCGCACTCACGACTTGCGCTTCCAGGTCGACGGTGATCGCCGCCCCCGCTTCGCTCAGCTGCGCAAGCTCCTCGATCGTCGCGGCGTCCAGCTCGACCGGCACGATGCCGTTGCGGATGCAATTGCCGCGGAAGATCGGGTTGAAGCTCGTCGCCACGATCGCGCGAAAGCCATATTCGGCCAGCGCCCAGGCGGCATGTTCGCGGCTCGATCCGCAGCCGAAGTTCGCCCCGCCCAGCAGGATGCGCGCCCCCGAATAGGCCGGCTGGTTCAGTACGAACGCCGGGTCGGGATCGCGCCCGCCCACCGCGGTATAGCGCCAGCCCGCGAACAGCCCGTCCGCCAGCCCCTTCTTGGAAACGGACTTCATCTCGCGTGACGGGATGATCGCGTCGGTATCGACATTGTCGCGCACCAGCGGCGCAGCGATGCTGGTCAGACGATCGAACGGCGCGGCGCTCATGCGCGAAGCTCCCGGGGATCGACGATCCGCCCGGCGATCGCCGCCGCCGCCACCGTCTCCGGCGAGGCGAGGTGGGATCGCGTCTCCGGCCCCTGCCGGCTCTCGAAGTTGCGATTGGTGGAGGTGATCACCCGCTCGCGATGGCCGAAGCTCTCGCCCCCCGCGAAGAAGCACATCGAGCAGCCCGCCTCGCGCCATTCGAAGCCCGCCTCGCGGAACACCGCGTCCAGCCCCTCGGCCTCGGCCGCCGCCTTCACCTTGGTCGATCCCGGCACGCAGATCGCGCGTACCCCGTCTGCGACGCGACGGCCCTTCAGCACCCGCGCCGCACGGCGCAGATCAGACAGGCGCGCATTGGTGCACGATCCGATGAAGGCGCCCTGGATCGGCAGCGCGTCGAGCCGCTCGCCCGGCGCCAGCCCCATGTAATCCAGGGCGCGCTGATGCGCTTCCGCCGTCCAGCGCCCCTGCTCCTGCGCGAACGCCGGCACCGGGTTGCCCAGCGGCACCGCCTGCTGCGGGCTCGTCCCCCAGGTCACCATCGGCGCCACGTCCGCCGCATCGATCACATGCTCGGCATCGAACGCCGCATCGTCATCGGTGAAGAGCGTGCGCCAGAAGGCGACCGCCTCGTCCCATGCCGCACCCTCGGGCGCATAAGGCCGACCCGCGAGATACGTGATCGTCGTCTCGTCCGGCGCGATCACCGCGGAGAATGCCGACAGCTCCGTCGCCATGTTGCACAGCGTCAGCCGCCCCTCGATGTCGAGCGCGCGCACCGCCTCGCCGGCATATTCCACCATATGGCCGACGGCCCCGGCCGCGCCCAGCTTCGCCACCACATGCAGCGCCAGGTCCTTCGCGGTCACCCCGGTGCCCAGCGTGCCATCGACTCGCACCCGCATCGTGCGCGGCTTCTTCACCCGCAGCGTGCGCGTGGCGAGCGCATGTTCCGCCTCGGTCGATCCGATGCCCCAGGCCAGCGCGCCGAGCGCGCCCTGCGTGCAGGTGTGGCTGTCCGGGCAGACCAATGTGGCGCCCGGCAGCACGATGCCGTTCTCCGGCGAAATGACATGGACGATCCCCTGCCGGTCGTCACCGATGTCGAACAGCGTGATCCCCGCCGCCTGCGCCGCGGCGCGGGTGGCGGTGATGAACTGCGTGCCGGTCGGCATGATCGTCTTGTCGCTGCGCCCCGGCAGCGTGTCGACGATATGGTCCATCGTCACGAACACATGCTGCGGCGAGGCGACCGAGCGCCCGGCATCGCGCAGGCTCTCCAGCGCCACGCTGCCCGTCCGCTCGTGCAGCAGGATGCGGTCGATCAGCAGCAGCCAGGTGCCGTCACCCAGATCGTCGATCGCGTGCAGGTCCCACAATTTGTCGAAAAGGGTCCGCACCATCGTCAGGCGACCTCGCGCCGTTCACGCATCGCCGCGATCGTGGCGGCGTCGAACCCGGCCTCGGCCAGCACCGAATCGGTGTCCCCGCCCGGCAACGGAATGTCCCGCGTCAGGCCCATGCGCGCCCCATCCACCTCGACCGGCAGGCCCGGCAGGCGAGTCGTGCGTCCGTCCGCCAGCGTCACGTCGACCAGCCCGCCGGCATTGAGCTGCGCGTCCTCGAACAGATCCTCCGGCCGCGTGATCGGCGCGAACGGCAGCCCGGTGGTCTCCAGCTTCGCGATCAGCTCGTCGCGCGTCATGGTGGCGAACAGCGCGCGCACCTGCGGCAGGATGGTGTCGCGCGCCAGCACGCGCTGGTTGTTCTTGGCGAAATCCGGGTTGTCGCCCAGCGCGTCCAGCCCGAACGCGCGGCAGAAGGATACCCACTGCGAATCGCTGACGACGCCGACGAACAATTGCTGGTCCGGCTCCTTCGTCTCGAACACGTCGTAGATCGCCCACGCGGAAATGCGCACCGGCATCGGCTTGGCCGCCTGCCCGGTCACTGCCGATTGCGCCATGTGCTGACCGACCAGGAACGCCGTCGTCTCGAACAGCGAACAGCGGATGTCCGCCCCCTCGCCGGTCCGGTGCCGCCGCTCCAGCGCCGCCAGCACGCCGATCACGCCGAACATGCCGCCGGTAATGTCGATCACCGAGGATCCCGCGCGCAGCGGGCGCCCCGGCGGGCCCGTCATATAGGCAAGCCCGCCCATCATCTGCGTCACTTCATCGAGCGCGGTGCGCTTCTCGTACGGCCCGGCAAGGAAGCCCTTGGCCGAACAATAGATCAGCCGCGGGTTCTGCGCCTTCAGCGTCTCATAGGACAGGCCCAGCTTGTCGAGCGTGCCCGGGCGGAAGTTTTCGATCAGCACATCCGCATCCGCCAGCAGCTTCTTTGCTGCGGCAACGCCGCCCTCGCTCTTCAGATCCAGGCAGATGCTGCGCTTGTTGCGGTTGAACATCGGGAAGTATCCCGCGCCGGAACCCAGCAATTCGCGCGTCTGATCGCCCCCGATCGGCTCGATCTTGATGACCTCGGCCCCCAGATCGGCCAGGATGACGCCAACGGCAGGGCCCATCACCATATGGGTGAACTCCACGACCTTCAGGCCGGCGAGTGGTAGCGCGTCAGCGTTCATATCTTTCCCGAAGCTGGTGTCGTGCCTTGAACGGCGTCTCCTATTTGATATAGGCTTAGTACAAATAAGGCAACGGCCAGCATGATAAACCGTAACTGGGGCGGCGCGTAACGTGACAGAACCAATCGATATTTTGGTGAGTGAAGTCGGCCCCCGCGATGGGCTGCAGAGCATATCACCCATTTTGCCGCTCGAGGCAAAGAAGGCATGGATCGCTGCCGAAGCGGCCGCCGGCGTGCGCGAAATCGAGGTCGGCAGCTTCGTGCCGGCCAAGGTTCTCCCGCAGCTCGCCGATACGGCGGAGGTGGTCGCCTTCGCCCGCACCATCCCGGGCCTGACGGTCGCGGTGCTGGTGCCGAACGCGCGCGGTGCCGCCGCCGCGATCGAAGCCGGCGCGCACAAGCTGACGCTGCCCTTGTCGGCTTCCGAAACCCATTCGCTGCGCAACCTGCGCCGCACGCACGATCAGGTGCTGGCGGAAGCACGCGAGATCGCCGCGATGGTCGCCGCTGTGCCGCAGGATAGCCGCCCGCATTTCGAAGGCAGCCTCTCCACCGCCTTCGGCTGCACGCTGGAAGGCGCCATCCCCGATGCGCAGATCGCACGTCTCGCCGAAGGGCTGATGGCGGCGGGCTGCGACGAGGTCGGCATTTCCGATACCACCGGCTATGCTGATCCGGCGGCGGTGAAGCGCCTCATCAAGCTGGTGCGCAGCGCGGTGGGTGAGGAGGCCGTCACCGGCATCCACCTCCACAACACCCGCGGCCTTGGCCTTGCGAACGCGCTTGCCGCGCTCGACAGCGGCCTCACCACGATCGACAGCTCGCTCGCGGGGCTGGGCGGCTGCCCCTTCGCCCCTGGCGCATCGGGCAATATCGTGACCGAAGATCTTGTGTTCATGCTGGAGGCGATGGGCCTTCGCACGGGGATCGATCTCGAGAAACTCAACGCCGTGCGCGACATTCTGGCCAGGGAATTGCCAGGCGAGCCGCTCTACGGTTTCACGCCAGACGCCGGCCTGCCGCTCGGCTTCCGGCCGGCACATGAACAGAAGCTGGAGGTAGCATGACGATCGTTGGCACGCGCATGGTGTGCGAAGACAAGACGGCGCGCCAGCTGTTCGACGAGGTGATGGCGAACCCGGCCCGCAAGAAGTTCGGCTTCGGCGAGCGGCTGGCGATCGTGAACGTCGATTTCCAGCAGGCCTATACCCGCATCGACATGTTCAAGACGGCGTATGAAACCGATCCCAGGCAGATCGAATACGTCAATCAGATCTCGGATCTTGCCCGCGAAAAGGGCATGCCGGTGATCTGGAGCCACGTCGCCTACAAGGACGACGCGGGTGACGCCGGCGTCTGGGGCACGCGCACCAATACCGAGGATTCGCTCCAGAACATCAAGTACGGCAGCGAACGGCATCAGTTCGATCCGCGCGTCCGGATCGATCCCAACGATCTCGTCTATACCAAGCGGATGCCGTCGGCCTTCTTCGAAACGCCGCTCAATTCCTATCTTCGCTGGCACAAGGTCGATACCGTCATCGTCACCGGCGGCAGCACCTCTGGCTGCGTCCGTGCGACCGCGGTGGATTCGCTGTCCTACGGCTTCCGCACGATCGTCCCGATCGAAACCTGCGCGGACAAGCACGAAAGCTATCACTTCGCGAACCTCACCGATCTTCAGCTGAAGTATGCCGATGTCGAACCCGTGCAGACGGTGATCGACTGGCTGGAGGCACGTTGATGCGGGAAGGCGAAGGCGATCCCGGCCTCTACGATTTCCGGCCCTATCGGGATCGCGCGAAGATCGAATGGCCCGACGGCAAGACTGTCGCGGTGTGGGTATCGCCCAACATCGAATTCTACGAGCTCGATCCTCCGGCCAATCCGCACCGCAAGAGCTGGCCGAAGCCGCATCCGGATGTCGTCGGCTATTCGCACCGCGACTATGGCAACCGCGTCGGCCATCGCCGGCTGGCGGATGCGATGGAGCGCCACGGCTTCAAGGGTTCGGTCTCGCTCTCCGTCGCGATGTGCCAGCATCACCCCGAAATCGTCGCAGAGGTGAACGACCTTGGCTGGGAGTTCTTCAGCCACGGCGTCTACAACACGCGCTATTCCTACGGGATGGACGAGGCGCAGGAGCGCCAGCTGATCGAGGACGCGATCGACACGGTCCGCGACGCCACGGGTCAGACGATCAAGGGCTGGCTCGCGCCTGCCCTCACCCACACGCCGCGCACGCTCGATCTGATCGCTGAATACGGCCTCACCTACACATGCGATCTCTATCACGATGATCAGCCGGGGCCGGTGCACGTCGCCAGGGGCCGGCTCGTCTCCATGCCGTACAGCCTGGAGGTGAACGATCATTACGGCTTCCTCGTCTACAACATGAGCCCGCGCGAATATGCCGCGACGCTCATTCGCCAGTTCGATCGGCTGGCAGAGGAAGGCGCGAAGTCCGGCACCGTGATGTGCATCCCGCTCCACGCCTATCTCATCGGCCAGCCGCATCGCATGGCAGCATTCGAGGAAGTGCTGCGGCATATCGCGGCGGACGGGCGTGCGTGGATCACGCGCTCGGGCGACATCGCCGATCATTTCCTCGCCAACGGCTATGACGCGGCGACCGCCGATGCCGCGCGCTACAAGGAGGCGCGCTGATGGCGCTCGATCAATCCTACCTCACCTACCCCAGGCGCCGTCACGGCATGGACCATGATCATTACGGCTGGTCCAGCATCGACGCGCGCGCGCCGATCGCCTGGCCGGGCGGCAAGCAGGTCGCGGTGTGGACGGTGGTCGATCTCGAATGGTTCCCGATCGTCGCCGGCGACAAGCCGTTCCGCGCACCCGGGCACATGCAGACGCCCTATCCCGATTACCGCCATTACACCGCGCGCGATTACGGCACCCGGGTCGGCTTCTACCGGATGCTCGACGCCTTCGCCGCGGTCGGCGCGAAGGTATCGGTCGCCGCGAACAGCGCGATCGCGGAACGCTATCCCTCGATCGTCGCCGACATCAATGCGGCCGGGCACGAGATCATCGCCCATTCGACGGACATGAATGGCACGATCGCCTCGGGCCTCGATGAGGCGGACGAGCGCGCGCTGATCGCGCAGTCGCTCGATACGCTGGAGCGCGTCTCGGGCAAGCGCCCGCGCGGCTGGCTGTCGATCGCCCGCTCGCAGTCGTTCAACACGCCGCGCCTGCTCGCCGAGGCCGGCGTCGATTACATGTGCGATTGGGTGAACGACGAATTGCCCTATCGCTTCACCACCAGCGCCGGGGACATCGTCAACGTGCCGCTCAGCCACGAGCTGTCGGATCGCCAGATCATCGTGGCGCAGCAGAATTCGGCGGAATCCTACGTCGAACAGATGATCGACGCTTATGATCTGATGGAGCGCGAAAGCGCGGGCGGCTCCGGCCGGATGCTGGCGCTCAACGTCACGCCCTACATCCTCGGCCTGCCCTATCGTATCGGCGCGTTCGAGGCGCTGCTGGGTGAACTGGCGAAGCGCCCGACCGCCTGGTTCGCCACCGGCAGCGAGATCGTCGACGCAGCCAATCCGGTGATCTGATCCCCGCTGCACGCCCGCGTTTCAGATGCGGGCGTGCAGCGGGCGACCAGCGCTATCCATTCGCTTCCAGAAAGCGGCCAATCACCGCCGCTTTCGCACCAGCGTCGCCCGCAACCGGCACGATGGATGACCGCGAAAGTGCGGCCGAAATCGCCTCGACCGCCGCCTTCAGCGCCGACAGCTCCCCCTCAGCGCGCAGCAGCAACGTCGGCGCCATCACCTCGGGCAACCGCTCCATCAACGGATAGGCGAACGCCGCGCGATACGCCTTGTGGTACGAGGCCAGCGCCTTCAGCACGTCCAGCGTCGACGCGTGAAGCGACGCCGCATCCGGGACCGCGCGCGTCATGATGCGATGCTCGGGATCGCGCAGGAAATGCGGGAAGTGCAGCGCCTGATCGCGTATGTAATTGAACGCCCACGCGAATTGCCGGCCATAATCGTCCGGCTCCATGGCAGGGGCATAGCGCTCCAGGAACAGCGCACGCGTCTCGGACGGATAATCGATCAGCCCATCGAGGATCAGCGCCCCCACCCGCTCGGGCGCCTGCGCCGCCACCTCCACCGCGATCCGCGCGCCGGTATGGGTGCCGTACAGATCCACCTCGTCGACGCCCAGCCGGTCGAGCAGCGCCACCAGCGCGCCCGCATACCACGCCACGTCCGGCGCTTCCGGCGCGAGATCATCGGAATCGCCGTTCCCCGGCGTATCCGCCGCCAGCACCCGCCGGCCATAGCGCGCAAGTGCCTGGATCAACGGCAAAAGATTGCGTGACGATCCGGGCGAGGCGTGGATCATCACCAGCGCCCGACCCGCCCCGCCGGACGAGCGACGCAGGTGGATTTCCCCGCCCGCGACGCGCACGAACGACCGGTCGATGGTGACGCTCTCGTCCGGCGCGCCCACCGCGATCAGCCGCCCAGCTTGCGCAGTGCCAACGGGCGGCGCGGGATGCTGACGGTCTTGGCGTGGGTGAAGAACGCTTCGCATTCCAGCCCGCCGTCAGATCCGATGCCCGATTCCTTCCACCCGCCGAACGGCGCGCGAAGCTCGCGCATCATCGGCGTGTTGCACCACACCGTCCCCGCAGCGAGCCGCTCCTGCGCGGTCATGATCCGCTGCACGCTCTCGGACCACACATAGGCCACCAGCCCGAAGCGCGTGGCGTTCGCCATCTGCCACGCCTCTTCCTCGGTATCGAAGACGGAGAGGGTCGCGAACGGCCCGAAGATTTCCTCCTGGCACACCCGCAGGTCCTGCCGCTCCGCGCGCACCAGCGTCGGCTCGACATAGCACCCCTGCTCCAGCCCCGGCGCGGCGCGCCCGCCGGTCAGCACGGAAAGCCCAGCCTCGCCAGCCCCAGGCACGAAGCCAAGCACGTGCTCCATGTGCCGGCGCGAGACGAGCGGGCCGATCTCGGTAGCCGGATCGCGCGGGTCGCCCACCCGGATGCGTCGCGCCCGCTCGACGAACGCCTCGACGAACCGGTCCGCAATCCCGCGCTGTACCAGGATGCGTGATCCGGCGAGGCATTGCTGGCCGTTGTTGGTGAAGATGCCCAGCAGCGCGCCATCCACCGCGCGCTCGAAATCCGCGTCGTCGAAGATGATGTTCGCGGACTTGCCACCAAGCTCCACCGAGGCCGGCTTCAGCAATTCGCCCGCCGTGCGCATGATCACCCGTCCCGTCGGCGTTCCGCCCGTGAAGGAGACGAGATCCACGTCGGGGTGGCGCACCAGCCGGTCGCCCGTCGTCGCCCCGCGCCCGTTCACCAGATTGACCACGCCGTCGGGCAGGCCAGCGTCGCTCAGCAGCGCGGTCAGCTGGGTGATCCCCAGCGGCGCCTGCTCGGACGGCTTGATGACGCAGCTGTTGCCGAAGGCGATGGCCGACGCGATCTTCATCGAGCCAAGCGCGATCGGCGAATTCCACGGGCTGATCAGCGCCGCGACGCCCACCGGCTCGCGCCGCACCATCGTCAGATAATCGGGATGCTGTTCGTACAGGCGGCCCGTCGCCTGCCCGATGTAATCGGCGAAGAAGCGGAAATTGTCTGCCGCACGCGGCACCGATCGCCCGCGGATCTGCGACAGCGGCAGGCCGGTGTTGGCGCATTCGACGTCGGCCAGATCGTCCGCGGCTGCATCGATCAGGTCTGCCGCGCGGCGAAGCACCGCCTGGCGCTGCTCGACCGAGGCGAGGCGCCAGGCGCCGTCCTCGAACGCCCGCCGGGCCGCCGCCACCGCCCGGTCCACCGTGGCGCCATCCGCCTCCGGCAGCTCCGCGATCAGCGTATCGGTGGCCGGATCGATCACCGCGACAGGCGCTTCGCCGGTGGTGATCGTCTCGCCCGCAATAAGGGCCGTGATCGTCTTCATGCAGAACCTTTCAATGGGTAACGGCCGCGCGGCAGCGTGCTGCCCAGGGCGCGGCATCGGTCAGGAGATCGCCTTGGCCCAGCAGGTCGCAAAGCGCCGCGGCAAGGCAGAGATTGGAGGACAGCATCGGCACACCGCTCGTCTGACTGGCGAGCAGTGGCAGCGAGGGCATGCCGGTGCCGCTGAACAGCACTACCTCGGCCCCCGCAAGGTCGAGCCCCTGCAGCGCCCGCCGGGCATCTTCGCTGCCCAGCGCATAGATGCCGCGGGTGTCGGCACCCGGCAGCAAGTCACCCGCCGCGGCCACCGCCGTCACCTCGAACCCGCGCCGGCGCCAGTAAGCGGTCGCTGCCTCGGCCAGCGCCGCGGGATACGGGCTGATGATCGCCATCTTCTTCGCGCCCAGCCGATCCAGCGCGCGAACGATCGCATCCGCCGCCGTCACGATCGGGTAGCCGCGCCGCGTCACGCAGCGCTCGACGATGGCGTCGGCCTTCTTGCCGTCGATCAGATAGGACGAGGCAGTGCAGGCAAAGCTGAAAGCATCCAGCTTCAGCGTGTCGAACGTGTCGAGGAAGGTTTCCAGCCGGCACAGGTAATCGCGCAGCCGGTCCTCGGGCTTCGCCGCAACGCTCGTCAGCCGGGCGACGGACATGCCGACGGCCGGCGGCAGGAGGATTCGAAGTTCATCCTCCACCGTCGGATTGGCCTGCGGCGTACCGATGCCGATCCGCCCGCGCGGGGCATAGTCATAGCCGCTCATGCCATCGCCGCGGCGCGGCGCAGCCCGGTAATCATCGACGTGCGCAGCAGATGCTCGCGCGCGAGATCGCGGTCGCCGGCGATGCGTTGCAGATCCGCCAGCAGCGCGCGGCGCCGCGCGGGATCGCGCTCCTGCATCCGCGCCCGGTTGCGATCCGCCTGCGCCAGCATCTCCTGCTCCGCCACCGGCCGGCGGCGGCGCGTGTAGCGATCGAGCAGCGTCTCCGGTGCGCCGCGCCACACCTCGCCCAGCGTCGCGGCAAGCTCCGCCGCATCATGGATGCCGCCGTTCATGCCCATCCCGCCCGCCGGCGAATTCACATGCGCGGCGTCTCCGGCCAGCAGCACGCGACCCGCGCGATAATCATCGGCGATCCGCATGTGCACACGGTAGGGCCGCACCTCCATCGGCGCGCGGTCCGCCGCCTCCGGCACGATCGCGCGCAGCTTCTGCGCAATGCTCTCGGGCTGCAGCGCCTCTTCGATCGTCTCGCCCTGATCGGGATAGAGGCTGCACCGCCACAGATGCCGAAGGCGCAGGAGCGAGAAGGTGCCGCCATCCTTCCACACGTAATTGACGTTCGACAGGCCCGGCAGGCGATCCTGGAACGCGAAGTCGCTCGTCGCCAGGATCGTCGTCTCGGGATAGGTCATCCCCTCGAAGCCGATCCCCATCGCCCGGCGAACCACGCTGCGTGATCCGTCCGCCCCGATGAGATAGCGGCCACGGAAAGTCTGCGGATCGCCCTCCGGCGCATCCACCGCACGCGCCGTCACCGCGACGCCCGTCTCGTCGGCCGTGACACCATCGACCGTCCAGCCAAGCATCACCGTGCCCCTGGGATCCACCTGCAACCGCTCCAGCACCAGCGCGCACAGGCGGGATTGCTCGCACTGGAGGCGGAACGGATGGTCGGTGTCGTCGGCGATCACAGACAGGTCGAACTCGGCCCGCTCCCCCGTCGCATGCAGCCGCACCTGCCACGTCGGGCTCACCAGCCCCTGGGCGATCAGCGGCTCGGCAAGCCCGAGGCGCCCCAGCAGATCGAGCGTCGGCGGATGGAAGGTCGAGGCGCGCAGATCGCCTGCCAGCACCGGCTCGCTTGCGATCAGGCGCCATTCGATGCCTTGCTCGGAAAGCAACAGCGCCGTCATCAGGCCGACGGGGCCTGCACCGACGATGATCACCCCTGCCTCAGACGACTGAATCCCCAAGCTCCACCCTCCGAACGATATTTGTTCTAACTCTATAACGAATCGCAGAATGGCAAGGGTGTTTCCGCAACAGGATTGCGTGTGAGGCGCCGGCGAGAGCGCGTTGCCACGCTTCCGGGAGCATGGTACAGCTAGATTCGAAACGGCGTATCGCATTTTGATACGGATGGCGAGGAGGCGATCATGGCGGAAGCGGCACCGACGAACAGCGCGATTGCGGACATCGAACTGGTGACGCAGCCGACGCATGACGAGGTCGCGCGCCAGAAGTTCTGCAGCACGCTTCGTCGCCACGCCATTCAGGATTTCGTCAACGCGCTGGAAACCGACTGGAAGACGCGCGTCGAGCCCAAGCTGGCGGAGCCGGTGAAGCATTGGCGCGAGATCGATCGCGCCATGGCGAAGGAGCCGAGCTACCGTTTCTACAGCACGCTTCGGTACAATGCGCAGGAGATGTGCTTCCAGTCGGTGCAGCCGCAGGTGGAGCGCGCGCTTCCCGATCTGATCGCGGTCGCCCGTGACGCATCGGAGCGCAATCCCGCCGGCGGCTCGCTGCGCACTGATCCCGCCTTCGACGTGCCGGCCTACGTCAGCACGCTCGACGTCCACCTGACGCCGGGCTGCTTCCACACCGAATGGACCGAGGATGACGTGGCGCAGGGCGCGGTCGTCAGCCTCGGCGCGCGCGTGTTCACGGCGCAGCAGAGCCATCGCTCATGGGGCGGCGTGGCGCGCGTCGTCAGACGCTGGATCAAGGCCACCTGGCCCGATTTCCAGCCGCAGCGGATGCTCGATATCGGCACCAGCTCGGGCAAGAACCTCATTCCGTACGTGCCCGCCTTCCCGGGCGTCGAGGCCCACGGGATCGACGTCGGCGCACCGCTGCTTCGCTACGGCCATGCCGTTGCCGAGCATGAAGGCGTGCCGGTCCACTTCAGCCAGCAGAATGCGGAAGCGACCGACTTCCCTGATGGCCATTTCGACCTGATCGTCTCCAGCTTCTTCTTCCATGAGATCCCGGTCTGGGCGACGAAGAAGGTGCTGGCGGAATGCCACCGCCTGCTGCGGCCGGGCGGCATCATGATCCACCAGGAACTGCCCGCGCACGATCTGGTCGATCCGTGGGAAAATTATTTCTGGAACTGGGATACGCGCAACAACAACGAGCCGGCGTACACCGCCTGGCGCGATCAGGATCCGATCGCGCTGATGGAGCGCGCTGGCTTCGATCGCGCGGCAAGCTTCGCGCACATCCTGCCGGATATCGGCGCCTATCCCGATCGCACCGCCGCCTTCGCCTGGGACGAGCCCGGCCGGCCGCGTCACGGCAAGGGCGGCTGGTACGTCTTCGGCAGCCGCAAGCCGGGCTGATCGGCACGCATCACTGACGACACGAGCCCAAGGGGGGAATTGTGATACTGGATAAGAACGGGCCAGCGTACCGCTGGTACGTGGTCGCGCTGCTGCTCGTGATCTTCATCCTCTCCTATTTCGACCGGTTCATCCTGTCGTTGCTGGTGGAGCCGCTGAAGCGCGATCTGTCGCTCAGCGATTTCGAGATCGGGCTTCTGCTCGGGCCGGCCTTCTCGACCTTCCACGTGCTCGTCGCCATCCCGCTCGGCTGGTACGCGGATCGCTCGAACCGCAAGTGGCTGCTCATCGCAGGCATCGTCATCTGGTGCACGATGACGGTCGGCAGCGGCCTTGTCGCAACCTTCCTCCCCCTGTTCCTGATGCGGCTCGGCCTCGGCCTTGGCGAAGCAGTGGTCAGCCCCTGCTCCGTCTCGATCATCAGTGACTATTTCAACCGGCGAGAGCGGCCGCGTGCGATCAGCGTCTATATGGCGGGCCCTTACCTTGGCGCCGGCCTCGCCTTCCTCCTCGGTGGCCTTGTGGTCGCGTGGCTGGAGAAGCTGGGGCCGACGGTGTGGCCGATCTTCGGCTTGCTGCAGCCGTGGCAGGCGACCTTCGTTGCCGTTGGTCTCCCCGGCTTCCTGTTTGCCGGCCTGATGCTGTCGATCCAGGAGCCCAAGCGCCAGGAGACCACTGCTGCGCCGCCGCCGGCAAGCGCCGCCTTCCGCTACATCGGCAAGCGCTGGCGTGGCTATGGCTCGCTGATCACCGGCTCGACCTGCAATTTCGCCCTTGCTGCGCTGACGCTGTGGAACGTGCCGCTCTTCTCCCGCGTGTGGGGCTGGAGCATCGCGGAAACGGGCTTCGTCACCGGCCTGTTCTATTTCACCGCCGGCCCGATCGGCACCGCGCTTGCGGTCTGGGCGCAGAAGAAGTTCGCCGATCGGCCGGACGGCACCATGCGCGTGCTGATCCTCGGCCTCCTGATCTGCGTGCCGGCAAGCGCGGTGTATCCGATCATGCCGAACGCCTATCTCGGCATCTTCTTCATGTTCATCGCCTTCATCGGCAAGTCGGTGGCGACGGCGGGCGGCCCCTCCTCCATGGCGCAGATCACGCCGGGCGAGATCCGCACCCAGGCGCTGGCGATCTTCAACACCTGCATTTCCCTGATCGGCCCGCTGCTCGGCCCGCCGATCATTGGCCTCGCGACCGATCTGACGGGCGATCCGTCCATGATCGGTGTGGTCCTGTGCAGTTATGTGCTGCTGATTGGCATCCCTTCGATCGCAATTACGTTCATTGGGTTGCGTCATTATCGCGAAGCCGTCACCGAACTCGAGACGGCGCTGGCAAACGGCAGCACGTCGAGCCAGAATTAAGGGTGGGGCGCAAGATAACCGGGGTAGAGGATGGATAAGACAATCGTAAAGGGCATGGCCGTGCTTGAGGCACTGGTCGCTGCCCCCGAGCCCGTCGGCGTATCGGAACTGGCGCGCCAGGTGGGTCTCACCAAGAGCAACATTCACCGCTACCTTCAGACGTTCATGGCGCTTGGTTATGCCTCCACCACCGGCGGCCGCTATTCAGCAACGCTCAAGATCTGGCAGGAGGGCGCCAAGGTTATCGAGCGGCTGGATCTTCGCCGCACGATCCGGCCGATCATGGAACAACTGGCGCGCGCGACGATGGAAACGGTTCATCTCGCCATCCCCGCCGGGCGCGAGGTGATCTACGTCGACAAGGCCGAGGGCGTGCACTCGATCCGCGCCTTTTCGGAAATCGGCGAGCGCGCGCCGGCGCATTGCTCGGCGACGGGCAAGGTCTTCCTCGCGTTCCATCCGGGCGCGCTGCGCGAGACGCTGGCCGTGCCGCTGCGTGGCTATACGCCGCGCACCATCACCGATGCCGACGCGCTTCAGGCGGCGGTGGAGGACGTGCGCGAGGCCGGCATCGCGATCAATCGCGGCGAATGGGAGCCGCAGGTCGGCGGGATCGCCGCGCCCGTCTGGGGCCCGAACAACCAGATCGTCGCTGCGATGGGTCTGGCTCTCCCGCTCTCCCGCTTCGGCGAGGAACAGACGCCGGCACTCGTCGCGCATGTGCGCGGTGCCGCGGCCGATGCGTCGCGCGCGCTTGGCGCATCGGCCCCCGATCACGCGGCCCGGCTGGTCGCCTGAACCGCTGCCGGCGCTCAGCGCGCCGGCAGTTTCGCAACGAACGTACCCACCGTCTCGGCCCAGCGCGCCGGCTCCACGATCAGCCCGTGCGCCGATCCTTGCGAGAAGGTCTGGTACGAGAAGTTCGGCTTCATCTTGCCCGTCCGCTGGTCGATCGCATGAAGCGCGTCGCCGGCATCGGACAGCACCAGCAGCGGCACCTCGATCTTCGCGAGATCCGCGCCCATGTCATTGTTGTAGACCGCCGAATGCGCCACATCCGCCACTCCCGCCAGGAAGATGTTCAACGTCGACCAGGTAATGGTCGACAGGTGCCGCGGCACCTCGCCCTGCGCACGGTGGAGCTTGCCGAAATAGTTGCTGAGGTGGCTGCCATCGGCACGCAGCGTCAGGTCGGGATGCGGCAGCGCCAGCCGCTGCGCCCGCTCCTGCGCATTGTAATTGGGCGCGCCGTGCAGCACCACGCCCGCCACTCGATCAGGGAATTGCGCGGCAAAGGCGGCCGCCGTCGCGGCCCCGGTGTGGTGTCCCGCCACCGTCACGCGGGTGATGCCCAGCTGATCCAGCACCGGCGCAAGATTCGCGGCATATTGCTTGATCGTCGGCTTGCCGTCGGGGACGTCCGACATGCCATAGCCCGGCGCATCAACCGCCAGCGTACGGATGCCACGCGCTGCAAGGCATGGCTGGATGTCCGCCCATTCGATCAGCGACCAGGGCGTCTGGTGGAGCAGCAGCACGGTCGGTCCGTCGCCGGGGCCCATCAACCGATAATGCACTTGCCCCATTGGCGTGGTGACATAGCCCTTGCCGCCACGAACGACGCCGATCCCGTCCCAGCCGCTATCGGACGGGAGCGGCGGTCTGCACGCCGCGGCACGCGTCGCGAGCGCCGCCACCGGCGCAATCGCCGCGGCGACCGAATCGCCCGGCGGAACGACGCCCGATCCCAACGCAGAAGCAATCATCAACCAACTTAGCATCCTTGCGCCCCCTGTTCTGAATATTGATCCGGTGTATCGCATTATGATTGTTGCTGCTTTCCAGCCTGTCAATCGGCGATCCACAACCGCTCTTGACCCACGTCCGAAACCTAGCTTAGCTCCGGAAATCGGAACAACGTTCTAAATTTCGGAAAGGCGTAGGTTGTACGATCTCATCATCGTTGGCGGTGGATCCGCCGGCCTGGCAGCCACCATCTTCGCGGCGGAAGGTGGCGCGAAGGTTCTGCTTCTCGAACATGCCGATGTGCTCGGCGGCACCCTGTGGGTGGCGACCGGCCAGATGAGCGCCGCGGGCACCCGCCTGCAGCGCGAGCGCGGCATCAACGACACGCCCGATGATCATTTCGCCGATGTCGTCCGGATCAGCCGCGGCACGATCAACCAGGGGCTCGCCCGCCTCGCGATCGATCACGCCGCTGGCACCTTCGACTGGCTGATGGAGCGCGGCTTCGCCCCCCTGCCCGAACATCCGATCAAGGGCTTCGGCCACGAGCCCTATTCGCAGGATCGCTATTATTGGGGAGAAAAGGGCGGCGTCAGCGTCAAGGACGTGCTCGTGCCGATCGTTGAACAGCTCGTCGGCGACGGCCGCGTCGATCTGCGCCTCGAACATGAAGTCGTCGCACTGATCACCGACGCCAATGGCGCAGTCACCGGCGCAACTGCGCGCGACGCATCGGGCACCGACCACGATTTCGCCGGAGCCGCGGTCCTCCTCGCAAGCGGCGGCTATGCCTCCAACCCGGAAATGTTCGCGGAGCTGAACGGCTATCCGCTCTACAATGCGGCCCCCTGGCGCTTCTCCAAGGGCGCGGGCCTCGGCCTCGGCCAGTCGGTCGGCGGTTACCTGCGCGGCCAGGAGAACGTCTTCAACAACTTCGGGACGCTCTACAACAGCGACACCTTCCCCGCCCGCGCCTTCGCGACGGTGGAACATTTCCCCGAGCGCCGCGAGCCGTGGGAAATCTACGTCAACGCCAACGGCCACCGCTTCGTGCGCGAGGACGTGCGCAGCATCGACGCGCGCGAAATGGCGCTCAGTATGCAGCCCGATCGCCGCTACTGGATCGTCTTCGATCAGCGCATCCTCGATGAGGCGCCGCCCCTCCTCGCCGGCTGGAGCCGTGACGAGGTGAAGCGCGCCATCGAAGAAGGCGGCCCCGCCTTCACCCGCGCCGATACGATCGAGGATCTCGCAGTCGCCGCCGGCATCGACGCGGGCGGCCTCGCCAACGCCGTCGCCGGCTACAATTACGGCGTCACCACCGGCAACGACTTCTTCGGCCGCCAGCATCTGCCGGCGCCGATCGAGAACGGCCCCTTCTACGCCATCCGCATGCAGGGCAGCGCCATCTCCAGCGCCGTCGGCCTGGCGGTCGACGACGATCTTCGCGTCATCCGCAAGGATGGCAGCGTGATCGACGGGCTCTACGCGGCCGGCGAACTGCTCGGCTCCAGTCAGACGATGGGCAAGGCCGCATGCGGCGGCATGATGGTCACCCCGGCGCTCACCTTCGGCCGCCTGATCGGCGAGCGCGTCGCGGGCAACACTGCAAAGGTGGCCGCCTGATGCTCCCGTCCGTCAACGTCCTCCCCGGTGAGCGCCGCGGCTATGTCGATGGCCCCGACGGCCTCGTCCATTATCGCGAGCTTGGCACCGGCACGCCCATCGTGCTCGTCCACCAGGCACCGTGGGGATCGATCCAGTATCGCCGCGCCATGCCCGTCCTAGCGGCGGCCGGCTATCGCGTGATCGTGCCCGACCTGCCCGGCCATGGCATGTCGGATCCCCCGCGCGAAGCGGCAAGCATCGAGGGCTATGCCGAAACGGTCGCGGCCGTCATCCGTGCGCTCGGGCTGGCGCCGGTCGCCGTCGCCGGCCACCACGGCGGCTCGCTCGTCGCGGCCCGGCTCGCCGCCGCGCATCCGGATCTCGTCGCCGCGCTCGTGACGGACAACATGCCCTATTACACTGCCGAGCAGCGGGCCGAGCGCGCCGCCGGCCTCACCGATCTCCAGGAAATCAAGCCCGACGGCAGCCACTTCACCGATCGCTGGGCCACCGTGCGTCGCATCGCCGATCCGGCCTGGACCGACGAGACGATCCACGTCGGTATCGTCGCCTATTTCGCCAACGGCCCGTGGAAGGAGGACGGCCACCGCGCCGCCCCCGCCTATGATCTGGAAGCGGATCTCGACGCGATCGCCTGCCCCACGCTGATCATCGCCAGCCGCACCGACCGGCTGTTCCCAATGGGGCTGCAGCTGGTCGAGCGCCGCCCCGGCTGGGTCTATGCGGAGCTGCCCGGCGGCGCCGGCATGGTCTTCGAACGTGCGCCCGAATGGGCCGCGCCCATCCTCTCGTTTCTGGCCGCGCACCATCCCGCGGCCGTTTCAGTCCAGGAGAAAGTGGTACAGTGAGCGTCACCATCTACGGCCGCCCCGGTTCGCGCGCGCGTCGCCCCCTCTGGGTCGCGCGTGAACTCGGCGTCGAGGTCACCTCGATCGAGCCCGCGCCGGGCGAGATCAAGCAGGAAGCCTATCTCGCGCTCAATCCGAACGGAAAGGTGCCGACCCTCGTCGAGGGCGATTTCGTGCTGTTCGAATCCTTCGCGCAGAGCCTTTATCTCGCCAAGAAGCACGGCACCGGCACGCTCTATCCCGCCGATGCACAGGGCGAGGCCCTCGCGTGGCAGTGGACGTTCTGGGCGGTAGGTGAGCTCGAGCGTCCGCTCACCACCTGCCTGTTCGATCGTGTGATCAAGCCGGAGGATCAGCGCGACGCGGCTGCTGCGGATGCGGCGGAACAGTCGCTTCAGGCGCCGCTTGGCGTCCTCGAAAAGGCGCTGGCCGGCCACGACTGGCTGCTCGGCGACACGTTTACGGTGGCGGACATCAACGTGGCGGCGATCGCTGCGCTGGCGCGACCCTCGCGTGTCACACTCGATGCCTATCCCAATGTCGCGGCGTGGCTGGATCGGGCAACCGGCCGTCCCGCCTATAACGGTAAAAAGGCCACATCGGCACTGAATCAGGCGCGATAACAAGAAAAGCGCGTGACAGCCGCCGACAGTTATGTTCTATCCATAGAACAAATAAATTTTACGAAGTTCGCAGGAATTTGGGCGGGCGTCGAACCGGGCGCCCGCTCAAGAGGACCCGTTTTAGCTGTGGGGGGAGATGGCGCGCGAGCGGCGTGCCGGATCCGGGAATCTGAAGGGGATTGTTGATGACGAGCAAGATCAAGCGCCATCATTTTGCAGGGCTCAGCCTTCTGGCGCTGGCGATCGCAGGGCAGGCACAGGCACAGACGGTTGCACCGGCAGAACCGGCGCCGGCTGCAGAAGTCGAGAACCAGGGCGAGGCGCTCGAGGATCTGGTGGTAACCGCGCAGCGCCGTGAAGAACGCCTGCAGGACGTGCCGCTCGCCATTTCGGCCTTCTCGCCGCAGGAACTGCAGTCGCGCCAGATCGCGCGCACGATCGATCTGTTCGCCTATGTTCCGAACCTGATCGCGCACAACAACACGTCGGTCGGCACTGCGAACAGCTATTCGATGCGCGGTCTCAACAACAACGAGACCATCTCGACCTTCGATCTTCCGGTCGGCACCTATGTCGACGACGTCTATATGTCGCGTCAGAGCGCCAACAACTTCTCGTTCTTCGATGTGGAGCGGATCGAGGTTCTGCGCGGCCCGCAGGGCACGCTGTTCGGCCGCAACACCACGGGCGGCGCGATCAACGTCGTTCTGAAGAAGCCGTCGCGTGATCTCGGCGGCTTCGTCGAGGCAGGATATGGCCGCTTCGATCGCGCCACCGTCCGCGGCTCGATCGATCTTCCGCTCGTCGCCGACAAGATCCTGACGAAGTTCCAGGGCTATTATGTCGACGACAAGGGCTATGTCGAAAACCGCGTCACCGGCCAGCGCCTGAACTCCGAGAACAGCTACGGCTTCCGCGGCGCCGTCCGCGTGCTGGGCGATGGCGTGATCTGGGACATCACGGGCGACTACAACCGCCAGAGCTACGCGAACTTCCCGAACTTCTACGATCGCGAAACCAAGAAGCGCGTCAGCTACACCAAGCTGCGCGAAGGCCAGACGGTATCGGACGTGTTCGGTGGCCGCAGCTATCTTTCGCCGGAACTCGCTGACAACACGCTGGGCAACGTCGCGAAGAGCTGGTCGGCGGTGTCGAACCTCGAACTTGAGGCGACCGACAATCTGACGGTGAACATCATCACCGGCTATCGCCACATCTACAACGAATACCTCACCGACAGCGCGATGAGCCTGCTCAGCACCTCGACGGTGTACCAGTATCCGAACGATCTCATCACCCCGGTGCCGGGGCCGACGTCGATCCTCGCGAACGACAGCTGGCACAAACAGTTCAGCCAGGAAATCAAGTTCACCGGCAGCGCGCTTGACGACAAGCTCACCTATGTCGGCGGCGTCTTCTACATCCGCGAAGACAACCGCACGTCGTTCGCGAACCTGTCGATCGCGCTCAACGGCACCGGCACGCTGTTCGCCGACCGCACGATGCAGAACAACACCGATGCGATCGCGGGTTACCTGCAGGGCGATTACAAGATCACCCCGAACCTCACCTTCACCGCCGGCATCCGCTACACCGAGGAATACAAGGACATTAAGTTCGGTCCGAATGCCTCGCCGCTGCCGCCGGTGGGCATCAACCAGCCGTTCACCACGATCGACGTGATCAACGCCGGCAACCCGGTGACGCAGGAAGCCAAGGTGTGGACGCCGCGCTTCGCCATCAACTGGAAGATGGCGCCGGACGTCTCGGTCTTCGCCTCGGCGACGAAGGGCTTCAAGTCGGGCGGCTGGGTGTCGCGCGCTTACAACGCCGCCAGCATGTTCGCCTTCGATCGTGAGACGATCTGGTCGTTCGAGGGCGGTCTGCGTTCGGAATTCTTCGATCGCCGGGTACGCTTCAACCTGACCGGCTTCTACTTCAACGATGCCGACAACCAGCTGCCGGCGGGCCGTGAAAACCCGCTGCTGCCGGGCCAGATCATCTACAACACCGGCAACTTCGCCGATCTGCGCAACTACGGCATCGAATCCGAGCTGACCGTCATTCCGTTCCGCGGCGCAACGGTCTCCTGGACGTCGGGCTGGCAGCACGCCCGCTACAAGAACATCGACCAGAGCGTGCTGGATCAGGCAGAGCGCTGCCGCGCCGGCATCGCGCCGGGCACGAACTGCAACCAGGGCATCGTCACCCAGAGCGGCAGCATCGCGCTCCCGTCGCGTGTCGCGCCGTTCAACTCGACGGTCTACGCGAGCTACACCGCGGATCTCGGCGATTTCCAGCTGATCCCGTCGGGCACCTGGGTGTACAGCGACGGCAGCTACCCGTCGGCGCAGAACGACGTGCGCGGCTATCAGGAGGCGGGCAGCACGTTCAACGCCGGCATCACGCTGCGCAATGCGTCGCAGGGCTGGAGCATCGCGGCGGAGTGCAACAACTGCTTCGATCGCCGCTATGTCGCGTCGTTCCTGATCTTCCCGTATCTGAACGAGCCGGGCCGCTGGTCCGTCCGCGTTCGCAAGGACTTCTGATCATCGGATCGGGGCGGGCGGCGACGTCCGCCCCGATCTCATAGGACGATTGCCATGGCCGATCCCCGCCCCCCCGAAAGCGTCACCCTGCCCCGCGTCAGCAAGGGGCCGCGCCCGCATTTCTTCGATGATCCCTCGATCGATCAGGTCATGACCTTCTTCTTCGAGCTGATGACCGAAGTGGCGGTGCTGCGCGAACGCACCGACACGATCGAGCGCCTGCTGGATGCCAACGGCACGGTCAGCCGCGCCGATATCGAGGCCTATCGCGCCGATCCGGCGGTGGAGGCAGAGCGCAACGAGTGGCGCAACGCCTATTTCCAGCGCGTCATGCGGATGCACGGCGCATCCTGATCCATCGATGACGGCCTATCCCAATCTCTTCTCCCCGGTCGTCATCGGCGGCCGGACGCTCAAGAACCGGATCGTCCATGCGTCCATGTCGACGCATTTCGCGCAAGGCGGCCGGGTCACCGATCGCCTGATCGATTATTACGCCAATCGCGCGCGCGGCGGCGCGGCGATGCTCGTCAGCGAGCCGATGGGCATGCTGCAATGGCAGCAACTACCCACCCGCCCCGCGATCCTCTCCGGCATCAACACCGATGCGCTCGCCCGCTGGGCCGATGCGGTCGGCGCGCATGACAGCCTGATGCTGGGCCAGGTGCAGGACAATGGCCGCGGCTTCCGCTCCGGCTTCCGCAACCCCAACGCATATGGCGCCTCCGCCCTGCCCGACGATCTTAGCGGCACGGTCCCGCACGCGCTGTCGATCGACGGCATCGCGACGATGATCGAGGAGTTCGCGATCAGCGCCCGCGCGCTCCAGCGCGCCGGCTTCGCGGGGGTCGAGATCTCGGCCGGCCACGGCCACCTCTTCCACCAGTTCCTCGCCGCCCGTTCGAACCGCCGCGAGGATCGCTACGGCGGCGATCTCGCCGGCCGCGCCACCTTGCTGATCGAACTGATCGAGACGCTGCGCCAGGCCTGCGGCGCCGGCTTCATCATCGGTGCCAAGCTGCCCGCCGAGGACGGCATGGAGAACGGCATCGACCTTGCGCAGGCGGCCGAGATCACCCGCCTCGTCCACGCCACCGGCGCGGTCGACTACATCACCTATTGCTGGGGCGCCCACGGCCACACGCTCTACGAGCATCTGCCCGATCTCCACGGTCCGCGCGCGCCCTACGTCGATACGATCGCGGCGCTCGGCAAGTCGGCGCCGGGCGTCCCGATCGGCGCGCTCGGCCTCATCGCCGATCCCAACGAGGGTGAGCGCATCGTGCGCGACGGCCTCGGCGATCTCGTGATGATCGGCCGCCCGCTCGTCACCGATCCCGCCTGGGGCCTGAAGGCGCAGGAGGGGCGCGAGGCGCAGATCCGCTATTGCGTTGCCTGCAACACCTGCTGGCACATGATCAACGTCGGCCGCGGGCTGCATTGCGACAACAACCCCCGCGTCGGCGCGCCCGACGAGGCGGACTGGACGCCCGAGCCCGCGGAGGCGCCCTGCCGGGTCGTCGTGGTCGGCGGCGGCGTCGCCGGCATGGAAGCCGCCTGGGTCTCCGCCGCCCGCGGCCACCACGTCACGCTCTTCTCGCGCGGCGACGAGGCCGGCGGCAAGACGCGGCTCCACGCGCTCCTGCCGGGCGGCGAGAATTTGAGCAGCATCTACGATTACCAGCGCCTCGCCGCAGAGCGCGCCGGCGCGGACCTGCGCTGGGGCGAGGAGGCGACCGCCGGGGCGATCCTCGCGCTCAATCCCGACAAGGTGATCCTGGCAACGGGCGCCACGCCCGCCACCCCCGATTACCTGCCGGAGGAATATCGCGAGTTCTTCCCCGATCTGCGCACCGTGATGGAGGATCTGACGCGCCGCACCGGCCGCCAGCCCGGCACCGCCGTCATCCATGACGCGGACGGCACCGCCTTCACTTATGCCGCGGCGGAGCTGCTCCACGCCCGCTTCGATCGGGTGGTGGTGGTCACCGATCGCGAACGGATCGCCGGCGAGGAAGCGATGGTCACGCGCCAGGGCATCTACGCCCGCTTCCTCAGAAAGGGGATCGAGATCGTCACGCTCGCGGCCCCCGCCGCGGATTCGAGCTTCGAGGAAGGCGAGGTGGCGCTACGCAACGTCTTCACCGGCGCGCGCACGATCATTCCTGACGTCGCGCTCTTCACCTTCGCCACGCCGCGCGTGCCCGACGTATCGCTCGAGGCGCCGCTACGCGCGGCCGGCATCGTACCCCAGCTGATCGGCGATTGCTGGGCACCACGCACCGTCCTCGCGGCCACGTCCGAAGGCTACCGCGCCGCCCTCTCCCTTTGATCTCCCCCTGAACAGGAATTCCCCGATGTATCCCGATCTCAACGGCAAGGTCGCCATCGTCACTGGCGCCGGCCGCCCCGGCGGCCTCGGCGCGGCGATCGCGCGCAAGCTCGCCGAGGACGGCGTCAAGGTGATGCTCCATGATCTGGGCACCACCAAGGGCGCGATGGCCCCCGGCCACGGCGTCGGCACGAACGACGATCTCGAAGCGGTCGCGGCCGAGCTTCGCGAGCTTCATCCCGATATCGCCACCTACGCCGCGGACATGCGCGTCGAGGCGGAAGTGGAGGCGATGGTCGCTGCCACGGTCGCGCGCTTCGGCCGGCTCGACATCCTCGTGAACAATGCCGGCGTCGGCTATCTCTTCGGCCCGTTCGTCGAACAGACGCAGGAGATGTGGGACACGGTTCTTGACGTGAACCTGCGCGGCGCCTTCTTCGCGATGAAGCACGCCATCCGCCAGATGCTGACGCAGGACGAACAGCCCGGCTGGGGCCGCGGCCGCGTGGTCTCGATCGGCAGCCGCGGGTCGAAGTCGGGCTCCGCCCTCACCTCTTCCTACATCGCCTCGAAGCACGGCCTGGTCGGCCTCACCCGCTCGGTCGCGATCGAGATGGGGCCGCAGCAGATCAACGTGAACATGGTCTGCCCGAACCACGTCACCACCGGCCTCGGGGCCTGGCAGAACGAGTACATGGCCTCGATGCGCGGCCAGACGATCGAGGAATATCTCGAGGCGATGCGCGGCCGCATCCCGCTCGGCCGGGTCGGCACGCCGGAAGATACCGCCAATGCCTGCGCGTTCCTGTGCTCGGGCCAGGCGCGCTACATCACCGGCGAGGCGATGAACGTCTCGGGCGGCGAGGAAATGCACTGATCGCCTGCCGTGCCGCCGGGGGAAACCCCGGCGGCACGGCGACTGGTTCAGACGATCGCGTCCAGCGCTGCCTGCGCGATCGTCACATCCTGCTCCGCGTTCCCGCCGGACACGCCGACGCCGCCAAGGCAGTTCTTCTCGTGCCGCACCGGCAGCCCGCCCGGCATCGGCAGGTAATCGGTCAGCCGCAGAAGCTCCGGCTCATCCTTCAGCCGCGCGGTCAGCGCCCCGCTCGGCGCGCGCATCAGCGCTGCCGTCCGCGCCTTCGCCAGCGCTACCGCCGCCGTCATTTTTCCTGCCGCCTCGGCGCGCGCCAGCCGAAGCGGGTATCCCCCATCGTCCACGATCGCCACGGATGCCGCAATTCCTAGGGTTTTGGCCTTTTCGCGGGCCGCGGACAGCATCGTATCCAGCGCCAGATCATCGAGCGCAGCTTTGATCAGCATCAATTTTCCTCTTTTCGGCCGGCACGTTGCGCGGCAAGCGGGTGGTTGAAGGGGAGCGCGAATGACAAAGAACAACGACGAGGTCGCACACGTCGATCGCCTGCAAGCAGTACCGCTCTATCACCAGCTCTTCCTCCAGTTGCGGGAAGAGATCATCAACGGTTCGCGTGCTTTCGGCTCGCGCTTGCCGCCGGAACAGGAACTGGCCGAAACGTTCGGCGTGTCGCGCATCACTGCGCGCCGCGCCCTCGCTGAACTGGCCGATGCCAATCTCGTCGGCCGGAAGCGGCGCGTGGGCACGCACGTCACCTATCAGTCGCCGGTCCGCCCGATCGAGGGCAGCATCGAACAGGCGATGGAATCGCTCATCACCTACGGGCGCAAGACCCAGGTCCGGATCCTGGACCTCGATACGGTGCCGGCGAAGATGCCGGTGACGGAGGCGCTTGGCATTGCGGCCGGAACGCCGGTACTTCGGGTGGCCCGCGTCCGCTTGCTCGAAAACCAGCCGATCAGCCATCTGGTCAGCTACGTGCCGGCGGAACTGGCGGGGGGCATGGATCGCTCGTCGCTGCGCTCCACGCCGATGCTCACCTTGCTGGAACAGGCCGGGGTGCAGATCGGCGCGGCGACGCAGATCATCACCGCCTCGCTTGCCGATGCCTCGCTCGCCAATCTGCTGGAGGTGGAGATCGGCTCGCCGATCCTTCGCGTCAGCCGAACCGTGTCCGATACGAACCGTCGCCCGGTGCAGCACGTGGTCGCGCAATTCCGGCCCGATCTGTACCAGATCAAGCTCGATCTCCACTCCGCCGTGGCCTGAACGGTCGCGATTCCGCGTCATGTGGCACACCCTGCCACATGACGCTCATTTGATATAGAAATAAGATCATTCCGTGCTAGGATCGCCGCATGGGGGTGATCGAATGAGCGACTGGACGTCACACGGGGATCCGCTGCTCACCCGGTTCCGCTTTGCGACCGTGGGCAGCGCGAACGTCGCCGCCACGGCGCAGCTCTATCGCGACGTGCTCGGCTATCGCACCCGAGAGGCGGGCAACGTCTCGCCCGAACTCGCTGAAAGCTGGGGTACCCCCGCCGCCGCTGGCCGGCCCTATTGCCTGCTCAGCACCGAGGGCGCCGAGCGCGATTACATCCGCATCGTCGAGACGCCCGCCGTCCCCGATTACCGCGCACTCACCACCTTCGGCTGGGCCGCGATCGAGATCATCGTCGATGATGTGTACGCCGTGCACGAGCGGTTGAGGGCCAGCGATTTCCGTATCCTGGCGGCGCCCAAGCCGCTGCAATTCATGCCCTCGATCGTCGCCATGCAGGTCGAAGGCCCGTCCGGCGAATGCCTCTATTTCACCATGGAAAGCGGCGACCGCGCCGCCTCGATCCTGCCGCAGCCGCGCTCGCTGATCGATCGGCCGTTCATCCTCGTCCTGGCGGGCCGCGATTTCGACGCGATGCGCAACTGGTATTGCGATCTCTTCGATCTGAAGCGCCGCCCGCTGCGCAACAGCCTGATCGCGCTCGTCCAGACGGCGCAGGGCCTGCCCGCTGATCACGCCATCCGCATGACCACGGCTGGCCTGCGCGAACACGGCTATCTGTTCGAGTTCGACGAATATCCCAGCGGCCCGGGGTTCATCGCCACCGATCGCCGGCAGGCGCCCGGTGCCCTTCCGCCCGGCTGCGCGATGGCGACGATCGAAACGCTGGCGTTCGATCGCGTCGTGCCGCTCGCGATCGCCCCGCCGCAGATCCACACCGGCCTTGGCTATGACGGGCGGCGCAGCTGCACCGTGCGTGGCCCGGCGGGCGAACTGGTCGAATTCATCGAGGAGAAGGCATCATGAGGGTTCGCGACGTCCAGCATCCCGTCCTGCCGCAGGCCACCGCCGACGAACTGAGCCGCCAGCGCGCCGTCGTCTCGCTGCGCAAGCTGCTCAACATGCGCGTCCGCTCGCAGAACGTGCGCCGCTTTGCCGAGGAAGGCGCGCCCGCCTTCGCCGAACGTCATGGTCGCCAGCCGCAATCGCCCGAGGATATCGAGGAGGCGCTGTTCGCCTCGGCCGACTATCGCCTGTGGAGCGCCGCCAACCGCGCCTCGCAAGAGATGATCTGGGTCGCCGTTGGGGAGCCGATCTTCCGCGATCGCGCCCGCATGGAGGCCGCCGCCGAGGCGCTCGCCACCTCGCCCGACCGCAAGGGCAGCCTGACGCTCGCGCCCGATTACGATCCCTCGCCCGAGATCGCGGGCACGGACGTTCATTTGCAGCCCGGTGGCTATGCGCGTGACGATCATCCCGGCGATGTCGTTGCCGGCGCCTTCTACGAAACCGGCGGCAACGTCTTCTCCTTCGGCCAGGGTGCCGGCAAGGGCGACAGCAAGGCCGGCGTCGTCTTCCGCCTGCTCGATCAGGACGTCCCCGATCTTGCGCCCGGCAAGATCCTCGATCTCGGCTGCTCGGCCGGTGCCGCCTCGGCCGCCTATGCTGATCGCTTCCCCGATGCCGAAGTCCATGCGGTGGACATCGGCGCCGGCATGCTGCGCTATGCCCATGCGCGCGCGGAGGCGCTGGGCGTCGCCGTCCACTTCCACCAGATGGACGCCGCCGACCTGCGCTTCGCCGACGACAGCTTCGATCTCGTCGTCTCGCACAACATGCTGCACGAGATCGGCCCCGACAAACGCCGCGCCGCGATGCGCGAGGCGCTTCGCGTCGTCCGCCCGGGCGGGGTCGTGATCTTCCAGGATGTCGACACCCGCTTCGCGCCGAGCGAGGTCCACCGCGTCGAAAAGAACTGGGATACGCGCTTCAACGGCGAATTGTTCTGGAAGATCTATAACGACGCCGATCTTCAGGCGGACATGATCGCCGCCGGCTTCGACCCTGCCGTGGTGCGTGAACATCACGTCGAGGCCGTGAACAACATCAACCGCTGGTACGTGATCAGCGGCCGCAAGCCTGCGGGAGCCGAAGCATGACCAGCGCCGTCGACGCGATTTCCGCCGTCATCGCGGGCGGCCGGGGCGCCCGCCCCGCCAGCCTCGCAAATGAAGAGACCGAAAAGGTGCTGGCGATCGCGCTGGCGCTCCTCGTCGAGCTCAGCAACGCCAATGACCGGATCGACCGGCTCGAACGCGAAGTCGCCGATCTGCGCGGCGAACCCTACGACAACTGGAAGGAAGCGCCCCAGCCGGCCGATGCGGAAGAGGCGCGCCGCGCCGCGATCGAGGCAATGCAGCTGCGCGTCATGCGAATCATGGTCGATCCGCGCACATAGACCTGCAATGCCGCACCAACCGCGCACATGAAGGGCCATCGCCCGCCGCTCTCGCGCCATCGCGAACCGCGGCAGCGCCATGTTGGAGCGACCCGAACGACAGGGGGCGACCCGCAGGCCGCCCCCTTTTTATCGGTAATGCCGGCTCAGCGCGCCTTGGCCGCCGCGCCCTTCGCGGCCCTGTCGATCACGTCCGCCACCGCCTTGGGCTGCGTCATGAACACCGCGTGGCTGGCGTTCACCTCCACCGTGTCGGCGCCGATCCGCTTGGCCATCGTCTGCAGCATCCGCTGGTCGAACGCCTTGTCCTGCTTGCCATAAACGGCCCAGCTCGGCCGCGTCTTCCACGCCGCATTCTGCAGCTTCACGCCGAAGGCAGACATGTTGATCGGCACCTGCGTATCGCGCAGGAAAGCCGCGTCAGCATCGCTCGCATCCGCTGCAAAGGCGATCTTGAACTTCGCCGGATCGACGAAGCCGTATCCGTCCTTCGTCGTCTGGATCACGAATTCCGGCGGCGTCGTAAAGCCTTCATATTGCTGCGCTGTGGTTTCGCCGGCGTCGGGCGAGATGGCAGCGACATAGACCAGGCCCGCAACCTTCGGGTGGACGCCCGCCTCGGTAATCACCGTGCCGCCCCAGCTGTGCCCGACGAGGATCGTCGGCCCGTCCTGCCGGTCCAGCACGCGCCGGGTTGCGGCGACATCGTCCTCGAACGATGTCAGTGGATTCTGCACGATCGACACGCGATAACCGCGCTTCGTCAGGTCGTTGTACACGTTCCGCCACCCGGAGCCGTCGGCGAAGGCGCCGTGCACCAGCACGACATTCTTGATCGCCGCCGGCGCGGTCGCTTGCGCCTGCGCCTGCGCGGCACCCGCGACGGCGATGGTGGAAAGGCTCGCGGCGGCGGCTGCTGCGGCGAGTTTCAGGATCATGTGACGCATCTTGGTCTTCCTTTCTCGACTGTCGTGGGTGGTCAGGCAGCAAGCGCGAGGCGAATGTCAGCATTGCCGCGCGCAAGGTGAGAATAAGGGCAGACGTCGTCCGCTTCCTCGACGAGCTCCGCCGCGAGCGTCGGCGCAATGCCGGGCAGATCGACCGACAGCGCAACGTCGAGGCCGAAGCCCGAGCCATCATTGCGCATGCCGATGCCGACCGTCGCGTGAACCTGCGCGTGGGGCGCCAGGGTCACCTTGCGACGCTTGGCGACGAGCCGGATCGCACCAAGGAAACAGGCGGCGTAGCCGCAGGCGAACAGTTGCTCGGGGTTCGCGCCCTCACCGCCGGCGCCGCCGAGTTCCGGCGGCATCGCCAGCGTCACGTCGAGTGCGCCGTCGTCGGTGGCCGTACGGCCGGTACGTCCGCCGATCGCCGAAGCACGCGCTTGGTACAGGATCGTCATATCGCTTCTCCTATACGATAATCGTTATCGCGATAATGGATATGGGCGATTCGGCGGCACTTGTAAAGAAAAAAGTTATCGCGATATCTTTACGCGACAGAATTGCCCCGACAAGGGATCCTGATGACCAACCAATCTTCCCCTCCCGTCCCGCTTCAGGATCAGCTGTGTTTCGCCGTCTATTCCGCGGGCATCGCGATCCAGCGGCTCTACAAGCCGATGCTGGACCGGCTGGGCCTCACCTATCCGCAGTATCTCGTGCTGAATGTCCTCTGGCATGCCGACAATCAGACGGTCGGCGGGATCGCCGGCGAGCTTGCCCTCGAATCGAGCACGCTCACCCCGCTGCTGAAGCGGCTGGAGGTGGCCGGCCTCGTCCGCCGGGCACGTAACCCCGCCAATGAGCGTCAGGTGATGATCTCGCTCACCGAACGTGGCCGCGCGATCCGCGATGAAGCCGGCTGCCTCGGCGAGAAGCTCCTCACCGCGTCAGGTGAAACGGCCGCCGAACTCGGGGAGCTTAACCAACGCGTGGCGCAGCTTCGCGACGCCGTCTATCGCCATGTCGAGGATCGCAGTGCCGCAGCGGAGACCGCTGAATAGCCATCAGGGCGCCGGCGGCGGCGCCGCCTTTTCCGGCAGCGTGGCCCGTCGGCGCTTCGGCGAACTGCCGACGCTTCTCTCGCGTCCCGACTGACGCTCCAGCCCGCGCAGCCGCACCTCGTCGGACGCGATCGCCGCGAGCGTGCGGATCATCTGCGCGCCGCGCTCGTCCAGCTTGCGTGGCTTGCGGTCGATCACGCACAGCGATCCGATGACGAAGCCGTCCGGATCCAGGACCGGCGCGCCGGCATAGAAGCGAAAGCCCGGCTCCCCCGCCACCGCCGGGTTGTCCGCAAAGCGCACGTCGCTCGCCAGATCCTCCACGCTGAACACGTCGCGCTGCAGGATTGTATGGTTGCAGAACGCCCAGCTGCGCGGCGTTTCCACCAGATCCAGCCCGACCCGCGATTTGAACCATTGGCGGGACGGGGTCAGCAGCGTCATCAGCGCGATCGGCGCGTCGAGCCCTTGTGCCGCCAGCCACGTCAACCGGTCGAACGTTTCCTCCGGCGCCGTATCGAGCAGGCCAGTGCGTTCCAGCGCGATCAGCCGTTGCCCCTCGTTGCGCGCGATCGGGAATGGCGCGTCGCCGGGCTGGAACGTCACCGGCTCGTCACCCGCAATCGCCTGCTCGATCACCTCGAGCGCCGCTTCCGGCGTGTCCAGCCGTGTCACCCGCGGCTGGAGCGAGGCGGGCACGCTTGCCGCCGGGCCCACCGCCAAAAGCCGGCTGCCGCCAAGCGCGCGGTTGGCCGACAGGCCCCGCAACAGCTGAGTGCGATCCGGGCCGCCTTCGGGCGCATCGACGATGATCGTGTGTGGCTTCAGCGATCCCACCGCCACCAGCGCCGCGAGCACGTCGTCGAACATCTCGACTGTGCATTCGCCGACCGCCGCGAACAGCACTCGATAGAGCGGCAGCCGGTCGGTCGCGCCGATCACCACCACCATGGCGGAGGGGTTGGCCGGCGCCGCCTCTTCCTCGTGGCCGTTGATGATCGCCATCACGTCCGATCGATAGACGCGGCGGTGCCCGCCGGGCGTCTTCCACGACGGGATCGAGCCGCCCTCCACCAGCAGTTGCGCCGTGCGCACCGACACGCCGAGCAGCTTTGCCGTCTCCGCGGTGGTGAGGATGTCCTTGTCCGTCTTCGCCATTATCGACCCCTAACAGCCCGCGGGCAAAGCGGCCAACGTGCCGTGCCGCTTCTTCGTGCCGCCCACCCCGATGGGCCGCCACCGAATGTGATCACTTTCGCTGCCATCCACAGCACAGGCTGCGTTGCCGGCGTAACACGGATCATTGCTCCTGCAGCGCGGATGAAACAGGATGCACCGATCACTCCGGTGATGCTTCCTGGATGGGCCCGCCGCTGATGGTCACCCGCATCCTCTCCCGCATCTTGCCGGCCCGTCGCCGCGAATGGTCCGCACTCGGACTCGCGCTGGCCATGTCGCCTTTCGAGGGCGTCGCCATACCCGGGCAGCCCGGGCCATCACGCGCCAGCAATGCGGGCACGGCAACGCTCGCCCTGCTGATGCCGCTAGCAATCGCCACCTTCGGGCTCAGCCTCGCGGCGGCGCGGCAGCCGCAATCACCCGACGGATCCTTCGTAACCCCGATCGTGGCGCCGCCGCCCGGCGGGGAAGAGAAGATCGCCCTCGGCCGCCTGCTGTTCAACGACAGTCGCCTGTCCCGCTCCCGCAGTTACAGCTGCGCCTCCTGCCACGATCTCGCGACCAATGGCGCGTCCGCAGCCGCGCTCGACCTCGGCGACAGCGGCCACCGGATGCGCTTCAACACGCCCACGGTGTTCAATGCAGGCGAAAGCTTCCGCCTCGGCTGGGAAGGCCGCAGCCGGAATCTGCGCGCGTTCACCCAGCGTACGCTGGCCGACGTTCACCTGATGGGCGCCGGAAACCTCGCCGCACGTCGCTTGTCGCAGGATCGGGCCGTCGCGGCCCGCTTCCGCACAATCTACGGCGCGTCGCCAGCGGGGGACCACATCGCCGATGCGCTGGCCGCGTATATGCAGACGCTGGTCACGCCCGACGCGCCGTTCGATCGCTGGCGGCGGGGGGATCGCAGCGCGCTCGACGCCCAGCAGCAACGCGGCCTAGCGCGTTTCCGGGAACTCGGCTGCGCCAGCTGCCATCAAGGCCGCAACGTCGGAGCCAACCTCATGCAGCGGCGCGGCATCTTCCATCCGCTGGGGCGTGATGGCCCCGCGCTCCTTCGCGTCCCCAGCCTGCGCAACGTCGCCGTGACCGCGCCTTACTTCCACGACGGCGCCGTCTCCTCGCTTCCCGAAGCGATCCGCCAGATGGGGCGGGCGCAGCTCGATCTCACGATCGCCGAGCAGGACGTGGAGGATATCGCCGCCTTCCTCGGCGCACTCACCGGCACCTATCGTGGACGGCCGCTGACGCCCGCCAAGCCCGCCAGGCCGGTGGCGGCGCGATGAAGCCCCCCCGCCTGCTCAAGATCGCCATCCCGTATCTGCTGCTGCTCAGCATCCTGCTCACCGCGGCCGCCGTGCAGGCGATGGACGCACGGCGGCGCTGGTCCAACGCGGCCGCTGACGCCGTCACGCAATTCTCCATGGCACAGCGTGCGCTCCACATCGATCTGCTCAACGCGCGCGCGGGCCTCATCCGCACCTATGATCCGGTCAATGCCGACGTCACCGCGACCGCCGACGCCCTGTCGCGCCTGCGCGACCTCCCCTCAGACAAGGCCATGCACCACGCCATCGCCGATCTCACCGCCGCCACCGCCCGGCAGGAGGCGCTGGTCGAGCGGTTCAAGACCAACAACGCACTGCTGCAGAACTCGCTCGCTCGCTTTGCCGCCAACGGTGCCGCCGAAACGCCGGCGCGCGACGTGCTGTCCGCCTGGGTCCTGAAGCTCACGCTCGACACCAGCCCGCCCACCGTCGCCAGCGCCCGCGCCGCACTCGCCGCTCTGCCACGCGCGGCGGAAGGATCGCCGCGCGCGCAGCTATCCTCCCATGCGCGTTTGCTGGTGGACGTTCTGCCGGAGGGTGATCGCCTGCTGCGCGCGATCTGGGCGACGGATATCGAGCAGCGCCTCGCCCGCCTCGAAACCGCGCTCGAGTCGAACCTGATCAGCCGCACCTACCGGATGCGGGTGCTGCAATTCTCCGCCGCCTTCGCGCTCGCGCTGCTTGCCGCCGCGGTCGTGATCCTGGTGCTGCTCCAGCGGCTGCAGACGCGCGAGCTGGCGGCACAAGCCGCGAACGCGCGGCTCAGCGCCGCAATCGCCATGCCGCTGATCGACACCGGCGGCTCGACGTTCGTGTCACGCGTGCAGGACGCGGTCGATCACCTCGCCTGCCACATCAACGCGCGCCGGCTGCAACTGCGCATTCCGGAGCTTGCCGAACAGTCGGTATTCTCATGGCCGCCCGGCGCCCTTCCGGACGACTGGCTCGCTCCCTTCGCGGAGGCCGCGGAGCAGGACGGGGCGTGGTTCGACAATCGCGTTCTCGCCTACAATCAGCGGCTCTCCCGTTACCCGGCGATCGCCCACGCCATGAAACAGGCAGGCGTCACCGACCTCGTTCTCCTGCGAACGACGCATCCGGCGCCGGTGCTGATCGGCTTCGAACCCGCCGGGCCAGCGTCCGCGCAGCGCCACGATCATCTCGCCGGCACCGCCTCCGCGCTCGCCGCCATCGCCCACGGCGCCAATCGCGAGTTGCTCAGCATCGAACGGCGCAATCTCGATCGCACGCTCGCCTGGGCCCGCCGGATGGAGGCCATCGGCGTGCTCGCCAGCGGAGTCGCGCACAATTTCAACAACATCATCGGCGCCATTGCCGGCTACGGCGAAATGGGGCGCGGGCGCACGCGCAAGGGATCGCCCACGCGCGGCTATTTTGACGAGATCCTGGGCGCTGCCCGCCGTGCGAGCGATCTGGTCGACGAGATGCTGGGCTTCGCCAAACACGGCCGATCCGGAAAGCGCCCCATCGATCTGCGCGATATCCTGCAGGAGACGCATCGGCTGCTTGCCGCCGCCAATCAGGACGAGGCGATGTTTCGCCTCGATGTGCCGGACGGGCCCTGCCCCGTCAGCGGTGCGGCCGTCGACCTGCAACAGGCATTTCTCAACATCTGCAACAACGCGGCACAGGCGGGCAGCGGCGGCCCTGTGTCGATGGTTTGCGATCTCGTCCACCTCACCGAGCGGCGCCGGCTCAGCCACGGCAGTCTTGCCGCAGGGCGATATTTCACCGTCGCCATCGTGGATTCCGGCCCGGGCGTCGCACCGCACGCCGCCGCACGCCTGTTCGAGCCGTTCTTCACCACGAAGGCCGCCGGCACCGGCCTTGGCCTCTCCACGGCGTGGGAGATCGTCCGCGACCATGGCGGCACGATCGACGTGACGAACCTTGACCACGGGGGTGCCTGCTTCACCGTGTGGCTTCCCACCGCCGCGCAAGCCGCGACATCCGCGGTTCTGCGCGAAGGCGACCGGATCCTGCTGCTCACCGCATCGGAGGCATTGCCGCAGGATAGCCGCACGCTCGCCCAGCTTGGCCTCAACACGATCGAACTGCCGCTCTCGACGGGCACTGATGCGATGATCGATGCGGTCCGATCCGCCGATGCGGTGCTCGTCTCGGCGCGGGAGGTGCGAACGGTGGGGCGCCTGGTCCACGACATGCTGCCGACGCTCGGTTCGCGCCCGCTGCTCCTGGCAACGCCCGCCAATCTCACCTTCCCGTGCTCACGGGTGGTCAATCTCTCTCATCCGCTCGATGAACGAGAGGTGGCGGCGCTGATCCGCGAGCGCGCTGGCACGCTCGCCTGATCCCGCCGCCCCAACGTCACTGCACCTCTACCTCCGCCAGGAAGCGATAGCCCATGCCGCGCTCGGTGCGGATGAAGCGCGGTGACTGGGCGTCATCCTCCAGCTTGCGCCGCAGCCGCAGAATCTGGACGTCGATGCTGCGATCATAGACGTCCTCGTGGATCCGCGTCGCGCGCAGCAGATGCTCCCGTGACAGCGTCCGGTTGGGCGCCTGGACGAACGCGCTCAGCAGCGCGAACTCGCTCTTGGTCAGCGTCACCTGCTCACCCGCGGGCGACGTCAGCTCGCGCTGCCGCTGGTCGAAGCGCCAGCCGGCAAAGGTGAACAGCAATTCGCGCTGCTTGGGCGGCCGCAGGCGATCCATCGTCCGCCGCCGCAGCGCCGCGCGCACCCGCGCCAGCAGCTCGCGCAGCCCGAACGGCTTGGTCACGTAATCGTCCGCGCCAAGCTCCAGCCCGACCACCCGGTCCACCTCCTCGCGGCGGTTACCGGTGATCAGGATGACGGGCACCACGCTCTTCGCGCGCAGCTCGCGCAGCACGTCCAGCCCGTCGTCCTCGCCAAGATGAAGGTCCAGGATCACCAGATCCGGCTCGCGCACCGCCAGCGTGTGCATCAGGCTCTTGCGACCAGAAACGGCAGTCGCGTTCATGTTGTGATCGTTGAGGTAGCTGACGATCATCCGCTGCATCGCGGGATCATCATCCACCAGCAATATGCGTGCCGCCTTTGCGTGCGACGATACTTCCGCCGCTTCAATCATCATCATCCAAAGCCTCCTCCTAAAGCACCAGCAGCGACAGCGCGGGGCCTTACGGACGGGGCCAAAGGATAAGAACAGCCGCAGTCACGACTGTAACCGTTTACGGCGAGTTTGCGACCAAACCGCCGAATTGCACGGTCAATGAAGCGCGCGTGCCGCCAAAGTCTTGTGCACAACCATATCAGAACAACGGTTCCACTTGTGCATCCAGGCGATAACCAAAGCCGCGTTCCGTCTTGATCAGCTCCTCGCCGCCCGGCTCGCGAGACAGCTTTCGCCGCACGCGCAACACCTGAACGTCGATGCTGCGATCGTAGATATCCTCATGCACACGCGTGCTGCGCATCAGGTGAAGCCGTGACAGCGGCCGCCCCGGCGCCTCGAGCAAGGCGTTCAGCAGCGTATATTCGTTCTTCGTCAGGCTCACCTCGTCACCCCGCGGCGAGGTCAGCGTCCGGCCCGCGTGGCGCAGCTCCCACCCCGCAAAGCGATAACCGCCCCGCAATGGCTGCGGTGCCAGCCGGCCAAGCTCCTGCCGGCGCAAGATCGCCCGCGCCCGCGCCATCAGCTCCTCAAGGTTCAGCGGGCCCGACAGGAAATCGTCCGCGCCCAGTTCCAGCCCCACGATCCGCTCGACGCCCGCCTCGCCATCGGCCCGGAACAGGATGATCGGTACATAGGATCGGCTGCGCACTTCGCGCACCAGATCCAGCGCATCGCGCGCCCGAAGCCGCGCGCTCATGATCACCAGGCTCAGCTGCTGGTTATGCAGATGCCGCCCGATTTCCTGCGGCGTGCACGCCACCGCGGACCATTCATGATCTTCCAGATAGGTGAGGATCGCCGATCGCGTGCCGGCATCCTCCTCGATGACGAGCACGCGGCCGATATGGCGCGGCCGCACGGCGATCGGCGGTTGCTGGGCGGCGGGCTGAAGCGAGGCAAAGTGATACATGATCGGCTCCATGAGCTTGCCCTGCGCGGGCGAGCGCGCCGTCTTCGGCTACGCTCGCCCACGGATCGGGCCCGGGGTGGTCGGGTGGGGGGTCGGTTCAGACGCGATGGGCCTCGCGCAGCATGTCGGCCGCACGCTCGCCGATGACGGCGCAGGGGGCCTGGGTGTTGCCGGTCGAGACGCGCGGCATGATCGAGCCGTCGGCGATCCGCAGGCCCTCGATGCCATAGACCTTCAGGGACGCGTCCACGACGGACAGCGCATCGCGCCCCATCTTTGCGGTGCAGGTCTGGTGCCAATAGGTCACGGCCGCGTCGCGGATATAATCCTCCATCGCGCTGCCGCTGAGGTTGCCCGGCATCACCTCGTGCTTCACCAGCGGCCGGAAAGCCTGGGCATTGCCAAGATCGCGGCACAGCTCGACGCACTTGATCGCTGCCTGCAGGTCGATCGGATCGGACAGCATGTTCGCGTCGATCTCGAGCGGCGCGTGCGGATCGGCGCTGCGCAAGCGCAGCCGCCCGCGGCTCTCAGGCCGCGCCAGCCCGGCGAACATCGTCCAGCCATGCTCCGGCACACCGAGCGCCGCGGTGCGCTCGCTCGGCACGGGAAACTCGACCTGGCAGAACAGCAGATCCGGCGATTCCAGCTCCGGGCGGCTCTTCCAGTACAGCGTCGCCTCGCTCCCGCTGTTGCGCGGCGCGATCGGCTCGGCATATTCCCAGGTGCAGCCGAACGAAACATGGTCCTGCAGATTGCGGCCGACGCCCGGCAGATGCTGCACCACCGGCAGTCCAACCCGCTTCAGCTCCGCCTCGTCGCCGATGCCGGAATGCATCAGCACCTTGGGCGTCTGGATCGCGCCGAGTGACAGCACGGTCTCATGCCGCGCGGTGATCGTGTGCCGCCGCCCGTCACGCTCGATCTCGACGCCAGTGGCGCACTTGCCCGAAATGATGACGCGCAGCACGGTCGCGCCGGTCAGAACCGTCAGGTTCGGGCGGTCCAGCACTGGCTGCACATAAGCGCGGAACAGCGAATGGCGCCGCCCGTCGCGCACCAGCATGTCGGAAATCGCGGCGCCGCCATCGCCATCCATCATCCGCCCGTTGGGGCTGTCGAAGGTCGGGATGCCGAGTTCCCCGGCGGCATCCAGCATGGCGTGCGCCAGCGGATTGGGATCCTTCGCAGGCTGCACCCACACCGGACCGCCGGTGCCGCGATAGTCGGGATCGGGCGTCCCCTGCCAGTTCTCGATCCGGCGATAGGTGTCGAGTGCGGCCTGATAGCCCCAGCGCTCGTCGCCTGCTTCTTTCGCAAAATAGTCCCAGTCGCTCCGGTGGCCGCGGGCCCACACCATCACGTTGATGCTCGATCCGCCGCCAAGCCCCTTGCCCATCGACATGGGAAGCGAGCGGCCGTTGAGATGCGGATTGGGCTCGGCGACGAAATTCCAGTCGCGCTCACTGCCCAAGTTGGTCGGCCACAGCCCGGGCTCAAGCACGGCGGCCACCTCGTCGCTGCCGCCGGCCTCGATCAACAGCACCGATGCCGTGCCATTCTCCGCCAGCCGGCGCGCCGCCACCGAACCGGACGAGCCCGCCCCGCAGACGATGAAGTCATAGCTGTCGGAAAGGCTGCCCGTCAGGCGAGCCTGATTCTCCGCGGCGCGGCGCGCGAAATCATGATCCTCATGGGTCGTTCCGGTCGTCATTCCCTTGCTCCCGTCGATGTGCGTTGATCCGAATGACGATCCGCACCGCTGCGTCCGTCGCAGGGCAGGAAGTATCAATTCTATCAGATTATACAATACTGCCGCTTTACCGTCCCTAAGCTGTTCAACACTTTCAAGTTGTCCAAGTCATTGTTATCGACGCGCCATCACGTTGACTTCGCGCCCATTTTCCTGGTCCCGACGCCCGTCACAGCGGCCGCGTTACGGATGAAATAAAAGCTTCGCCTCAGGCCGCGCGCGGCACAGGACGCCCGTCGCGCTCCTGCACCGCGGCCAGAACCGCGACTCCGATCAACCCGCCAATGATGCCGACGTGCTCCATCGACACGTGCAGCGCGATCGTCCGAAAGGGCTCCTCGGGAATTGCCCAGAAGCGGTGCACCAGGACGATCGTCAGCGCCGTGAAGGCGGCGAGGATCGCCGCTCCCAGCCAGGCGAAGCGGCCAAGCACGATCAGCGCGGACGCGCCCAGTTGCACGATCACCGTTGCCGCATTGAATGCGGCGGCGGGCTCCAGGCCATGCGCCGCCATCTCGGCCACACCGGCATCGAAGGCGAGCAGCTTGGAAAAGCCGCTGCTCCAGAATGGAAACGTCACCGCAATCCTGGCGACCATCGTCGCGGAGGGGCGGCACAACAGGCGCTTGATCGTGTCGTTCATGGATAATCTCCGAAGGTGGGCAGGCCCGGCAGGCGCGCGGCGAACTGCAGCGGGACGAGGCGGGTGATCGCAGCGCCGTTCCATGCGCCGCGCGTGGACGCGCATCATGAAGCCGACAGAGTCTGCCGTGGGGTGCGCCGCGCAGGCACAAAGGGCAAAGCTGTCGAGCAGCGTCGACCAGAGGGAGGCCCGGCCATCGCCGCGGTTCTCGTCTTCCTGATGCGTCATGCCGCATCCACTGCGGCGCTCGGGAGACGGGTCGATTACCGCCGCACTGCGCCGCGCTACCGCTGCAATCCGCCGGTCGCGGTCAGGCCGGATGGGCCGGGGCGGCCGCGACGGTTACAGGCCTAACGCAGAACCGCGCTTGCGCCACCGACTTGTGACCTTCGCTTCCTAGATGGCCGCCGTCCAATAAGGAGGGACACCCCATGAAGCTCGTTCACAACAACCCGGCGATGCCGAAGAAGAAGACCACGTCGGTATACCCGCGCGTGCAATCCCGCATCATCAGTTCGGTCGCGGCCCTGACCATGACGTTCGCCATCCTCTTCGTCGTCACGCCGCCAACCGAGGCGCAGACTTCCATGTTTTCCGAGGTTTCCAGCGGCTGCACGGACGACTGCCTCAGTGCGGTAGCGCACCGGAACTTGCTGTACAGCCCGGGCAGCCACTTCAGCCGCGGCCCATATTACATGGTCAGCTGAGTTGGCGCGGCTGAGGCCTCAACCGGCCGCCACGACGCGGTGGAACAGGCGCCGATCGGCCCTGTCCACCGCGTCCGGCGGCAAGGGCTGCGACGAGCGCTGCCGGGCGGCTATCGCACCGGATCGCGCGTGAAGACCTCCACCTGCCGCTCACCCTCTTCGCCAGCGCGCCCGAATATCGCGCGCCGCGTATATCCGGCCACCAGCCGCCGGTAATTGGCCGCCTCCTGCGGGAAGCGCGCCGCTTCCGCCCGATAGCGCGCATAATTGCTCAGGATCAGCACGTCCGCACCGCACTTCTTCAGCGCGGCCCCGTCCAGATGCCCGATATCGACGATCGCCCGCCGCTCGCGCAGCTTGTTGATCCGCCGATGGCTCGGCGCCCCGGCAAGCGCCGAGCGCACATCGACGCAGCCAGCCCTTCCCAGTGGAAACAGCATCACGCCCGGCCGATCCAACAGGTCGAAGGCGGCATGCTCTACCAGGATCGACCGCTTGGCCGGCACGTGCCGGTTCACCCAGGCCGATGCCGCCTGCCGCGGATCGTCGCCCCGCGCCTGCTGCCGGGCGAACGTCGTGTACGCCATTCCTGCCGATACCAGCGCCAGCATCATGCCACCCACCACCAGGCGCGGCGCTGCCTTCGGCGCCAGACCCACGATCCGGCACAGCCCCGCCGCTGCCATGATCGCGGCAAACGGCAGTAACGGCACGATCCACCGCGCCCACACCAACGGCTGCGCTGCCAGCGCCACGAGGATGACGGCAAAGGTCGGCAACACCACCGCCCGCCCTGCCC
>CAYMIU010000039.1:0-8698 GCA_964390515.1 uncultured Stakelama sp.
CTTCCGCCCGTCCGGGCGCGCCCGCGCGAGGGCCCAGATCTGGATCAGGGCCCCCGCCTCCCCGCCGCGCGCCAGACTGGCTGCATTATTGGGGAAAGGACCCACATGACCGCCATCGGCCACGATACCTTGAAGGCACGCCGCACGCTCCAGGCGGGCGGCAAGGCTTACGATTATTACGCGCTCGAGGTGGCGGCGCAGAAGTACGGCGATATCTCGCGCCTGCCCTTCTCGATGAAGGTGCTGCTCGAGAACATGCTGCGCTTCGAGGACGGCAAGACCGTCACGCCCGAGGATGTCCAGGCGATCATCGACTGGCAGAAGGAGCGCAAGTCGGAGCGCGAGATCCAGTATCGCCCCGCGCGCGTGCTGATGCAGGATTTCACCGGCGTCCCCTGCGTCGTCGATCTCGCCGCGATGCGCGATGCGATCACGAAGCTCGGCGGCGACGCGGCGAAGATCAACCCGCAGGTTCCCGTCCACCTCGTCATCGATCACTCGGTGATGGTCGACGAATTCGGCACGCCCAAGGCGTTCGAGGACAATGTCGATCTCGAATATCAGCGCAACGCGGAACGCTATGAATTCCTGAAGTGGGGCTCGAAGGCGCTCGACAATTTCAAGGTCGTGCCCCCGGGCACCGGCATCTGCCACCAGGTGAACCTTGAATATGTCGCCAACGCCGTCTGGTCGACGACCGAGACGGGCGAGCATGCCACCGCCGGCGCCGCGATCGCCTATCCCGACACGCTCGTCGGCACGGACAGCCACACCACGATGGTGAACGGCCTCGGCGTGCTCGGCTGGGGCGTCGGCGGCATCGAGGCGGAAGCCGCGATGCTCGGCCAGCCGGTCTCGATGCTGATCCCCGAAGTCGTCGGCTTCAAGCTGACCGGCGCACTGAAGGAAGGCATCACCGCCACCGATCTCGTGCTCACCGTCACGCAGATGCTGCGCGCCAAGGGCGTGGTCGGCCGCTTCGTCGAATTCTACGGCCCGGGCCTCGATCAGATGACGCTCGCCGATCGTGCGACCATCGCCAACATGGCGCCGGAATATGGCGCCACCTGCGGCTTCTTCCCGGTCGACGACAAGACGCTCGATTACATGCGCCTCACCGGCCGCCCGGACGAGGTGATCGCGCTGGTCGAAGCGTACAGCAAGGCGCAGGGCATGTGGCGCGATGCGTCCTCGCCGGATCCCGTCTTCACCGACACGCTCGAACTCGACATGTCCACCGTCGTGCCGTCGCTCGCCGGCCCGAAGCGCCCGCAGGACAAGGTCAGCCTCGACGCCGTCGACGAAGTGTTCAACGGCGATCTGTTCAAGGTCTATCACAAGGAACAGCCGGTCCGTGTGCCGGTCGAGGGCATGGATCACGACATCGGCGATGGCGACGTCGTCATTGCCGCGATCACCAGCTGCACCAACACGTCGAACCCGTCGGTGCTGGTCGCCGCCGGCCTCGTCGCCCGCAAGGCACGCGAGAAGGGCCTCACCCGCAAGCCATGGGTGAAGACCTCGCTCGCACCGGGGTCGCAGGTCGTCACCGACTATCTGAACAAGGCCGGCCTCAGCGAGGATCTCGACGCGATTGGCTTCAACCTCGTCGGCTATGGCTGCACCACCTGCATCGGCAACTCCGGTCCGCTCGCCGCGCCGATCTCAGCGGCGATCAACGGCAACGATCTCGTCGCTGCCTCGGTCCTCTCGGGCAACCGCAACTTCGAGGGCCGCGTCTCGCCGGACGTGCGCGCGAACTTCCTCGCCTCGCCGCCGCTCGTCGTCGCCTACGCGCTGAAGGGCACCGTGACGGAGGACATCACCAACACGCCGCTCGGCCAGGGCAGCGATGGCCAGGACGTGTTCCTGAAGGACGTGTGGCCGACCAACCAGGAAGTGGCCGACGTGATGGCCGCCAACATCGACGATGCGATGTTCCGCTCGCGTTACGGCAACGTCTATGCCGGTGACGAGAAGTGGCGCGAGATCGAGGTCGAGGGGTCGGACACGTACAGCTGGCGCGCCGGCTCCACCTATGTCGCCAACCCGCCCTATTTCGAGGGCATGGAGATGACGCCGAAGCCGACCACCGACATCATCGAGGCGAAGCCGCTGGCGATCCTGGGCGATTCGATCACCACCGATCACATCTCCCCCGCCGGCTCGATCAAGGCGGACAGCCCGGCCGGCACCTGGCTGCAGGAGCATCAGGTGTCGAAGCAGGACTTCAACAGCTACGGCGCGCGCCGCGGCCACCACGAAGTCATGATGCGCGGCACCTTCGCCAACATCCGCATCAAGAACGAGATGGTGCCCGGCATCGAAGGCGGCATGTCGTCGTACAACGGCGAAGTCATGCCGATTTACGACGCCGCGATGCGCCACAAGGCTGACGGCACGCCGCTCGTCATCATCGCCGGCAAGGAATATGGCACCGGCTCGTCGCGTGACTGGGCGGCCAAGGGCACCAACCTCCTCGGCGTGCGCGCGGTCATCACCGAAAGCTTCGAGCGTATCCACCGCTCCAACCTCGTCGGCATGGGCGTCCTCCCGCTGCAGTTCGCCGATGGCGTGACGCGTGAGACGCTGAAGCTCGACGGCAGCGAGACCTTCACGATCGAGGGCGTCGCCACGCTGCGCCCGCGTCAGACCGTGACGGTGAAGCTCACCCGCAAGGACGGCAGCACCGAAACGTTCGAGACGCGCTGCCGCATCGATACCGTCAACGAGCTGGAATATTTCCTCAACGGCGGCATCCTGCAGTACGTGCTGCGCAACCTGGCGGCCTGATCCGTCGTTCCCCTCCCGCCCGGTGCTCCGGGCGGGGGGAATTGTTGCTTTCGTTACCTCTTTCCCCCGCTTATGTCGGGGGCAAGAGGAGTTTCGATGCAGTCCACTCTCGATTTCGCGCTTGGTGAAACCGCGGAAATGATCCGCGACACCACCCGGCGCTTCGCCGACGAACAGATCGCCCCGCTCGCCGCGAAGATCGACGCGGACGACTGGTTCCCGCGCGACGAACTATGGCCCGCGATGGGCGAACTCGGCCTCCACGGCATCACCGTCGAGGAAGAGTACGGCGGCCTGGGCCTCGGCTATCTCGAACATGTCATCGCCTGCGAGGAAGTGAGCCGCGCGTCTGCCTCGATCGGCCTCAGCTACGGCGCGCACTCCAACCTGTGCGTCAACCAGATCCGCCGCTGGGCCTCCCCGGAGCAGAAGGCGAAATACCTGCCCAAGCTGATCAGCGGCGAACATGTCGGCAGCCTCGCCATGTCGGAGGCGGGCGCCGGCAGCGACGTCGTGTCGATGAAGCTGAAGGCGGAGAAGACCGACGCCGGCTATCTCCTGAACGGCACCAAGTTCTGGATCACCAACGCCGCTTATGCGGATACGCTCGTCGTCTACGCCAAGACCGGCGCCGGAGAAAACGGGGGGGGCAGCCGCGGCATCACCACCTTCCTCATCGAAAAGGACATGCCCGGCTTCTCGATCGGCCAGAAGATCGACAAGATGGGCATGCGCGGCTCCCCCACCGCGGAGCTCGTCTTCGACAATTGCGAAGTGCCCGAAGAGAACGTCATGGGCCCGCTCAACGGCGGCGTCGGCGTGCTGATGAGCGGCCTCGATTACGAGCGCACCGTGCTCGCCGGCATCCAGCTCGGCGTAATGCAGGCCTGCCTCGACGTCGTCCTGCCCTACCTTCGCGAGCGCAAGCAGTTCGGCCAGCCGATCGGCGCCTTCCAGCTGATGCAGGCCAAGGTCGCCGACATGTACGTCGCGCTCAATTCGGCGCGCGCCTACGTCTATGCCGTCGCCCGCGCCTGCGACAGCGGCCAGACGACCCGCTTCGACGCCGCCGGCGCGATCCTCCTCGCCAGCGAAAACGCCTTCAAGGTCGCCGGCGAGGCCGTCCAGGCGCTGGGCGGCGCCGGCTATACCAAGGACTGGCCGGTCGAACGCTTCCTGCGCGACGCCAAGCTCCTCGACATCGGCGCCGGCACCAACGAAATCCGCCGCATGCTGATCGGCCGCGAACTGATCGGAGCGGTGGCGTGATCGCAAATAACCGGCGTCACCCTGAACTCGTTTCAGGGTCCATCCCTCCGCAGGCGACCACGCCGCTTGTTGCACGGTGGATGCTGAACCAGGTTCAGCATGACGGGGGCGCAGCCCAGTGACCGCCCCCGTCCTCGACACCAAGGTCTCGCCCGCAGACCCGAGCTTCCAGGCCAACGCCGCGCACAACCGTGCGCTGGCCGAGCAGCTGCGCGCCGACGTCGCCCGCGCCGCGCTCGGCGGCAACGAAAAGTCGCGTGAGCGCCACACCGCGCGCGGCAAGCTCCTCCCCCGCGAGCGCGTCGAGCGCCTGCTCGATCCCGGCTCGCCGCTGCTCGAGATCGGCCAGCTCGCCGCGCATGACGTCTATGGCGAGGATATCCCCGGCGCCGGCCTCATCACCGCGATCGGGCGCGTCTCCGGGCGCCAGTGCATGATCGTGTGCAACGACGCGACGGTGAAGGGCGGCACCTATTACCCCCTCACCGTGAAGAAGCATCTGCGCGCGCAGGAGATCGCCGAGGCGAACCGCCTGCCCTGCATCTACCTCGTCGATTCCGGCGGCGCGAACCTGCCGCACCAGGCGGAGGTGTTCCCGGACCGCGATCACTTCGGCCGCATCTTCTTCAACCAGGCGAACATGTCGGCCAAGGGCATTCCGCAGATCGCCTGCGTGATGGGCAGCTGCACTGCCGGCGGCGCGTACGTGCCCGCCATGTCCGACGAGACGGTGATCGTGCGCGAACAGGGCACGATCTTCCTCGCCGGCCCGCCGCTGGTGCAGGCCGCGACGGGCGAAGTCATCAGCGCCGAGGATCTCGGCGGCGGCGACCTGCACGCCCGCAAGTCCGGCGTCGTCGATCACCTCGCCGAGAATGACGAGCACGCCCTCACCATCGTGCGCGACATCATCGCCACCCTCCCGCCGGAACGCGAAGCGGACGTGAACCTGCGCGCCTCGAAAGCGCCGAAATACGCCGCGGAGGATCTCTACGGCATCGTGCCGCAGGACGTTCGCGCGCCCTATGACGTGCACGAAGTGATCGCCCGCCTCGTCGACGGCAGCGAGTTTCACGAGTTCAAGGCGCTCTACGGCGCCAGCCTCGTCTGCGGCTTCGCGCACATCCACGGCGCGCCGGTGGCGATCCTCGCCAACAACGGCGTCCTGTTCAGTGAAAGCGCGGTCAAGGGCGCGCACTTCATCGAACTCGCCTGCCAGCGCCGCATCCCGCTCCTCTTCCTCCAGAACATCTCGGGCTTCATGGTCGGCGGGAAATATGAGGCGGAGGGGATCGCCAAGCACGGCGCGAAGCTCGTCACGGCCGTCGCCACCGCCAGCGTGCCCAAGATCACCGTGCTGATCGGCGGCAGCTTCGGCGCGGGCAATTACGGCATGTGTGGCCGCGCCTATTCCCCGCGCTTCCTGTTCACCTGGCCCAACAGCCGGATCAGCGTGATGGGCGGCGAACAGGCGGCCAGCGTCCTCGCCACCGTCCACCGCGACGCCGCCAGCTGGACGCCGGAGGAAGCGGACGCCTTCAAGGCGCCGATCCGCCAGAAGTACGAGGACGAGGGCAACCCCTATTACGCCACCGCCCGCCTGTGGGACGACGGCGTGATCGACCCCGCCCAGACCCGCGACGTCCTCGGCCTCGCGCTCCAGGCCTGCCTCAACGCCCCCATCCCCGAAGCCCCCCGCTTCGGCGTGTTCCGGATGTGATGGGCGCTGCGGTGACCTTATTCCTCCCCGAGCTTGGCTCGGGGAGGGGGACCGCCCGGCACAGCCGGGTGGTGGAGGGGCAGACGCGCAACACAAGCGGCGGCGCTCCAAACACTCTCCGTCACCCTGAACTTGTTTCAGGGTCCATCTCTCCGCAGTCGGCAACGCCGCTTGTTGCACAGTGGATGCTGAACCAAGTTCAGCATGACGCAGGGGCGAGAGGCGAAGCGCTCACCCCTACCCTGTGTCACCCTGAACGCACCTCACCATCCATCCCGCCGCGCACGCTTCACCACCGGCTCCAGCCCAAGCGCCGGCGCCAGATCCGACCACTCCGGGTTGTCGCTCTCGATCAGATTGATCTTCCACGGGCGGTGCCAGCGCTTAAGCTGCTTCTCGCGCGCAATGGCGGTCGGCATGTCCGCGAAGAGCTCGTATCGAACGAGCAGGAACACGCCGTACCGCGAGGTGAACCCCGCGACAGTGCCGTTTCGATGCTGCCACAAGCGCGCGACAAGGTTGCTCGTCACGCCGATGTACAGCGTGCCCAGCCGCTGGCTCGCGAGCAGATACACGCAAGGTTGCTTCACCCCTCGCCCCTCCCGCCCGCGGCACCATGGATGCTGAACCGAGTTCAGCATGACGGCGCCGTTGCGGCAACGCCCGCTCTCCGGTTGCAGGAACACCGCCCATGATCCTCCCCCTCCTCCTCGCCCTGCAAGTCACGCCGGTCGCGCCCCTGCCCAAGGGCACCGCCCTTCCCCCGTCCGCGTCCGAAGAAGGCCAGGTCATCGCCCCGGTGCAGCGCCTGTTCGACGCGCTCGCCGCGAACGATCCCGCCGCGATCCTCGCCGAGGTCCGCCCCGAAGGCCGCGCCACCGCGGTCGTGGAAAAGGCCGACGGCACCACCGCCGTCACCACCAGTGACTGGCCCGCCTTCGCCGCCAGGCTCGGCAAGCCCGGCCCGAAGCTCGCCGAAACCTTCACCGGCATGCCCGCGATCGAGATCGACGGGAACATCGCCATGGTCTGGGCCGGCTACACCTTCACCGTCGACGGCAAGCCAAGCCATTGCGGCACCAACCATGTCGATCTGGTGCGCGACGGCGGCCGCTGGCGGATCAACAACATCACCTGGACACAGCGCACCACCGGCTGCGCGCAATGATCGCTGTCCTACGTCCCACCCCCGCAGGTATTCTCCGTCCCATGATCACTGCCCCCGCCCCGAATGTTGAGGATCGTTGGAAAAAAACGCGCCAGAGCCTCAACTTCCTCAACATTCGCGGTGTCGCAGCATGATCGGGTCGCTCCTCATCGCCAATCGCGGCGAGATCGCCTGCCGCATCATCCGCACCGCGCGCGCGCTCGGCGTGCGCACCATCGCGGTCTATTCGGATGCGGATACCGAGGCGCTTCACGTGCGCGAGGCGGACGAGGCGGTGCACATCGGTCCCTCGCCCGCACGCGAATCCTATCTCGTCGGTGAGCGGATCATCGCCGCCGCGCGGGAGACCGGCGCGGAGGCGATCCACCCCGGCTATGGCTTCCTCAGCGAGAATGCCGATTTCGCGCAAAGCGTGATCGACGCCGGCCTCGTCTGGGTCGGCCCGCGCCCCGCCAGCATCCGCGCCATGGGGCTGAAGGATGCCGCCAAGAAGCTGATGCAGGAAGCCGGCGTCCCCACGACGCCCGGCTATCTCGGCGACGACCAGTCCCCCGAACGATTGCAGCGCGAGGCGGATGCGATCGGCTATCCCGTGCTGATCAAGGCGGTCGCCGGCGGCGGCGGCAAGGGCATGCGCCGCGTCGATGCATCGGAAGACTTCGCCGACGCGCTCGCCTCCTGCCGGCGCGAGGCCGCGGCGAGCTTCGGCGACGATCGCGTGCTGATCGAAAAATACATTCTCTCGCCCCGCCATATCGAGGTGCAGGTGTTCGGCGACAGCCACGGCAATGTCGTCCACCTGTTCGAACGCGATTGCTCGCTTCAGCGCCGCCACCAGAAGGTGATCGAGGAAGCCCCGGCGCCCGGCATGGATGCAGCCACGCGTGAAGCGGTCTGCGCCGCGGCGGTGAAGGCGGCGCAGGCGGTCGACTATGTGGGCGCCGGGACGATCGAATTCATCGCCGACGCCAGCGAGGGCCTGCGTGCGAACCGCATCTGGTTCATGGAGATGAACACACGCCTCCAGGTCGAGCATCCCGTGACGGAGGCGATCACTGGCCAGGACCTCGTCGAATGGCAGCTGCGCGTCGCCAGCGGAGAACCGCTGCCGCGCCGCCAGGACGAGCTCACCATCACCGGCTGGGCGATGGAAGCACGCCTCTATGCCGAGGATCCGGTGAAGGGCTTCCTCCCCTCGATCGGCCGGCTCGACGCGCTCGATCTTGGTGAAGCCGTCCGCGTCGATACCGGCGTCGAGCAGGGTGCCGAGATCAGCCCCTACTACGATCCGATGATCGCCAAGCTGATCGCGCATGGCGAGACGCGCGACGAGGCGCGCGAGCTGCTCGCCGATGCGCTCGACGAAGCGGTGATTTGGCCGGTGCGCACCAATGCCGGCTTCCTGGTCGAGGCGCTCGACCATCCCGATTTCGCCGCCGGCAACGTCGATACCGGCCTCATTGCGCGCGAGGGCGAGGCGCTGATGCCGCCCGCGCTCCCCAGCGAGGAGGCACTGATCGAGGCCGCCGCCGCGCTCGCGCCCGATCTGCCCGTCGCCGGCTTCCGCCTCAACGCGCCCGCGCGCCGCGAAGGCCGCTTCCTCCTCGCCGGGGAGCCGATCGCGATCGACTTCACCGACGCGCCCGAGGTTGAGGTGCCCGCGCCGCTCGACAGCGTGCTCATCACCGAAGGCGGCCAGACGTGGGAGCTCGCCCCCTTCCGCGCGACCGGCGCCACCGGCGGCGCGG
>CAYMIU010000039.1:8708-47392 GCA_964390515.1 uncultured Stakelama sp.
CGGCAGCGGACGGCGCGATCCTCTCGCCCATGCCGGGCCGCATCATCGCGGTAGAAATCGCCGCCGGCGCCGCGGTGGTGAAGGGCCAGAAGCTCGTCACGCTCGAGGCGATGAAGATGGAGCACAGCCTCGTCGCGCCATTCGATGGCCTGATCGCGGAACTGAATGCCGTCACCGGCGGCCAGGTCACCGAAGGCACATTGCTGGTAAAGGTCGAACGCTCCGAATAACGCGATGCACCTCCCCTCCCGCTGGCGGGAGGGGTCGGGGGAGGGCCCGTCGATCCGGCGGCCTACCCCCGGAACAATCCCCCCAGCACCCCGCGAAGCACCGATCCCACCAGCCCGCCGGATGCCTTGCCGCGGGTCGATCCGAACACCTGCTTGCCGATCTCGTTCGCCACCTGCCGGCCGATCGACGATCCCGCCGCCCGCGTGGCGGAGGTCAGCGCCCTGTTGAGCGGCGAATTGGCCGCCGCCTTCTCCGCCGCGATCCGCGCCCGCTCCGCTTCCCGCGCCGCGCGTGCTTCCTCCTTGGCCCGCACCGCCGCCGCCTTTTCCGCCGCGTCACTGGCGCGCGCCTCGGCCGCCGCTGCCGCCGCCTCCGCGGTCTTTGCGGCCAGCAGCTCCTCGGCGGATTCGCGGTCGACCACGGTGTCGTACTTGTCGCCGATCGCATCGGTCTCGATGATCACCCGCCGCTCCGCCTCGCTCAGCGGCCCCACCCGGCTCGCCGGCGGCTTGATCAGCGTCCGCTCGACCGGCGATGGCGCGCCGTCCGGCTGGAGCAGCGACACCAGCGCCTCGCCGATCTTCAGCTCGGTGATCGCGCTCGCCACGTCGACGCCGGGATTGGCGCGGAACGTCGTCGCCGCGCTGCGCACCGCCGCCTGGTCGCGCGGGGTGAAGGCGTTCAGCTTGTGCTGAATCCGGTTGTTCAGCTGCCCCGCCACCGTGTCAGGGATGTCGATCGGGTTCTGCGTGATGAAATAGACGCCGACGCCCTTCGACCGGATCAGCCGCACCACCTGTTCGATCTTGTCGATCAGCGCCGGCGGCGCATCGTCGAACAGCAGGTGTGCCTCATCGAAGAAGAAGCACAGCACCGGCTTCTCGGGGTCGCCGATCTCCGGCAGCGTCTCGAACAATTCGGACAGCAGCCACAAAAGGAAGGTCGCGTACAGCTTGGGCGCCGCCATCAGTTTGTCGGCGGCCAGCACGTTCACGATCCCGCGCCCGGACTCGTCGGTGGCGATGAAGTCGTTCAGCTCCAGCGCCGGCTCACCGAAAAAATGTTCGCCGCCCTGCCCGCGCAGCTGAAGCAACGCGCGCTGGATCGCCCCGATCGATTGCTTGGAGACATTGCCGTAGGTGGTGGTGAGCTCGCTCGCCCGCGCCGCGCAATGCGCCAGCATCGCCTGCAGATCGTCGAGGTCGAGCAGCAGCAGCCCGTCCTTGTCGGCGACATGGAAGGCGATCTCCAGCACGCCCGCCTGCACCTCGTTCAGGCCAAGCAGTCGCGCCAGCATCAGCGGCCCCATCTCCGATGCGGTGGTGCGGATCGGATGCCCCTGCTCGCCGTACAGGTCCCAGAATTGCACCGGGAAGTCGGCATAGGCCCAGCCGGTGTCGCCGATCGCCGCCGCACGCCCGGCAAAGCTCTGGTGGTTCTTGCCCTGCGGCGATCCCGGCATGGCAAGGCCGGCGAGGTCGCCCTTCACGTCCGCGACGAAGCACGGCACGCCGGCGGCCGAGAAGCCCTCGATGATGCCCTGCACCGTCACCGTCTTGCCGGTGCCGGTCGCCCCGGCGATCAGCCCGTGGCGGTTCGCGCGCTTCAGGTTCAGCGCCTGGGGATGTCCGCCGCCCTCGCTGGCGCCGATGAAGATGCTGTCGCTCATCTGCCTCAGCCTATCCCTTCGCCGCGCGCCGTCGAGCCCTTCTCTTGGCGAGCCCGCCCCAAAACGAACGGGGCCCCGCGTTCGTCACGCGAGGCCCCGCTTGGTCACCCGATGGTCGGGCGCTTACTTGATCTTCACCGCGATGAACGCCGGCGGGTTGCGCCCGCGCACCACCGACAGCAGCACCTGCGGACGGCCCGCCGCCTTCGCGGCTGCGACCCCGCGCTGCACGTCGGCTGCGGTACGCGCCGGTACCGAGTTCACCGAGACGATCACGTCGCCGCGACGCAGCTTCTGGCCTGCGTCGCTGGACGCATCGACCGAGCTGATCACCACGCCCTGCACCGTCGAATCCACGCCCACCTGGCGCGCGATCGCCGGGGTCAGCGGCTGCACCGTCACGCCGATGCCGTTGGTCGCCGGTGCGGTCGTGCCGGAATCCTCATCGGCGAAGCTCTCGTCAGCGCCGCCGGCCTGCGCCAGCTGCTCCTCGGGCGGGCGAACCGCGGTGGTCACCGTCACCGTCACCGGCTTGCCGTCACGGATGATGTCGAGCCGCGCCTGCTGGCCCGGGCGGACATTGGCGACGAGGTACGACAGCGTCGTATCCGGGCTGACGGCGGTACCGTTGACGCGGGTCACCACGTCGCCCGCACGCACGCCGGCCTTCGCCGCCGGGCCGCCCGGCTCTGCCCGTGCGATGATCTCGCCCGAATTCTTCGGCAGGCCAAGCGCCGCTGCCAGATCGTCGCTCAGCTGCTGGATGCTGACGCCGATATAGCCGCGCTGGACCGGCTGGCCCTTCATCAGCGTGTCGATCACGGGCTTTGCGTCTTCCGCCGGAATGGCGAAGCCGATACCGATGTTGCCGCCCGACTGCGAGAAGATCTGGCTGTTGATGCCGATCACTTCGCCCTTCAGGTTGAACATCGGGCCGCCCGAATTGCCCTGGTTGATCGAGGCGTCGGTCTGGATGAAGCGGTCGTTCGCGCCTTGCCCGGTCACGCGGTGCACGGCCGAGACGATTCCCGCCGTCACCGTGCCGCCCAGGCCGAACGGATTGCCGATCGCGACCACCCAGTCGCCGACGCGCGCGCCGGTCGAGTCGCCGAAGCGAACGAAGGGCAGCGGGCCCGGCGCGTCGATCTTCAGCAGCGCGAGGTCGGATGCCGCATCGCGGCCCACCAGCTTCGCGACATATTCCTTGCGATCGGGCAGCGTCACCCGGATCGCCTCCACGGTCGCCTGGCGGTTGCCCGGCGCGACGACGTGGTTGTTGGTGACGACATAGCCGTCGGGCGAAATGATGAAGCCCGATCCCAGCGACTGCGCCTCGCGGGTGATCGGCGCGCCATTCTGGCCGCGACCACCGCCAAACTGGCCGAACAGGTCAGCGAACGGCGTGCCGGCAAACGGGTTCGCCGGCTGCGCGATCGTCACCTTCTGGTCGGTGGAAATATTGACGACCGCCGGCTGCAGCTTCGCCACGAGGTCGGCAAAGCTCATCGGCGCGCCCGCCCGCGGGGCGGCGGACTGCATGCTGCCCGGCTCGTTCTGCGCGGTCTGCGCGGTGGCAGGATTCTGCAGCGCCAGCGAGGCGGCGGTACCACCGAGGAGTAGAGCGCCAGTCAGCGCATAGGCATAACGCACGATCTTCATGTTCCTCTCGTTTGTCCGGCCCGGGGCCGGACCATAATCAACTACCAAAAAAACGATGAACGGCGTTTGAATACGGCACGATGGTCACCGGTTCCGCTTCGCCGCCGTTCAACGGTTATTGAATTCCTTCAGATAGGCATTGTCGCGGCCCATGATAATGCTTGTCGAGCCCCCCTGGCTCGGATTTCCGTCCGCCCCGAAGGTGTGGCGATACGATTGCATCGCGCGGTAGAAATCGTAGAACTTGGGGTCCTTGCTGAACGCCTCGGCATAGATGCGCGCGGCGGTCGCGTCGGCTTCGGCGCGCACGATCTGGGCCTGCTTCTGCCCTTGGGCGGTGATCGTATTGGCTTCCTGCTGGCGCGCGGTACGCATCCGCTGCAGCGCGCTTTCCAGCGGGCTGCCCTCGGGAAGGTCGGCGTGCTTGATCCTGACGTCGACGATCGTCGCGCCATATTGCTTGGCGTCACGCTGCAGCGATGCCTGGATCGCGTCCATCACCTTGCCGCGCTCCGGGCTCAGCAGCACCGAGAACGGCACCTTGCCAAGTTCGTTGCGCAGCGCCGTGCCCAGCAGCGGGCGAAGCTGTTCCGCCACCCGCTCCTCGGTGTTCGAGGTGCTGCCCGTCGAGGTCACCGCGCGCAGCGGATCGACGATGCGGAAGCGCGCGAACGCGTCGACGTTGAGGCGCAGCTGGTCGGTCGACAGCACCAGCGTGTTGTCGAGGTCCGCGTCCAGCACGCGCTTGTCCACCCACACGATCTTGTCGATGAACGGGATGCGCGCGATCAGGCCTGCGCCGGTGTTGCCGATCACCTGGCCCGGTTCGTACTTGTTGACCGGCTGGCCGACGGGCTTGTTCAGCCGCAGGATCACCGCCTGCTTGGTCTCCGGCACGATCGCAAAGGTCGCCGCGGCGAGGATCGCGGCACCCAGCGCCGCGAAGCCGATCGTCACCGGGTTACGCATCACCCCGCTCATCGGCCGCCCCCCTGCGCCGGTGCCGGCGCCGGCGCGGCTTCCACCTGCGGGTCGGCCAGCTTGCGGGCACGATCCAGCGGCAGGATCGGCGCCACGCCCGGGGTTTCAACGATCGTCTTGTCGGTCTTGGCCAGCACGGCCTCCATCGTCTCGTAATACATGCGGCGGCGCGTCACTTCGGGCGCCAGCCTGTACTGTTCATACACCTTGTCGAACGCCGCGGCCTCGCCCTGCGCGCGGGCGATCACCTGCTGCGAATAGCTGCGCGCGTTGTTGAGGTCGCCGACCGCCTTCTGCTGCGCGGCGGTCACGGCGTTGAAGTCGTCGATCAGGCTCGCCGGGGCTGCCGCCTGGCGGATCGACACGCCCTGCACGCGCACGCCGGCCTTATAATCGTCCAGGATCTGCTGCATCATCTGGGTAACGCGCGCCTCGATCGTGGTTCGCCCGGCGCCGATCGCCTCGTTCAGCGTCGTCGTCGCCAGCACCGCACGCATCGCGCTTTCGGCGGTTGCGCGCACCGTCTCCACCGGGTCCTTGATGTTGAACACGAAGTCGCGCGGGTTATCCACGCGCCAGCGGACGGTATAGGCCAGGTCGAGGATGTTCTGGTCGCCGGTCAGCACGTTCTCGCTGCCGTTGCGCGGGAATTCGTCCACCCGCACCTGCTCCACGTCCACCTTCTGCACCGATACGAACGGTGCCGGCAGAGTCACGCGGATGCCCGGATCGAGCATGCCCGAATAGCGGCCGAAGAAGGTCACCACGCCGCGCTGCTGCGGCCCGATCTGGTGGACGGAGGTGAAGATCACCCACACCGCGACGATCAGCGCGACGCCGATCAGCCACAGATGGCGCGCATTGGCGCCGATCGGCAGCTGCGGCCCGCCGCCGCCGCCGCCACCACCGCCACGCGCGCGTTTCAGGAATTCGTCCAGCGCGGTCGGTTTCGGGGAGCCCTTGCGGCCGCCCGGCGGCACCGCCCAGGGATTGCGCGGCGTACCGCTATTGTCGTCGGTGCCACCGCCGCCCCACGGGCCCTTAGGTGTTTCACTCATCAGAATCGGCGGTCGGCGCAGCCACTGCGGCAAGATCGTCATGATCTCCTTTATAGGTGTCTTACCCGCGAAAAACAGTGCCAAGCCGCACGGAAGCGGCGTATCGGGCCATTCCATGAACGAGAATGACGTGAAAAATGCGGTGGCTGCGGTTGCCGGCGACCGGGCAGTCGTCCGGGTCGAAGGCGGCCGGATCGGCGTGGTGGTGGACGCGACCGGGCTCGATGCGACGGCGCGTGACGCGCTGGAGGCAGCGGTGCGCATGGCCGCCGGGCCCGACGCGCGCGTGGTGGTCACGGCGGAGCGGCTCAACCGCCGGCTGATCGCGGTGGCCAGCGGCAAGGGCGGCGTGGGCAAGTCCACCGTGTCGGCGAACCTCGCGATCGGCCTCAGCCACGCGGGCCGCCGCGTCGGGCTGGTCGATGCGGATATCTACGGTCCGTCGCAGCCGCGGCTGATGGCCGCCGAAGGCGAACGCCCGCAGGCCAAGGACAAGGTGCTACTGCCGATCGCCACGCGTTACGGGGTGCCGATGCTCTCGATGGGCCAGCTGATCGAACCGGGCAAGGCGATCGCCTGGCGCGGGCCGATGACGGCCGGCGCGCTCGGCCAGCTCGTCGATGCGGACTGGGGCGCCGCCGACACGCTGGTGATCGATCTGCCGCCCGGGACCGGCGACGTTCAGCTCACCATGATCCAGAAGCACCGCCCGGCCGGCGCGGTCATCGTCTCCACGCCGCAGGATCTCGCGCTGATCGACGCCACCCGCGCGATCGACCTCTTCAACAAGGCCGGCGTGCCGATCATCGGCCTCGTCGAGAACATGGCGGGCTATGCCTGCCCGCATTGCGGCGAAATCTCCGATCCGTTCGGCAGCGGCGGCGCGGAGGCCGCGGCGCGCGATCTCGGCATCCCCTTCCTCGGCCGCGTGCCGCTCGACATCGCGATCCGCACCAAATCCGACGCCGGCGATCCCCCGGCGGCGGATCCGGCGGACACGATCTTCCACCCGATCGCACAGAAGGTCGCCGATTGGCTGGAAACCGGCGGCGGGCCGGCGCGTTAGTCTAAGTACCGGTCGTGCCCCGCGCCCTTTTTTGCCGGCGGCACGAGCGGACCAGATCATCGAGGGGAGCCGCCATGCCGTTGACCGCTGACGCCGATATCAAGGCGCTGCTCGAGGAAACGCGCACCATCGCGCTGGTCGGCGCCTCGGATCGCCCCGATCGGCCGAGCTACGGCGTCATGAAGCGGCTGCAGGATCACGGCTACCGCGTCATTCCGGTCAATCCGCAGATCACCGGCGAGCATGTCCACGGCGAATATGTCTTCCGCGATCTGTCGCAGATCGGCGTGCCGATCGACATGGTCGATATCTTCCGCCGTTCCGAAGCCGCCGGAGAGGCGGTGGACGAAGCGATCGCCGCCGGCGCCAAATCGGTGTGGATGCAGCTTGGCGTCATTAACCAGCCCGCGGCCGAACGCGCCGAAGCGGCCGGCCTCAAGGTGGTGATGGATCGCTGCCCCGCGATCGACATCCCCCGCCTCGGCATCGCCCCCGTCGCCGCGGAATAGCCGCCCCGCCCCTCGCGCCCGTCACCCCGGACTTGATCCGGGGTCCCGCTTCTTCTTCTCGCCCGGCTTCTTCTCGCCCGGCTCCGCTAAGCCGATCGTCTTATCCCCTCTTCCCTTTCCCGCGCGCAGCCGCAAGAAGGCGCGCGACGGAAGTTGGGGAGAGGATCATGAAGTCACCGATCTGCGAGATGCTGGGCGTGGATTTCCCGCTGCTCGCGTTCAGCCACTGCCGCGACGTGGTCGCCGCGGTCAGCCGCGCGGGCGGGTTCGGCGTGCTCGGCGCGACCGGCCATACGCTGGAAAGCCTGGAGACCGAGCTCACCTGGATCGACGCGCATGTCGACGGCAAGCCCTATGGCCTCGACGTGCTGATCCCCGAGAATCTCGCCACCGGCGGCGCCAAGGGCCTCACCCGCGCCTCGATCATGGACAAGGTGCCGGCCGAGCATCGCGCCTTCGTCGGCCAGCTCGCGGAGAAGCATCACTTCACCATGCCGGAGGAGCGCGCCAATTCCGATGCGCCCGCGCCGTTCGATCCGAATCTGGCGCTTGAGATGCTTGAGGTCGCCTTCCGCCACCCGATCAAGCTCATCGCCAATGCACTCGGCGTCCCGCCCAAGGCGATGATCGACATGGGCCGCGAACGCGGCGTGCCCGTCGCGGCGCTGGTCGGCGCCAAGGAACACGCCATCCGCCAGGTCGATGCCGGGGTCGACATCCTCGTCGTCCAGGGCGGCGAGGCCGGCGGCCATTGCGGCGAGGTTTCCACCATGGTCCTCGTCCCCGAAGTGATTCGCGCGCTCGAGGCCCATGGCAAGCGTGTCCCCGTCCTCGCCGCCGGCGGGATCATGACCGGCGGTCAGATGGCCGCCTCGATGGCGATGGGCGCCGATGGCGTGTGGACCGGCTCGGTCTGGCTCGCGACCCCGGAAAGCGAATGTTCGGACGTGTTTCGTGAAAAGATGGTCGAGGCCAGCTCGCGTGACACGGTCCGTTCGAAGAGCCGCACCGGCAAGCCGTCGCGCCAGCTGCGCTCGGCCTGGACCGATGCGTGGGAAGGCCCCGGATCCCCCGGCCCGCTGCCGATGCCCTATCAGTCGCTGATCAGCGAACCCGCGATCCGCGCCTGCGACGTCGCGGCGCAGAAGGGCGATCCCGCCGCGCGTGAGATGGTCACCTATTTCGTCGGCCAGGGCGTCGGCCTCGTCGATCAGGTGCGCCCCGCCGGCCAGGTGGTGCAGGATTTCAAGATGGAGTTCGCCGAGGCGATCGAGCGGATCACCGGCCTGGTCAGCGAGTAGAACGTCGCCGCCGCGGGTTCAGCAGGCTTCGGCCAGCGCCACCCGCGGCGCGAACTCGATCCGGTTCCGACCGCGCGCTTTCGCCACGTACAGCGCGCGGTCGGCGGCGGACAGCAGGTCCGCCAGCGTCTCGCCATCGGTGCCACGCTCCGCCACGCCGATGCTGACGGTGGCGGCCACCCCGCCGGTCGCGGGGTCGCTCGCGGCTGATTCGGCGAAGCGCGCGGCCACCACCTGGCCGATCTGGCGGGCATGGATCCGCGCATGGCCCGGCAGCAGCGCGGCGAATTCCTCGCCGCCGATCCGCGCCAGCACCGTGTCCTCGCCCGTCGCGCCGCGCACCACGCGCGCGAACAGCGTCAGCACCGCGTCGCCCGTCGCATGGCCGTGGCGGTCGTTGATCGCCTTGAAATGGTCGAGGTCGAAGGCGAGCAGCGACATCGGCTCGCCGATGCCGGCACGCATCATCACGCGCTCGCCTTCCTCGAAGAACCAGCGGCGGTTGCCCAGCGCGGTCAGGTAATCGGTACGCGATGTCTGCAGCAGCTGATCGTGCGCTTCCTCGCGGATCAGCGCCAGCAGGCTCATCGGCAGCGCGACCGAATACAGCACGCCCTCGTACATCGTCAGCGTGCTTCCCAGCGCCAGCACGTCATCGCCCGATGTGCTGACCATCACCGGCAGCGCGGTCGCGCGGACCACGTAGAACATCGCGTGGACGGTCAGGATCACGATCACCACGCGCCGCCCGCGCAGGTCGCGTAGCATCGGGTTGCGCAGCACTTCCCAGCTCGCCGCCGCGGATACGAGCGCGATCGGCGCGGCCGACACGTAGTTCCACACCGTTCCCTGCCCGCTGCTGCCGCCGATCGCCCACATCGCGGCAATGGCGGCGAGCGTGGCAACGGACGCGATTCGATAGCGCCGCCCGCGCAGCGCAGCGACGCCGTTCAGCACCAGCAGGTAACCGGCCATGAAGGTGAGGTTGCTCAGCGCCAGCAGCAGCGGCCCTTCGCCATGGCTGCGCACCGTCGCCAGCACACACCCCGCCGCCAGCATCACGTAAGCGCCGGCAAGCAGCCGCAAGGCCCCGCGCCGCTGCGGCCGCGCCTCGCCTTCCCACACGGTCATCGCCGCACTGAGCAGTAGAGTCCCGATCGCCAGGACGTAAAGAGTGAACAGATCGAACTGCATCGCGACACCAAGCTTCTTTCCCGCTCGCTACGCGCGACCTGGAAAGATCTTGTTAAATTCTCGGGAAAAATTCGCCTGGCAACCGCCGTCAGATGCCGTCGGCGAACACCTTGTGCCCGGCGGCCTCCAGCCCCTGGGTAAGATCTGCGATGCAGGCGTCCACCGCGGCCGGATTGGGCGACCGAACCACGAAATTGGCGCCGGTGCGCCCTTCGCGGAAGAAGGGATAGCTGCCGATCGCGACGCCCTCGTGGGCCTTTTCGGCGTTGCGCAGCAGCTCCGCGACTTCGCTTTCCGCCACCCAGCAGCCGATCTGGCGGCTGACGACCGGGCGCCCGCCTTCCAGCGTGCCGGTCAGCGCATCCAGCATGCCGGCGGTGATGTTCGGCACGCCGGCCATGATGAAGATATTGTCGATATGGATGCCGGGCGCGCCCGACATGCGGTTCTCGATGAGGTCCGCGCCTTCCGGCACCCGCGCCATGCGCAGCCGCGCATCGGTCACGCCGCCGCGCGTCGCATAATAGCGGTCGAGCACCGCGACGGCGGCCGGGTGGAACACCACCTGCACGCCGAGGGCCGCGGCGATCGCATCCACCGTGATGTCGTCGTGCGTCGGCCCGATGCGGCCGGTCGTGAACAGATAATCGTTGCGGGCTCGCAACGTGTTCACCGCCTCGACGATCGCTTCCTCGCGATCCGGCACCACCCGCACCTCGACCAGCCTGATGCCCTGCACGTTCAGCCATTGCGCGATCTGCGCGACATTCTTGTCCTGCGTGCGGCCGGAGAGGATCTCGTCCCCGATCACGACGAGCGCGGCGGTCCAGATGCGTTCGCTATCCATGCGCCGACAGGCATAGCCTCGCAAAAGTGCCGTCGTCACGCTATATCGCGCGCCATGACCGATTACGTCACCGTCACCAGCGACGCACCGCTCGGGCGCACCGGCGCCATCAAGCTCCACGGCCCCGATGCCTTCGCCGGCATGCATGTCGCGGGGCGCCTTGCCGCCGAAACGCTCGACATGATCGTGCCGCACATGGTCCCCGGCGTCACCACGGCGGAGATCGACCGGCTGGTGCACGATTTCATCACCAGCCGCGGCGGCGTGCCCGCGACGCTCGGCTATCGCGGCTACACGCACAGCTGCTGCATCTCGATCAACCATGTCGTCTGTCACGGCATTCCCAGCGAAAAGACGCTGAAGTCCGGTGACATCGTCAATGTCGACGTCACGCCCATCGTCGATGGCTGGCACGGCGATTCCTCGCGCATGTACCTCATCGGCGATGTGCCGCTGAAGGCGCGCCGCCTCGTCGACGTCACCTACGAATGCCTGATGATCGGCATCGAAAAGGCACTGCCGGGCAACACGCTCGGCGATGTCGCCCATGCCATCCAGCGCCATGCCGAAGCGCATCGCTACGGCGTGGTGCGCGATTTCTGCGGCCACGGCCTCGGCCGGCTGTTCCATGACGCGCCGGAGGTCGTCCATGTCGGCCGTCCCGGCACCGGCCCCGAACTGAAGCCGGGCATGATCTTTACCATCGAACCGATGATCAACATCGGCCGGCCGGACGTGAAGCTGCTCGACGATGGCTGGACGGCGGTGACTCGCGATCGCTCGCTGTCGGCGCAGTTCGAACATTCGATCGGAATCACCGAAACCGGATGTGAGATTTTCACGGTGTCGCCGGCGGGGCTGCACAAGCCGCCCTATTGCTGATCCCATTTCGGTGCATCGCGCGCCGTCCCGCACCATATTCGCGCATTGCCGCGCCATCGGTGCACGCAGGGCGGCCGCGAATGCACGGGTAAACGGCCGCAACCTGTCCAGGATGACAGGCTAAATCGACCGACTTATCCTCTTTCCTTTCGCACCGACCTGCGCCAGTTTCCCGCCTCGCTCGGAACGGAGCGGGGGAGAGGATGATGCGGCTTGGATATGCGCTGATCGCGGCGCTGGCGCTGGTATCGTGCAAGGCAGCTACCAACGAGAATGAGGCGGCGGATCGCAGCGCCGCGACCGGTGCAGGCAAGGTCGACGCGGCGCTTCTGACCACCGGCGGCGACGGCCGCGACTGGGCGATGACCGGCTTCAACTACCAGGAACAGCGCTTCTCGCCGCTGACCCAGATCAACGCCGGCAATGTCGGTCAGCTGGGCCTCGCTTGGTATGCGGACATGCCCGATGCGCGCGGCCAGGAAGCGACCCCGATCGTCATCGACGGCAAGCTCTTCGTCACCGGCCCGTGGTCCAAGGTCTTCGCCTATGATGCGGGCACCGGCCAGAAATTGTGGGAATTCGATCCCGGCGTATCGCGCGAGAAGGGTGTCGAGGCCTGTTGTGACGTCGTCAACCGTGGCGTCGCGGCATGGAAGGGCCGGCTCTATCTTGGCACGATCGACGGCCGCCTGATCGCGCTCGACGCGGCGACCGGCAAGCAGGACTGGTCGGTGCAGACGACGGACAATTCAAAGCCTTACACGATCACCGGGGCGCCGCGGGTGGTGAAGGGGATGGTCGTCATTGGCAATGGCGGCGCGGAATTCGGCGTCCGCGGCTATGTCACCGCTTATGATGCCGGCACCGGCGCGAAGAAGTGGCGCTTCTACACCGTCCCAAACCCGACCGGCGCGGCGGACGGTGAGGCAAGCGATGCAGCGATGGCGAAGGTCGCGCCCACCTGGTCGGAAAACGGCCAGTGGAGACAGTCCGGCGGCGGCGGCACGGTGTGGGATTCGATCGTCTATGACGCGGAGCTAGACCAGCTATACCTCGGCGTCGGCAATGGTTCACCCTGGAACCATGGCCTGCGCAGCGAGGGCAAGGGCGACAATCTATTCCTCTCCTCGATCGTCGCGCTGAAGCCCGATACCGGCGAATATGTCTGGCATTATCAGGAGACGCCGGGCGAGACGTGGGACTTTACGGCGACCCAGCCGATCAACCTCGCCACGCTCAACATCGGCGGCCAGCAGCGCCGCGTGCTGATGCAGGCGCCGAAGAACGGCTTCTTCTACGTCATCGACCGCAGCAACGGGAAGCTGATCAACGCTGGCCAGTTCATCCCGGGCGTCAATTGGGCGAGCGGCTATGACCTGAAGACGGGACGTCCGATCGAGAACCCCGAGGCGCGTTATTACAAGACGGGCAAGCCGTTCCTCGCGGTGCCGAGCGCGATCGCCGCGCACAATTGGCAGCCGATGAGCTTCAACCCGCAGGCTGGCCTTGCCTATATCCCGGCGCAGATCGTCGGCTCGGCCTATCTCAACCCGTCGTCGGATCTGGATCAGGCGAAGCCGCTCGGCTTCAACGTCGGCCAGGATCTCGGCAACGCCATGTATCCGCGCGATCCAGCGGCGGTGAAGCAGGCGATCGCCGGCGCCACCGGGCGGCTCGTCGCCTGGGACCCGGTCGCCAACAAGGCGCGCTGGACGGTGGATTATCCAACGCCGTGGAACGGCGGCACGATGACCACCGCGGGCAATCTCGTCTTCCAGGGAACGGCGCTGGGCGAGCTCCGGGCCTATGCCGCGGATACCGGAAAGCAGCTCTTCACCTATCCGGTCGGCACCGGGATCATGGCCGGCGCCGCGACATTCATGATCGGCAACGACCAATATGTCGCGGTGCTCGCCGGGCGCGGCGGCGCGTTGCCGCTGTCGATCGGCTATGCCATCGGCAAGGCCCGCGACGTGCCCAACGTGCCGCGCCTCTTGGTGTTCAAGCTCGGCGGCACGGCCAAGCTACCCGGTACCACGCCGCAGGATTCGACACCGGTGAACCTGCCCGAGAACAAGGCGACGCCGCAGCAGGTGGCGCAAGGGCAGGCATTGTTCGGCCGCTATTGCCAGGTCTGCCACGGCGCGAGCGCTGGCGGCGGCGGCGTGCTGCCGAACCTGCAGCGTTCCGCGACGCTCGGCGATCCCGATACGTGGAAGGCGATCCTGATCGACGGGATGCTGAAGGACCGCGGCATGGTCAGCTTCGCCAAGGTGCTGACGCCCGAACAGGCGCAGCTGATCCGCCTCTACGTCATCGACGAGGCGCATTGGGCGCAGAAGAACCTCGGCGGCGGCACCAAGGCGGTGGCGCCGGCGCCGGGCGCGCAGAAGTCGCCGGTGCCGACCGGCGTGCGCTAAACCGGACCGCGCACGTGCCCCACAAACCGGCATCTGCCCGCACCCTGCCCAATCCTTGAGCAGCGGTTGCGGGCTGCCGGGGCGAGTCGCCGCCTTGCCCTTCGGGGCCGCGACTGGCACGTTCGATGCAAGCACCAGTCACGGGGCGAGGGTTCTAACCAAGGGGTGGGCGTTTCCGCGTGAAGAAGATCGAAGCGATCATCAAGCCGTTCAAGCTCGATGAGGTGAAGGAAGCGCTGCACGAAGTGGGCGTGTCCGGGATCACCGTGACCGAGGCCAAGGGCTTCGGCCGGCAGAAGGGCCATACGGAGCTGTATCGCGGCGCCGAATATGTCGTGGATTTCCTGCCCAAGGTGAAGCTTGAGGTCGTCGTGGAGGACGGTCTGGCCGAGCGCGTCGTGGAAGCGATTGCGCAGGCGGCACAGACCGGCCGGATCGGCGACGGCAAGATCTTCGTCATTCCCGTCGAAACAGCGCTGCGAATCCGCACCGGCGAGCGTAACGACGACGCGATCTGACCCGTACCATCCGGCATAGACCGGAAAAACTTCGTCCCGTCATCGCGACCGCCGGCTTCCGTTCGGCGGCGCAACCGCAAGAGAGAGTAACGACCATGGCAGCGACCGCCGCAGACATCATCAAGAAGATCAAGGACGAGGAGATCGAGTGGGTCGATCTTCGTTTCACCGATCCCAAGGGCAAGTGGCAGCACCTGACCATGGTTTCGTCCGCGATGGGCGAGGATGAATGGACCGATGGCCTGATGTTCGACGGCTCGTCGATCGAGGGCTGGAAGGCGATCAACGAGAGCGACATGATCCTGAAGCCGGATCTGGACGCGGTGTACACCGATCCCTTCTCGGCCACCCCGATGCTGATCGTGTTCTGCGACATCGTCGAGCCGTCGACCGGCGAAGGCTACAGCCGCGATCCGCGCACCACGGCGAAGCGCGCCGAGGCCTATGTCAAGGAAACCGGCATCGGCGACACCGTCTATGTCGGCCCGGAAGCCGAATTCTTCATGTTCGACGACGTCCGCTTCGAAACGTCGTACAACCAGTCGTACTTCAAGATCGACGACATCGAGCTGCCGACCAACACCGGCCGCGAATATGAAGGCGGCAACCTCGCGCACCGTCCGCGCGCCAAGGGCGGCTATTTCCCCGTCGCGCCGGTCGACAGCGCCGTCGACATCCGCGGCGAGATGGTCTCGACCATGCTGGAAATGGGCCTGCCGTGCGACAAGCACCACCATGAAGTGGCCGCCGCGCAGCACGAGCTCGGCCTCACCTTCGGCACGCTGACCACCACCGCCGATCGCATGCAGATCTACAAGTATGTCGTGCACCAGGTCGCGCATGCCTATGGCAAGTCGGCGACCTTCATGCCCAAGCCGATCAAGGAAGATAACGGCTCGGGCATGCACACCCACTTCTCGATCTGGGAAGGCAAGAACCCGCTGTTCGCCGGCAACGGCTATGCCGGGCTCAGCGAAACCTGCCTCTATTTCATCGGCGGCATCATCAAGCACGCCAAGGCGATCAACGCCTTCACCAACCCGACCACCAACAGCTACAAGCGGCTGGTGCCGGGCTATGAGGCGCCGGTTCTGCTGGCCTATTCGGCGCGCAACCGCTCGGCCTCGTGCCGCATCCCGTACGGCACCGGCCCCAAGTCGAAGCGCGTCGAAGTACGCTTCCCGGATGCCATGGCGAACCCGTATCTCGCCTATGCGGCGCTGCTGATGGCTGGCCTCGACGGCATCCAGAACAAGATCCATCCTGGCGAGGCGATGGACAAGAACCTCTATGACCTGCCGCCGGCAGAGCTCGCCGAGGTGCCGACCGTCGCCGCCTCGCTGCGTGAGGCGCTCGACAGCCTCCTCGCCGATCACGACTTCCTGCTGAAGGGCGACGTGTTCACCAAGGACCAGATCGAGGCCTATGTCGAAATGAAGTGGGCCGAGGTCGCGCGCTGGGAAATGACGCCCAGCCCGGTCGAATACGACATGTACTACAGCCTCTGATCGCACGGCCGCCGCCTCCATGCGGCGGCGGCTCCAACGGGGAAAAGGAAGGGGCGTCCGAGCGATCGGGCGCCCCTTTCTCATTACCGAGCCAAAGCCATCTCCCGGCGCAACCAACCCTTAAGCAAATTGTCGTTACGCGCGTGTCATGTCTTCGCTGATCCAGGAAGCTGCCTTTTCCACGGTCCCGTTCAGCAGTGTCCGACCGCCATTCCCCGCAGGCGCGGTCGATCCCTTGCTCGATCGCGCCATGGCGATCGCGGGGATCGGCGCCTGGTCCTGCGATCTGAAGGACGAGCGCCTCAGCTGGACGAGCGGCGTGCATCGCATCTTCGGGCTCGCACCCGGCAGCGACATCGATCGTCGCGACATTCTCGCGCTCTACACCGAAGAGTCACGCGATCGCCTCGAGCAGCTCCGCCGGCAGACGATCGCTCGCGGAACCCTGCTCGCTGTCGACGCGAAGATCCGGCGCCCCGATGGGGAAATACGCTGGCTGCGCATCAACGGAGAGCTGGTCCGATGTCCGGGCCGCACGCCCGTCCTCCACGGCATCAAGCAGGACGTGACCGAGGAGAAGCGCCGGCTGGAGGCGTTGCGGCGGCTTGCCGAGAATGACGCGCTCACCGGCCTCGCCAACCGCGCGCTGTACGAAAGCCGCTTCCTCAATCGCCGCTGTGCCCGCTTCGCCGCCGCGCCGCTCGGCGCGCTCGTGCTGTTCGATCTCGATGGGTTCAAGCATGTCAACGACCGCCTCGGCCATCTCGCCGGCGATGCGTGCCTGCGCACCTTCGCAGAGCGGCTGTCGGCGCACTTCCCCCATGCGCTTCTCTCCGCCCGCATCGGCGGTGACGAGTTCGCGCTCGTCGTCGACAATCAGGAACCCGCGCCGCTGGTCGAACAGCGTGTTGCCGCCTTCCTCGGGGCCCTGCGCGCGCCGATCCACTGGCACGGCCAGATCTTCTCGATCGGCGCGACGAGCGGCATCGCCACGCCGCCTGATCCCTGGGCCTATGATCCGGAGGAATTGTTCATCCGCGCAGACGCGGCGCTTTATGCGGCGAAGCGCGCCCGGTCTCAGCGCCGCTGAGCCGCGCCGAGCCAGCCCCGCTCAGAACTTCACGCATTTGTGCACGGCCATCTTCTCGAAGCCGAGCCGCCGGTAGACGGGCTCGCCCATCGCGGACGCCTGCAGCGCTGCATGGCCGAGGCCGTGATCAAGGCCCGCACGCATTGCCGCCAGCGTCACCGCCGCGCCCAGCCCCTGCCGCCGGAACCCTTCACGCGTCGAACAGACATAGATACCCGCAACGCCGTCCGCCGCCAGCATGGCGGAGGTCGCGATCATCCGCCCGTCCTGCCGCGCGGCGAAGCGCCGCAGGCTGCCCGGCGGATCGGCACGCCGCTGCTCCACCTGCGTCATTCGCGCCACCTGGTCCGGCGCGACGCCCATCGACGGCGCATAGCATTCGACCCAGTCGGCGACGGCGGCATCACCCGTCACTTCCTCGATAACGATCCCGGCCGGCAGCGCCGTTTCGGGGAGATCGACCAGTGAGCGGACGTAGAGCGGCATCTCGTCGCTGATCGTGCCACCGCAGGCGGAGAGCGCATCGATCGAATCGGGGTGTGAGTCCGGCCCGATCCACCAGAGGGATGGTATGTCGCGCAACTGCTCCACCGCCGCACGGATCCGCTCGGCACGGCTCGGATCATCGACGCGCGTCACGCCGTTCAGCAATGGATGGGCGATGCCGCTGCGGAACAGCGAAACGCTATCCTCTTCGCGCAGCTCGTCGCCCATGTTCATCCAGTAGCGATGGACATTATCAAGTGCCGCCGTGAGCAGCGCTGCGTCACTGGTTGCCTGTCGATCCGTCACGCCCGTCCTCCCGCCACGCGCCCGCTTCCATGGCGGGCGGCGCCACGAGTGGCGCCGCCCCGCTACCCGTGGATTACGAGGCGGCGGGGGAATGTTGCGCGTGAAACACGATCGGCGCGGGCCCGGCCCACCGCCAGTCGGACGGAGGGCCGGACGAGGCGCGAGAGACCTCGCTCCCGCTGGAAAATCAGAAGTTCAGCGCCACCCGTGCCGTCAGCCGATCACCCGTGTCGCGCGCATTGGCGAAGGGAGACGCCACACGTTCGGAAATGTCGGTCCCGGTATAGGCAAGCCCAACCGTCAGCGGCCCGGTGATATGGTCGACGCCAAGCGACCAGTCCCAGTAATTCCCGCCCGGCCGCAGCCGTGCTGCACGGATCGGATCATCGATGGAGCCGGAGGAATGGCCCGCACTCGCCATCAGCGTGAACGGCGTTGCCGGCACACCGACACGCGCACGCCCGCCGATCCACAGATTGTCGCCACCAATCGCCCCCTGGTCGGGCGCATAGCGCGCGTCGACGCCGATTTCCGCCGGCCCAAGCGCGTAGCTCGCCCCGGCACCGACCTCGACGTAATCCATCTTGCCGCGCGCGCCGGTGAACAGGTGACCAGTCACGAACCCGTCGAGCCGCAGGCCGCCGCCCACATCGGTGCCGAAGCCACCGGTCGCGTCCACCACCGCATCTGCGCCGCCATGGCGGGGATCGCCGCGCGTGCCGGTGACCCGAACGCCGAGATCGACGCCCGATGGAAGCCCGGCGCGAATGCTCGCCGCCGGGGAGATCTTGCCGTCGCTCCAGCTGATGCCGCGGCGGCGTTCATCCGTCGAAGCTTCCACGCTGCCGCCAAGCGACACCTGCGCAGACGCGGAAACCGCCGTCACCCCAAGGGCAACGGCGGCACCCAGTGCAATCAGCCGCACTTCAGCTGCGGGCCGGGCTGTGAGCGCGATCGAGTTCGAGCGCGAGTGCCTCGCGATCCTTCTCGGCAATTGCGAGCAAGTGATCGCGCACGGTATCGCTGCGCGCCGCCACTTCCTGCGCGATCGCCTCACGCTGGCCCGAGCACCAGCCGGCGCGGCGGCCCTCGATCGGGGTGTCGCTGGAAATCGTGCGCGACAGCACATGGCCGGCAGCGCTGCGGGCTTCACGCTGCACGCTCACGTTCGCCTTCCAGGCGCACTGAAGCGTGCTTGCACGCCCGCCCGGGCCGGCAGAGCCGATCTGCTTGTGCTTGACGGCCACGTCGCTGCGGTACGTCACGTCGACGCGCTGGCCTTTATGATCCATTTCGACGCGATGCGCGTCCGTAGCAACGGGGGTGCCGAGCAACAGCCCGGCAGCAAGGATAAGGTTCATTTGGGTCTCCTGCGGGTTGCGGACTATAGTGCCCGCTCACTCGTGCCACGCCGACCTGCGCAGCTCTCTGTAAATGGCCGATCCGGACCGGACGTTCAATGGATGCGCGTCCGCGCAATGATTTGAAACAGCTCGGCCAAGAACGCCAGATGCTGTCCTACAACGGTAGGCGATCGTTATAACGCTACTCAAGATGCGATAGCCGGAAAGCCGTCGCTGTTAAAAAAACGCGCTGGAGCCTCAACATTCTCAACATTCGCGGCACTGCAACATGGAGTCTGGCAGATCTTTGGAACCACGGCCGCGCCGTTTCCTCTTGTTTTGCGCCCGCAACGACTGATAGCGGCTCCGCCATGCTTCGCCTCGCCGCCGCCGCGCTCTTCCTCGCGCCCCTCGCCGCTCCGCTCCCGGCGGCCGCCGCCACCAGCCCCACCGAAAACCGCATGAAGGCGGTGATCGAACAGGAGGCAGCGCGGCACGAGGCTTTGCTCGAAAAGCTCGTTCGGCAGAATTCGGGCAGCCTTAACATTGCCGGGGTGAAGGCGGTGGGCGAAATGATGCGCGCCGAACTGGAGCCGCTCGGCTTCAAGGTCGACTGGATCGACATGGCGCAAACCGGGCGGGCGGGCCACATCGTCGCCACCCACAAGGGCAATGGCCGCGGCAAGCGCGTGCTGCTGATCGGCCACCTCGATACGGTGTTCGAACCGGACAGCCCCTTCACTGGCTGGACGCGCGAGGGCGACCGCGTCACTGGCCCGGGCGTCGGCGATGACAAGGGTGGCCTCGTCGTCATCGTCGCCACGCTGCGCGCCATGCACGCCGCCGGCACGCTAAAGAATGCGGATATCCAGGTCGTACTTACCGGTGACGAGGAAAAGACCGGCGCGCCGCTCGATGTCGCCCGGCGCGATCTGATCGCCGCCGGCAAATGGGCGGACATTGCGCTGGAATATGAAAACGTCGCCACCGACAGCGGCCAGGATTATGCCACCACGGCGCGGCGCAGTTCCACGAACTGGGAGATCGTCACCACCGGGCGCACCGGTCATTCCAGCGGCATCTTCAACCAGTGGATGGGCTATGGCGCAACGTTCGAAATGGCGCGCATCCTCGATGAATTCCGCCGCACGCTGCCCGAACCGAACCTCACCTTCAACGCCAGCGTGCTTGTCGCCGGCACCCCGGCCGCGCTCGACGAGCCGGGCGTCAAGGGCACTGCCGAGGGCAAGACCAACGTCATCCCGGCGCGCGCGGTGGCACGCGGCGATCTGCGCAGCCTGACGCCCGAACAGGATGCGCGCATCAAGGCCGCGATGGAGGCGATCGTCGCCAAGCATCTGCCCGGCACCGAAGGCTCTATCCGCTTCTTCGAAGGCTATCCCTCGATGCCGCCGACGGCCGCGAACCGCGCCTTGCTAGATCGGCTCAATACGGTGAACCGCGACATCGGCCTGCCGGAGATGAAGGAGATGGATCCGTCGAAGCGCGGCGCCGCGGATTCGAGCTTCGTCGCGGCCGATGCGGTGACGCTGGGCGGCATGGGTGCATCCGGCGGCGGCGCGCATGCGGTGGGTGAATGGGTCGATCTCACCAGCCTGCCGCGTCAGGCGCTGCGCAGCGCCGTGTTGATCTCGCGGTTGACGGCCGAACGCCGCTAAGTCTTTCTTCCAACTGGCGGAAACTAACCGCCACCCGCTCGTTCATCTGGCGTACAGGAAAAGCCGCGGCCCCGCGGCGCCTTGCTGCCGGAGCGAACCGAATGAACGATGCGAGCCGCCGTGATCTGCTGAAGGCCAGCGCTGTCGCCGGTGCCGGCCTCGCCGCCGCACCGGCTCTGGCGCAAGGCGCACGGCGCCCCACACCCAATCCCGCCACCTCCTACACCAACCAACCGTTTCCCGAGCAGCGGCAGAAATGGCCGGCCTTGCAGCGGGACATGAAGCCGGTGCCCGATTGCGGGGAACGCAGCTATCGTGGTTCGGGCCGGCTACAGGGGCTGAAGGCGCTCGTCACCGGCGGCGATTCCGGTATCGGCCGGGCCGCGGTGATTGCCTTCGCGCGCGAGGGTGCAGACGTCGCGATCAACTACTTCCCGACCGAGGAGCCGGACGCGCAGGACGTCGCCAAGCTGCTGCGCACCGAAGGCCGCCGCGTCGAGCTCATCCCCGGCGATCTCACCAACGCGAAATTCTGCACCGAGCTGCCCGAACGCGCCGCCAGGGCGCTCGGCGGCCTGGACATCGTCGTCAACAACGCCGCCTATCAGCAGTCGAAGCAGTCGATCGAGGAGATCACCGCGGAGCAGTTCGACCGCACGATGAAGACCAACGTCTATGCGACGTTCCACATCTCCAAGGCCGCGGTTCCGCTGCTGAAGCCCGGCTCGACGATCATCAACACGCTGTCGGTAAACTCGGTCAATCCGGGCGAGGAACTGCTCGATTACGCCACCACCAAGGGCGCGCTGTTGATCTTCACCAAGGGGCTCGCGAAGCAGCTCGCATCCAAGGGCATCCGCGTCAACGGCGTCGCGCCGGGCCCCGTATGGACGCCGCTGCAGGTCGCCGGCGGGCAGCTGCCCGGTAAGCTCGGCGAATTCGGGCAGGATACGCCGCTCGGCCGCGCCGGCCAGCCCGCGGAATTCGCCGCGATCTGGGTTGCGCTGGCCGATCCGCAGACCAGCTTCACCAGCGGCAGCGTGTTCGGCGCGAACGGCGGCACCGGCGTGATCTGACCGGTTCGTCGCAAGGCGGTCGCGCGGTCGCCACGCGGTCGCACCTGCGCTGACGGCCGCCTCCTGCGGCGATGCCATGCCATCGCCCATCAGGAGAGACGCGGATGCCAGCACATGCGGAGGCACCCGACGCCGAGAATCACCGCCTGTGGTTCGTGAACGGCCGGATCCACATCCATGTCAGCCGGCACGACACCGCGGACGGCCTATCGATCGTCGAACACCATCTCCCGCTCGGCTTCGGTCCGCCGCTGCACGTCCATCGCGACGAAGACGAGTTCTTCCACATCATCGAAGGATTGTTCCGCTTCCAGCTGGGGACTCGGATCATCGCCGGCATGGCGGGCGACGTCATCGCCCTGCCTCGCGGGGTGCCCCACGGCTTTCGCGTCCTCTCAGGCGAGGGCGGCCGCTGCCTGACGATACGCGCGGCGGATTCGAGGACATGCTGCGCGATGCGTAACGCCCGGCCGATCACGCCGGCCTCCCCGATCGGATCCGCCGACGCCCGAGCAACAGGCCGCGCTTCACAGCGTCTGCGCGCGGCACGGCATCGATCTCGTCGGTCCGCCGATCGATTGACGCGACGCAGGATCAGTCCAGGTTGGGCCGTAGCCGCCGCTTCGCCGTCTCCAGATCCACGCCGCGGCGCGCGGCATAGTCCGCCACCTGATCCTCGCCGATCCGCGCCACGCCGAAATAATCCGCCTGCGGATGCCCGAAATAGAAGCCGCTGACCGCGGCGGTCGGCAACATCGCATAGCTTTCGGTCAGCGTGATGCCGGTCGTCCGTTCTGCATCCAGCATGTCGAACAGGATCGTCTTCAGGCTATGCTCCGGGCACGCCGGATAGCCGGGTGCCGGGCGGATGCCACGATATTGTTCGCGGACCAGCGCCTCGTTCGTTAGCTGCTCGTCCGGGGCATAACCCCATAATCGCGTGCGCACCTTCTTGTGCAGCGCTTCGGCAAAGGCCTCGGCGAACCGATCCGCCAGCGCCTTGAGCAGGATATCGGAATAATCGTCCATCGCTGCCTTGAAGCGTTCGAGATGCGGCTCAATGCCATGGATGCCGACGGCAAAGCCGCCGATCCAATCGCCTTTCGGATCGACGAAGTCGGCGAGGCACATGTTCGCGCGGCCTTCACGCTTCGCGATCTGCTGGCGCAGGAACGGCAGTCGCACGGTCTTCTCGTTGGTGCGATCGAGGTCGGGGACGCGGAACCCTTCGGGCACGCTTGCGCCATCCGGGCTGCGATGATCCTCGCTGTGCGCCGTATAGACCCAAACATCATCGTCATGCCGGTGGCACGGCCATAGGCCAGCGACACCGCGTGCCGTCAGCCACTTCTCTGCGACGATCTTGTCGAGCATCGCCTGTGCATCGGCATAAAGCGAGCGTGCGCTCTCGCCCACCACTGCGTCATCGAGGATCGCCGGGAAGGTGCCCGCCAGTTCCCACGCGCGGAAGAACGGCGTCCAGTCGAAATACTCGCGCAGATCCGCCAGATCCCAGTCCTCGAAGACGTGGATGCCCGGCTTCAACGGCGCTGCCGGCTTCAGGGCCATGTCGGCAACGAAGCCGCGCGCGCGCGCCTCGGCTAGCGGCAGCAGGTCGTTCTGCCCCTTGCCCTCACGCGCCGCGCGCACCGCGGCATATTCGTCCGACACTTTGGTGACAAAGGGATCGCGCTGCGTCTCCGAGACAAGCGCCGTCGCCACGCCCACCGCGCGGCTCGCGTCCAGCACGTGAACCACCGGACCCTCGTAAGCCGGCGCGATGCGAAGCGCAGTGTGCACCTTGGACGTCGTCGCGCCGCCGATCAGCAGAGGCATCGTCATGCCGGCACGCTGCATCTCCTCGCCCACCGTCACCATCTCGTCCAGCGACGGGGTGATGAGGCCGCTAAGGCCGATCATGTCGGCGTCATTCTCGTTCGCGGCATCAAGGATCTTCGTCCACGGCACCATCACGCCAAGGTCGATCACCTCGAAGCCGTTGCACTGCAGAACGACGCCGACGATGTTCTTGCCGATATCGTGAACGTCGCCCTTCACCGTCGCCATGATGACGCGGCCCTTGGCCTTGGCGCCGGCCGACTTCTCCGCCTCGATGTACGGCAGCAGGTGCGCGACCGCCTTTTTCATCACGCGCGCCGACTTCACCACTTGCGGCAGGAACATCTTGCCCGAACCGAAGAGGTCGCCGACCACGTTCATGCCGTCCATCAGCGGGCCCTCGATTACTTCGATCGGCCGCCCGCCGCGCTCGAAGATCGCGACGCGCGCTTCCTCGGTATCCTCCACGACATGGGCGTCGATGCCTTTCACCAGCGCATGTTCCAGGCGCTTGACGACGTCCCACGATCGCCATTCCGCGGCCTGCTTCTCGGCAACCGCATCGGTGCCGCGAAACCGCTCCGCCAGCGCGACGAGGCGGTCGCCAGCCTCAGGATCGCGATTGAGGATCACGTCTTCGCAGGCGGTGCGCAGTTCCGGGTCGATCGTGTCGTACACGTCGAGCTGGCCGGCGTTGACGATCGCCATGTCCATCCCGGCGGGAATGGCGTGGTAGAGGAACACCGAGTGCATAGCGCGGCGTACCGGCTCGTTGCCGCGGAAGCTGAACGACAGATTCGACAAGCCGCCCGAGATATGGACGTGCGGGCAGCGCGCCTTGATCTCGCGCGTCGCCTCGATGAAATCGACGGCGTAGTTGTTGTGCTCCTCGATCCCGGTCGCCACGGCGAAGACATTGGGATCGAAGATGATGTCCTCGGGCGGGAAGCCGATGCCGGTCAGCAGCTTGTAGGCGCGCTCGCAAATCTCGACCTTGCGATCCCTGGTGTCCGCCTGGCCCACCTCGTCGAACGCCATCACGACGGCAGCGGCGCCATAGTTCATGCAGGTGCGCGCGTGCGCCAGAAATTCGGCCTCGCCTTCCTTCATGCTGATCGAATTGACGATCGGCTTGCCGGATACGCACTTCAGCCCCGCCTCGATCACGTCCCACTTGGAGCTGTCGATCATCACCGGGACACGGGCAATATCGGGCTCCGCCGCGATCAGCTTCAGGAACGTCGTCATGGCGTGGTGCGCGTCGAGCAGCCCCTCGTCCATATTGACGTCGATCACCTGCGCACCGTTCTCCACCTGCTGGCGCGCAACCTCGACCGCACGAGCGTAATCGCCCGCCATGATCATCTTCTTGAACGCCGCGGATCCGGTGACGTTGGTGCGCTCGCCGACATTGACGAAGGTGGAGGAGGAAGAAGTCATGATCTCTTTCTTCTCCCCTCCCGCACGCGGGAGGGGTCGGGGGAGGGCCTGTCCGTGATCGTTGCGCTAGGGGGACAGGCCTCCCCTAGCCCCTCCCGCGCGCGGGAGGGGGGGAATGTCAGGCAGCCGCCATCGTGAACGGCTCCAGGCCCGCCAGCCGCGTGCGCACCGGCGGTACCGGCAACCGGCGCGGCGCAACGCCCTTCACCGCCTCGGCGATCGCGGCGATATGCGCCGGCGTCGAGCCGCAGCAGCCGCCAAGCACGTTCACCTGCCCCGCCGCGGCCCATTCATGCACCAGCCCGGCGGTGGTCACCGGCGCCTCATCATAGGCGCCAAGCTCGTTGGGCAGGCCGGCGTTCGGATAGACCATGATCAGCGCGTCGCAGATGTCCGACAGCGTCTTCACATGCGGGCGCAACTGCTGCGCGCCGAACGAGCAGTTAAGCCCGATCGTCAGCGGGTTCGCGTGCCGTACTGCATGCCAGAAGGCCTCGACCGTGTGGCCGGAGAGGTTTCGGCCAGACAAATCGGTCAGCGTCATCGACAGCATGATCGGCAAGTCACGCCCAAGCGCCGCGCCAGCCTCGATCGCGGCCATCACGCCAGCCTTGGCGTTCAGCGTGTCGAATACCGTCTCGATCAGGATAAAATCGGCGCCGCCTTCGACCAGCGCGTCGATCTGCTCGCGGTACACGCCTTTCAGATAGTCGAAGTCGATCTCGCGATAGCCGGGATCGTTCACGTCGGGGGAGAGCGACAGCGTCTTGTTCGTCGGCCCAACGGCACCGGCGACGAAGCGGGGGCGGCCGTCCTTTGCCTGGAACTCGTCGGCGATGCGCCGCGCCAGTCGTGCGCTTTCGACGTTGATCTCGCGCACCAAACCCTCGGCACCATAATCGGCCTGGCTGATGCGGTTCGCCGAGAAGGTATTCGTCTCCGCGATATCTGCGCCTGCCTCGAAATAGGCGCGATGGATCGCCGCCGGTACCTCGGGCTTGGTCAACGCAAGGATGTCGTTGTTGCCCTTCTGATCATGCGACAGGCCGAGCGAGCCGGCATAATCCGCTTCGGACAGCTTCCAGTTCTGGATTTCGGTACCGAAGGCACCATCGGTGATGAGGATGCGCTTCGCCGCCTCGGCGTGGAAGGATTCACGTGCGTTCATGTCTTTTCTCCCCCCTCCACTGACGGGAGGGGTCGGGGGAGGGCCTGTCACCAGGATCACCGCGCAGGGGGGACAGGCCCTCCCCTGACGGCCGCGCAAGCGCGAGGGAAATTATGCCGCTGCCGCGACCGCACCCGGTTTCGTCCGCACGCCCAGAAGGTGGCAGATCGCGAAGCTCATCTCGGCCCGGTTGAGCGTGTAGAAGTGGAATTGCTTCACCCCGCCCGCATACAGCTTGCGGCACAGCTCGGCAGCCAGCGTGGCGGAAACCAGCTGCCGTGCTTCCGGCAGATCGTCGAGCCCAGCGAAGAGCCGTTCCATCCAGGCCGGCACCTCGGTCCCGCACATCTTGGACATGCGCACGACGGCGGAAAAATTGCTCACCGGCATGATCCCCGGCACGATCTCCGCGTCGATCCCCGCCGCCGCCACCTTGTCCCGATAGCGGAAGAACACGTCCGGCTGATGGAAGAACTGGGTGATCGCCCGCGTCGCGCCGGCATCCATCTTGCGCTTCAGATTGTCGAGATCGGCGACCGGATCGAGCGAGTCAGGATGGCATTCCGGGTAAGCCGCCACCGAAATCTCGAACGGGTGCAGCCGGCGCAGTCCCTCGACCAGCGCGGCGGCATTCTCGTAACCGCCGGGATGAGCAACATAGCGCTCGCCGGCCCGCGGCGGATCGCCGCGCAGCGCCACGATGTGCCGCACGCCGGCCGCCCAATATTCACTGGCCACTGCATCGATCTCATCGCGCGTCGCCTCGACGCAGGTGAGATGTGCTGCGGCCGGAATCGCCGTTTCACGTGCGATCCGCGCCACCGTGGCATGCGTGCGCTCGCGCGTCGAACCGCCCGCGCCGTAAGTCACGGACACGAAGCGGGGCCCTAGCGGTGCCAACGTGCCGATCGAATCCCACAGCGTCTGCTCCATCTTCTCCGTCTTGGGCGGGAAGAATTCGAAGCTGACGTCGATGTCCCCCGCCACATCCGCATAGAGCGGCGCGTCCAGCGCGCGGCGCGCCTCCTCAAGCTGGTTGACTGATAGCGTCATGCCGCCTTCACCTCATGCAATGCAGCACCGGGCTTGCGCCCGAGCCAGATCTTTACCGTCAATTCGCCGCCTTCCAACGTTTCCACCCGCGCCGTCTCGAGCCCCGCATTGGCGAACCAGCCTTCGATCTGCGCGTCCGAAAATCCGAGCCGCGTATGGGCGTCGCGCGTGCGCAGCTCCTCCCGGTCATGCGGCGCGAAATCGGCGATCAGCAGCCTTCCGCCGGGCGCCAGTACCCGCGCCGCCTCGGCGATCGCCGCACCCGGCTGCTGTGCGTAATGAAGCACGTGATGGACGATCGCGACGTCTGCCGCGCCGTCGGCCAGAGGCAGCGAGTAGAGATCGGCCTGGCGCAGCTCGGCATTGCTGAGCCCCTGCTCCCCGATCTTCGCGCGCGCCAGCCGCAGCATTTCGGAACTGCGATCGATCCCCAGCGCCGTGCGGGCGCGCGGGGCGAACAGCTCGATCATCCGCCCGGTGCCGGTGCCGATATCGACCAGTCGGCCAAGCGGTGCTTCGCCCAGCACCTTGCGCATTACGGCCTCGACATCGCTTTCCGCGATATGGAGCGATCGGATCGCATCCCATTCGCTGGCATGCGCTTCGAACCATTGCGAAGCGGAGGCCGCGCGGTCCGCGCGCACGGCGGCCAGCCGCGCCGCGTCAGTCGCGCCATCCCGGTCTGGCGCGCCGCTGTCGAGCGCATCGATTGCCGCGAGCACTGGATCCACCAGCGCAGCATCACCGAGCGCCACGAATACCCAGCTGCCTTCCTTGCGACGCTCGGCAAGGCCGGCATCGCACAGGATCTTCACATGGCGGCTCACCCGCGGCTGGCTCTGCCCCAGCACCAGCGCCAGCTCACCGACCGACAGCTCCATCGTCCGCAGCAGCCGGAGGATGCGCAGCCGCGACGAATCAGCGAGAGCACGGAAAGTGTCGAGCGCCTTGGTCACACCTGAAAGATATAAAGATATCTTTATATCTGGTCAAACGATCGATCGCTTTAGAACGAACAGCGGTTGGCAAGATATCGTTACGGAGCCAAAGCCGCTAGCTGACGTTGTGGAGCGGATGCCGGTCATGTCGGCTTTCGGACGAAACAGGGAGAGTATCGATGAGAACCCTTGCCACCGCCACCATCCTTGCCGCTGCCACCGCGCTGGTCGCCTGCAGCCCGAGCGCGCGAAACGAAAGCGCGGAGGCCGCCAATGTGATCGGCACCGATGTCAGCACCACCACCCGTAACGCGATCGACGATGTCGACGCGGCAACCGATCGTGCGCTCGGCTCTGCCGAACGATCGCTCGACAACGCCGGTCAAGACATCGAACGCGGCGCGGATCGCGCTGGCGCTGCGATCGACAACACCGCCGATCGGGCGCGCGATGACGCCGGCGAGGCGCTGATCGACGCAGGCAACGAGCTGCAGGATCGGTGAGCTCCCATGCTGGAGGGGCGCGCGGCGCGCTCCTCCCCATCGTCTTGCTAGCCGCCGGTCTCACCTCCGGCTGCTCCTCCGAACCTGCGCCACCCGGCGCGGTTACGGCGGATGAAGAACGCCAGCTTAACGAAGCTGCGGCAATGCTCGACGCGAACAGCATCAGCCTGCGCGACGTGCAGGATAACGGAAGCGACCAATGATGAAGCGCCGGCTCGGCTCCTCCGATCTGCAGATCGCACCGCTGGTACTCGGCGGCAACGTCTTCGGCTGGACGGCGGATCGCACCGCCAGCTTTGCCGTGCTCGATGCTTTCGTTGCGGGCGGCGGCACGATGATCGACACGGCCGATGCCTATTCTGCCTGGGTTCCCGGCCACAGTGGCGGCGAGTCCGAAACCGTGATCGGCGAATGGCTGAAGGCGTCCGGTAAGCGCGACGCGGTGCTGATCGCAACCAAGGTCGGCATGTTGCCCGGTGAGGGCGGCGAGAAGCTCGCGCCAGCGCGGATCGCGGCGGCATGCGAGGCATCGCTGAAGCGGCTCGGCACGGATCGCATCGATCTTTACTTCGCACATCAGGACGACGAGGCGACACCACAGGAGGCCGTGCTCGAGGCGTTCGCCAAACTGGTCCGGGCCGGCAAGGTGCGCGTGCTGGGCGCCTCGAACTTTCACGCCGCCCGGCTCAAGTCCGCGAACGAACATGCCCGCGCCGCTGGCCTGCCGCGCTATGACGCGCTCCAGCCGGAGTATAATCTCGTCAGCCGCCACCGGTTCGAGGGGGAGCTTCAGGACTATTGCGTCGAGCAGAATGTCGGCGTCGTGCCCTATTACGGCCTCGCCTCAGGCTTTCTCACCGGCAAGTATCGTTCGGCGCAGGATCTGACGAAAAGCGTGCGGGGCGGTCGCATGGCCGATCTTCTCGCCGGAAAAGGCAAGGCAGTGCTGGCGGCGATGGACGAGGTGGCAGGTGAGACCGGCGCCACCCTGCCGCAGATCGCGCTCGCCTGGCTGATGGCGCAGCCCGGTATTACCGCGCCGATTGCCAGCGCCACCAGCGCCCAGCAGCTGGAGGAGCTGCTCCCGGCCATGACGCTGGAACTCACTGCCGATCAGCTGGAGCGCCTCGATACCGCCGGTGCGTGATCACGCTTGCGCTTGCGTTAACCGTCTTGCGTCAGCCAAGCGCAACATCACGCTACTAGATTCCGAATCATGCTCTCCCCGGCTCGCCTTGTCCTGATCGCGTTTGCGGTTGCCGCCGCGTCGGTCGGCTATGCTGCCAGCCGTCCGCCGCCAGCGCCGCGCGTTCTGGCGAGCCAGTCGATCCCGCCGCTCAGGCCCGCTCAGCCGGCTGAGCCCGAGCAAACCGGCCCGCAGTCACAACCCGCCGCCTATATCGTCAAATCGATCCTGCCGATCGAAGGGCCGATGAAGATGGGCGACCATCATTGGGACGAAAGCGCTGCCCCGGCGACCGGCACGCTCATCATCACCGTGGATCTTGCCGCGCAGGTGCTCAGCGTCTTTCGCGACGGGCATGAGATTGGCGCGGCGGCGATCCTGTTCGGCGCCGATTCGAAGCCGACCCCGCTCGGCGTCTATGCGATCACGCAGAAGAGCAAGGATCACGTTTCCAACATTTATCACGCGCCGATGCCGTACATGCTTCGCCTGACCAACGATGGGATCGCGGTGCACGCCAGCGAGGTGGCTGACGGTTATATGACGCACGGTTGCATCGGCGTGCCGAAGCCCTTCGCCAAGAAACTGTTCGAGACCGCGAAGCTGGGCGACAAGGTCATCATCACCCGCGGTGAGGCGCTGGAGATCGGACAGGCGGTAAAGGCCGCCTGAGCCGCGGCGTCGCCGATCAATCCCCGGCAAAGGTCAGCGCGGTGATCCGCCGCTCCCGCTCGTTGATCGTCAGCGCGCGTCCCGCCGGCGCGGCGGCACGCTGCGGACATTCCTGGCGGAAGCACTGGCGGCACCCCAGCCCGATCGGCATCGCCACGCCGGCAAGGTCGAAGCCGCGAGCGACCGCCAGCGTCCCGGCATGTTCCGCCGCCACACCGATGCCGACCGCGAATTCGGCCGACACCAGCCCGTACCGCTGCCCCTGCGGCGTTACGGTGCGGGCCATCGTCAGCCAGCGCTCGCCATCCTCCAGCTCGACCAACTGAACCGCGAGGTGCCCCGGCCGGTCAAATGCGTGGTGGAGGTGCCACAAAGGGCAGCGCCCCTCCGCCTCGACCAGCGCGGCGCCGCTCGCCCCGGAATAGCGCTTCGACGACTGCCCCGCCCGGTCGACGCGAATCATGAAGAAGGGCAGCCCGCGCGCGCCAACCCGCTGAAGCGTCGTCAGCCGGTGTGCGACATGCTCGAACCCGGCACCAAAGCGGCGCTGCAGCAGCTCGATATCGTATCCCGTCGCCTCGCAGGCGCGCAGGAAGCGGGCATAGGGCATCATCACCGCGGCCGCGAAATAGCTGGCGAGATGGCGGCGGAACAGGCGATCGGCGGCGATCTGGCCAAAGCCGGCGCCGGTCACCAGCGCGTCGATCTCGCCCCGCGCCTCGATCAGCGCCAGCTGGAACGCCGCGGCAAAGGTGCGGCTCGCCGGATCGAGCAATTCGGACAGCTGAAGCTGGCGCGCATGAAGGTCCAGCCGCCGCAGCACATCGGGCATCACATCGACAGGGAGGATGCGGATAGCGAGGCTGTGCTTCACCCGCAGCCGCTCCGACATCGCGCCGTAGAGGTCGCCAGCCCCGAGCCGCAGCCCGTCTGCCAGCCCCTCCGCCGCTGCGTCCAGATCGGGGAAATGGTTGCGCCACCGTCCGATCTCCCGCCGCACCAAGGCTACCGGATCATCACTCGCGACGGCGATGGCAGCCCCCTGCCCCATGCGATCGAACGCACGCGCGAATGCCTCCGCCCCGCCGGGCGCGGCGGCGAGCCATTCCTCCAGCTCGTTACGGTCAATCTCCAGATCGGCGAACATCGGGTCGGCGAGCCGCCGCCGCATCGCGTCCCGCCCACCGCCCGGCTCGGCCGCGGTCAACGCGCGGGGATCGAAATCGAACGTCTCCGCCAGTTTCACCAGCAGGGTCGCCGATACCGGGCGCTGGTTGCGCTCCACCAGATTGAGGTAGCTGGGGCTGATCGCCAGCATCTCGGCCATCGCCGCCTGGCTCAGCGCCTGCTGCCGCCGCAGCCGCCGCACCACATGCCCGGCCATCAACTTTCGGTCTGCCATGCTGCCACGCTGACCGAGCCGCATTAACCTGTCAATTCTTTACAGCATCACAAATAATGGCTGCCGCGTGTCCGACCCGATGACACTGAATCAACAGAGCGCCGCGTTGTGAATACCCGCTCCATGCTGTTCTTATGATCGCAGTTGTAAGCATTCACACAGGAGGAACGACCATGGACGCTACCCCGCAGCGCAGCCGCGCCGTTTTCTCGACCGAGGACTTCGGCCTCATGAAGGAAGCCATCGGCGAGTATATCAAGAAGATCGCCGACGAACCCCGCTCGGCCAAATTCTCCAACCTGTACCACCGCCTCGGCCGCCTCGGCTGACCGATCACTCGCCTGATCCAATCGTGCGGGACCGGTCCCGCGTGCCACCATCCGCGACAGGAACAATGATGACCTACCAGGAACAGACCAGTCAGATCGGCCAGCTCGTTGCCAGCTACAATGGCACGTGGGACGGGATCGACGCTGAATCCGTGGCGCGGATGCGGCTGCAGAACCGGTTCCGCACCGGGCTCGACATTGCGCGCTACACCGCCGGCATCATGCGCCGCGACATGGCCGCCTATGACGCCGATCCCGCGAACTACACCCAGTCGCTGGGCTGCTGGCACGGCTTCATCGGGCAGCAGAAGCTCATTTCGATCAAGAAGCATTTCGGCACCACCAAGGGGCGGTATTTGTACCTCTCCGGCTGGATGGTCGCCGCACTGCGCAGCGAGTTCGGCCCGCTGCCCGACCAGTCGATGCACGAGAAGACCAGCGTTCCCGCGCTGATCGAGGAACTCTACACCTTCCTGAAGCAGGCCGATGCCCGCGAACTGGGCATGATGTTCCGCGATCTCGATCATGCGCGGGAGAGCGGCAACGAGATCGAGGCGCAGCGGCTGACGCAGGCGATCGACAATTACGAGACGCACGTCGTGCCGATCATCGCCGATATCGACGCGGGCTTCGGCAATGCCGAGGCGACGTATCTCCTGGCCAAGAAGATGATCGAGGCGGGCGCCTGCGCGCTCCAGATCGAGAACCAGGTGTCGGACGAAAAGCAGTGCGGCCACCAGGACGGCAAGGTCACCGTGCCGCATGAGGACTTCCTCGCGAAGGTCCGCGCTTGCCGCTACGCCTTCCTCGAACTGGGCGTCGATGACGGCATCATCGTGACGCGCACCGACTCGCTGGGCGCTGGTCTCACCAAGCAGATCGCCTTCTCGAAGGAGAAGGGCGACATCGGCGACCAGTACAACGCCTTCCTCGACTGCGAGGAAGTGACCGACCTGTCGACGCTGCGCGGCGATGTGGTGATCGAGCGTGACGGCAAGCTGATGCGTCCGAAGCGCCTGCCGTCGAACCTGTTCCAGTTCCGCGAAGGGACCGGTGCCGACCGCTGCGTGCTCGATTGCATCACGTCGCTGCAGAATGGCGCCGACCTGTTGTGGATCGAGACGGAGAAGCCGCACATCGAGCAGATCGCCTCGATGGTCGACCGCATCCGCGAAGTCGTTCCCAATGCGAAGCTGGTCTATAACAACAGCCCCAGCTTCAACTGGACGCTGAACTTCCGCCAGCAGGTGTTCGACGCATGGGTCGAGGCCGGCAAGGACGTCTCCGCCTATGACCGGGCGAAGCTGATGAGCGTCGATTATGACGACAGCGACCTGGCGGCAGAGGCCGACGAGCGGATCCGCACCTTCCAGAAGGATGCGGCGGCGCGGGCCGGCATCTTCCATCATTTGATCACGCTGCCGACCTATCACACCGCGGCGCTGTCGACCGACAATCTCGCCAAGGAATATTTCGGCGAGGCGGGGATGCTCGGCTACGTCAAGGGCGTGCAGCGCAAGGAGATCCGCGAAGGGATCGCCTGCGTGAAGCACCAGAACATGTCGGGCAGCGACATCGGCGACGATCACAAGGAATATTTCGCCGGCGAGGCCGCGCTGAAGGCCGGCGGCGTCCACAACACGATGAACCAGTTCGCGGCGTAGCGCGGGCAAGGGCAGCCTTGCTGCCCTCCCCTCGCGCAAGCCCGGCCGGCGGTGCCCCCAAGGCACCGACCGACGGCGCGGCTTCGCCGCGGCGCCACGCGGCCACCAAGTTCCTGGGGAGGAAGGATGCCCGTCGGTGCTCGTCACCGGCGGGCATTTCCGTCCTATCTCGCCGAAATATCCCCGCTTGGGTTGCAGAGCCTTACGCCGCCGTCCAGCCCCCGTCGGCCGACAAGTTCGCGCCGGTGATCGCCGCCGCCTCGTCGCGGCACAGGAACAGGGCGAAAGCCGCAACCTGCTCCGGCGTCACGAACTGCTTCGTCGGTTGGGCGGACAGCAACACGTCGTTGATCACTTGCTCGCGCGTCATGCCGCGCGTCTTCATCGTGTCGGGGATCTGGTTCTCCACCAGCGGCGTCCAGACATAGCCGGGTGAGATGCAGTTCACCGTGATCCCGTCGGTCGCCGTCTCCAGCGCCACCGTCTTGGTCAGACCGACAAGGCCGTGCTTCGCCGCCACATAAGCTGACTTGTTGGGGCTTGCGACGAGGCTGTGTGCAGAGGCGGTAGAGATGATCCGCCCCCAGTTCTTCTGCCGCATATACGGCACCGCCGCCTTCATTACATGGAATGCGCTGGTGAGGTTGATCGCCAGGATCGTATCCCATTTCTCGTTCGGGAAATCCGCAATGGGCGACACGAACTGGATGCCGGCGTTGTTGACGACGATGTCCGGCCCGCCAAGCTCGGCGTGGCAGCGCGCGATCATCGCAGCGATGGCCTCTGGCTGCGTCATGTCGGCGGCATCGTACAGCGCCCCGGCACCGCTCGCCTCGGCCAGCGCGGCGCGCTCCTTCTCGATCGCCTCCGCATCGCCGAAGCCGTTGATCATCACCGCCGCGCCCTCGGCCGCAAACGCCTTGGCATAAGCAAGGCCGATGCCGGAGGTGGAGCCGGTCACCAGCGCCGTCTTGCCCTTGAGGAACATCGAATGTCTCCCGTTATGCGCGCATCTGGCAGCGCGATCGAAGGCCGCCGGGCGGCCGGAAAATTGCGGCTTCGTCATGCGCCCGGCGCCACGGGCGATCAACCCGGCCGGCTTGCAACCGCGCTTCGCCTTCGCGCATTCATGCCGGATCAGTAACAAAGGGGTGAGCACGATGCGGCTCGACGATTTTGATCCCGACATTCGTGTCGAGGATCAGCGCGGCCAGAGCTTTGGCGGCGGCGGCGGCGGCGGCGGTGGCGGCGGATTGCTGCTGGGGCTGTTACCGATGATCGGCAGCCGCTTTGGCTGCGGCGGCATTGTCGTCGTGCTCATCATCTTCGCGCTGTTCGGGGGGCTCGGCAACCTCGGCGGCCTGTTCACCGGTGGCACCAGCACTGCCCCGACGCGCACGGAACGGACAGCTGGCGGCACGGGCGCCCAGGGGGCCTGCTCCGTCGATGCGGAGACGCGCGCAACCTGCAACGCCTTCTCGTCGGCCGAAAACACCTGGGAGCAATTGTTCGCCCGATCCGGCGCGCAGTTCCAGGCACCTAAGCTCGTCTTCTTCAGCGGACGCGGCCAATCCGGGTGTGGCGCGGCGATGTCCGCCATGGGGCCCTTCTACTGCCCGTCCGATCAGGGCATCTACATCGACACCAGCTTCTTTGACGAGCTTGCCAACCGCTTCCGCGCCGCGGGTGACTTCGCGCAATATTACGTGGTCGCCCACGAATTTGGCCATCACATCCAGACTTTGACCGGCCAGTCCGATCAGGTCCGCCGCGCGCAGGCCCGGGCCAGCGAAGCCGAAGGCAACGCGCTGTCCGTAAGGCTCGAGCTGCAGGCGGACTGCTACGCCGGCGTCTGGGCAGCACAGAACCGCAACCGGCTGGAGCCCGGCGACATCGAGGAAGGCATGACCGCCGCCGCCGCGATCGGCGACGACAAGCTGCAGCGCGAGGCGCAAGGGCGCGTCCAGCCCGAAAGCTTTACGCACGGCACCTCGGCGCAGCGTCAGGCGTGGTTGCGCCGTGGGCTCGAAAGTGGCGACCCGGCCGTGTGCGACACGTTCAGCGGGCCGATCTGATCAGGCCACGTGCCGGGCGTTCGCCGCCCGGCACGTTTTTACATCTTAAAGACGAACCAGCATCTTCCCGGTGTTGCCGCCGGTGAACAGGCCCAGGAACGCGTCAGGCATCTTTTCCAGCCCGTCGTGCACCGTTTCCTCGCGCTTCAGCCTGCCGGCCGCGAGCCAGCCGCCCATGTCGCGGTAGAAATTCGCCGCGCCCGCCAGATAGTCGCTGACGATGAAGCCCTTGATCATGATCCGGGCGCCGATCACCTTGAACAGGTATTTCAGCGACTGGGCCTGGCCCTCGTTATAGACATCGATCATCCCGCACATTGCGAAACGGGCGTTCATCCGCGCAGCGAGCAGTGCCGCATCCAGGTGATCGCCGCCGACATTGTCGAAATAGACGTCGATCCCCTCAGGCGCAGCCTTTGCCAGCGCGGCGACCACGTCGCCTGCCTTGTAATCGATCACCGCATCCGCGCCGAGCGACTTCACCCAGGCGCACTTCTCCGCGCCGCCGGCAGAGCCGATCACCGTCATGCCCTTGGCCTTGGCAACCTGCACCACGGTCGAGCCGACCGCGCCAGCGGCGGCGGATACGAACACCACATCGCCTTCCTTTGCCTGGGCGACGTCGAGCAGCCCGAAATAGGCGGTCATCCCCGGCATGCCGAACTGGCCCAGGAACGCTTCTTCCGGCGCGTCGATCTCCGGCAGCTTCTGTGCCTGCTCGGCCGGCAGCACGGCCTCGTCGCGCCAGCCCAGCATGTGCTGCACCTTGGTGCCGACGGGAAGGCTGGCGGCACGGCTTTCGGTCACTTCGCCGATCGCGCCGCCCTGCATCGGTTCTCCCAGCGCGAACGGCGGGACGTAGCTCTTCACGTCGTTCATCCGCCCACGCATATACGGGTCCACCGACAACCAGCGATTCGCGACCCGCACCTCACCCTCGGCGAGGGGTTGCGCTTCGATATCGACCAGCGCGAAGTCGCTGTGTTTCGGCATGCCCTGCGGACGGGACTTCAGGCTCCAGGCGCGTGGCATAATCTCTCTCCTGACAGGTGGTTTTCAGTCGCCGGCTATGCCTCAGCACTGGGGCCGACGCAAAGAGCCCGGGCAATGCCCGGGCTCTCGTCGTGTGTGGAGAACGCCGCGGGCGCACCGCGGCAGTTCCTCAAGCGGCGGTTCCTTAATAGGTGCCGGGGAAGCTGCGGTTGAGCATCCGCCCCTGCGCGTCGCCTTCTTTCGACGTGCCGGCAGTGCCGGTGCCACGCGTGTCATCGCCGAACATCGCCTGGTTGCGCTCCTCGTCGCGCCAGTGGCTCTTCGCCTCATCCGCGGTCTTGGACAGCGTCACCTTGCTGTCGACAGTCTCGATCCAGCGCGAGGGGATCGAATGATGATGCCCGCCCGCATCGGCGTCGCTCTTGGTCAGCAGGATCCGGTCGCCACGCACCTTGTCTACGGTGCCGACGTGCGCACCGTCGGAGCCGACGACATCCATATGCTCCTCGACCTTGCCCAGCGAATCGCGCTGTGCCTGGCGTCCGGTGCGCCAGGTCGAGAACTCGCGTTCGAACTTGCTGCGATTCTCGCTGCGATACTCGTTATAGTCGCGGTCGAGCGCGTCGATCTGGCTGCGGCGCCAGCTATGATAATCCGAATCGCGATCGGCATAGGCGCGCTCGTCGTAGCGCATGTCGGCTTCGCGCCGGCGCTCTGCATCCTCGTCGCCGAACCAGGAACGAACCTCGTCGCCAGCGCGGGCGAAGAAGCCGCGGTCATCATAATCATAGTCGCGCGGCACCTGACGATCGGCGCCGTAACGCTGGTGTTCGCCTGCGCCATAACCCGCGCCATAGCCACCGCGGCCGCCGGCAAACCGATCACCGCGGGGGCCATATCCACCGCCGCCCTGGAAGCGATCCCGGTTGAACCCGCGGCCTTCGCCTTGAGAGCCGCCGCCTTGGTACTGGCCTTGGCGCGCGCCGCCGTAGCCGCCCGACTGGCGTTCACGCCGGGCGTAACCGTCGTGACCGTACTCGCGCGGGCCGTAATCCCGGGCGCCGTAGCCGCGCCCGCCGCCCATCCCGCGATAGCCATGGTCGCGCCGGCCAAGACCGCGACCATCTCGATCCGAGTCGAACTCGCCGCCCCAATAATCGTGGTCGCGATCCTGCGCGCCGGCCGTCAGATAGTCGCGCGAACTGGCATCCGTCTCCCGATCCGCGCCATAGTTCCGGTGTTCGTCCTGATGTTCCCGGCGGCCATAATAATCACCGCGCGGATACCTCTCGTAACCCATGTCGGACACTCCTTGCATGCGGGGGCGCCGCTCTTCTGTGCAGCGGTCGCGATACGGGAGAAAGCCATGAGCCGGCGGGGTTGTTCCTGCCGTTACGGAGACGAAACGGGCAGCTGCCGCGGCATTGCGGCGCCCTGGCGCAGCGCTGGTCGAGACGCGGCATTAGCGAGGGCGTTGCATCGGGTCGCAGAGCCCGCTAAGGGCGGCGCTCCCCGGCTATGCCGGGACCGGGCGGGGCCGTAGCTCAGATGGGAGAGCGCTGCAATCGCACTGCAGAGGTCAGGGGTTCGATTCCCCTC
>CAYMIU010000040.1:0-42370 GCA_964390515.1 uncultured Stakelama sp.
TTTTTCGACGCCGATCACCCCGCTACCGGGGTCCTTTTTCCACGCCGATCCACAGATTTGGCTCTCTTCCGCACTTCAAGCAACTCCGCGCACCGAGAGGCCTTGGGTCTTTCGTTCTTTCCGGGCCGAAGAATCCTCTGCTTTTGCGCGCTTGCGAACCCATAATCGGCGGCGACGGTGTTCAACTTTACGCCACCTGCTTGTGTCGTGCCGAAGAGCAAATTCGTCTATCTCAAGGTGCCGTTGAAGCCACTGGGCTGTCGGCGCTCCACACGACGACCCTTGCCGACCGGATGTAGAATATTCGAGGTCGATCGATCGTGCGAGTAGTCGTTACCGCTATATCAATCACCGCGGCGCACACGAGACCGCGCTGCTGCTGCTCCATGACGCCAATGCAGATGACGCGGCTTGTATGAGCGATTGACGACCGATCTTGGGCACCTGACGCCGCTTAGTTAGCATACGTCGCCTGCGGAAAAGAAAGGGCCCGAACGGGGATTTAGCGCCTGGTGCTTCGTCTAGGACGAAGCTGCCAGTTCCGGAGTATCGCCAGGAAATATCCCAGCTAACTCGCTGATATAATGGTGGACGCACTTGGGCTCGAACCAAGGACCCGCTGATTAAGAGTTTTTATTTTGGCCTTCCCCCGACGTCCCGTCATATTCATCAATGTCCCGATTACAATAACTTACGATCTCTCTTGATCCCGCCGGATACCGGGGTATTCTGGTCCAGCCGTTACCCAGGGTAACGGCCTCAAGACCCGCTGATAGGAAATCAGTGACATGAAACCGGCTGCAATCACAGACGCGAAGCTCAAAGGAATGAAGCCTCCGGCCACAGGTCGCTTGGAACTCAGCGACACGGTTGTGCCCGGCCTGCGCGTTCGGATGAGCGCTTCCGGGGTTCAAAGCTTCATCGTCCGCAAACGGATCGCCGGCAAACCGAGCAACATCACCTTGGGCCGATATGGCCCCCGCTTCGGCCTGGCCGAAGCGCGCAAGAAGGCTCGCGCAGTTCTAAGCGACATCGAAGCCGGCGGTGACCCGTCGTCGCCGCACGCTGCCTCAAAGCGAGCGCAGCCCGGAGCGGAGACGATCCGGGGTCTCCTGCCAGCTTACCTCGCGGCAAAGGCGGAGCGTAGATCCGTCGGTGAGATGAAGCGGGTGATGGAGAATTATGTTTTGCCCGAGTTGGGCGACCGGCTCGCGGATGCCGTTACGAGAGCGGATGTGACGAGGCTGATTGACAAGGTTGCGGCGACCGCGCCGGTGATGGCCCGCAACGTTCACGCGCAGCTCTCAGCATTCTACTCGTGGGCGATGCCGCGGCTTGATCGGCTTCCCTCAAACCCTTGCAGAGACGCGGGACGACCGAGCGCACCCAAGGCTCGTGACCGGGTGCTCAGCGACGAAGAGCTGGTGTGCCTCTGGCATCTCGTCGAGGCCGAGCCCTTCCCTTGGAACATTGCGCTCAAGCTTCTGATCCTAACGGGTCAGCGGCGAAACGAGGTATTTGAAGCGGATTGGGCCGAGTTTGATCTCAAGAAGAAGGTCTGGACCATACCGGGGGAGCGCGCGAAGAATGGCGAGAGGCACGAGGTTCCGCTGACAACAAGCGTGCTGGCGCTACTCAAGCTGATCCCGAAGCACGACGACAGCGATAAGCTGTTCCCCGCGCAGGGACGGCCGGAAAATGGAGCGAGCGGCTTCAGCAAAGTCCAAGCTCGTTTGCGCAAGAACATGACGGACAAGCTCGGGGCGATGCCCGAATGGCGCCTTCATGACGTCCGCCGCACGGTTGCCACCGGTCTGCAGCGGTTGGGCGTTCGGCTCGAGGTCACCGAGGCGGTCTTGAACCATCTGAGCGGCTCACGCGCAGGGATCGTCGGCGTCTACCAGCGTCACACCTTTACCGATGAGAAGCGAGCGGCTCTTGAAACGTGGGTCGCTGAGGTCGAGCGCCTTGTCGGCGCGGGATTTGCTCCTACTCAAGCAGAGGTCTGATCGAGGAGGATCTCCTGCAGCGGCCGTTCAGCGATCCAGGCACTCACATCCTCCTCGGCCCACGCAATTGCGCGACCGCCAAGGCTTCGGGGAAGCGGAAACGTGCCTTCACGCATGCGGCGGTAGATTGTTGAGCGCCCAAGGCCGACACGGGCTTTGACCTCTGGAAGGCGAATGAGCCTTGATGAGAGTGAGCAAGGGAGCTGCTTAGCCATCTTCAGGTCCTGCATGGTGGTTTATTGAAGGCGACCGCTCCCCAGTAGTCGCCAGCATCATAAGGTAGACGGACTCAGGCGGGCTTGAACTCGCCGAGCCGCTGTTCTCGTTCGATCAAGTCGTGGATGTGGTGGGCGATGCGCTGCGCCACGAAGCGCGCGGCCTGCGTACCCCAGCGTGGGTCGACCCGATCGCTGGTGTCGCCGATCTCTGCGGCGAGCGCATCGGGAAGGGCTGCCACCATCGTTTCAAGAAAGCCGCCAAGCCCGGAACGTGCCCAATCGGCCGCGAGGTCCTGCCTATCGAACAATGCGAGGGTTAGCGTCCCACGCGCGGGAAGGCCCGCCTCGTGCAGGATCGTCGCGGCTTCTTCTAGGCTCATATGTCGAGATCCCTTGAGCGTACGACTCAACTGGTCCTTGGAGAGGCCGACGCGAGAGACCAGGTCGCGCTGGCTCACGCCGCTCTCGTCCACGAGATCGGCAACCACGGCGTGCAGCGGCGCCGAGGTGAAGGGTGGAGGGTCGGCGATGACGGCCACGAAAAGTCTCCGGTTATCGAGTCGCATCGCACGCTAGCGCGAACTCCGCCTGTAGGAAAACAAAACAAGAACATCCTATTGCAGTGGAGGATCATGGATCGCTGTCCGTTGGTGCGAACGCCCGCGCGACTCGACCACAAGCGTTGCGAATCAATCGAGAAGTAGAAGTTGCGACAGCCGTCGCGACGGCGGGCGCTAGCGTGCTCGACCACCGCGATCCTCGTCGCGGGAAGTAGGAAGATTCCAACGCGAGCTGCGATGGCTATCGCAGAATCCGCGACGAGAACGGCAATCTGTTCTCTTCATGTTCCTTTCTGTTGAGGCAGCCGGGCGAGGCGCGCTTGGTGAGTGGGCGGTCGGCGTTCGGCCGCACCGACACTCCCACGGAGACGCTCTCGATGCACAGCCCCAAGCTCCCGCTGGCACGCGCCCAACTCGGTCGTGCCAGTGACTATGTCCTGCCCGCGGTGGGGCTCATGCTCTGCGCTACGGCCGCCTACGCCGGCGCAGACGCGACCTTCAGCCCGGCGCTGACCAAGTTCACCGACTTCCTCGAGGGATCGGGCGGCAAGATCATTGCCGTGCTCAGCCTCGCTGGCGGCATCATTGGCATGGCGTCGGGTCGGTTCAGCCTCGGCCAGGTGGCGCTGCCCGTCGGCGTCGGCATCGGTGTCGGCACCGGCGTGCCGATCGTCACCTCCACGGTCACCGCGCTCATCTGAGCGCGGGAAAAGAGGGCGGGGCGGCAGCCATGTCTGACAAGTATATCGTTCCCAGGCGTCTCGATGATCCCGAGCTCATCGGCCTTTGGACCCTTGATGAATTCATGGGGCTGGCGATCCCGTTCGCCTGGGGCATTCTCACCCAGCATATCCTGATTGGCATCATACTCTCCTGCGGAGCGTGGTTTGCGCTGCGCAAGGCAAAGGCTGGCCGAGCCAGCTCGTGGGTGATCCATGCCGCCTATTGGTATCTGGGTGCGACCTTCGTCAGGCTGAAAGCCACTCCGCCCTCCCATTGCCGCCTGCTGGCCGGCTGAGGGAGGACGATATGCTCGCCGACATCGCGCACCAGCGCAGCCAGTCCTTGTTGCGGCAGCGCAAGGTGCTGCTGCTCGCCGCCGCCGTCTCGTTTGTCACCAACATCGCCCTGTTCTCGGCGTTGTCATCGAAGGACCGTGAGATCGTGCTTCAACCGATCGCGACGCGTCCGCTGACGATCAGCTCGTCGGGTGTCGAGGCCGACTATCTCGAGCTGGTGACACGCGACGTTGCGCTGATGCTGCTCAACCGATCGCCCGCAGGCCTCGACTATTGGATGGAGCAGATCCTCAAGCTCGCCGATCCGTCGGCGCACGGGGCGCTCAAGGCCGAGCTCGTCAAGATCGTCACCGAGCAGCGCGGTTCCGATGTCAGCCAAGCCTTCGTGATCAACGGCATGACCGTCGATCCGAAGGGCCTGACGTCGGACGTCGAGGGTGACCTCAAGACCTTCGTCGGCGGCCAGGTGATTGCCAGCGAAACCAAGCGGTTCCGCTTCAGCTGGAGCTACGCCGGCCTTCGCCTCTCCCTCACGAGCTTTGCGCTCGTCCATTCGCCCAAGGAGGCACGTCCGTGATCTGCATCCCACCCACATGGCTGCTTGCGGCCGGCGCGACCTCGGTCGTCGCTGGCGCCTCGCGGCCGATCGATCTGGGACTGAAGCCGTTTGGTTTCGCGCTGATCGGGGCGGCCCTGGTGCTCGGAGCCACGCCTGCCTGGGCGGACCAGTACCGGCAGGCGGCCGACAATGCCCGCGTCGATTGTGTCGTGTCCTCGCGCGACCTGACCCGCATCGCGCTGGTCGGCGATGCCTTTGCGAGCGTCAGCAAGGTGTCGACCGGCTACCCCTATAACGACTTCACGGTCACCAACGAGCCGATCCGTGGCGACATCTACCTGTCCGTTCCGGACGGGTTCGCCGCGCAACGCTTAAGCTTCTTCGCCACCTCGAAGAAGGGCTATGTCTACAAGTTCGCCTGCACGGTCGGCGGCGACGAGGCCGAGCAGATCTTCGTCACCAATCCGGCGCTTGGGGCTGAAAAGGCCGCGGAATGGGAGGCGAAGTCCGGCCCACGCGAAACCGCAGTGCGGCTCATCCAGGCCATGGCCACGTCCGCTACGGTGGAGGGCTACCAGTTGCGGCAGGTCGCTGCCGCACCGACGCGCATCGGTGACCTCAGGGTCCGCCTGATCGCCGAGTATCGCGGCGCGGCGCTCGTCGGGAAGGTGCTCCGCATCGATAACGGCGGGACCAAGCCGGCGTCCGTTCGCGCGAGCGATATCGCACCCTCGGGCACGCTGGCGCTCAGCGTTGCAACGCCCGAGCTGGCACCCGGCGCAGCCACCAGCGTGTGGCTCGTCGGCATGGCGGGAGAGGGGGCATGGTAAGCTCCACCCAGCCGCACATGCCAGTCGAGAACCGCGACGCCGAGTTGCCGGCGGGCGGCGCGCTCGGCGCACTCAACGCAAAAACCGCGCGGCGTCAGAAGATGATCCTGCTCGGGGGCGGCGGGACCGTGGCGCTGCTCGGCGCTTGGTTCGTGCTCGGCGGCTCACCGGATGGCGGCATCGCCAATCCCGACGCACCGCAGAGGATCGAGACCGACGGCATCGTCAACCGCGATCTGAGCCAGAAAGAGTTCGTCGCCATCTACGGCAATCGGCTCGACGCCCAGGCGCGCCAGCTGAAGGCGCTCGAGGACGGCCGTACCAACCCGAACGAGCTTCAAGCCAAGGTCGATGCGCTTGCGGCCGAAAACCAGGCGATGCGGACCGACGGCGCGCGAACGATCGACGCGTTGTCTGCCGAGAATGCCGGGCTGCGCGCAGAGGCGAGCCGCGCCGCGCAGACCCAACCGGCGACCACGCCAGCACCGGCTTACGGGCCCGGCGGCAGCTATTCCGCGCAGGGATCGTCGGTGCCGTCCGGTTCGCCGTTGTCGCCCGATCTCGCGGCCACGCCCGGAAGCGAGGCTGCGCCCCCCGAACGGCAGGTTAAGACTTTGTCCTTCGGGACGGGTGCACCCGAGAGCACAGGTGCCAGCAAGACCGGACTCCGGTCAGGCCGGCCGGGCGCGCCACCGATCGAGGTGGAGGACAGTCCCGAATATCTGCCGCCGAACAGCTACGCTCCGGCGCGGGTGATCGTTGGCGTCGATGCCTCGGCAGGCGTCACGAGCCAGACCGATCCGCTCCCGGTCGTCCTGCGGATCACCGGACCGGCACGCTCGGTCGTCAACAACGGCAAGTTGCTGACCACGCGGATCCAGGGCTGTGTCGTAAACGGGGCGGCGCGCGGCGATCTCTCGGCCGAGAAGGTTTATGTGAAGCTCGCCAAAATGACCTGCGACCAGCCCGGTGGCCGGGTCGCGGTGAGCGAGGTCAAGGGCTTCATCAGCTTTGCCGGAAAGACCGGCGTGCGCGGCCGCGTTGTAAGCCGCGAGGGCAGTCTCGTCAGTCAGGCGCTGATCGCCGGGATCGTCGGCGGGTTCGGCCGGGGCTTCTCGGCCAATGCGAACAGCGTCTTCTCCGGGATCACGCAAAGTGCCGACGGCAAGCGCGAGAAGCTGTCTCCCGGCGACATCGTCACCGGCGGGCTCGGCCAAGGTGCCGGCGACGCCGCCGACACGGTCTCCAAATATCTGATCGAGCGAGCTGAGCAATACCAGCCGGTCATCGAGATGCCGACCGGCATCGATGTCGAAATCGTCTTTCTGGACGGCGTTTACGTGAGGAACACGCAATGACTTCTTCTGTCTTTTCACGGGCGTTGCAGCTCGATCGCTTCAGGCGACTTGAAGGCCGCGCTTTCTGGACGTTGCTTTCGGCCGCGTCGCTCGGCGTCGGTGTCAGCACCGGCATGCTCGCCAATGCGGTCGCCGCGCACGCATCAACGCCGACGATCGAGGCCGGCACGGAAGCGAAGGCGGTCCTTGCCGCGCTTGCCAAGCGCCTGCCGAAGACCGTGATCAAGGCCGTCGACTGCGGTGGGCTCGGCGGGATCTGCGAGGTCGTCGCGGGCACCACGCTGTTCTACGTCGATCGCGGCGCGCGCTACCTGATGATCGGCCGCGTCTACGACATGGAAACCCGGGCGGACCTGACCGCGACGCGGCTGCTGGCGCTCAACCCCGACCTGCTCGTCGCCGGCGCGGCGCGCCAGAAGGCAGAAGGCGACGAGACTGCGCCGCCTCAGGCACCCGCGACGCCAGCCAAGGTGAACCTCGGCGAGCTGCCCGCCGCCGGCGCGATCCACTGGGGACCCGCAAACGGACCCAAGCTTGTCGTGCTCAGCGACTTCGCCTGCAGCTATTGTCGCCGGCTGACCGACGAACTGCGCGCGATCGGTGCGCGGGTCGAGGAGCGGCCGATCTCGATCTTTGGCGCGGCGAGCCGGGAAACCGCCGAGCGGGTGCTCTGCGGGAAGGATCCGGCGCGTGCCCTGCACGCCGCCTATGACCAGAAGGCGTTGCCGGCTGGCGGCAAGTGCGACACCAGCGGGCTCGACGCCAATGAGGCGTTCGCCAAGCGGCACGGCTTTGGCGGCACCCCGGTCATCATCCGCGCCGATGGCACGGTGCTCGAGGGCTTCCGCCCCGCGGCACGGCTCAAGGCGTTCGTCGCCGGGGGTGCGGCATGACCCGCACCGCACTCCGTCGCGATCGCCACGTCGGCCTGGTGATCCGGGCAGCGCTGTGCGGCACTGCACTAGCCGCGCTTCTGGCGAGCACCGGCTGCGCCACGCTGGGCGGGAATGTCAGCGGTGACTTCGCCTGCCGGGCGCCCGACGGCACGTGCTCGCCGATGTCGACGATCGATGCCCGGGCCGTCCAGACGATGGTTGGCTCAGGCGACGCCGAGGCCGATCGCGAGCCCCGCGCCCGACAGCAGCCGTTCCGGTCGGCGCATAGTTCGGGACCCGTCGGCCGCACCGGCGAGCGGACGCTCCGGGTCGTGTTTCTGGCGCATGTCGATCGCGCCGGCGTGTTTCACGACGAAGCCACCGCGCATGTCGTCGTCGAGGATGCCGCCTGGACCGTGACGCCGGTCGCCTCCGCGAACAGTGCAGCTTCCGGCGAGGCCACTGCCACTCCCAGTTTCGAGATCTCGCGCAGTTCCGCCCCTTCCTCCCTGCGCGAGGTGATTGCTGGAGCATCCGCTCCGGCAATCGAGGGGCTTGAGTCACTCCCCGCTCAAGCCCCTCACCCTATCACCGCGGTCGGTGCGCTCCCCCGGAGCGGCACCATCGCAGGACCGACGTCGGAGGCACTTGCTGCGGCTAAGGCCGGGCGCCGCATCGCCCGGCCCGCGACCATCGATCTGAGCAAGGTGCCCCTCGAGCGTTCGCAGACCCTGCCGGTGATCGGGAGCATGCGTCCGGGCGCAGCTTCGACCAAGTCGAAGCCATCGGCTGGCATTGCCGGAGCCATCGCGGCGGGGCGGGTCCGAGCCCTCGCCAATCCCGCGATTGAGCAGCTGGGTAAGGCGCCGGCCGAGCCTGATCTCGACGGCGTGTTCGCACCCGCGACCAGCCCGAAGGACGCGCCGAAATGAGCCTGTCGTTCCGCACCCTCTATAACACGCTGTCGCGCGGTCTGTTCGGCGACGCCGACGCGCAGGAAGCAGCGCGTCCGGTGATCGGTCTCGACATGCTGTCGAGCTTCCTGCCGTACCGCGTCTACGAGCCCACCACCCGGCTGTATCTCAACGCGCGATCGATGGGTTTCGTGCTCAACGTGGCACCACTGGTCGGCGCGGACGAGCGGACCGGCGACCTGCTCGGCCAGTTCTTTTCAGAAGGCCTGCCGGCGGGTGCCTGCGTGCAGATCGTCCACTGGGCTTCCCCACGTGTCGGGCGCAACATCGCGCCATGGTTCCTGCCGCGCTATGCGCGGGGCGGGGTCTATGAGGCGATCGCGCGGCGCCGCGCGGCATGCCTCTACGACCTGGTCTGGACCAGCGGCTCGGCAAGCGCGCCCTTCCATGCACGCCATCATCAGATCCTGATCTCCGTCGGCGTTCCTGCGGGCAGCGCCACTACCAAGGAGGAGCTGGTTGCTGTCCGCGAGAGCCTGACGGGCGTGCTGCGCTCGCTCGATGTGCCGGTGGCCAATGTCGATCCTGTCCAGCTGATCGCCTTCCTCGACGACCTGACCTCGCCGACGACCGCACCGCAGGACGACGCCATCGACTACAACCCGCTCGACCCGATCGCCGATCAGGCGATCCGTCGCGACATCGAGCTGGTCGTCGAGGAGAGCCGGCTGTGCCTGCGCACCGAGCGCTTCCGGCCGACTGGTGCCACGGATGAAGGCGCGCCCGAGATCGGGGAGATCTATCCTGACCGTTTCGACGTCCGGCATTTCGGCGTGCGCAACATGCCGACGCGCTGGGCGCCGTGGGAATGCGCTCGCCTGATCGGCGATCTGTTCACCGACAAGCTACGCATGCCCTGTCCGGCAGCGACGATGCTCTGCCTCGTCTATCCCGACCAGGAAGCCGCCTCCGCGCGCGCCGGCATGAAGTTCCTGCGCACGACCTCGCTGAGCGAGGGCCGTTCGGCCCGCTATCTGCCGAAGCTGCGCGAGCAGGCGGCCGAGTGGCGCGAGGTTCAGGCGCAGATGCAGGAAGGCCGCCGGCTGGTGCGCGCCTTCTACGGGGTCACGGCCTTCTCGCCGGAAGGGCAGGGCGACCGCAACGAGCGCACGATCAAGTCGCTCTACAAGGCAGCCGGCTGGGACCTTGCCGACGAGCGCTACCTGCAGATCCAGGGGCTGCTCGCGGCCATGCCGATGACCCTGGGCGACGGGCTTGGCGTCGACATGGAGCGCTGCAAGCGCATGCGCACCATGCTGTCGACGACAGCGGCCAACATCGCGCCGGTCCAGGGCGAGTATCTCGGCGGCAACGTCCCGCATCTCCTGTTCGTCGGGCGGCGCGGGCAGCCCTTCTTCTGGTCGCCGTTCGAGAATGGCGCGGGCAACCACAATGTCGCGATTCTCGGCAAGTCGGGATCGGGCAAGTCGGTGCTGCTGCAGGAGATGTGCGCAGCCTTGTGCGGGGCTGGTGCCAAGGTCGTCGTGATCGACGACGGCCGCAGCTTCATGAACTCGTGCCGGCTGCAGGGCGGCGCGTTCATCGAGTTCACGCTGGCCTCGGGCTTCTGCCTCAATCCCTTCTCGATGATCGACGCCGACCGAGTGGCCGCAGACGAGGATTATCGCCTCGACTGCATGGCGATGCTCAAGAGCATCGTCGGGCAGATGGCGCGGTTCATCGACCGCCTGACCGACACCGAGCGCGGCCTGATCGACCAGGCGGTCAACCAGGTGTGGGAAGCTTGCGGCCACGCAGGCTCGATCGACCGCGTCGCGCGAGCGCTCACCGACACCGGCAATCCCGATGCCGCCAACCTGGCGATCGCGATGGGGCCGTTCCTCTCGGGCGGCACGTACGGCGGGTTCTTCAATGGGCAGGCGACGCTCAAGCTCGAAGCGGACTTCACCGTGTTCGAGATGTCGGACCTCGCGACCCGTGAGGAGCTGCGCTCGGTCGTGCTGACCGCGATCATGTTCATGACCAGCCAGGCGATGACCCGCAGTCCCCGTTCGGTGAAGAAGCTGCTGCTGATCGACGAGGCCTGGAGCATGCTGAAGGGCGGCTCGATGTCCGAGTTCGTCGAGACCTATGCCCGCACCGCGCGTAAATATGGCGGCGCCCTGGCCACCGCGACGCAGTCGCTGAACGACTTCTACAAGTCGGGCGGCGCGACCGCTGCGCTCGAGAACAGCGACTGGATGCTGGTCCTCCAGCAGAAGCCCGAGACCATCGCCGACTTCCGCAAGTCCGAACGGCTCGACATGGACGACCGCACCGAAAGCCTGATCCGCTCGCTGAAGCGCAGCGGCTCGGAATATTCGGAGGTCTTCATCCGCGGCCCCGAGGTGCAGGCGCTCGGCAGGCTGGTGCTCGACCCATATTCGGCGACGCTCTTCTCGTCCTCGCCGGATACCTACGCCGCCATCGAGCGCCGCATGGCCGCGGGCGACACGATCGAGCAGGCGCTCGACGCGGTTGCGTTCCCCAATGCGCCCCAGACCCCGAGCACGAGGGAGGCGCAGCATGCGCGCGCCTGATCCTCGGGCACTTGGCAGCCGAAGGGTGCGGCTGCGACGCTGTCTCGCCGATGCGTGCCACCTGGCGCTGAGCACCACGATCTGGCTCGGTGGGACGCTGCTCGTCACCCTCGGCACGATCCTGGCGGTGGTGATCCTCGCCGCCGATGCCCGGCTGCCGATCCTGTTCGCGCACCTCGACAATCTCGCGAGCCACTACCTGGCCGCCGACGCCACAAGCCGCGCCGAGTTTGATCTCCAGCTCGTCAGCCTAACGAGCGCGCTCGCGCTGCTGTTCGTCGTTGCCCGGCTGCCTGCCTTCGCTGCCCGCATGCGGCGCGAGCTTTCCCGAAAGGACGATCAATGAGCGACGCCATCACCCCGGCGCCTACGCGGCGCACGGTCGCCGGCTGGCCCGTAGCCCACGTCGTGGCGACGATCCTCCTGCTTTCTGGCCTGATCTGGGCGGCCTGGACAACGCGCCTGCTGCTCGACCTATCGAAGCGGCAGATCGTGTCGGTCAGCCTGTCGACGCTGGTCGGCGACTTCGTTGCTGCCGAGAGCCGCAACGGGGGAACGCCCGAGCAGACCGCCAGCCGCACAGCGGCCTATCTGGCCGCCATCAACCGGTCGGTCATTGCGCTGGGCGCCGACGGAACCACCGTCCTCGTCACCGAGGCGACGCTCGGCAAGAGCGTGCCCGATCGCACTGAGCTTGTCCGTACCGAGGTCAAGCGCGCGCTGGAGGGCGGTCATGACCCTCGTTGAGACGCAGCCGGCGCCTCCTTTCTGGGGCCCGGCCCGGCGCCGGCGCTATCTGGTCTATGCCGCGGTCGGCATCGGCCTGGTGAGCCTCGGCGAGCTTGCCCGCTGGAGCGACGACCACGCGTTGCTGGTCAATGCCACGACCAGCCTGCCGAACTGGGCGTTCATGATCGATCGGCAGCGGGTGCCGGTCCGCGGCGACTTCATTTTCTTCGAGCCGCCGCCTGGACCCGTGCTCGCCCGCCATTTCGGCGCTCGCCCGCAGCCGTTCGGCAAGATCGTCTATGGCGTCGCCGGCGACCGGGTCGAGCGGTATGGCCGGCTATTCTCGGTCAACGCTCGGCCCGTAGCGCTGGCCAAGCCGGCGACGCGGTTCGGCGAGCCGCTCGCGCTTGGTCCGACCGGTATCATCCCGCGCGGCTGCTATTTCGTCGGTACGCCTCACCGTGACAGCTTCGACAGTCGCTACGCCGCGATCGGCTGGGTTTGCCGTCCGCGCATCATCGGGGTCGGAAGGGCGATCCTGTGACGCGGCTCCTCCTCCTTTCTGGCGCGATGATCCTGTTCGCGATGCCGCAAGCCGTCTCCGCCCGAGACTATGGTCAGCAGGGCGCGGTCTTCCCGGTGATCGAGACCGATCTGCTGTCTGTCATCCAGAACAAGCTCACCACGATGCAGGCGTCGGGCGCGCTCGATCGCGCCAATCGGGAGCTGGCCGCGCGCACCGAAGCGCGGGTCAAGCGGCCGCCTGCGGTTAAGGGCATCGTCGCCGCGAGCCAGCCGAGAAGTTGGATCCACGATCCCACGATCATCGTCGAGCAGGATCTTCGCGATGCAAAGGGCCGTGTGGTCGTGGCGCGGGGGACCCGCGTGAACCCGCTCGACACCGTCGCGCTGCGCCAGCGGCTCGTCTTCCTGGACGGCGACGATCCGGCGCAGGTCGCCTGGGCGACCGGCAGGACGACCGCGCTCAACGCCAAGCTCATTCTCGTGCGGGGCTCGCCGTTCGCACTGATGAAGGCTGAGCAGCGCCGCTTCTACTTCGACCAGTCGGGAACGCTCACGACTAAGTTCGGCGTGCGCGCGGTGCCGGCGGTGATCGAGCAGGCGGGACGGACGCTCAGGGTCAGCGAGATCGTCATCCCCAAGACAAAGGACGGCGGCAAGTGACCGCACAGACACCTCATACGCCGGCATGGCTCCTGGCGGCGCGCCAGCGCCACCAGCAGCGGATACGCCGCACCCGGCTAACGCTTATCTTGTTGGCCGCGGTGCTCGCACTGGCGGCACTCGTGTTCGCATCGCCGGCGCGTGCCGCGGGCACGCCCGGGCGCTGCACGGGCCGGTTCGTCAATCCGATCACCGACATCTGCTGGAGCTGCTTGTTCCCGATGTCGGTCGGCGGCCTCAAGATCTGGCCGTCGATCGCGGGGCGACCCGACACCGACAATCCGAACTTGCCCGTCTGCAATTGCGGGATCAGGCCCGGCATCGCGATGGGCTTCTGGGAGCCGGTCCGGCTCGCCGACGTCAGCATGAAGCCCTGGTGCTTCGTCAATCTCGGCGGGCTGAAGCTGGATCCGGGATTCGACATCGGGTTCAAGACGATCGCCGGTCCGAGCGCGGTTGGCGGCAAGGCACAGAACACCAGCGGCTGGCATGTCCACTGGTACGCCTATCCGCTGATCTACTGGATGGAGATCGTCACCGACTTCCTGTGCCTTGAGACCGGCTCGATCGACATCCTGTACCTGACCGAGATCGATCCGCTGTGGCAGGACAGCGAACTCACGGCCCTGATCAACCCCGAAGCGGTGTTGTTCGCCAACCCGCTCGCACTCGCTGCCTGTGCTGCCGACTGCATCGCTGCGACCGCCAAGCTGCCGACCGATCCGCTCTTCTGGTGCGCCGGTTGCCAAGGGACGATGTACCCGCTGAACGGCAACATCGGCGCCTCGATCGGCCATGTGCAGGCCTCTCGGCTCGCGCTCGCCCGTTTCGCCTACAAGCTCCACCGCGAACTCGTCGCCTGGGGCACGATGGGCTCCAAGGGCCTGTGCGGCAAATATCTGATGCCGGTGATGCGCAAGCAGCAATACCGGTTCCAGGCCACCAATCCCAATCCACAGACCGGCGGGCGCTACGCCTGCGCGCCGATCGGCGCGTCCACGACCTTCATGTCGGCCGGCCAGGTCTATCCCGCGATCGGAGAAGATATGGGCTATCTCGTCTGGCGCAAACGCAATTGCTGCGTGCTGTGATGCGCCGTCTTCCTCTCGTCATCGGCGCCGCGTTTGCCGTCGCCGGTCTCACCCTTGGCCTTGCCAGCGGCGGCGGCGCGCAGACTGTCGACGGGCTCGATCTCGCTAAGGTGCGCGAACGGGCCAAGCTCTCGCCCGAAGACGCCGAGGCGTTCGGCAGCGTCATCGCCAGGCGTGGCGAGGCCGTGAAGGCGCAAGCCGCGCAGAGCGCAGCCGCCGCCCGGGCGAACGCCGCGCGGCATGCGCGCACCGCCGTTGCCAGCGCGCGGCCGGCCGACACGTTCGACTTCGACGCGATGGTGGCGGCAGCAGGCCGCGAGACCGCTTCAAGCGAAGACGCGCCTCGCTTGGTGGCATTCGCCAGTCTCTCGATGCCGGCAGCCTCGCTGCGCCAGATGATCGACGAGGTCGGCCGCGCCGGGGGCGTCGTCGTCTTCCGCGGCTTCCCCGGCAACTCGGTCAAGCAGTTCACGGGCGCGCTCGCCGGGGTCGTACCGGCGGGCGGCAGCAACGCCGTCGGGATCGATCCGCGCCTGTTCCGCGCCTTCGCGGTCACGACCGTGCCGACATATGTGGTCACGTCGACCGACTTCGACCTGTGCGACGGGTTCAACTGCACCACCCAGGTGCCGCCGCACGACCGAATGTCCGGCAATGTCAGCCTGGGCCACGCGCTCGAGACCTTCGCGCAACGCGCCGGACCGGGAGCAGGGATCGCCAACCTCTATCGGGCTCGCCTCGTAGGAGCACCGCGATGAACGTCTTCAGCAGGAAGCCTTGCGGCATCGCGCTGCTTGTAATGCTGTTCTGCGCTGGGCTGGCTGGCAGCGGTGCGCTCGGTCAGGCCGCCGATCCGGGACAAGCCCGCAACGATGGCAAGGCGTTTGCGGCCGAGATCGCGACCCGAGCGCAGAACGCCGCTCAGCAGGCGCCGACGGCCGAAAGTCTGCCGAACTTCGACGCTTCACCGTCGCAGTCGTCGCTGGTCGATGATCCCGACGGACTGGCGCGCGCCGCGGGAGCGGCTGCGACCAGCCACGAAGGCTATCAGGCGGTGCGCTCCTCGGTCGATCGTCGAGCGCGGATCGCGCCGGCGGACATCGAGGCGACGATCGCGCGTGGCCAGGCCGTGGCCGCCGATCCGAACACCTATGTCAGCGGCATGGGCGTCGGTGGCGGGCAGGGGAGCTGTCGCGAACTGCCACCGGGCGGTGGATCCAGCGGCAGCTACGAGGCGACCTGCAACGACGGGCTGGCGCTCGAGCAGAAGACCGAACGCTGCACCATTCCGCTCAACGTCTCCGTCACGAGCACGACAACCAACCTATACTATTGCAGCAGCTTTAACGCCGGTTTCAACCGAGCCGACGATTGCGCGGTGCTCGAGCCCTATATGGGCGGCACCTGCCGCCACGTCGGTTCGCATCCCGGCCGCTGTCTTCAGGGCTACACCCGCAATGGGCAGCAATATTGCACCGAGCCCGGCGAGCCGATCGATGAGATCGCCTGCGACGCGCCCGTGTCAGGTGCGACGCTCATCTCGACCAGCAGTCAGAACAGGGTTTCCGAGGCGCGTGACGAACGGGCCTGCGCCGCCCTCAGCGCCGATGCGGGCTGCGTGGCGCAGGCGGAGACCTGCACCTCGAGCGATCCGGTGACGCGGGTCATCAACGGTGTGGCTGTCACGCGAACCTGCTGGTCCTGGGAGAAGAGCTATCAATGCTCGCGAGCGGTGCCGGCCCAGGATTGTGGGAGCCTCGACGCCAACCCGGCCTGCAGCTTCGCGCGCCGGGAGTGCCTGAGCGAGGACGAGCCCTGCACCACCTGGGAGCGCATCTATCGCTGCGCGATCCCGGACCAGATCGGCCCGGACAAACAGTATATCTGCGATGGCGACATCTACTGCATCAACGGCGACTGCGAGACCATCGATCGCCAGCCGAACGCCGAGTTCAAGGATGCCGCGGTCGCGCTCAATGCCGCGGCGCAGGCGGGACGCGAGTTCGATCCCGATACACTCAGCCTGTTCAAGGGGACGCGCAACACCTGCAAGAGCGCGGTGTTCGGCGTGCTCAACTGCTGCAAGGGCAAGGCGTTTCCGCTGATCCCTGGGAGCCAGTTGCTCGTCGCGCTTGGCTGCAGCCGCGAGGAGATCCTGCTCCATCAGCGCGATGCCACGGGCTTGTGCCACTATGTCGGCAGCTATTGCTCGAGCAGCGTGCTCGGCGTGTGCGTCACCAAGCGCAAAGCCTATTGCTGCTTCGAATCCAAGCTCAGTCGAATCCTGCAGGAGCAGGGCCGGCCGCAGATCGGCAAGCCCTGGGGCTCGCCGAAGCGGGAGACCTGCCTCGGCTTCACGGTCGACGAGTTCGCCCGGCTCGACCTGTCCGCCATGGATTTCTCCGAAGTCTATGCCGAGTTCCAGGACGCGGCGCGGCTGCCCGAGGAGCTGAGCACCGTCGCCGCGGTCCAGCAGAAGATCACCGATTTCTACACGCTGAACGGACCCCGCTGATGAGGAGATCACTCCATTCACTCGCCGCCGTGGTGATGCTTCTGGCAGCGGCCTTGCCCACCGCCCGGGACGCGATCGCCGCGGCACCGGCCCAGACGAGCTCGACCCCGCAGCAAGGCGATCGCTTCTACTGCGAGGACCGTCGCCTCGGGACCTGGTTCTACTGCGACCGGTCTAAGCCAGCCGAGCCGGACGCCACGCTACCGTCGGCCCCGGCGCCGTCGGCTGCAGAGCAACTCGAGGCGGTCACGACCGAGCTGCGCGAGCTCAAGGCGCGCGCGATCCTCGATCCCAGCCCGGCGAACGTCACCGCCTATATCCGCTTTCAGCGCGCGCAGCTCGACCGCGCCTCGCTGTTCGGTGACGTGTGGCAGCGCGCAATCTGGCAGACGCCAGAACTCGATTACACGCTCCAGCGGCCGGTCGGCACCGTTGCCAAGCGCCAGTGGCTCGATACCCGCAAGGCCGAACGCGACCGCACGCTCAACCAGCTCGGCAAGCGCTACGGCCTGTTCTACTTCTTCGCGCAGAGCTGCGGCGCATGCTCGGTCATGTCGCCGATCGTGAAGGCGGTGGCCGACACCCACGGCATCACCGTTCGCGCGATCTCGACCGATGGTGGCCCGTCGGAGACCTTCCCCCGCTACACCGTCGAGACCAACCAGCGCGCCGCGATGGGACTGACCTCGCAGGTGACGCCTGCGGTCGTGCTGTTCGACAGCGCCACCCGCACCCCCATTCCGATCGGCTACGGCGTCATCGCCGCCGACGAGCTGATGGACCGCATCTTCGCGCTCACCCAGAGAAAGGCCGGCAGTGACTATTGAACCCTCGTCGCCACGCCCGCGGCGTGGCCATTCCCAGCGCCTCATCGCCGTAGCGAAGCGCCTCGTCAGGCGCGCGAGCGTGAGCGTCGCCGCACTCGGCTGCAGCCTTGGCGTCGTCGGCGCGCTCGTGCCGATGATCGTACCGGTGGCGCCCGCGAACGCCCAGGTCGCCAAGGCGATGGACGATTTCGTCCGCGACGCAGGCGGGGCGGCTAACGTCACCGGTCCGAGCGCCTTTCAGGGGCAGTCGGCCGGCTATTACAGCCTGGGTAACGTCTGGACCCGCTTTCCGCAGAAGACGACCAACCTCGCCAACCTCCAGCTGCCCTCGGCGCGCGCGGGCTGCGGGGGCATCGACCTGTTCGCCGGCTCCTTCTCGTTCATCAACGCGAGCGAAATCGTCGCCATGCTGAAGGCAGTGGCGAACAATGCGGTCGGCTTCGCCTTCAAGCTGGCGATCGACACCGTCTGCCCGGAATGCTCGAAGGTCATGGATGAGTTTGCGCAGAAGGCGCAGATGATGAACGCGCTCAACATCTCGAGCTGCGAGGCGGCACAGGCGCTGGTCGGGTCGGTCTGGCCGAAGGGCGATCTCGCCGACAAGGCGATCTGCGAAGCGATCGGCAACTCGGACGGCATCTTCTCGGACTATGCGGCGGCCAAGCATGGCTGCGGCAACAAGGGCGAGCGTCGCTCGACCATCGATGGCGCCGACCCCGCAAAGTGGGATGCGGTCAACTCGGCGGTGCCGCGCAACTACACGTGGCATGTGTTGAAGGGCTCGAAGTTCTTCAATGCCGGCGGCAGCTTCGACCGCGAGCTCGCCGAATATGTCATGACCATGGTCGGCACGATCATCTACGTGCCGCCGACCGACAGTGACCCGGGCCGTTTCCAGCCGCTGACGGGCGACACCACCTCGACGCTCGTCACTGCGCTGCTCGACGGTACCAGCGCGAACGCGGTCCAGGTCTACGCATGCGACACCGAGGACCAGTGCCTCAGCCCGACCCTCAAGCCGCTCGACGTGCCGACCGTCAAGGCGATCCGCCCGCGCGTGACCGCGCTCATCGACGGCATGGTCGATGCGATCCGCACCGACAGCGCGATCACCCCCGAGCAGAAGGAGCTGCTGCAGATCGCCTCGGTGCCGCTCTACAAGATCCTGACGGTGCAGGCGGCCTATTCCCGCGGGCTCTCGACCGACGATCGCTCGACCCTGGCCGAGATCGCCTCGATCGACCTGCTCTACGCCATCCTCGACCAGCTGGTGAGCGAGGTCGGCAAGTCGAAGGCGAGCTTCATCGCTGCCGACGAAGCCAAGCTGACCGCCTGGAGCGCGCAGATCAACACCGCGCGGACGACGCTCGCCGATCGGCAGCAGACCACGCAGGCTCGGATCACCGCGATCATGGCGATCATCCAGAAGACGCAGTTCCTCGAGAATGTCCTCGCCAACTCGATGTCGCCGGGCATGGCGGCGGCGCTCGACTGGTCGCGCGGCGTGAGCGCGCGCGGGCTGAACTAGGCGTGCCACCGATCGCCGGGGCTCAGCACCGGTGATCCACCAACCTCCAAGATGAGCACGGACGATGGCGACGGTTGAACTCTTCACGATCGGTGGCGGCGAGTATGTCGTGAACGTGCTGAACGCCGTCGCGGCCTGGACGGGCGACGGCGGCTACAAGAGCCTGCTCCAGGTCTGCATGGTGATGGGGCTGGGCTACTCGGTGCTGATCGTCGCGTTCAACGCCGACTGGCGGGCCTGGCTTAACTGGTTCCTGCAGGCGACGCTCATGTACATGGTGCTGATGGTGCCGCGGCTGGATGTCCACGTCACCGACCGCATCAACCCGAGCCTCGCCCCGGCGCAGGTCGCGAACGTGCCGCTGGGGCTGGCGATGATGGCGAGCTTCACCAGCCAAGTCGGAGATTATCTGGTCGGCTCGGCCGAGCTCGTGTTCGGGCTGCCGGGCGACCTCGATTACAGCCGCAACGGCATGATCTACGGCTCGCGGTTGTTCGAGGCGACGCAGAACCTGCGTATCAACGATCCCGAGTTCGCCGCCAATCTCGATGAGCATTTCCGGCAATGCGTCTTCTATGACGTTCTGCTCGGTCGCTACTCGATGGAGACGCTGAGCAACGCGCCGGATATCTGGGGCGCGATCGGACCCGGTAGCCAGGCGCGGGCGCAGCGCTTCCTGACCCGAGATGCCGGCGGGGCGGTCACCTCCTCAATAGAGACCTGCCGCGAGGCGTACACGACGCTCAGCACGCAATGGGCGGGCATGACCGACGATCTGGGCCGCGTCTTCGGACGGCAGCTCTACCCGCGGCAGAGCGCTGATCTCGCCAAGACCAAGCTGTTCGCCGACCTTCCCGTCGCCTATCGCTATTTGACCGGCGTCTCGGCCTCCGCCAGCGAGATCCTCAAGCAGACGCTGACGATCAACGCCATGAGCCAGGCAATGCACTCGGCCGCAGGCGCGACCGGCACTGGCAGTGTGGATGTCTATGCGCAGACTCGCGCCGAGATCCAGACCAAGCGGACCTACGGCTCGATCGCGCACTCGGCGATGAAGTGGGTGCCGGTGCTCAACATCGTGCTGACCGTCGTCTTCTACGCGCTGTTCCCGGTGCTCTTCCCGCTGTTCCTGATGCCGAAGAGCGGTCCGCTGGCGCTGCGCGGCTATGTCACCGGCTTCTTCTATCTCGCGGCCTGGGGACCGCTCTACGTGATCCTTCACATGGTCATGATGTTCAAGGGAGCGTCGGAGGTGGCCGGGGCAGGGGGCGTCAACGGGCTCACGCTGGCGAGCTTCGCGGGCATGGGCGAGGCCAATGACGACATCGGCATGCTTGCCGGCTATCTCGTCGCATCCATCCCCTTCCTGGCCGGCGGTATTGCCAAGGGCGCCATGGCGATCTCTAGTCAGGCGACCAGCTACCTCAACCCTTCGCAGAACGCCGCCGAGGAAGCTGCTCGCGAGGCATCGACCGGCAACATCGGCGTCGGCAACGCCAGCTTCGACAACCAGACGATCCAGACGCGCCAGCACGACCAGTGGAACCAGGCGCCGAGCTTCACCTATGGCGCGGCGCAGACCCGCGCGTTCAACGATACCGGAACGCTCTCGACCAGCTTCGCTGCCAACGACCTCCTCGACGTGCCCGTGTCCAAGCTGCCGTTCAGCCCGCAGGTGACGCAGTCGGTAGCGACCGAGGCCTCGCGGGTCGCGAGCGAGACCCGCACCCGCGGTGAGACACTGTCCAACCAGGCGAGCGAGAGCGTCAGCAACGCGGTCAACCGCTTCAACGAGTTCCGCCATGCGGTCAGCAACGACCAGTCGATCGCTAACAGCTATGGCGCTGAGGATCGCTCGAACATTACCAGCAGCTTCAACGAGGTCGATCAGGCATCGCGCATGCTCCAGAGCCGCTTCGGACTGCGCGCGGAGGTGGCGGACTCGATCGCGACAGAGAAGTTCGTGAACGGCTCGGCAGGGATCGATGGCGGTATCGGTATGAATCTCGGAGTTGCGAAGATGGGCGCCTCTGCGAGCGCCAGAGGCGGCGCCTCGAAGCGGTGGACGGACAGCGATACGGCGACCGTTTCTCGCGAAGGCGGTCGCATCGCGGACGCGCTTGAACAGTGGTCGACAAATCGTGGTTGGTCCGAAAACCGTGATACGTTCGATCGGTCAGTTGCAACGAGCTCTCGGTCAGACGTATCTAGCAGCGCAGCAGGGATCAGCTCTAGCGTTTCCGAGGCGAAGAGCTTCAGTCGGGAAGCTCGCCGCTTTTATGAGGAGGCCGATCGGCTTGAGACCCGCTGGTCGGCGCGTGACGGTGAGGGAGTTAGCGGCTCGCTCAACACCAGCGACGCGTTTCTTGCATTCGCACGAGCCGAGATCGCCGGCACGCCCCTTGTCTATCGTGAGTTCGACCCGGCCAACGCTACTCATTGGCACAGTGCGGATCCTCAGGTTGCGTTCGAACGCGACCTGCTGATGTCGAAGTACGTCGAGCAGGTCGGAACTGACATGCGCGCGGAAATAGAAGAGCGGGTGACGACTCCTAATGCGAGCGGGTTGGATCGACCGGCAGTGTCAAGCGAACAGGCTGTTCGCTTGAGCGGCGTCGCTGAGGCGGGATTTGTGCCGACGTTGGCCAGTGCCGCCGAAGGCGGAGCGCTGCGCGAGCGCTCGGGTGCAATTCGGAGCGAAGTCTCCAATGCCCAAGGAAGAGGAGCTGACATCATTGAGCGGGAGCGCCGCATTCGAGATGCGGATACGGCTTACGCCGCTGCTGCTCCGTCAGCCGACGGGGCCGAACGAGCACGGGAATGGAGTAAGTCAGTGCCGCTATCGCCGTTTAAGCGTGATTAGACTACTGGGAGAACAGATAAAGCCAGACAGCAGCAATGATCCCGAGCCCAATCATAAAGATCGACCGCGCTATAGGATCGGCCCAGCTTTTCCGCAGTAGGTAGGCGGTTGAGCGGTCTTCATGCCAAGCGCGACTGTACTCACGGATGCCGTCGACGCCGTCGTTGCTGGCTGCACGGTGCTGCCAAGCGGCTTCGTTTTCCAGCGCGCGCAGACGATCGGCGTGGGCCTGGACCTGAGCGTCGAGTGCGGGATCAGACATCGCCGTTAGCCTCATTGATGCCTGCAGCATATCTGATGCGCCTTCTCGTCGCGAGTGGAATTCGGCCCTCTCCGCTGTCTCCGCTTTAACGGCGGAGCGTCGGCGTCGGACTGGAAGCTGAGAACTGCGCCGCTTTCAAAGCCTCGGCATACTCAGTGCTCCGGGGCGGCGGGTGCCAAATATCGCACTGCTGTGTGGGACCGGAGAAGCCAGAACGGGCTTCCTGGTGGATAACGGAACGGCAGCTCTCGGGCGCCGATCACGGAAAGCTGCCGTTCGCTCAGCCGGGGCGCGGCGGTAGTTGCCGGTGTAGGTTGAGCCGACCACCGCCCACAGGAAGCGCGAGATGGAGGCGGCGTCCACCCGGCTGCTCTTGGGTGCGTTCCACCGCCGAAGCGCGTCCCAGCCGCTGCACGAATTCGCACCGGCGGCATAGGCGCTGTCCAGCACGCCGATCATCCGCACGATGGGAGCGCAGGACGGGTCCACGACTGTCTAGTCTTCCCGCATGGCCTTCTCGGTCTGGTAGGCGCAGTAGGAGCACAGCCCCTTGTCTGCGCCGCCGAGGTATTCCGATAGGCCAATGCCGGAGCCGCAGCGGCCGCACTCGTCGTCGTAGTCCGTGACCTCGCCGCAGGCTGCGCACCGCCCCTCGTCCTCCACGAGCGTCTCCCTTTCGCACGACGGGCACTGGAAGACGGGGCCTTCCTCGCCCGTGTCTTTCGCCCGCATGTAGGCCTCCGCCCCGTAGAGGTCGTCAATGGCGGCCTCGACCACGTCGGCCATCTCCGGGACCGCGCCGCAACTCCGGCAGCGGAGCTCGACGTCGGCTTGGTCCTCGTTCTCAGGGTCGGTCTGCGCGAGCAGCTCGTTGCCGCACTCGGTGCACTTGAGCGCCGCCGTTCCGAGCGACTCCGAGTACCAGTCCACGCGCTCGTAGGTCTGGCGCGCGTCGCGGACCTCCTGGTCGTAAACCTCCTTGGTCTGCAGCATCGTCGACCAAGCGTCGCCGAGCCGGTTCAGCGGATCCTCGCCCAGCTGCCGGAAGAGCGACGCGACCACGGGGAAGCCCTTGCTGATCGCGGCACGAATCGAGGTCGACGTCTCGGAGGTGTAGTGGTGCTCCATGTCGTTGCGGATGCGGTTGAGCGCCTTCAGCGCCGCATGGTCGATCGACACCCCTAAGTCGGCGGCGTTCACCGATCTGCTGAAAGTCGATGGTCGAATGGCCGACCTGCTGCAGCGCGATGCCGCCTGCGCCGTCGGCTACCGGCTTCAGCCGAGCGCCGATGACGGTCATCGGATCCGCATTCGGGGCCGCGCGGACGAGCGCCTCCTTGGCCAGCAGGAGCACGCCGGCGTAGAAGTTGCGGACCGCGGACACGTCCCGGTCGGCGTCGTGGACGCCGAAGTCTTCCACTCCCATCCGGATGGAGGAGACCGCGTTGTCGAGGAGGGAGGGCATGCTGGCTCCGTTGGTCCACCGGTGTGTTTCCGACCAACCATGTCGGCCCGTCGTCCGCCACGCACAAGGCCGGCGGCGTGGCAGGTGCGGTGATGATCCGGCGCGCCCGAGGTGGTCACGTTGCCGCCCGTGACGCGGGCACCATCAGCCGGGCATGAGGTGTCGATGCCCTTCGCTTGCCACCTTCGACCCGATGAACGCTGACGTCGTCGCCGCCGGTCTTTGCACATCGCGCCGGGATCCGCGGCTTGTGCGGCATGCCGGACGTGCTGCGCGCGTCGGTGTCGCCAGTTGACCCAACTCGTTGTTGACTCGAAGTTGCCACTATGTCCTGCCTCGCTAGGCTCGGCGTCTACGCCGGACAGATCGTGCTATCGGTCGCGACTTGGCGTAGCACGCGATATGCCAAGTGCGATCCCCAGTTTTCTGACCGCCAGGATGAAGACGTCGGTGAAGATGAACGGCGTGTTCGTCCCCTTCTCGAAGTCGCTCGACAACGTGCAGCGCTTTTGCCGTCCTCTTGCCGCCCATAACGCCGGCAGCGACTACGACGTCTCGCTGTATGGGTCCGGTTTCCTGTTCCGCGTTGCTGGCCGGAACCTCATGGTCTGCTCGCGCCACCAGGTAGTCAACTCGGGCCGGGACCCGGGCGACCTGATGATCATCCTGGGCGAGGGGGACAACGCCATCGGCATGACGCCCAGCGCCGTGGGCCACGTCAGCGTGGTCGGATCCGAGCTGGAGGCGGTCGGCGACATCTTCCTAGCCGAGTTCGCGTCCGGACCCGGCGGGCGCGACATCGCCGGGAGCTTCTTCAAGGTCGACTTCGACGTCGACGCGGATCTGCGCACCGTTCAGCCGCAGGACGTGACCCTCATATTTACGGTGGGATATCCCAGCCGACTGGTCGGCTACGAGCCGACCTATGACGAGGGGTACGACCTGCGCGACGTGGCGATCTACTCCCGGTGGGCCAAGGTGTACCTGGAATTGGACGATTTGGTCAGGTCGGACATCCCCGGACTGGTGCCGCTGCAGGTGCACCAGTCCTATAGGATCGAGCTGGGCGACCCGGACGGCTTCAGTGGCGCCCCGGTGTTCTTCATCTATCAGGACGCCCAGCGTGTATCGCACCTGGGCTTCGCCGGGATGGTGACCCACGCTTCCGAGCTGGGACGTTTCAGCATGGTCGAGGCTTCCTACATACACCAGGCCATCCGCGCCATGCTTTGACCCCGCGCCCCTGCCGGGAGCGATAGTCCGCGTAGACGCGCCTGAAAGAGCTAGCGAGGCCGCCTCAGGATTTCGCGCGACGCGACCACCTCGAACTTGCCCGGCGCCACCTGGTGGACCTCGCGCAATTCGCCGTGGTGCCCGTGCTCCCGAAGCAGCTCGGCATAGAACTGGCGCCGGTCGGTCGGCATGCGTAGGCCGAAGGTGACTGTGCACAGGCGGGCGGGCAGCGGATGTACGCCCGACCGTTCGTGGACGTAGCGCCACTCCGCCTCGTATTCCCACGCGGTCGGCTTCGTGCTGATGCTCGCCCGGAACACGGCGTCCCGCAGCGGGAAGCGTGCTTCGGAGCGCAACCCGCCGGCTTCGTCCGCGATGACCCGTACCTCCCGGTGGTACCCGCCGGAGAACACCGGCTTGTTGTTGGCGTAGGTAACGGGGATCAGGCTTTCGGCCTTGGCCAGGACCGAGCCTTCCTCGACCGCAAAGCCCAGCGCGAGGCCGGTGTGGTTCCTCGCGTAGTGGGCCCACATGAGCTCGTTGCCATCGGTCGAAGACAGGCTGAAGATACCCACGGATGCGAGCTGCTGTTCGAGATCGTCGAACATGGTCGCGGGATTGCTAATCGTCCGTCCGTGGTCGCGATAGAGCTTGCGCAGGCGCTCCATCTTCTTCCTGTGCGGAGCCTTCTTCAGCGCCTTCAGCCAGCCCTTGGTCTGCTGGCGGTCGAGGGAGAAGAGCGTTTCGACGGGGCCGTGGCCGATGTTGTAGATGGCTCCCATCAGCTGGGCGTTTTCCTGCTCCAGTATGACCTTGCGCTTCCACTCGTCCGGGATCACGCCCGTCTGGCACTCGAATGGGTCGTTCAGGTCCTTGGCGACCGGCAGCCAGATCTCGCGGTCGGCGATGATCTTCCGGGTGAAATCGCCGTCTTCGCGATACTTGTAGAGGGTTGCTGGCAGCACCCGGTCCTATTTCCCGACGGCGGCGTTGATGGCAAGGCCGATGCCGGTTACCGCGGCGGGCGCGCCGGATCTTCGCGTTGGCCTAGGATCGGCCGAGTCCGACCGGAGGCGCGGGGTCGGCGAGGCCTGATGTGAGGACGGCGCTCCGGGTCCGCTCGCGACATCCGACCAGCCACGTCCGACCTGCCTCCTACGCCACCGCTGACGATTGACAGCGGGACTTTATATAGCGGTTAAGGGACAATAGAGTTGGCGGCATGGCAAAGACTACCGCTGCAGTCGTGGTTCACCGGACGGCCGCCGCCGCGTGGGCGCACTTTCGCGATCGTTGCGCCGTCGAGCCCGATGGGCGAGATCAGGACTTCGTCGAGCAGCTGCTTTTCGCCTTGGACCCCGATGCGACGGAACTGGACGCGGCGCTGGCCGGAGCCACTACCGACGCGCTCGTGCGCGCGATGTTCGGTGCGGTCGCCCCCTTCGCGGCCATGTCGCGAGATATCCTCGCCTTCTTCTCCCGCGCTGGCGCGCGGCGGGGACCGGAGCAATGGGCACTCGTAGTCGCTGACGTGCCTCTGGGCCTGGACGACCTAACCGATTTCATCTCGGAGACGCGGCGGGTGTTCGGTCACTTCGACCGACCCGTGCTCGAAAGCGCGCACGCGTTTAGCTTGATGTCCATGCTGAGCTCGGCACCGCGCTCGTCTCCTCCAACCGACGTCGTGCAATGGTCTCGGGACTTCCTCGCCGACGGCGTCTACGGCCCCTGGCCGGCTTCCCTCGAGCCCTCGGGCCTGCCTGGCGTCCTGCGCGACGTGGCCGACATTGCCCGGACGACGTTGGACGAGGTCCGCGCGAGCGGCATGAGGCATGTACCGGAGCCGGAGTTTATGGTGCCCGCCGACTATGCGGGCTCCATCCTGGACGGTCGCGCGCTCGAGCTTGCGGAACGCGATCACTTCCTGCGCAACATGATCAATGGCCTCACCGCGGCCGCCGGGCTGCCCGCGTCCAAGCTCGCTACGCTCGCTGGAAGGCTTGCGGATTTCCTCGCGGACCTTCCACGCAGGCATGTCGTCGGTGAGGTCGAGACCGAGGAGCTGGAGCGAATCCTGTCGCTGCCGGTGTGGAGGAGGAGGCACGAGGTCTACGCGGTCTGGGTGGCGACCGAGATCGTCGCCGCGATGCCGGCGCGCACGGTGGTCCACCACGATGGCGGCGAGATACGTTTCGCGTTCCGGCGGACCCGTGTCGCGTCCGTGGCGGGGAACGGTGGCCAGATCGTGCTGTTCGCGGAGCGCAAGCAGCCGCTTTCTAACCCGATTGGCAAGGCACGCACTGCGCGGGTGCAGCCGGACTTTGGCCTGTGGCGGGAGAATGAAGCGGGCGACCGGTGCGCGCTGGTGGTGGAGGTGAAGCACTACGCGGTCCCCGCAGCGAGGTCGTTCGGCGAGGCGCTGGTCGACTACGCGAGGGCCCATCGCGAGGCCGAGGTGGTGCTCGTGAACTACGGACCGGTAGCGCAGATGGTCGATCGCCTCGACGACCCCGCCGATCCCGTCGCCGCGCGCTGCCACACCATCGCCGAGCTGACGCCGCTGCAGTCCTCTGCCAAGGCGCGCTTGGCCGCTCTCGTTTCCGAAGCGCTGCGCGCACTCGATGCCTCGCACGCCTGCCTCGTAGTCGACATCTCGGCTAGCATGCGACCCCAGCTGCAGCGCGATGCGTTCCGCGACTGGCTGGAGGGTTCGGCAAAGGAGGATGTGGACCGGGTGGTGCTGGCAGACTGCCAACTCCGGTGGGAGGGGGCAAGGGACGAGGCGCTCGATCGGATCGCCAGACACTCCGAGTGGACCGGCGAGGATCTCGCTTCGGTCGCCCACGTCCTTCTCGTCGAGGAGGACGAGGTCCGCTTCGTGACCGATGCGGGGGGCTATCGTGATCTGAAGGAAGCGAACGGACTAGAGATGGAGCTGGTGCTGGAGGGATCCCCGCCCGGGCTCATCCTCGTCGCGGTGCGGTTGCGCGGATCGTGATCTGCCGCCAGCTATGCGCAACGGGTGGGAACCGGAACAGCTGCTATCGAGCGGCGGACGGTCAGTTCCTGCCGCTCATTCATTGAGCATTCGGTCTTGGGGTCTGGCTAGCTCGAGTACAGCCGCCCCGTGATAGTAGGCTGGAAGAAGACCCGGAAGTGGCTGCTCTCCGAGACGTACGAGCAGATGAGGCTGCTGCGTGATATCGCGGCGGCTGCCTCGGAAGAACGCGACGCCGCCGCGTAGGCCGCCGGGATCAGGCTTGCATGCGCTGCATGCAGCGTGAGGAGCGCTTGGGCCTGGTCTGCCGGGAGCGACCTGGTATCGTGCGCGCGGTTTGGTTTCGGGATGGCCTATGGCGCGCGGGGAGGACTGGTCGGATACCGAGCTGGACGCCATCGTCGCCGACTATTTCGCGATGCTGCGGAATGAAATTGGCGGCATCTCCTTTTCGAAGACCGCACATCGCCGGGCTCTGGCGGAGCGCGTCGATCGTTCGGAAGGCTCGATCGAGTTCAAGCACTGCAACATGACGGCGGTGCTGGAGGAGCTCGGTGTCGCCGGCATCAGGGGATATCGTGCACGCGCCAACTACCAGGGCGCGATCCTGGAGGCGATCGAGCGGCATCTGGACCGCAACGGCGGGCGTGATCTCGCCATGGTGCCGACGGCTTCGGCATCGACGATCCGCATGGTCGACGTTCCCGGCATCGAGTTGAGGAATGAGCCTCCGGTGCCGGCGGTGGAGCGGATGGTTCGCCGGTTCGATCCGGTCGAACGGGACATGCGCAACCGCGAACTGGGGCTTGCCGGCGAGCACGCCGTGTTGAGTTTCGAACGCCAGCGCCTGGACTCGGCGGGCAGACCGGACCTTGCGGCGCGCGTGCGCCACGTCTCCGTCGAGATCGGTGATGGTCTCGGCTACGATATCGCCTCCTTCTCGGAACAGGGGGATAATTTAGCCATCGAGGTGAAGACGACGCGCGGATTAGCGCGGACGCCGTTCTTCATGTCCCGCAACGAGCTTGAGGTCGCCGAGCGCATGGAGGGCGGGTATCGGCTCTACCGATTGCACGAGTTCGGCCCGAAGCCCGCCCTGTTCACGATGACGCCGCCATTGGCCGGAAGCCTGCGGTTCACCACCGAGACGTGGCGCGCAGACTTCAGGTGATGGGCTCCGAGACTTGATACCGACCGCCTTCGCCGGCTGCTGGCATACCCATCACTCGTCGTCTTCTCCATCGGCTCTCACGAAATACCATGTCCCGTCCTGCTTCCAGCTTCGGGCGAGCCCTTTTCCGACCAGGCGGTTTGCAGCGCGGTTCACGTCCCAGACGATCTCGTCGATCGCGTCCGCGATGGCTTCCGCGGTGAGCGGGATCGTCGCATCCATCGCCTCGAGAACCCGCTTTTCGATGTCGGGGTCGTAGCGCGGTTCGACATTTCCAGACGTGAAGCGGTCACACCAGATCAGCACGCCGCGCCAGACGACGAAGTGACTCTCGCAGCCGCCGTCCCGCCACACCGAAGGGTAGAGCGTGACGCCTTCCCCGCGCGTGTCGAGACGCCACGCCTTGTCGGCGCGGGGATCGAGATTGACGACCAGCGTCTCGCCACAGCCATCGGGGCAGGTCATGACGACCGAGCGGATGCGGCCGCGCACGACCAACGCTGCGTCCCCGGGCCCGTTCAGCAGGGCTTCCGCTTCATCGCGGTATTCGGCCTGGCCCACGAGCCGCAGCGACCTGGCGGGCGCCGTCACGCTGCCTCTCCGTCATTCGGCACGTGCCGAACCGGCATCGGCCACGACAGGCCCTTCGCATGTGCGCCTGCGCTCGAGCAAACGATGCACTCCGGGTATATGGCAGCAGCCAACTCGCTCACCCGGCCGCGAATGCCGTTGTAGCTCAGATGCCGCGGACGGGTCGGAACCGGGGTGACGGCTCCGAGCAGCATGGTGATAGCGAGCGACGTCACCGTGGAGTTGATCGAGATGACTGCTGGCTGGGGCTCGTGAACCCCCTGAACATACGGGTCGGCGGCCCGCTGTTCCGGTGTCTGCAGTTCGCGCAGAATGGCCCTCCCGTCCAGCGCTCCGGTGCAGGTGAGGCAGGGCAGTTCCGGTGCGATCATCTGGACGCGCCCGGTGATGTGCGTGATGACGTCGTCCTTGACGGTAATGCTGACGCCCATGTCGATCACCGGGACGAGAAACTGGTGGGCCGCCTGGTTCACGACCGCCCGGCTGGCATGCGAATCCGTGCAGAGCAGGATGAAGTCGAACGTCGGAAGGAGATTGGCTACGTCGCCATCGACGATGTCCGCCTGAAGCGCCGTGACGCGCGCATCGGGATTGATGTTGCGGATCATGGCTGCGACGACCTCGACTTTGGCGACACCGACGGTTGCCGACGTCGAACCCACCACACGATTGAGGTTGGTGGTCTCGACATTGTCGGGATCGATGACGGTGATGTCTCTCGCTCCCAGGTGCGCGAGCTGCTGGCAGACGAGGGATCCCGTGCCACCGGCACCGACCACGCAGTAGCGAAGGCTCTTGAGGAGACGCTGCCCCGGTTCGCCGAAGGCGCGCACCTGCCGATCGTGGCGCTCCTGAGCCTCACCGTCCGGGCGTGGCGATAGGAGCGTCAGGTGCCTTCCCACCTCCCAGACGCCGATCTCGTCGCCGGAACCCAGGCGCCGCGCCCGACAGCCGTTGGGGCTGATCACGAGAGCGGCGTGCGGAACCGGAGCGCCACGCCTGCCGAGATAGGGAGCGAGCTGCGCTTCCCCGTCGTCGTCCGTCGTCGAGAACACCGGCCAGGTCGAGCAATCGGGATGGGTATGGATGAGGATCGCCGCCATGCCGGTGACGCGGCTGCGGTTGGCGAGGTCCAGAAGGTACTGCGCCTTCAGGACGGCGGAAATATGGTCGCGCCGCTCGTATGCGTGTTCGGGCACGGCCGCCGCGTCTGCCACGATCCACGCATCGGCATGGGCAACGTGGTGGGCGTAGGCGATCGCGCAGCACTCGACACCTCCGGCGTCGAGAAGCGTCGCAGACAGCTGGCGATAGACCGGCGACGGAAATTTGATGCCGCTCATCGCACTTCCTTCAGACGGCTGATCACCACGTTCATCCAAGTGTTGAGGGTGTCCCGGTTGGGCTCCCACGGTGCGGTGAGATGCCACGAGAACCAGAGCATGGGATCGGCGACGCCGGGGATCGGGTTGATTCCCGTGTTCTGCGGCTGACCGCCGTTCGCCAGCTTCAGGTCGGCATCGGTCCAGAAGCAGTCGAGATGCGCGTAGGGATACCCGGACGGGATGATGAAGCGGACGGTGGTCGAGGGCTTCGACCATCCATCCGGCAGGCGCACGTTCGGCACGGTGACGAGCATGTTGCCGCTCATCGCCGGCCGAACGTCAGCGCCGCCGAACCGCTCCCGCAGCTTGTCCAGCTGCATGGTGACGGGGCCGGACATCAGCCGAAGTTCGCCTTCGGGACCGACGAGAAGCGGCGGATGCCGTGCTTCGGATCGAGGCTGACGGTTTCGTCGTCGCCGATGGTGCGATCGGGCTCGTCACCGTGTCCTTCCAGCGCCACGTCGTGAGTTGGGTCCCAGCCGGGCACCATCGCCTTGATCTCGGCGCCGGTCAGCTTCTTCTTGTCGGTCTCGTAGCGCTTGCCGTTCACGAAGAAGAAGTAGGTGACCTTGACCGTCGCTGTGATGAACTTCTCGGCGCCGGGAGCGGTGAGGTCGACTTCGCTGCCCGTCTCGATCAGCTTGTCCGTTCCGCCGCGGACCTCGAGGAACACCGCCTTGTCGGGGCCGATGCCCGCGAGGGCGCGGAGGACCGCTTCGGGGATGCTCGGCTTGCCCCAGACGATGCGGCTGTCGTCGAGCATGATGCGGTAGAGCGGGTCGCTGCTGAAGGCGACGAAGTGGTGGGCGACGCGATCGCGGAGGTCGATGTCCTCGTCGGCGCGGACATCCTCGAAATCGCCCTCGGGGGTGATCACGAAGAGGGCGTGACCGTCGATGTCCTTGATCCCCGCGGCCTTCAGGATCTGACGGCCGAGCGGGACGGGGTCATCGAGAACGATGGGGCGGTAGTTCACGCTGTCGAGGGCGAACGACACGCGGTAGCGCCCGGGGCGCAGCGGGCGGTTCTCCTGAACGGCGAGTTCGACGTCGTCGATGTCGGGGTGGTCGGTGATGGACATGGCTTGGTATTCCTCTTGCGACCGCGGCGGCATTGCGTCGGTCTCAAAGGGTCAATCTCGCCAGCACCGGACGACCGGTAATTTCAGTCGAAGATTTTTTTCAAGCCGCCTTCCGCGATCGGGCCGCAGGTGAAGAAGGCGGGACAGAAGGGGCACGTCCGGTCGGAACGCTCCGGTTCGAAGCGTCCGTCGCTGATCGCGGTGAGCGCCTCGACAAGTTTCTCCGATCGCTTGCCCAGGTCCTTCTGGTCGAAGGTCACCGGCACGATGGGATCATCGTCGCCGAGGTGGACGATTTCGACGGCGCAGCCCGGCAGTGCGTTGGCCGCAACCAGCTGGAACGCGGCGTCCGCAAGATCTTTTCCGGTCGTGGAGGAGCGATGGCCTGTCCTGATCATCCGCGCGATGTGGCGCCCGCCGACCGTCGTGACGACGTCGTCCGCGATCGCCGTCAACGTGTCGTTTCCAATGCGGGTGCGCATCGGGCTTGGATCGAACCGACTGGAACCGGCGCGGATCTCCACGAACTTCTGAACCAGTAGGCCGGCGATTTCGCGATGAAGTCGATATTCGTTGCCGGCGAGCGGCCCCTCCGACCACAGCCGATCCAAAACCGTGGCGGCCTCGGTGGACGACGTCGGAGTGGGCTGCCTGATCGAGATCTCATCGATCGCGGTGCGCACCACGTCGTGCATGCTGGTCACCGTGGTGGACGTGCGCCTGCCGCCGACACCCAGTACGTGGGTATAAAGGAACCGGCGGCGACAGCGGGAATAGAGGTGGAGCTGGGCGGTCGTGATCTTGACGGGCGGACCGAGCCGGATCGGCAGCGGTTCTTCCTCTGGGTCGCCGATGCGATCGGCGTGAGGTTTCGCCGCGCGGGTGCTCGTCACATTCAGGCGTGCGATGAAGGGCGAGGGATCGCGACGCCTCGTGGCTCCGGTTGCCGACGGTGCCGTTCGGGTCGCCGAATATAGAAGGAGACGGTCGCGCGCGCGCGAGGCGGCCACGTAGAAGAGGCATTCCTGCTCCAGGTCGTGGTCCATCGCGGCCAGCGCCATGGTGCTGCGTTCGCCCTCGTCGTCTCCCTCAATCAGCCCGTCCGGCACCGGGCAGGCTGGCTTGCGCGTGGCGGAGGAGGTGGGAAGGCTGTTCTTGTTGAGCCCCATCACGTGCACGACCGGGAACTCCAGCCCCTTGCTGCCATGGATCGTCATCAGCCGGACGGCATCGATACCTTGGGCCGCCTGTGGCAGCTGCCTGAGGTCGCGTTCGTCGGCGAGCTGGACGAGGCGGCGCACGCCGTCGAGCATCCGTTGCACCGGCAGGCCCGGTCCCGCGCGCTCGGCGCGGAGGAACCCCATGAACTGCCAGACCGCGACGCCCATGGCCCGGCTGACGACGCTGTCCGTTGTCGCGAGAAGGGCGGCGGTGCGTGTGCGGTCGAGAAGGAGCCGAGCCAGTATCGGCCACGGTCGTCCCGTGATCTCGAAGCCGGCGAGCATGCTGATCATGTGTTGAAGAGAGGCGGCATCTTCCTGAGACAGCTCGGGCAGTGGGTTTCCCGCGTTGGTCCAGGCGAGAGGCTCGGCGTCATTGGTCCGAAGGTGCTCGACGACGGCAGCGGCGCCAGCAAGGCTGAGCCCGGTCTCCAGACCCGCAAGCGACGGCTTTCGGACGAGGCCCATGGCTCGACGGTCGACGAGCAGCGAGAGGATGGACAGCAGGTCCTTGATCTCGGGACGTTCGAACAGGTTCCCGAGGTACAGTACCGGGATGCCGCGCCGTTCCAGTTCGCGCCCGATGCGGGTCAATCGGTCGTTGCCGGAGCATAGCACCGCATGGTCACGGTATTCGGTGTCGACCGATCGAAGTTCAATCTCGTCGGCCAGCGCGTCGGCTTCGTCGTCGTTGTCGCCGAACGTCACATGTTCGGGTGCGTTTCCGGAGGCGGGGCGATCAGCCGTAAGTGCAGCGTCGCTCGTTCCCGCCTTCATGTCCCGACCAAAGGCGGAGAAGGCACCGACGATCTCGGGCGTCGACCTGTAGTTTAGGCGGAGCCTTCCACCCTTCGCTCCCGGAAAGTCAGCGGTGGCGAACCTCGACATATTGTATGACGAGGCGCCGCGAAACCGGTAGATCGCCTGACGCGCGTCCCCGACCGCCCAGAGGTTGGCACCTCCGTCGGTAAGCAGCTGGAGCAATCGCACGCTGCTTCGGTTCACATCCTGATACTCGTCGACGAGGATGTGTGTGTAGGTGTTGCGAAGGATCGACGCGGCTTCTGGATCGGAAGCGAGGAGCGTAACCGGCAGCGATACGAGGTCCCCGAAGTCGACGGCTCCGGCGGCTTGCTTCAGCTCCTCGTAACGGCGGTAGACGAGGCCGACCTCGGCGCAGCGCTCTGCGGCCACGCGTTCGGCCGGATCCGAAGCCAGATCTATCATCGCTTGGGCGAGTGTGGCGAAGCGCTCCGGGCCGGCAACCTCGTCCTTCGCGCGGGACATCGCGCCGAGCATGTCCTTCAGTGGCTTCGCCGGATCCATGATCTCGCGATGATGCTTGAGATCGAGGGCAAGATATTCCCGCTCCATGATCGCGATCGCCTCGCTCCGATCCATCATGCGGGGTTCGGAGGCGAAGCCCAACTGCCGATGGTAGCGCCGCACGATGTCCAGCCCGAAGGCGTGGAACGTTCCGATCCACATCGCTGACGCCGCCTCGGGCCGCATTCCCGAGATGCGTTCGGATAGCTCTCCAGCAGCCTTATTGGAGAATGTCAGGACGAGTATGTTCCGTGGGTCGACGCCCTCGTCCACGAGCCCGGCGACGCGTCCAACGAGCGTCTGCGTCTTGCCGGTGCCGGGACCCGCCTCCAGAAGATATGGCACGCCGCGATGCCGTGCTGCCTCGGCCTGCTCGGGATTCAGGGGCTTCGGGGGCTTCTCCGCCGCATCTTCGGCCTGCGGCTCAATCTCCGGAAGCAGCAGTGCGTCGAGCAATTGCATCGCCACGACATCGAAGGGAGCGCCCAGCCGCTCTGCGATCTCGGTCGCCGTCATCCCGTCAATATGGAGGGATTTCGCGCGGTTGCGTGGAAGGATGAGTTCGCGGCCGAAGAGATCCATCTGGATCTCACGGCGCTGTCTCCGACTGTAGTCCACGACGCGGTCCTCTCCGACCGGCGCTGCTTCGGAGGAACGTGCCGGATCGACGTAATGGGCGACATGCTCGATACGGTCGTCGCCGAGCGTCGCGTGGCCGAGTTCATGCCCTACCAGAAAGGCCTTATAGAAGGCCGTGCCGGCGTCTTCGTGCCGGATCGTCCTGTTCTTGGGATCGAACTGCGCGTGGCCACCGGCGAGCAGCGTACTGCCGGGCTCGATCGATTCGAGGTCGAGCCCGATCGCCGAAGCGGCGGCGCTGACGATCGCCTGGGGAGACCAGGGATCCGCACCATCGGCCACCGCTCTCGCGTGGAGTGCCGCGGCCCGCTGTCTGGCGAGTTCGACGGCGTCCAATGGTCAGGCCCGATCTTCCAGGAGCCGCTGCCGCTTTTCCTCGGGCACTTTGCACTGAACGAGAAGCTCCTCGAACGATATCTTGTCGTCCGTGACGCTGGGGGCTTCGTCGGACTTGTAGCTCAATCCGGTGGCAAGCCGGTTCGATCCTGTCATGAATGCGCGGAGGTCGTCAGCGGTCGCGCGGATGCCCTGCGCGATGGTTTCGACGATCCACCCCGGCACGGACGCGATGTCTACGAGCCTCGTGCTGAAGGCATGGATGACGCCGCTCGGTACTCCGAGCGTCCGGCGCAGGGCGACGAGTTCGTCTGTCGTGGCAGATGCGAATGGATCGGCGAGGGTATTACCTGCAGGGGCATGGGCAGGGGCTGCCGACTGAAAAGCCGTCCACGATGCTTCGACCCAGGCTTCGTCGACCGGAGCGCTGGCGTCGTCGGTCGCTCGCTGAAGACGCAGATCGAGCGAAAGGTCGATCAGGTCATCGGCGAGGTGTGGGTACGACCGCAGGTATCGTTCGAGCGTCGAACGGTCGTGTGCCGGCTCTACGGCGAATGCGAGGAGAATTTCCTCGTCGTCGTGTGGGATGGGATCAGACATGGTCTGATCCGGTCTCGAGCGCCTTGCGTATCGAGAGGAAGGCGGCGTCACGACGGTTGCGAACGGTCTTCTCGGACGAGACCCCGATCGCCTTGCGGATCGATAGGACACCCTCGTCCGATGAGTCGATGGGCATTTCCTGCAGTATCATCTCAATCACTCTGCGTTGCTTGTCTGGTAGTGCTTGTATCGCGGCGATGACGCGGGACCGGTAAATCGGGTCCTCCGACAGCAGCTCCTGCTTCAAGTCCAGGCTGCCGACAGCCTTCTCCACGGCGAGCGACGGTTCGTTGGTCTCGTCGTCGGCCTCGATGCGTTCGCTCCGCGCCGCCTGTCGTGTCGCCCGCTTCATGGCCGTCTTGCGCAGGGCGGCGATGGCGTCGGCGAACATGACCTCGAAATAGTCGAGCGCTGATCCCGGCTCGGTGCGGTCGACGCTCAACCTCTCGTTGAAGAGGTCTCGAACGCGGTCGCGAGCGTCCGCGGCATGTACGTTCTCCACCAGGCCGGATCGTTCGCCTTCTACACGCGGAAGCACGGCACCGATGCGTCGCATCAATTCCCGATAGAGCTCGGCGAAGTAGGACTGGTCGTTGTCGTTGCGGGCGGCCCGGATCAGATGGACGACGCACTCCGACTGAGCATAAAGGTCGGAGCGCGCATCGCGTATCTTCAGGGCGGCGATCACTTCCGAACGCGGTAGTTCGACGAGCATCTCGAGCGACTTCTCAACGTCTGCGCGGCGGGAATATGTCGTTCCATCCGGTTTCTGCTTCGTCAGTGGCGGTACTGTCCGCATTCCGAAAGTCGACCCCTCGCACAACTTCGAATTCGGGCCATCGTATCGCCCGATGGATTCCCCGTTGAAGGAAAGCGGATCGGTTTCGCCGACTATATGCGTCCCTGTCCCGCGCGTTTTAGGATGATGTGCTCCGTCCACCAAGCGGGTAGTTGCGGTTCTGGACCGCAGTCGGAGGGGATCGCCCTTGATCGTCAGGGAGTACGTCGGGTGCGCCGAGTGCAACACTGCGCATCTCCTGCGGATCGGATTGGGCGGCGAACCCGTGCAGGCGCACCAATTCGCGTGCACCAGTTGCGGTCTGGAGATGGGGGTTAGGCTCGAGCTCGGCGTCGGCTGGTCCTATGGGCCGAATACCGAGAAATCCGAGGAGGACGACGCCGCGCCGATCGTGAACCTCCACCCGTCGTTCGTCTTCTCAAAATCGGACATCGGCAGCGCGGATGCGTTCCCCAGCCTGAATTTCGGGAAGCGGATGATCGATGGAATTCTGGCGGCTCGGGAGCGGGCCGGCCTGCCGGCGACGCTTGAGCTCCTGTCGGACGAGCAGCCTCGAAGGGCGCGCATCACGGAGGAATGGGATCAGTTGAGGGCGGCCTGGTCGCTGCACCGGAACGGTAAGGATGAGCTTGCGGGGAGGCGGCTGGAGAAATTCATCCCGGGCGCGGGATACCCCGATCCCCCCAATACGCTGGCCGACTGGGTGTTCCAGTTCGCGGCAAGCCTGATCCAGCCGCGGTTCGAGGAGCATTTCGAAGGCCTGTTCCAGCAGCTGATGATCGCGAAGGACAAGCCGGACTTCGACCGCTTCGTTCGTCATTTCGGTGACACGATGAGCGCCGCGCACGCGCGGCGCGCCTTCGAGGTCTGTAAGGCCTATCTTGGCGCCTTCCCCGAGTTCTCGCAGGTCCACCATCTGGTGGCGTCGAGCGTCGAGGTCGGCGATGATCATACGGCTGCATCGACCAATTTCGACGCGACGCGGATGTTCTACGGAAATGCCTTCGAGGCGTTCGGCGACAACGTCGAATTCCTCACCTGCCTAAACAACCTGATTGAGGATCGGCCATTCGACCAGCTGCGCAACATCGCGCTGGCCGACTATCAGCGGACCGACAAGGCCGGACGCTGCAGGGCGATTTCCGAGAATGCCGCAATGGCTGCGGTCTGCTGGGAGTTCGACAACCAGGTGCGCAATTCCTCCCACCACGGTGGGATGGTGTTCGACAGGGCGAATGGCATCATTGAATACCGGTCAGGCAAAGGTGGGCATGGCGACGTGCAGTCCATGGGATATGCGTCATACCTTGCCCGGTGCTCTACCTTGTTCGCCCAGATCCTCCTTGTCATGCGGCTCGAGATCTTGGTCGCGAACCAATTCAAGGTCCGGCTTCCGCTCTGACTGAAGTCCGGGGCCGTTCGGCTAGTCGTCGTACATGAGCTTGGTGTTTCCGTCGCAGGCGCTGCGACCACGGATGCCCGACATCTCAAGATCGCCATAGTTCGCCTCGTTTCGGCGCCTCTTCACAGTTCGAGCATTCTAACAGCACCTGAACCAACGACCGGTTTCGGGGAACGCTCAAGTCGCCGTGAACGTCTACAACTGGGTCTTGGCGCCGCGAAGCGGTCTAGATGGAATCGCCCCAGTTCCGGCTATGCACCGACCGCGCCCGGCCGGCGCTTCGCCATTCCGAGGAGCATCAGCCGCGACAAGGAGGGACTGAGGCCGCTCCGCGGCAACCATAGCAGCGTCCCGACCCGGCTCGTCCAGAGGATCGATGGAGTGGACGCACTGCTCGAAATCCTATCGGTCAACATTCCAGACCGACGGCAAACAGTCGTGCATGAAAGAACGATCTTGGTCGATCCATCTGGCCGGAGCGTTTCGACTTGGCGAGGTCGAGGATCAGAGCGCCGCATCCAGGAAACGCGTCCTTGTTGAAGATCGCTCCACGATCGGCTTTCCCGCCGCGCACCATGGTCCGCTGGACCCATTGCCCATAGGCGCCAAAGCCGGGGGCGCGCTCACGGGCCTACGCAATCGTGCTGGCCGGCGCTGGCCGCCTTAGGGGCGCGGAATGGACGGCCTTTGTCGCTCATATTGCAGGTCGCAACTCGTCGATGTCGAACTCGCGCGCGCCGATCTCGCCGGTCCCGTTGAGCATGTCCCCGGCCAATGCGCGCTTGCGCTCCAGCAGCTCGTCGAGTTTCACGTCGAAGGTCTTGAAATCGTCGGCCGCCACCGTCGGATAGTAGACGAAGACGTCGCGGGTCTGCCCGATCCGGTAAGCGGGGTCGGTGGCTTGGTCCTCCTTCGCGGGGTTCCACGTCCGCGTGAAGTGGATCACGTGGTTCGCGGCCTGCATGTTCACCCCGAACCCTACCGCCACCGGCGAGAGGATGATCACGCCGAACCCCGGCTGTTCCTGGAACGCCCGGATGCGCTTCTGCCGGCTGTCGGCAGCCCCGGCCGCCGCCGTCGTATCGCCGTTGATGACGTCCACGGCGATATCGAACGTCCCACGGATGTAGTGCCGCAGGAGGCGCTGGATCGCCTTGAACTCGCAAAAGACGATTACCTTCTCGTCACGCTCGCGTACCACGCCGAGGGTCGCGATAAGCCAATCGAGCTTGGGCGACCGCACGCGGTAGGCCTCAACGGCGTCGTACGCCTCCGCGCCGTTGGCGTCGCCGGGCTCCGAGCAGATCAGGCGCAACCGGTGGAGCAGGCCGAGGTGCGCGCCCGCCTTGTCCGCCCGCGCGCGGAACCCCTCGATGGCGCCGACGTAGAGCCCGCGCTGGGAGACGCTCATCGGCAGCCGCCGGCTTGCGGGATCGACGACCTTAGCCTTCAGGTCGGCGGCGACCTCGGACTTCATGCGGCGCAGCAGCTGTGGCTCGATGATGGCGCGCAGCTCCTCGACCTTCGCGCGTTCGGCATCGCCGTCCGCCTCGATGGGGCGGCGGTAGTCGGCGCCGAACTCGTTCAGCGCGCCGAGAAGGCCCGGCTGCACGAAGTCGAAGAGGCACCAGAGGTCCACGAGGCTGTTCTCGACCGGTGTGCCGGTGCAGGCGATCCTGAACGTGGCCTGCTGCTTTTTCGCAGCGCGGGTCATGGCCGCGTTCGGGTTCTTGATCTTCTGGGCCTCGTCGCAGACCATGATCGACCATCGCTCACGGGCGAAGGAGAATTCGAGATCGCGCAACGTCTCGTAGGTCGTGAGAACGACATCCGCATCGCCTCGCCAGTCGGGCTTCAGGAACCGGACGAGTCCCTCGCGCCGCAGCTGCTCGTCGACCGACGACCGGTCGACCCGCATGCCGGCCAAGCCCTCGCCATATGCGGTCAGCACCCGCAGCGACCCGGGCAGCAGGAACTTCTCGGCCTCCTCCCGCCAGTTCTCCAGAAGCGTCAGCGGCGCGACTACGAGGGCCGGCGGCATGCCGGGATCGTCCTGCCGGGCGCGAGCAATGAGCGACAGGATCTGCACGGTCTTGCCGAGCCCCATATCGTCAGCGAGCAGCGCCCCCCGGCACCGGTCGGGCGCCAACGCAAGGAGGTGCTGCATCCACGCCAGACCGGCGAGCTGGTGCTGCTTCAGCTCCATCTCCGGACGCAGCGCCGCCGGCAGCGACGGTGCCGCACGGGGCGCAGCCAGCGCGGCAAGCCGCTCCTCCCTGTAGTCAACCTGCTCGATGTTGCCCTTGAGTATTAGCGTCGGACGCTTCCGGCCCGAGGGCGGCCGCGAGGGATCGAACGTGCCCGCCTGCGCCTCCGCACTGACCTGAGCAAAGGTGGCCAACATCGCCTCCGCCTCGCGCACGGGCATGGGCGACGGGCAACCGTCGACCGACACCGTGTCGCTTCCGGTGCGGCGAGCCTCTTCTAGGTCGTCGCGGAGCTGACCCGCAACCTCCGGCGTCAGTGGGACCGACGCGGACTCGCCCGTCTCGGGGTCGCTCCAGCCGATGAGCGGCACGATGTTGTCGGGGAACCAGCCCTCGTCATCCTTCTTCCGCGATACCTGCGCCGAGTAGAACGAGGTCTCCTGGCCGATGCCGCCGACGCGGTCCGAGTAGCCGGAGAGGTCGTAGACCTGGCCGTGGCTGATCAGCGAAGCGGCGTGACGCTCCACCGCGCGCCGCAGCGCGGCGCAGTGAAGGGCGCTGTCGCCATCCAGCTCGAACTCGTAGTCGTCCCAGGCGCAGAGCTGCAGTCCGCGGGCAAGGTGCCCCTCCACCTGCTCCACAAATTCGAGGACGTCATGCTCCTCCAGCATCACCTTGCGCGTCTCCAGCCGCTCGCCGGAGCCGAAGGTGACCAGGATCCCGAGCGCGCCCTCGCCATGCGTCTCCGGGACGATCGCCGCGAAGCGGTCGAACGAGATGCCCGCCTGTTCCTTGGCCTCCTCGAACTGGTCGGTGTCGACCACCTCCGCGGCGTCGGGGCCGAGCGCCGCGACTGGGTTGACGAGGAACGCCTGCGCACGCTCGCCCGCGACGCGACGGCCCGGCATCCGCTTGATCTCGCGGAGCACCGTCGCGACCTCGGGCGACACGATCACCTGCACGACGCCTTCGGGAGTGACGAGATCGTACCGGTCGCGGACCTTGGTCGATGCATCGAACGCACCGAGCCAGTGACTTGGCGCCCCCTCGAACCAGGGCTGGACTTCGACCAGCCCGAGACCCTCTTCGCGCCGCAGGGAGAGCTGGAGCCGGTCCGGCGTGAGAACCACCGTGCGGTAGAGGAAGTCGTCCAGCATCGCGCCCGCGGCGAGGGCGTCACGGCGGATGCCTCCCCAGGCACCCCGCTGCGCAGTTTCGCCACGATCCTCCGGCGGGCGGCGGCCGAAGGCCCGGACGCGGTCGACCAGCCGCCAGACCCCGGGGGGAAGGAGATGGGGAATGCCGTCAAGCTCGAGCGCGCCGCCGCGGAGCCGCGCGTTGTGGATCGTGCGCCTGTCACCGTCGAGCCATCCGTCGACGGCGACGGAGAACGTGGCGTCGGTCAGCGAGCCGCGGCTGACGAGGCGGGGAGAAGCCTCGATCCGCGCGGGCAGACCAAGCACCTCCAGCTCATCCCGGCGCTCGGGGTCCGCGAGCAGGCCGTAAAGCCGGTCCCACGCGATGAGATGGCCGCCGTCCACGACCGAGGCGATGCCCTCGTCGCAGAACTCCTCGACGAGCGCGGCCGCGGCTGCGGGCCGCGTGGTCCTGTCAACCACGGTCAGCACCACCAGGCCGGCATCCTCGACGCGGTACCGCTCGGTCGGAGTGGCCGCTGCAGCCACGGCCGGCTTGCGCCCCCAGATCACAACTTGAGATACCAGGCGCCGCGCCGTTCGGACCAGACGAACCCGCGGGCCCGCAGATCGGCGGACGCGGGCCCCCTCTCGGGGGCGTAGGCCCAGAGCGAGCCGCCCCTGTCTCGCAGGTCCACGGACTTGATGGAGTGCGTCGCGAACAGGGCGAGCACGTCCGGCGTCCCCGCGATGCTGCGGTCGACGGGGGTTGGGGCACGCACCCAAGACGGCGCGGTGACCGCCGACGGCACCACGGGCAGGGGGCGGACAATTGGGGC
>CAYMIU010000041.1:0-39766 GCA_964390515.1 uncultured Stakelama sp.
ATAAGCATCCCGGCTACGGCCAAACGGGCAAGGCGGCCCTCAGGCCACGCTTACTCGCATCCGTGGGAATGCTCACAAAATCTGTTTAGTGGGCGTGCTGTCGATTCCCACGTCTAACAGCACCTGCTGCGCCGCGCCTGAGGCGGCAGCGCCGACCTACAGATAGCGCGCCGCGGTCTCGCGGATGAGGGCGATCATGTTGGGGATGCCCTGGGTGCGGTTGGAGCTGAGCTGCGCCTTCAGATCGAACGGGGCGAGCGCGGCTTCGATGTCGGTTGCTGCGATCGCAGCCGGCGTCTGATCCTGCACAGTTTTCAGCACCAGGGCGATGATGCCCTTGGTGATCGCGGCGTTGCTGTCGGCGAGGAAGTGGAGCGTGCCGTCATCGGAGCGCGTCGGATAGACCCAGACCGATGCGGAGCAGCCGCGGACCAAGGTGGCGTCGGTCTTCAGCGCATCCGGCATCGGTTCGAGCGCGCGTCCCAGGTCGATCAGCAGGCGGTAGCGATCGTCAGCATCGAGGAAATCATATTCGCTGTGGATGTCGGCGAGGGCGGAGGCGGCGTCAGTCATCGGCGCTGCGCCTACCGCCTCGCGCCCGGCCGGGCAACGGCGCCTAGAGATCGACGCCGGCAGCGATGGCTTCGAGCTTGCGGATCCGTTCCTTCAGATCCGCGATCTCGATCCGGGCCGTGGCGTTGCTGGGTGCGGCCGCCGCGCGTGAATCTGCGTCCTGCCGCAATTCCTGCTGCTTGAGCTGCAGCCAGCCGCGCCAGGCCGTGAGGACTGCCGAAACCAGGATCACGAGCCCGGCGAGCGCCGCCGACGCCATCGTGACATAGAAGCTCATGTCGGACATGATCATCTGCTCCGTTAGCGGTTGCGCAGCTCTTCGATCTGACGGCTCAGATCGGCGCTGCCATGATTGTCGGTAATGACGCGCTCGAGGACGGCGATGCGTTCCTTGAGCTGGCGGATCTCTTCGCGGCTGGCGATCGCGTCCGCGGGCAGGGCGTGGTCTTCGCCAGCGCGGCCCATGGCGCGGTACTTTTCCCGGGAGACCCGCGCGAGCGCGGTGATCAGTACGATCCCGAGGACCATGAAAACGACGGACCAGGGCATCTGAAATCCTCTTCTTACGCTATTGTTTTTAGTTCGGCCGATCGGCCAGCGAGGGGCGATCGCGCAGCTGCTCGATCTGGTCGGCCACCAGCAACCCCTTGTCCGTCACGATCCGTTCAAGCACGCGGACCCGCTGCTCCAGCCGTTCCGTGTGGGCGGCATATTGCGCGGCCTTCTCGGCGGTCTGCGCGTTCAGCGCCTCCACCATCTTTTCCTTGTGCTTCAGCCAGCGCTTGAACATGTCTCCGCCGACGCCGAAGATCACCGGCAGGCCAACCACGATCATGAAGAACACGAGGACGAAGTAATACTTGTCCATGAATCAGCTCCTTCAGTTCGCGCGGTCGCGCAGTTGCTCGATTTCCTGGGCGAGCAGGTGGCCGCTGTCGGTGACGATCCGCTCCACGTTCTGAAGGCGATCCTTCATCGCGCCGAGTTCTGCGCGCAGCTGGCTGTTTTCGTTGGTCAGCAGCTTCACGCGCTCGACCGTTTCATCATCGCGCTTCGGATAGAGCGCCTGGCCCCACTGGCCATCGAGCGGGTAGCCGCCCCGGATCCGCATCCAGGTGGTGGCGACCCAGCCGATGACGCCGGCCACGCCCACTGCCGCGATCACCGGGGCGATGGCAGAAAACAGCTGGATCTTTTCGGCAGCAGTCATGGACGTGGTTCCCTTTAGCGGTGGCGCAGCTGTTCGATTTCTTGCGCGGTGCGAATGGCCGGATCGGTCGCGATCCGCTCAAGGACGGCGATCCTTTCCTCGAGCCGGCTGACCATGCCGGTCAGCCGCGCATTCTCGTTGGTGAGGACGTCGACCTTACGGGAGGCTTCCGGCGTATCCTTGCCGATGTTGCGGCCCCAATCGTCGCTGATCGAATAGCCGTGCCTGGCGCGGATCCAGTTGTTGATCAGCCAGGCCCCTGTGGCGATCGCGACGATCGCCAGCACAAAGAAGGGTCCTCCGACGTGCATCGTTCGTCTCCTAACTCGCGCTGTGCTCAGCGCAGGCGCTCGATCTCGTCAGCGAGCTGCGTGTTGCGGCTGGTGTAGTGCGTTTCGATGTCGGCGAGCCGGCGATCCAGTTCGCGGAACTTCGAGCGGACTTCCGCCGTGGTGCGCTTAGGATTGGAGCGCACGCCCTGCCAGAATTTCGCTTCCTCAGGCGATCCGTAGAGGTTCGCCGGGCGATCCTGCGCCATCCAGCCGATCAGGAGATAGGCGATCAGCGTCCAGGGGAAGCCGCCGGCGAGGGTGAGGAGGATCATCGCGATCCGCACCCAGAGCACCTCGATCCCGGTATAGTCGGCGATCCCGGCGCAGACGCCCTTCCACTTGCGATCCTGGCGGTTGAGGTAGAATTTCGTGCGGCTGTTGTCGGCCATCAGTTCCTCCTCTCGATGCGGTCTTCCAGCCGGTAGTCAGGCTGCGAGCGGTAATCGGACAGGCCGGGGCGGAAATCGGGGTTGTCGGCCGCGACGATCCGCTCGACGGTGTTGACCCGGTCCTCCAGGCGCTTGGCGAGCGAATGAAGCTCGTCGAGCAGTGCCTCGTCCTCGCTGGTCATCGACCCGGGCGCCTGCTTCCACTTCGTCACATAGTGCATGATCAGCCAGGGCAGCCCGATGAAGAGCATGCCCACGACGAAGATCGGTACGAGCACGTCGTCCATCTCAATTTTCCCCGTTGCTACGGTTGTTCATGCGCGCCTTGAGCGCGGCGAGTTCGGCATCGACCCGGTCGGCAGCCTTGAGCTCGGCGATCTCCTCGTCGAGGCTCTTCGGAAGCGCGCCGAGGCCCATCGCGTCGGCGCGGCCTTCGGCCTCGTCCACCTTGCGCTCCAGCATCTCAAACCGGCTGAACGCCTCGTGAGTGCGCGGACCATTCCACATCTCGCGCAGGCGGCCGCGGTTGGTGGCACTTTCGAGGCGGGTGGCGATGTTGTTCTGCCGGGTGCGGGCCTCGCGCAGCTTGTTCTGAAGCTTCGCGATATCCTCTTCCGAGCTGCGCAGCGTATCGTCGAGAACGGCGATTTCGGCGCGGAGCTGCTCGACCATGTCGGTGGCCTTCTGGCGCTCCATCAGCGCCGCCTTGGCGAGATCCTCACGATCCTTCGACAGGGCGAGTTCCGCCTTCTCGGTCCAGTTCGCTTCGATCTCGGACAGCTTTGCCATGTGGCGCCGTATTTCCTTGATATCCGCGATCGTGCGTGCCGCCGACGCCCGGACCTCGACCAGCGTCTCTTCCATCTCGAGGATGATCATGCGGATCATCTTCGCCGGATCTTCGGCTTTTTCGAGCAGCTCCGCCATATTGGCGGCGACGATGTCGCGGGTTCGGGAAAAGATGCCCATCAACGAAACTCCTGGTGATGCCCTGTTATAGGCCTACCGCCGGGGCGGGGCGAGGGATAAGCGCCCGCCCCGGCGGCGTCGTTCACGCGATGACGCGAACGATGGTGGGGGCCGATCCCGTCTGGGCCGGGCCGACCGCGCCAAGCACCATGGTGGCGCTGAAGACGACGGTGCAGGCGATGGCGGCGAGGGTACGGCCGATCTGTGCGAACTGGGTCATGTGACTGCTCCTCTGAACCTGGTGTCGTTTCCCGATTGCCGGGTTGCCAGGTGCTTTGCAGGGGGCGTGCCAGTTTTTCGCGGAGATAATCATGGGTGGCCAGCTTTTGCATAGCGAGCAAAGAAAGCGGCGCGAAAACAAGGGCATCGGTCGGTGGGCCGAGCTTCTATCATGCTCTCGGACGTGATTTGCTAGCGCCAAACACGGCTTGCCAAGCATTGGGAAAATGCGCCAAGGGTTGGTTCAACGAGGTGGATGATGGCAGAGCGCGTCTCGCAGGTGATCGGTCAGTCGGGGGCGTTCCTCGACGCACTGGAGCGCGCGAGCCGTGCTGCTGCGCTCGACCGGCCCGTGCTGGTGATCGGCGAGCGGGGCACCGGAAAGGAGCTGGTCGCGGAGCGCCTCCACCGCCTGAGCCAGCGGTGGGACCAGCCGCTGGTGATCATGAATTGCGCGGCGCTGCCCGAGACGCTGATCGAGGCGGAACTGTTCGGACACGAGGCGGGCGCGTTCACGGGCGCGACCAAGGCGCGTGTCGGCCGGTTCGAGGAAGCGCATGGCGGCACCTTGTTCCTCGACGAACTCGGCACGCTTTCGATGGGCGCGCAGGAGCGGCTGCTGCGCGCGGTGGAATATGGCGAGGTGACCCGCATCGGATCGTCGCGGCCGATCCGCGTCGACGTGCGCATCGTGGCGGCGACCAACGAGCATCTGCCGGACAAGGTCGACCGCAACGAGTTCCGCGCCGACCTGCTCGATCGATTGTCGTTTGAAGTGGTGACCCTGCCGCCGCTGCGGGCGCGCAAGAGCGACATCCTGGTGCTGGCGGACCATTTCGGGCGGCGGATGGCCGCCGAGATGGGCTGGAGCCATTGGGACGGCTTCGCTCCCGCCGCGCAGGAGGCGCTGCGCGACTATCGCTGGCCGGGCAATGTGCGCGAGCTGCGCAACGTGGTGGAGCGCGCAGTCTATCGCTGGGACCGCGAGGGGCCGATCGAGACGATCGAGTTCGATCCGTTTCAGTCTCCCTATCGCCCGGGAAGCGGCGGCGCGCCGGGTATCCCGGCGTCGGCGCCAACTCCGGCTCCCGCCCCCGTTTCAACGCAGCCGCAGGCGCCTAATGACGGGGACGAGGTAGCGGCCTGCGATGTCGGGCCGTCGGACTTCAAGAGCCGGGTCGCGCTGTTCGAAAAGGACCTTCTCTCGCGTGCGCTCGCAGAGAACCGGTTCAACCAGCGGGCGACGGCGGACGCGCTTGGCCTTAGCTATGATCAGCTGCGCCATGCGCTGCGGCGGCACGACATGATCGGGGCGAGCGGCTGAGCTTTATCGGCGCCGAGATCTGACCGGTTGCGTAACGAGGTTGCCGGAGCCATTTGATCCGCGTCGCGTTCACTCGCGAACGCCAAAGGAGGATTTCATGGCTTTCGAACTCCCGCCGCTCCCGTACGATTATGACGCGCTGGAGCCGGTCATCTCCAAGGAGACTATGACCTACCACCACGACAAGCACCACGCGGCCTACACCGCCAAGCTGAACGAGGGCGTGGCGGCCGATCCGAAGCTGGAAGGCAAGTCGATCGAGGAGATCCTCGGCATGATCTCCCAGCTGCCGCCGCTCGTGCGCAACAATGGCGGCGGCTATTGGAACCACGACTTCTTCTGGAAGATCATGGCGCCCAAGGGCTCGACCCAGCCGTCCGGCGCGCTGAAGGCCGCGATCGACGCCTACGGCGGGCTCGACAAGCTGAAGGAAGATTTCAACGGCAAGGGCGCGGGCCAGTTCGGTTCGGGCTGGGCCTGGGTGATCAAGGACGCCTCGGGCGCGCTGAAGGTGACCTCGACGCCGAACCAGGACAACCCGCTGATGGACGACGCCAAGGATCCGGGCACGCCGATCCTGGGGAACGACGTGTGGGAGCACGCCTACTACCTCACCTACAAGAACGATCGCCCCGGGTATCTGAAGGCCTGGTGGGACGTGGTGAACTGGGACGAGGCAGGGCGCCGGTTCGACGCCGCCTGAGCGACCACGCTCACGGCTTTTCGGAAGGGGCGGCCTCGGTCGCCCCTTTTTTGCATTTGCGGGGCTTGCACCGAAAAAAATGCCGGCTATAGACGCGCCTCCCGCAGCGTTCCCCGATAGCTCAGCGGTAGAGCTCTCGACTGTTAATCGAGCGGCCGTAGGTTCGAATCCTACTCGGGGAGCCACTTTCCACCCGTCTGGGTGAAGCAATTGCGCCAGCGATCATAGCGAACATAAGGCTTGGGCGCGCGGGTCACTCAGTTCATCATGTTGGCTTGCTGCGAGCTGTCAGTTCGCGGCGATGGCTGGCTGCCGGGTTCGTGGCCCTTCCCATCCGGTCCCTGTTGCCGCCTCTTGATGATCTGCACCGCCGGTTACGTGTTGATACCCACGTTGGCCGGTTTGATCGGTGGGTATCCTGCGCTCCCGGAACGCGATCCTCGGGGGGCAAGGCAGAGTGCCGATATGACGTGGTTCAGCGCGGGCGCACTGACGCTCGTTATTGCAGCGCCTGCCGCGGCGCAGGACGCCGGCCCGGTGACCTCCGGCGCGCGTGTAGCGGGCATCGGTGTGCGTTTCTGATCGATCGGCGCGGCGCACCCCGGCGGGGCGCTGATCCTATGAGCCCGATACCCGGCGTGGGCACCCCGACGTCCTTTGCCATGCCTTGCGCGGCGGATCAGAGTCGGTTGATCGAGCCGAGTTCGGGGACGCTCAGTTCCTTCTCGAACTGCATTCCGGCAAGGCCATCACGTGACCAGCGGACGAGCCCGCGGCACTCGATCAGCGCCGTGAGTTGCAGTTTGACGTCGAGCCCGGCGGCGATCTGGCCGTCATGCACGATCTTGGCGCCGCGTTGCGATATGTCGCGGAGGCGGACGACCTGCATGCCGAGGGGGCTGGTGCAAACCACCTGCTTGTCGATCGGCAGCCGAAGCGGCCGAGTGTGCGGTGCGCGGACTTCATCGCGCAGGCGCTTGAGAAGGGCTGCGCTGTCGATGGGCGTCTTGAACTTGAGGCCGCACTGGCCGGGGCGCAGCCAGACGACCTCGCCGGTGAGCGAACAGGCTTCGGAAAGATCCACCGTCACGCCAGCGTTAAGCTGGACTTCCAGATGCGTGGCGAGCATCAGCCCGTGGTCCGAAATGTTGATGACGCGCGCGAGACCGTGATCGGCGCCAGTGAAGACGCGAGCAACTCGGTATACCGTCTGCAAGCGGTTTTCTCCGCGGCGGTCGGGCTCTCCATCGGACGTACCAAGGGCGGAGTTCAGCGCCTCTTCGAAACTGTAGAACTCGTAACCCAAGGGGGTGCCTCCGCGGGCGGTTATTGCAGGGGTATCACAGGACGTAAAACGCAATGGGATGAACTCTATAACATTTTCCTTCGATCGCCTGGAACTACCCAGCCCTCCAACGCCTTCTTCCCCCAAGGGGGTTCGTCTGAAGACATGTTGTACGCAGAGCTGGTATATTTCGAGGGCGCGTATTTTGCCCATATTGTGACGCGTGAGGAGCACCTCCGGTTGCGACGGATTCGTGAATCGCGCGGGAAAAGCAGGCCATGCCGGCGCCCAGTGATGTTGGTGGCGGCGGCGTGCTGAACGTTGCGCCGGGAGACGCGCCGTCATCCACCGTAACCGGCGAAGGCCGTCTGCGGGGCTACTTCGACGTGCGGGGGTTCTATCTGTTGGCATTACTCACAGGCGAGTGGCCGAGAGCTTTGCTCAGAAAGGCCACAAGCGAGTCGTTGAACGCCTGAGGTTGCTCCCACGGGGTGAAGTGGCCAGCGCCGGGGAAGATCTGCAGCGTGGCGCACGGGATCGTGCGCGCGAGATAGGCGGGGTGGTCGCTCTTGATGAACTCGTCGTTCGCGCCGGCGGCGATCATGATCGCAGGGCCCGCGATCGTGCCGAGTTCAGACGCCGAATAGTTTGGCTCGGCGCGCAACATGGCTTCGGCGGCGGCATGGAGGGCGGGGAAGCCGTTCGGCGTCGGCGACAGCGCCGCATAATCGGCGAGAAGCCGCGGGCCGACCGTCTTCAGGATGGGCGCGCTGAACGCGTCCGGACGCACGCTCTTCCGATCCATGTTCGCGCCGAATGCATAGACGGCGGTTAGCCGATCCGGATGGCCCATGGCGAGGATCAGCCCGACAATCGCGCCGTCGCTCCAGCCGACGATCGCGGCCCGCGGCAATTTCAGGCGATCCATCACGGCGAGGACATCGCGCGCCATGAGTTCGTAGCCGAGCGGGCGCGTGCCGAGCGTGCTTCGGCCATGACCGCGGTTGTCGATGAGGATCACGCGGTAGCCGGCGGAGACGAGCGCGGGGACCTGAAGGCTCCAGGTGCGGCTGCTTGCGGTGCCGCCGTGGAGCAAAATGACCGGTGGGCCTTCCCCGACCGTACCATACCAGATGCGCGCGGTTTCTTGCTCGACATGGCCTTGCACGGGGATCTTCGGGAGGTCGGGGTAGCTGGGCAGCGGCTGCGCGCTGGCGGGCGCGATGACGAAAACCAGGGCGAGCAGTGCTGCCGCCAGCGAGTACGTAGCCGCGCGAGAGCGACAGATGATCGTCATCGCAAACCCTCCACCACGATCGGCCTGAATTAAGCCGGTACGGCGGGCTGCTGGTTAAGGCAGGCCCGCGCCAGCGAGAATACGCGGAGCGTTGCAACGGTAGGCGTTCAGATCAGGAGACGAACTGTTCCATGGTGATCCGATCGTCGAGCGCATGCTCAGGATCGAACAACAGCGTAAGTTCCCGCGCGCGATCGATGGCGATGTCGACTTCGGCGACCTCGCGCACTTCGCGCTGGTCCGCTACCGCAGAGACCGGGCGCTTGCCCGGATCGAGTACCCGCAGCCTGATCCTGGCCTTGTCCGGAAGGATCGCCCCGCGCCAGCGACGCGGGCGGAAGGCGCTGATCGGAGTAAGCGCAATCATCGCCGAGCCGAGCGGCAGGATCGGGCCGTGGGCGGAGAGATTATACGCGGTGGATCCGGCCGGCGTCGCGACGAGGATGCCGTCGCAGGCGAGTTCCTCCATCACGATGCGTTCGTTGACGCTGACTTCGAGCTTCGCGGTCTGGCGCGTTTCGCGCAGCAGCGAAACCTCGTTGATCGCGGGCATGGTGTGGACCCGCCCGTCGACGCCGATGGCAGTCATCATCAGCGGCGTCACCTTGAAGGCGCGCGCGTTCGCCAGCCGCTCGTCGAGATCGTGCTGGCGCCACTCGTTCATCAGGAAGCCGACCGTGCCAAGGTTCATGCCGAATACCGGCACCGCGAGGCGGCGCTGATCGAGCAGGGTGTGCAGCGTCTGCAGCATGAAGCCGTCGCCGCCCAGAGCGATCACGACATCGGCCTCGTCGAGGGTGCACCAGTCCCAAGCATCGGCAAGCGCGGCGCGGGCGGCCTGGGCGGAGGCGGTAGGCGAGGCGACCAATGCCCGCCGGGGATAGGCCGTCATCCGCCGGTGACGCTCATGTGGCGGGCGACGGCCGGGGCGGCGCCCCGTTCGATGCGGAAATCGTGGCGGGCGGGCTTGCCGGCGATGCCGAGCCGAATCGCATCGTCCAGGGCAGCCACGCCGCCTTCCCGCAGGGCCGCTTTCAGATCGACCTGATCGTCATGGCCGAGGCAGCTGTAGAGCTTGCCCTCCGTCGTCAGGCGCACGCGGTTGCAGCCATCGCAGAAGTTCGCAGTGAGTGGCGAGATGAGGCCGAGGCGTGTCTTGCTGCCCTCGACGCGCCAGTAGCGGGCCGGGCCACCCGTGCCGGCGAGGTCGCGTACCAGCGCAAAATTGGCGGCGAGATGATCAAAAACGGCAGTCAATGGTACAAAACGGTCGGTCCGATCCTCGTCGATGGCGCCCAATGGCATGGTCTCGATCAGTGTCAGATCGTGACCTTCGGCGATGCACCAATCGAGCATCGCGGGAATCTCTTCATCGTTGAGGCCCTTCAGCGCGACCATGTTGATCTTGACCGCTAGGCCCGCTTTTTTTGCGGCGGCGATCCCGCCGAGCACCTGTGCGACATCGCCGTGCCGGGTGATGAAGCGGAAACGATCGGGATCGCGGCTGTCGAGGCTGACATTCACGCGGCGCATGCCGGCATCGACCAGCGCCTCGGCGTGATCGGCGAGGTGCGTCGCGTTGGTCGTCATCGTCAATTCGTCGAGCGTGTCGCCAACATGAGGGCCAAGGCGGCGGGTGAGATCGATGACGTCGCGCCGGACCAGCGGCTCACCGCCCGACAGGCGGATCTTGCGCACGCCAAAGCCGATGAAGCGTTCAGCGATGATCGCGATCTCTTCCAGCGCCAGCAACTTGCTGCGCGGCAGGAAGGTCATCTTTTCCGCCATACAATAGCGGCAGCGAAGATCGCAGCGGTCGGTGACGGAAATGCGCAAGTAACGGATCGTGCGGCCGAACCCGTCGACGAGATCGGTCGAGGGGCCGATCGAAGGGGCGGTCGCATCTCCCATAACGGAACAGCTAAGGGCTGAAAGGCGGGGGGACAAGAGCAGGCAGGCCGTTGCTGTGCCCGAAGGCGGAGCTTAACCCGAAGAAGTGGGAAGACTTTCAAGCGATACGGGCAGTGTTGCCCTGGCGGCAGGGGCCGAGGCGCTGGCACCGATCGTGGAGGCGGCTGGGTGGCGCCTGACCGATGATGGCGCTGGCGCGGGCGCAGATGTGCGCCTGGTGGATGCGCGCGACACGCTGGTGCAGGTGGCGCGCGAGGATGCCGCGGCGATCGCCGAGCGAGCCGCGCTGCTGGCGATCGTGCGCGACGGCGAGGGTGCGGCGCAGGCGTATGACGCAGGGGCGACTCACGTGCTGGCCGATGCGCTCGACGCAGAGACACTGAGCCTGGCGCTGCGATTTGCCGGGCGGCATGCGCGGCGGCTCCGGGGCACCGGGCGTGCGCGCCGGGCCGGAGAATGCGGCGACGGCGCGGTCGATCGGTTCGTGGGGGCGCTGAGCCACGATCACGCCGCGACGGTGGCGGTGATCGCAATGAGCCGGTTCGACACGGTAAACGCCGCGTTCGGCCGGGAAGCTGGCGATGCGCTGCTGCGCGAGACCGGTGCGCGGATCGCGGCGGCGCTTCCGTCTGCGGCGGTGATCGAGCGTGACGAGGGCGCGCGCTTCCTGGTGGCGATGAAGGAGGATGAGCCGGACGCGGCAGCCCGAATCGCGACGATCGAGGCGGCGCTGACGCGGCGGTTCGCGATCGGCGCGGAGGAAGCGAACCTCGGCGTCAGGATCGGCGTGGCGCATCGTGGGCCGGGCGAAGTGGCGGCCACCCTGGTGCGGCGGGCGCGCGAGGCGCTTCATCATGCACTCGCGAGCGATGGGGCGAGCGTTCGCGTGGCGCCATCCGTCCATGCCGCGCATGGCCTGCGCCTGGCGGCGGACCTGCACCGCGCGATCGATCGCGACGAAATCGATATCCTGTTCCAGCCGCAAGTGGCGCTTGACGATGGGCAGATTACCGGGGTCGAGGCGCTGGCGCGGTGGGAACATCCCCGACATGGCGTGCTGGGCGCCGACACCTTGTTTTCGGCGGCGGAGCGTGCGGGCCTCGGGCTGGCGCTATCCGAACATATCCAGCGGCTCGCACTGACGATGGCCGCCGCATGGAGCGGCCGGCTCGCCGGACTGCGGGTGGCGATCAACGTGACGGCAGCAGACCTCGCGCGCGGCGACTTCGTCGAATATTTCCTGGCTCTGGTCGAGCGGAGCGGGATCGATCCCGCGCGGGTGACGGCGGAAGTGACGGAGAGCGGCTTCGTCACTGACCTCGAACTGGCGGCGGAACGACTGCAGCGGCTGCGCGACGCTGGCCTGTGCGTGGCGATCGACGATTTCGGTACCGGCTATTCCAGCCTCGCTTACCTGAAGGCGCTGCCGCTGGATTACCTGAAGATCGATCGCAGCCTGACACAGGATATTGCGGGGGGCGAGCGGGCGCGCACGGTGGTGCGCGGCGTGATTGCGATTGCGGCCGGTCTTGGCCTCGCGACGATCGCCGAGGGGGTGGAGGACGAGGAGCAACGATCGCTGCTCGCCGCCGAGGGCTGCACCCTGTACCAGGGGTTCCTGTGCGCCGGACCATTGCGGGAAAATGTGCTGGCGGCGCTGGTGGGGGAGGCATGATGATGATCCTGACGATCATGGCGCCGGTTGCGCTGGCGGCGAGCGCCGCGGCGACGCCGCAGGCGCAGATCGAGGCGGTGATGGCGAAAAGCTCAGCCGGGTGGAACGCCGGCTCGCTTGACCGCTTCATGGCGGCTTATGCCGATGATGCGATCTATGTCGCCGGGCCGAGCGTGGCGCGGGGCAAGGCGGAGATCGCCTCGCGCTATGTCGGAAGCTTCGCCGAGGGAGCGCAGGCGCGCGAGCGGCTTACCTTCCAACCGCTGGCCTGGCGGACGCTGAGCAACGTCCACATGCTGCTGGTGGCGCGCTGGACGCTGACGCCGTCGGAGGGGAAGCCGGAGACGGGGCTGACAAGCCTGGTGTTCGAGCGGCGAAAGCCGGGTTGGCAGATCATCTCCGACCATAGTTCGTGATCGGCCGCGGCCTGTTCGCCGCGGCGCTGATCGCAGGCGCTTCCTTCACGATCGCCGCCTGGGCCGGGTGGAGCGGGCCGGCAGTGGTGGCGTGGAAGGGCGCGGGCGTTGCGCTGCTGGCGGGCTGGGCATGGCGCGCCGCAGACACACGGGGCGGGCGCCAGCTGGCGCTGATCCTGGCATGTGGCGCTGCGGGGGACGTGCTGCTGGAAGCGGCCGGGCTGGTTGTCGGAGCGATCGCGTTCCTGGCCGGGCATCTTGTCGCGATCGACCTTTATCGGCGGCATGCGGGGGCCGGCGCGTGGCGGCTGATCGGGGGCGGTGCGGGCGCGGTGGCAGCGATGTCGGCAGCGCTGGCGGGCAATGGCGGCGTCGGGATCTATGCGATCGCACTGGGCGCGATGGCGGGTGCAGCGACGGCGAGCCGACTGCCGCGCCAGCTGGCGATCGGGGCTTGGCTGTTCGTTGCATCCGACCTGCTGATCTTTGCCGAGCTTGGGCTGCTGCATGACAGTGCCGTGCCGCGGCTGCTGATCTGGCCGCTCTATTTCACCGGCCAGGCATTGATCGCGTACGGCGGCGTCACGAGCTTGAGGCGCAATGACAATCTACACCATCGGATATGAGGCCACGACGATGGCCGACTTCCTCGCCGCGCTGACGCGCGCGGGGGTGAAGCGGGTGATCGACGTGCGCGCGCTGCCGCTGTCGCGGCGGCCGGGCTTCTCCAAGTCGATCCTGGCGGCAACGCTGCGCGAGGCCGGGATCGATTATGTGCACCTGAAGGCGCTTGGCACTCCCAAGCGGGGTCGCGACGCGGCGAAGAAGGGCGACGTCGTGACGCTACGCGCAGTGTATGACGATCAGCTCGCGCTGCCCGAAGCGCAGGCCGCGGCAGCGCAGATGCGCGCGCTGGCGGCAGAGATGCCGTCCGCCTTGCTGTGTTACGAGCGGGATCCCTGCCACTGCCACCGCACGCTGCTGTTGCAGGCGGAGGGCGACGGCACCGAGGTGGTCGACCTTTACAGCTGACCCGCGAACGTCGCCCGTATCGTCAGGGTAGCGCGTAGCCGACGGTGGACTGGGCGATCAGCCGATCCTGGCTGTCCTGCCAGATGCGCACGTCGACGCTCGCCAACCGCCGGCCGAGCTTCAGCAGACGGGCGTCGGCGAAGATCGAGCGGTGATCGCAGGCGCGAAGGAAGCTGATCGACAGCGCGTTGGTAACGGCCATCTGTTCCGGCCCGTGATGCGCGGCGATCACCGCATAAGCCGCGAGATCGGCCAGCGTCATCAGCGTCGGGCCGGAGACGATGTTCCCCGGCCGAAGCGCGGAGGCATCGGGATCGAGCCGGATGCGCAAGTGGCCGGGCACCAGGCTGACGACCTCGCCCAGCTTCGACGGATCGCTGGACGGGAAGGCGGCAGTCAGGAAGCCCGTCACCTCCGCCGGAGTGAGGCGGAGGGTGAACGGTGCGGCGACTGGAAGCGAAGCCAACGCGTCGCTCAACCGGTGACGGGGAGGCGAACGGTGCCGTCGTCCTCGCGCTCGAGCGGGCTGTAGGCGACGACGGTGTCGAGCGTCAGCGTGCCGTAAAGGTGCGGGAAGAGCTGGCCGCCGCGGCTTTCCTCCCAGCGGATCTGATCGCCGAGCGCCTCCAGATCGACCGCGGCGACGTGGAGATCGTGCTGGCCGGCGAAATGCTTGTCGACCGTGCCGGTGAGCTGGGCGGCGGTGGAGAGGTGGATGTAGCCATCGGCCACATCCACCGGCGCGCCGGCAAAGCTGCCGTCACGCTCCAGCGCCGCCATCTGATCGGCGGTAAGCACCTTATAGGCGGTGACGGGCCGGCTCACTGCCCGTCCTCCGGGCCGGCCGCCGCATCGTCCCCGACGATGGCGCCGGTGTCGGGCGCGGTTTCGGGTGGCGACAGGTCGGCCGCGACCGCTTCCTCTGCCGGGTTCTCGGGCTCCGGCTCCTCGTCGATCCGCGCACAGCCGACGACATGTTCGTTGTCGCTGACGTTGAACAGGCGGACGCCGGCCGAGTTGCGGCCGATGACGCGCAAGGACGCGAGCGGCATGCGGATCAGCTTGGCCTGATCGGTGACGAGCATCAGCTGGTCGTTCTTGCTGGCCGGGAAGCTGGCGACGACCGGGCCGTTGCGACCGATATTGTCGATGTTGGTGATGCCCTGACCACCACGACCGGTGCGGCGATATTCGAACGCCGACGACAGCTTGCCATAGCCATTCGCGCAGACGGTGAGGATGAACTGTTCGTGCGCGCGCAGGAATTCGAACCGGTCCATCGGGATCTGCGGCTCGCCCTCACGCTCCGTCGCCTTCCACGGGGCGAAGCGCAGATATTCCTCGCGCTCCTCCTGCGTGGCGCCGGTGCGGTGCAGGATCGACAGCGAGATCACCTCGTCGCCGGGCGCGAGGCGCATGCCGCGCACGCCGGTGGAGTTGCGGCTCTGGAATTCGCGCACGTCGCTGCCCGGGAAGCGGATCGCCTTGCCCTGACGGGTTGCGAGGAGGACATCGTCATTCTCCTCCAGCAGCGCGACGCCGATCAGGCGATCGTCGATGTCGTCGCCTTCGAACTTCATCGCGATCTTGCCGTTCGAGGGCACGTTGGTGAAGGCGTCCATCGCGTTGCGGCGCACGCTGCCACGCGCGGTGGCAAACATGACGTGGAGCTTGCCCCATTCCGCCTCGTCCTCCGGCAGCGGCAGGACGGTGGAGATCGTCTCGCCCGGCTGGAGCGGCAGGAGGTTGATCATCGGGCGGCCGCGGGTGTTGGCGCTGCCTTCGGGCAGGCGCCACACCTTCATGCGATAGACGCGGCCGAGCGTGGAGAAGAACAATACCGGCGTGTGCGTCGAGGTGACGAACAGGCTGGTGACGGCATCCTCGTCCTTGGTCGCCATGCCGCTGCGGCCCTTGCCGCCGCGCGCCTGGGCGCGGAATGCCTCAAGCGGGGTACGCTTGATATAGCCCTGCATGGTCACGGTGACGACCATGTCCTCGCGCTCGATCAGATCCTCGTCGTCGATGCCGTCGGCGGCAGCGGCGATTTCGGTGCGGCGCGGAGTGGCGAAGAGCGCGCGAACCTCGGTCAGCTCCTCGCGCATCACCGCATAGAGCTTCACGCGGTCGGCAAGGATCGCGAGCAGCTCGGCGATCGAATCCGCCAGCGTCTTGAGCTCGTCGCCGATCTCGTCACGGCCAAGCGCGGTCAGGCGGTGGAGGCGCAGGTCGAGGATCGCGCGGACCTGAATTTCCGACAGGCGATAGGTGTCGCCGGTGATCTCGGTTTCGACCGCCTCGACTAGCTTGATGTAGCCGGCGATCTCCGCGATCGGCCAGTCGCGCGCCATCAGGGCTGCGCGCGCCTCGGCCGGCGAAGACGAGCCGCGGATCATCCGGACGACCTCGTCGAGGTTCGTCACGGCGATGACGAGGCCGAGCAAGATGTGCGCGCGATCACGCGCCTTCGCCAGTTCGAACTTCGAGCGGCGGGTGATGACCTGCTCGCGGAACTGGATGAAGGCGGCGATGATCTCGCGCAGCGGCAGCATTTCCGGCCGGCCCCCGCGGATCGCGAGCATGTTGGCGGGGAAGCTGCCCTGTGCGGGCGTGTGTCGCCACAGCTGGTTCAGCACCACTTCGGGCGTGGCATCACGCTTCAGCTCGATGACGACGCGAACGCCCTCGCGGTTCGATTCGTCGCGAACATCGCCGATGCCCTCGATGCGCTTGTCCTTCGCGGCCTCGGCGATCTTTTCGACCAGCGCGTTCTTGCCCTGCTGGTACGGAATTTCGGTGAGGACGATCGAGCGGCGCTCACCGCGCCCTTCCTCGATGACATAGCGCGAGCGGACGATGATCGAGCCGCGGCCCGTCTCATAGGCGCTGCGCGCGCCGGCGCGGCCGAGGATGACGGCGCCGGTCGGGAAGTCCGGCCCTGGCACGATCTCCATCAGTTCCTCGGTCGTCAGCGGCTCCCCGCCGCTGATCGCGCGATCGAGATAGGCGAGGCACGCGTCGACGACTTCGCCCAGATTGTGCGGCGGGATGTTGGTCGCCATGCCGACCGCGATGCCGCCCGCGCCGTTGACCAGCAGGTTGGGGAACCGCGCCGGCAGAACCTGAGGTTCGCTTTCCGAGCCGTCATAGTTCGGCTGGAAATCGACCGTGTCCTTGTCGAGATCGTCGAGCAGGTAATCGGAGACGCGCGACAGGCGCGCCTCGGTGTAACGCATCGCGGCGGGCGGATCGGGATCCATAGAGCCGAAGTTGCCCTGGCCGTCGATCAGCGGCGCGCGCATCGACCAGTCCTGCGTCATGCGCGCCAAGGCGTCATAGATCGCGGTATCGCCGTGCGGGTGATACTTACCGATCACGTCACCGACGATGCGGGCCGATTTGCGGTAGGGCCGATTGTACGTGAAGCCGCTTTCGTTCGCCGAATAGAGGATGCGGCGGTGGACTGGCTTCAGGCCGTCACGAACGTCGGGGAGCGCGCGCGCCACGATCACGCTCATCGCGTAATCGAGGTAGCTGGTCTTCATTTCCTCGACGATCGAGATCGGCGCAATGTCCGATGGGTCGGCGAGGACGGTCTCGTCGGTCAAAATGGTACCTTCGGTCTGGGATTCGTATCCCGGCCGATCTAGGACCCTGCAACTGAAAAGTCACGCGCGCGTACGCGTACGCGAGGACAGCTAAGGCCGCGAGTGCGGCTGCGCTAACAGAGGTAAGTGCGCGGTACGCCCGCCGGTGCTTTGCTGCCCCAATGTCTTCGATGATGGAGAGCAGAGATGGACAAGATTTCCGGGCTGATCAGCGAACTGGAGCGCCGCGGGCGCGACGCGCCCACGCTTGCGGAAGGGCAGCGGCTGTTCATGGAGGCGGCGCGGCTGCGGCGCGAGCAGACCGCGACGCCGAAGGACCGGTTCGCGACGCCCCTGCCGCGTAACTGATCCGCCGGCGACGAGGTTCAGGGCGCGATCTCGGTCCCGTCCCAGGCGAAGAACTTGCCGCTGTCCTGCGGCTTCAGCCCATCGAGGACATCGAGCAGCTGAACCGCGGCGCGGCCGGGTGTGAAGATGTCTCGCCCGGATTGCTGGAACGGCTGGCTTAGCCGGGTGTCGACCGTGCCAGGGTGGAGGGCGACGATGATGCCGCGATCGTTGCGGCGCTTGTCCTCCACCGCCAGCGTGCGGACGAGCTGGTTTAGCGCGGCTTTGGAGGCGCGGTATCCATACCAGCCGCCCAGGCGATTATCCGAGATGCTGCCGACGCGGGCCGAGAGGACGGCAAAGACGGACCGGCCCGACTTGGGCATGACCGGGAGGAAATGCTTGGCGACTAGCGCCGGGCCGATCGCGTTGATCGCATATTGCTCCGCCAGCCACGCCGGATCGAGATCGCGCAGCGCCTTTTCCGGGCCGCGCTCCCCATCATGGAGCAGGCCGGTGGCGACCACGACCAGATCCGGCGTGCCGACACTGGCGGCGGCTGCGGCGATGCTGGCCTCGTCCGTCAGATCGAGTTCCGGCCGCGCGAGGCGGTGCACGGTGGCATCTTCTTCCGCCAGCGCATCCGCCAGCGCTGCCCCGATCCCGCCCGAGGCGCCGATGATTACTGCTTTCATGGCATGGCCGGCTAAGCCGCTGAACCATTACGTTCAATGTCCATTCAGCGCGATTCCTTGATGCGGCCATGCAACCGGATTAAGCGCCGGACGTAACACGTCACGCCTCAAGGAGAGCAGTTTCAATGAAGAGCATTTCCAAGGTCGCGGTTGCAGCCGCTCTGACGGCAGGTGTGGCGGGCATTGCCGTTTCCACCCCCGCTGCTGCCGCAAAGGAAAAGAAGCAGGAGCAGAAGGGCCCGGCCCTGAAGCTGAGCAAGGAAGTGCAGGGCCCGGCATCCGCCGCGCAGACTGCACTTGGCACCAAGGACTTCGCGACCGCGGCGGCCCAGCTGGCCACCGCGCAGGCCGCGGCGAAGACCGACGACGACCGCTATATCGTCGCCGCGCTGCAGCTGCAGATGGAAGCGACCAAGATCCAGGACGCGCGGGCGGCCAACCAGCCGGTCAGCGAAGACGGCCTGAAGGCGCCGCTGGACGCGCTGATCGCCAACCCGAAGACCCCGGCGGTCGACCTGCCGAAGTATAACTATCAGCGCGGCATCATGGCGGCGAACGCCAAGGATTCCGCCGGCGCGATCCAGTTCTTCCAGCGCGCCCAGCAGCTTGGTTACAATGATCCGAACCTGACGCTGCAGATGGTGAAGATCCGCATGGATTCCGGCGACATCGCCGGCGGTTCGGCGGAGCTGGAGAAGGCGATCGATGCGCAGATCGCGGCTGGCCAAAAGCCCTCCGAGGAACTGTATCGCTACGCCATCGCCAAGACCAACCAGAAGAAGATGGGCCCGCAGACGGTGGGCTGGATCAAGCGCTACGTCGTAGCTTACCCGACCGCCAAGAACTGGCGCGACGGCATCGTCACCTATGGCATGACCCAGTCGAGCGCAGTGACGCTGGACAAGGCGCAGAAGGTTGACCTGTATCGCCTGATGCGTGCGACCAAGTCGCTCGCCGACCAGTATGATTACGAGAACTACGCGCAGTGGACCTATGACATGGGCCTGCCGTACGAGACCAAGACCGTGCTGACCGAAGGCAAGGCTGCCGGGAAGATTCCGGCGAGCAGCGCGTCTGCCAACGACCTGCTGAAGGTGGCGAACCAGGCGATCGCCAACGAAGGTTCGCTGGCGCCGAGCGAAGCCAAGGCGAAGTCGGCCGCGAACGGCCGGGTCGCGGCGAATACCGGCGATGCGTATCTCGGCTCGGGCAATTACGCCAAGGCGATCGAGCTTTATAAGGTTGCGCTGGAGAAGGGTGGCGTCGACGCGGACACGGTGAACACCCGCCTCGGCATCGCGCTGGCGAATTCGGGCGACAAGCAGGGTGCAAAGGCTGCCTTCGCGCAAGTGAAGACGGCGCCGCGCGCGGACATCGCGTCGTTGTGGACGATCTATCTCGACAACCCGCCGACCGCCTGAGCGGTCAGCTTCTGACGAGACGGGAAGGGCGGCCTCGGCCGCCCTTTTTCGTTGTTCCCGCGAGGATCAGGGGCCGATCACTCGGCGGGTATGTCGATCGGGACGCCCGGGGACGATTTCGCCGTGCGGATCGTCAACGACGATTTCACGCTGGCGACGTTCGGCGCCGCGGTGAGATGCGTGGTGAGGATGCGCTGGAAGCTTTCCAGATCCGCCGCGACGATCTTCAGGATGAAGTCGATCTCGCCGTTCAGCATGTGGCATTCGCGCACTTCCGGGATGCCCGCCACGTGCTTCTCGAAGGCAGCGAGATCCTGCTCCGCCTGGCTGCGCAGGCTCACCATCGCGAAGACGGTGATGGGATAGCCAAGCGCGGCGGGATCGCATTGTGCGTGATAGCCACGGATGGTGCCGCTTTGTTCGAGCGCGCGGACGCGACGGAGGCACGGCGGGGCCGTCAACCCGACCCGTTCGGCCAGATCGACATTGGTCATCCGTCCGTCTTCCTGCAGCAAGGCGAGAATCCGTCGGTCTATTCGGTCGAGCGTCATTATACCCCTGAAACGCATGTTCATGACTAACGATGTGCTTTCATAATAGGATAATTGCGCGTCAACGCAATTGTGCCACCTCGCGACAACCGTAAAATGACTAGTTTCGCATGCGCGAGAGGCTCGCTAAGGCCGTTCGGCGCAGCGAGCGGGTCGCGGGCGTAACAGTGGGGCGATGAGTGCGGTTCGACGACAGTCTCAAGACCGTTCTTGCTGCCGACGCGTCGACTGCCTTTGGTGCGCAGGCGACGTTCCGCCAGCTGGCGGATCTTCTGGCGCGTGGCCGCGCAGAAGCCAACACCGAGACGCTCGGGCGGCTGCGGGCGCTTCGTTCGCAAGTTCCGGCGAGCGTGCGCGCTGCTGCGGCGCGCGGCCTGGCGCTCGGGCGGCCGAGCGCCGCGCTGATCGCGCTGTTTGCCGAGGATGAGCCCGCCGTTGCCCAGGCGGCGCTACGCGGTGCGATGTTGCCGGTGGGGGAGTGGATCGCGATCCTGCCAGGCCTTGGGCCGGTCGGGCGTGCGGCGCTGCGCCAGCGCAAGGATCTCGATCCATTGATCGTGCGCGCGCTGGAGAGCTTCGGACCGACCGATTTTGCGCTCGGCTATGACGCCCCCGCCGTTCTGGACGAGCCTGAAGAGGTGAAGCCTGCGGCGGCGCTGGATGCGGTTGCCGAAGTCATCGTCGAAGAGACGGTCGACGCAGCCAAGCCGTCGGCGGTGGAGGCGGTGTCATCCGCGGTGCGAGCGCCCGCCGGGTTCGAGATCGCGGCGCTCGTTGATCGGATCGAGAGCTTCAAGCGTGATGGCGGATTGCCGATCGCGCCGCGCACACCAGCGCCGCCAGCATCGGTGCTCGACCATTTTCGCTTCGAGACTGGGGCTGACGGCGTGATCCGTTGGTCCGACGCCGTCCCGCGCGGCGCCGTTGTAGGGCTGTCGTTGCTCGGCCGTCATACCGAAGGCGAGTTCGGCCTCCTGTTCGAGCGTCGTGCCGCCATTGTGGACGCGCCCCTGGTGATCGACGGTGCCGGGGCGGTGGCAGGCGCTTGGCGCGTGTCGGCAATGCCCCTGTTCGAGGATGCGACAGGGCAATTCGCCGGGTACCGCGGCGAGGCACGGCGGGCTTTGACGACGGACCGTGCCAGCGCGGCCAGCGGTCAGCGCAAGTCAGAGGGCCTTCGCCGCCTCGTTCATGAGCTGCGTACGCCGACCAACGCCATTGCCGGCTTTTCCGAACTGATCGAGGCGCAATTGCTGGGCCCGGTCGACCCGGTGCATCGCGAGCGCGCGTCGACGATCCGTTCGCTCGCGGCTGATCTGGTCGCGGCAATCGAAGATCTGGACCTCGCGGCGCGGATGGAAAGCGATGCGCTGGAGCTTCGCCCGGGCGTGGTGCCGCTGGGGCCGCTGCTTGAGCGCGTTACGGGCGAGATGCAGGCGCTGGCGGAGAGTCGCGGCAGCAACGTCGCGGTGGAAACGGGCGACGCGGCGCTTGGCCTCGCTTGCGACGATCGCGCGGCCGAGCGGCTGTTCACGCGGCTGATCGGCACGATGGTATCGGCGAGCCGCGAGGGTGAGGCGATCCGGGTATCGGCCGAGCGGCTGGCGGGCCGGCGCGTTCGAGTGAGCATTACCCGACCACAGACGCTGGCGCATATGAGCGAGGCGGCGCTGCTGAACCTTGATGCGGAGCGCGAGACCGCGCTCGCTGGTGGGCCGTTGCTCGGCACGGGCTTTGCGCTGCGGCTGATCGCAAACCTCGCGATCGAGCTCAGCGGTCGGATGACCATCGAGGCGGATCGCTTGACAGTGACGCTGCCCGCCGCTTCGATCGGCGAAATGGGGCAGGCGTCCACAAACTGACCGGGAGCGTGGCGCCTGGGGGCTCGCACGGCTGGCGTGTTCCGGCGCCGGATCCCGATGATCTGATCCGCTGGCCTGCCGGTTTCGGCCGGCGCTTCATGCTCTTCGTGGATTGCGAGGAGGAGTTCGACTGGTCGGCGCCCTTTTCGCGCGAGGCACGGTCGGTGAGTGCGATTGCCGCGTTGCCCGGGATGCATGCGCAGCTGGCGGAGCGCGGCGTCGCGCCATGTTATCTGTGCGACTATCCCGTGGTCAGTGATGATTGGGCGGTGGATGTGCTAAGCGGACTGGTCGCGGACGGGCGTACGACGATCGGCGCGCAGCTTCACCCTTGGGTGAATCCGCCACATGACGAAGCGCCGAGCGCAGCCTTGTCATTTGCCGGGAATCTTCCGGTCGATCTGCACGCGGCGAAGCTCGACGCGCTGACGGAGGCGATCACCACTGCCTTCGGGACGCCGCCGCAGGCTTATCGGGCCGGGCGCTACGGGATCGGTCCGGCGACGCTGCAACTGCTGGCGGAGCGGGGCTACCGCCTCGATACGTCGATGCGGGCGCATCACGATTATACCAATGAAGGCGGGCCCGACTTCCGGAGCATCGGGGTGGAGGCATTCCGGGCGGCCGGGACCGGGATGGTCGAGGTGCCGCTGTCGACGATCTTCACTGGCAGGCTGCGGCGCGCCGGCCCGTCGCTTCACGGGCTCGCCAGGCGCGTACCGCGTGGGCGCGGACTGCTGGCGCGAGCTGGCCTCTTGTCGCGTGTTCCGCTGACGCCGGAGGGGGTGCCGATCGGGGAAGCTACCGAGGCGGTGCGCATCGCGGCGGGAGAGGGGACGCGGCTGCTGACCTTTTCCTTCCACTCCCCAAGCCTTGTGCCGGGCCATACACCCTATGTCCGTGACGCGACTGACCTCGCGCGATTCATGCGCTGGTGGGACGTGATGCTCGACCTTTTGGATCGGTTGGGATTTGCGCCTGCTTCGCTTGGGGAGGTGCTCGCGGCAGCCGATCGGGCGGGCTGAAGCTGACCGTCGCGCATGCCGCGCCGTCCACTTCGGCTCAGACTGCCAACCGGGCCGCTACGCTATCGTTAACTAAGTCGGTCCGCGCTTCCACGCCGGCTCACGGCGCTGAAAGGCTGCTGGCTTCAGCCCGATCGCTGCTTACATCGTCGGTGCTGCGCTCGCGGTTGGTTTCGCCGTGTTGGTGATCACCAACGCTGACAACGATCGGGATCGCCCCGACAGCAACTAATCCTGCCGGGTCTGTACCGCAGGGCCGATAATGGGCGGATCCGGGTGATCCGCCCATGGGCGCGTGGCGGTTACCAGCGATACGGAGTACGATAACGCGGCGCGTAATAGGCGCGCGGCGGTCCGTTACGGTAATAGCGCGAGCCCCGATAATGCTTGCGATCCCAGTGGCGGCGATCATGATGGCGATACGCGCGGTGTCCGCGATGCTTGCGGTAATCGCGATAGGCATGGCGTGGCGGAACGTAGCGGCGGCCCCGATCACGATCATAGCCATGGTGGCCGCTGCGATAGGATTGTGCCTGAGCCGCAGTCGGCGTGACGCTGACGCCGACGGTGGTGAAGGTCATGGCAAGGGCGGCAAAGAGCCCCATCATTCTGTTACGCATACACACATCTCCTGGCGCGTTTGGCGGGCTCTACCAAAGATAACGTGTGCTAAACTTTGATCGTTCCAGGCCCCACGTCTTTGCGGCGGGTGGGTGCCGGGATGTGATGGGCCGGCCTATTCTGCAGCGCGGACCCGCTGCCACTCCAGTCGTGTCACGTACGTGCGACCTGATTTGGATACTTCGGGCTCGGTCACGAGCTGGATCCTATCCTGTGCGAGCGGGACGATCCGCCGTACGAAGCTTGTACCAACCCGTGTCGGCTGGGAGGCAAACAGGATGTCGTGCGTGATCATGTCCCCGTCACGACGCCACGTGCCGGCATAGGCAAAAAACTCCGTGAAACTGTTCGCCTCCGGATCGCCGGCCGCTGCCCAGGCCGGATCCATGAGGAACGCCGACATGCGGCCGTCGGCGGTATATTGGAGCTGGCCCGCAGGCGGATTTCCGAACGTCCTGACCTCAGTTCCGCCGCGATCGTTGATGCAGGAAACCAACGTCCAGGTGCCGAGCAGGTCGGTCATCGTCTCTCCTCCTGCGAATGGCGCAGGAGGCGGTGTGAAGCGCATTGCCGGAGGGAATGCAAACCGGTTCGACGATAAACGTCGCCAGGGAGGCGGCGCGGGTGAAGCGTCGCCGCAAGGGGCGTGCGTCACCGCGCGTCGCTGAAAGCAGAGCGGCCGGCGCCGAACGACGCCGGCGCCGCTGCGTCAGTTCGAGCCGCGCTTCATGCCTGCGCGTTGCTGTGCGAGCGCTTTCTGAACGGCACCGACGAATTGATCACCGGGCCGCGCACGGCAGGCATCCACCACCATCGGCGTCACGGTCTCGACACCCGCGACCGTCACAGTCGGGTGCGGCTTGCCCTTAGGCCCATAATTGGCGGCGTAGACCACCGCCTGTGGCCGATACTGCACATCGACCAGGTTGAAGTCGCGGCACGTCACCGTCTCGAGGCGCTTGTTGACCTTGAAGACCGTGACGTCGGTCATCCCGTCGCGCTGCGGAATATGGGCCTGTTCCTTCACCGTCTGTGCCGCGCCTGCCGTCGCCGCGCACGCGGCGCACAGGGCGCCGGCGATCACAAAGCTTCTCAACATGGAGAACTCCTCTTGCCTGAGCAGCCAAGCCTTACCCGCCGTGAGGGAGCGCGACCCTACGTAACATCCGCAGCGGAAGGGCCGGTGCTGCCAGGGGGCTGGAAGTTATCGGCCGCACTGCTTGTCTCCTGCGTCGCGGCTCTCGCGGGACAGGCCTGCGTTCAAGAGGCCAGGAAACAAACGCCCAAAATAGAAGCCGCCCGCACGGTTCCGCTGGAAAGCTGGTCCGCGGCACGTGCAGGCGAGTAGGTTCGTTCCTCCACCCATGCCGTCGACGGCCATTCGCGTTCCTTTCACATGGATAAGCACCGCTGACCGGAAAGCTGAAGGGCAGAATGCTACGGGCGGGACGACTCTTTAGCGAAGTCTTCGAGCGCCCAGCAGGGCGCTTCCCCGCCGTCGTCTTCTTCTCGACGCTTCGCTGCCATCATCCTCGTCTGGTCGTGGTCGTCGATACCCATCCTAGCGGGGAGGAGCTTGTGGCACGGGCAGTTGCCATCCGCGACGGATCGCCATCATGCGCATGCCAAAGCACAGCACGCCACCTGCGAGGGCGGTCGGGATGATCGGCAGGCCGAGCAGGTTGCCGATGACCACCACCGTCGCCCCGGCCAGCGCGGCGACGGCATAAAGCTCCGACCGCAGCACGCCCGGCACCTCGGCCAGGAGGACGTCACGCGCGATCCCGCCGCCGATGCCGGTCAGCACGCCCAGCAACGCCGCCATGATGGGGCTGAGGCCGAATGCCAGAGCCTTCTGCGCGCCCGACACGGCGAACAGCGCCAACCCGACCGCGTCGAGCATCCGGACAGGCGCGTTGAGCTTCTCGATCCAGGGCGACCAGAAGAAACAGATCACGCCCGCGAGTGAGGAGACGCCAAGGTAACGCCAATCAACCAGCGAGGCAGGCGGAGTCGCGCCGATCAGCACGTCTCGCGTGATCCCGCCGGCGGTCGACGCGGCGAACGCCAGCACCAGGATCCCGAAGATGTCGAGCCGCCGGCGCACGCCCGCCGTCGCACCGCTGAGCGCAAAGGCAAAGGTGCCGCCGAGATCGAGCAGCCGGACGAGCGACGTCAGCAACTCGGTGGTGGCGGCGACCTCAACCACCGCGCACCGGCGCGCCGTCCGCGACCGCCGCTGTCAGTGGCCCGCGGCGCGATCGCCCGGCATAAGCCCAGTAGATCGCCACGCCCACGACGTTCCAGACCAGGAACCACAGGTGCGTACTGCTGGGCAGGCTGACGAACAGATAGGCGCATCCGGCGATTGCGACGGGGCCGATCACCCAGGCCGCCGGCGCGCGGTAGCCGCGCCGCGCATCGGGCGCACGCCGTCGCAGGACAAGCATGCTGATCGCCACCGCCGCAAAGGCGACGAGCGTTCCGGCATTGGCCAGTGCGACGATCTCGTTCAGCGGGAAGAAGGCGGCGATTGATCCGACCACCAGCACGGTGAACATCGTGGTACGCACCGGCACCCCGCGATCCGAGACGCGGGCGAGGGCGCGCGGCAGCAGGCCGTCGCGGGCCATCACGAAGAAGATCCGGCTCTGTCCGTAGAAGAACGCGAGGATGACGGTCGGCAGCGCGACCACCGCGGACAGGGCCAGGAAGCGCGCGGCGCCCGGCTCGCCAAGCTGCCGCAGCACCAGCGCCAGCGGCTCCGGGCTGTCGGCGAAGGTGCTAAAGCCGACCGCGCCCAACGCCGCGCCGGCGACCAGCGTGTAGATGGCCGCGCATGCCAGCATCGATCCGATGATCCCGATGGCGAGATCGCGACGCGGATTGCGCGTTTCCTCGGCGGCAGTGGCGATCGCGTCGAAGCCGTAGAAGGCGGAAAAGATGATCGCGGCGGCCGCCATGATGCCGCGCTCCACGCCGTCAGGGCCAGTGGATTTGCCGAAGCCGAAGGGGTTGAACGGCTGGAGATTGGCAAGGTCGAAATGTGGCGCGGCAAGCCAGACGAAGGCGATCAGCGCGGAGACTTTCACCAGTACGAGGATCGCATTCACGCTGGCGCTGCTGCGCATGCCGTAGATCAGCGTCGCCGCGACCACGCCGATGATCGCCACCGCTGGCAGGTTAACGATGCCGCCGGCGTGCGGCCCGTTCATCAGCGCCCAGGGGACGCCCAGCCACTCGTGCAGGATCGGCGCGGCATAGCCGGACCATCCCACCGAGACGGCGCTCACCACCAGGCTGTATTCCAGGATGAGGCTCCAGCCGATCATCCAGGCCGCAAGCTGGCCGATCGCCACATAGCTATATGTGTAGGCGCTGCCCGAGGCAGGGACGAGCGTTGCCATCTCGGCATAGGCGAGCGCCGCACAGGCACATACAAATCCGGCGATGACAAAGGCGATCAGCACGGCCGGCCCGGCCTTTGCCGCACCGACACCGATCAGCGTCAGGATGCCGGTGCCGACAATCGCCCCCACGCCCATGGCGATCAGATGCGGCCATCCCAGTGTTCGCGCCAGGGAGCCGTCCTGCTCACCAAATCCGATATCGAACGGTTTGCGAAGCTTCCAATTCCTCAACGGGCTTATCCTTTTGCCCACACCCGACCGGGACCGCCGTGGCGGTCCGTTCAATCCAGCCGGGCGGCGCGAGCAGCGTTTTCGTGGATGAGCTCCAGCGTTAGCATCCGCCCCGCCGCAAGTGGCGCGAAACACCTTGACCGCTGCCGAGGATTCTGCGGATTGGAGATGCCATGGCCGCGGAACGTACGTTGGACCGGATCGACCGGCGGATCCTGCGCGAATTGCAGGCCGAGGGGCGGCTGCGCAACGCTGCGCTGGCGCAGCGCGTCGGCCTGTCTGAAAGCGCTTGCCTCGCGCGGGTGCGGAATCTGGAGAAAACTGGTGTGATCCAGGGCTATCACGCCCGGCTCGATCCGTTCCGCGTCGATGTCGGCCTCGTCCTTCTGGTCGAGGTGGCGCTGGAAGGTCGCCATCGCGAAGAGCGGCAGAATTTCGAACGGATCATCAGCGAGCTGCCCGAAGTCGTCGAGGCATCGCACGTCAGCGGCGATACCGATTATGTCCTGAAGATTGTGGTGGGCGGCATGGCGGACTGGACCAGGCTGAAGGAGCGACTGACGCGCGACGTCGGCCTTGCTCGGGTGACCACGCATGTCGTGATGGACAAACCAAAGGTGTTTCAGGGTTATCCGATCGCCCAAGGCTGACCCGCCGGCCGCTTTCGTCGTCGTGACGTTTCGGGCGCCCGGACGCAGTACGTAGAAGCAGGCTCAGGGGATCAGGCCGAGCGGCACCTCATATCCCCATTCGGCGTAGCGACTGGCGATGATTTCCGACATCAGCGCCAGTTCGGGCGATCGGTCGCCTGCGCGATAGCTCATGATGATCGGGGAGCTTGCCGGCTCGATCAGTTCGCGGAACGCGACATCATGGCTGCGGGCGCGCCGCACCGCCTCAGGGACGATCGCCATGCCTTCTTCGGCCGCCACCAGACCGATCGCGATCTGCAGTTCGCGCACCTCATGGACGATCCGCGGTTCGATCTGATGGTCGCGAAACAGCGACGCCACCTCGTCGGCATAGCTGGGGCGGGGTTGGCGCGGGTAGATGATCTGCGGTTCCTCGGCGAGCTCGTGGATCGATACGGGGCCGTCCTCCCTGGCCAGCCGGTGCTCTGTCGGCAACGCGGCGATCAGGGGTTCCTCGCGCAGCACGACGCGGCGCACGGCCGGGTCGTCAAACCGGATCCGGCCGAAACCCACATCGATCCGGCCATCCTTCAGCCCGGCGATCTGCTCCAGTGTGGAACTCTCGATCAGCACCAGTTCGACCAGTGGTGACGCCTTGCGAAAGCTTCGGATCAGTTCGGGCAGCCGCCCATAGATGGTGGACGCGACATAGCCGATGACGAGCCGCCGCTTGCGTGTCGCAGCGGCGGTTTTCACCATCGTCTCGAGATCGTCCATCCGGACGAGCAGCTGAGTCGCCTGCGCGTGCAGCAACCGGCCGACGTCGGTCAGGCGAAGCGGGCGGCTGCCGCGATCGAGCAGAACGGCACCCACCGTGGCCTCAAGCTGCTGGATCGCGCGCGACAGCGGGGGCTGGGCGATGTGCAGCCGTTCGGCCGCGCGATTGAAGTTTCCCTCCTCCGCCACGACGACGAAATAGCGCAACAATCGCAGATCGATCATATTGCCTGATCCCGGCTGGCGCGGATGCGGTGCCACGCTACGACCCGCCTGACAGGTCGACAACCGGGATTGCACGTATTCGCGGAACGAGCCGCCGGTCAGTAGCCGAACCGGGCAATTCCTTTTAACCGAACTGCTCGATCACCGCGGCGGCGACTGCCTCGGGAGCCTCGATCGGTGCCAGATGCGCCGCCTCGAGCGACCGGTGGACGGCGCCAGGGATCTGCGCGAGCAGATGGTCGCCATGGCCATCGAATGGCGTCGAGGTGTCGCGGGTGCCGGTGATCACCAGCGTCGGCGCCGCGATTTCCGGCAGGCGATGCTGCAGGTCCATGTCGCGGATCGCCGCCCCGCATCCCGCATAGCCGCTCGCGGACATGGCGATCAGCCCGCGCCTGACGGTCGCTTCGACTTCCGGTCGCTCGGCGATGAAGGTGGGCGAGAGGAAGCGGCCCATGGCAAGGTCAGCAATCGCTGCCGTGCCGCCTTCGCGGACCGTCGCGATCCGCGCATCCCAGGAGGCGGAATCCATCGTTGCCGAGGTGCAGACAAGTGCCAGGCCGGCGACCCGTTCAGGCGCGCCAAGCGCAGCTTCCATCGCGATCATGCCGCCCAGCGAGACGCCGGCAATGGTCGCGCGGTGGATGCCCGCAGCGTCCATCACGGACAGCACGTCGCTTGCCAGTTGATCGAGCCGATAGTCGCCATCGGGCGCGCCTGATGCGCCATGGCCGCGCGTGTCGACGCGTAGCAGCGCGAAGTGGCGGCGCAGGATTGGGAGCGTTTCGGCCCATAGATCCATGTCGGTGCCGATCGAGTTGAGCAGCACCAGCGCCGGCGCATCATCGCGCCCTTCCAGCTTCCAATAGATGGCGGCGCCGTTCGACTGGACGAACGGCATCATCCGTTCCCCTGGATCGGCGCACCCGTCTTGGCGCGGACCTCCTCGGCGGTGACGCCCGGCGCCAGCTCCACCAGGCGCAGGCCCGGCTTGTCACAGGCGATCACGGCAAGGTCGGTGATGATGAGGTCGACGCAGCGCTTGCCCGTCAGCGGCAACGTGCAGCTCGGCAGGATCTTGGGATCGCCGTGCTTCGATACGTGATCCATGACCACGACGACGCGGCGGACGCCGGCGACCAGGTCCATCGCCCCGCCCATGCCCTTCACCATCTTTCCGGGGATGGTCCAGTTGGCGAGGTCGCCCGTCTCGCTGACTTCCATCGCGCCCAGGATCGCCATGTCGATATGCCCGCCGCGGATCATCGCGAAGCTGTCCGCGCTGGAGAAGAAGCTGGACGTCGGCAGCGCGGTGATCGTCTGCTTGCCGGCATTGATCAGATCGGGGTCGGCTTCGCCTTCATAAGGGAACGGCCCGATGCCCAGCATCCCGTTCTCCGACTGAAGGGTCACTTCGATCCCCGGCGGCACATGATTGGCCACCAGCGTCGGGATGCCGATGCCAAGGTTCACGTAAAATCCGTCCTGCAGCTCGCGCGCGGCGCGCGTGGCCATATCGTCCCGCGTCCAGCTCATGCCGTAATCTCCCGTGCGCGAACGGTCAGCTTCTCGATCCGCTTTTCGTTGATGGTGCTGCGGACGATCCGGTCGACATAGATGCCGGGCGTGTGGATGCAGTCGGGATCGAAGCTGCCGGCCGGCACGATCTCCTCGACCTCCGCGACGGTGATCTTGCCCGCGGTCGCCATGTTCGGATTGAAGTTGCGCGCGGTCTTTCGGAACATCAGGTTGCCCGCCGGGTCCGCCCGCCACGCCTTCACGATCGACAGGTCGGCGCGCAGCCAGGTTTCGCGGACATATTCCTCACCCTCGAACGTCTCGACCAGCTTCCCCTCGGCCACCACCGTGCCGACGCCGGTCTTGGTGTAGAAGGCCGGGATGCCTGCGCCGCCGGCACGGATACGCTCCGCCAGCGTACCCTGCGGGTTCAACTCCAGCTCGAGCTCGCCGGACAGATATTGCTGTTCGAACAGCTTGTTCTCGCCGACATAGCTGGAGATCATCTTGGCGATCTGCCGGGTTTCCAGCAGCATCCACAGGCCGAAGCCATCGGCGCCGGCATTGTTGGAGATGACGGTCAGCCGCTTCACGCCGCTCGCCCTGATTTCGGGGATCAGGCTCTCGGGATTGCCCGAAAGGCCAAAACCACCCGACATGATCGTCATGCCATCAAATAACAGGCCATCGAGCGCCGCTGCGGGGCTGTCGTAAATCTTGCTTTTCATGGGTGTCTCCGATCAGCCCAGGTCGCCGCCCGCGACCGGCAGGACCGACCCTGTGATGTAGGAAGCCTCGTCGGAGGCCAAGAACAGGATCGGCGCGATCTGTTCGTCGAGCGTCGCGTACCGGCCGAGAAAGGTCGAGTTCGTCACTTGCTCGACCGCCTCGGCCATCCAGGCCTGTTCGCGCGCATCGTCACCGTCGGGATTGCGCGGCACAGTCCGCGGCGGCGCCTGCGTCCCCCCGGGCGCGGTCGCCACGACGCGGATGCCGTCATGGCCATATTCCATGGCCAGGCTCTGCGTCAGCGCGTTGAGGCCGCCCTTGGCTGCCGAATAGGGCACGCGCCGGATGCCGCGCGTCGCATTGGACGAGACATTGACGATCGTACCCCCGCCTTGCGCCAGCATCACCGGAAGCACGGCATGGCAGCCCCAAAGCGTCGGCAGCAGCGAACGGCGAAGCTCCGCCTCGATCTGCGGCGGCGTAAATTCCGCGAACGGTCGCATCCGAATCGCACCGCCGACATTGTTGATCAGCACGTCGACCCGTCCATACGCTTCGACCGCAGCGGCGATGGCCGCCATCGCGCCGTCGTGCGTCTCCAGGTCGCAGATGAAACTTGCCTGTCCAGCCTCGTCCGCGACATCGCTGACGAAGGGCGCCCGGTCGACCAGCATCACCTGCGCACCCTCGGCCGCGGCGCGAAGCGCGACGCCGCGACCGATGCCCTGCGCGGCGCCGGTTACGACGATCACCTTGCCCGAAAAGCGTCCAGAAAACGTCATGCCGCTTCCGCCGTGGCGCCGGCCTCGCTTGGCACAAACTTTTCGTAGTGGAAGTGGCGCGGCTCGACGCCCTTGTCGCGCAGGAACATGCGCACTGCCTCCACCATTGCGGGCGGGCCGCACAGATAGATGTCGCAGTCGCCGGCGTTGAGATGCGCATCGCTCAGATGCTCGGTCACATAGCCCTTGAGCGGCTGGCCGCTGGCGTTGTCCGCGACGCACATCGCCCAGGTGAGTGTCGGCAGCCGTTCGGCCAGCGCGGCGATCCGCTGCGTTTCGACCAGATCGCCGTCCCTGGTTACGCCATAGATCAGGTGGATCGGCTGATCGGTGCCCGTGTCGGCTAGCACCTCCAGCATGGACAGGATCGGCGCCAGACCCGTGCCGCCGGCCAGCATCACCACCGGACGCTCCACCGTCCTGAGGAAAAAGCTGCCCTGTGGTCCGACGAACGCCATGCGCTCGCCCGGCTTCGCCGCGCTGGTGAGCCAGGAGCTCATCTGACCGCCGGGAATGTTGCGGATCAGGAAGCTCGCCTCCGCTGCACCCGGCTTCGAGCTGAACGAATAGGCACGATGGACCTGTGTCCCCGGGATCGCGAGGTTCACATATTGGCCGGGCAGGAAGGCGAGCGCCTCGGGATCGTCGGGACGCAGTCGCAGCACGATCGTGCTGTCTGACACCTGCTTGGCCTCCACCAGCGTCGCTTCATGGACGGACGGCTTCAGCTTGCAAGCGCTCGACGGCACCGGCACCGCGATGACGTAGTCGCTGTCGACACGCATCTGGCACGTCAGCACCTTGCCCTCGGCGGCCTCGTCTTCGGTCAGCGCCTCATCGATGTAATCGTCGCCCAGATCGTAGCTGCTCTGCTCGCAATGGCATTTGCAGGTGCCGCACACCCCGTCCGAACAATCCATCGGCAGGTTCACCTTCTGCCGGAAGGCGGCGTCGAGCACCGTCTCCCCGTCATTGCAGTCGATGAAGCGCGTGGCGCCATCCTCGAAATTCAGCGCGATGCGATAGCCCATGATGCCTTCTCCAAAGCCATCCGGGGATCAGACGTGATAAACGTCGATCACCTGCCGGATGTAGTCGTTCTTCAGCACGACCTTCTTGTTCGTGATGACCGGCGCGTCGCCGCTGATGTCCAGCGTGTAGAAAGACGTGCCGAAGAAGCTCAGCGTTTCCTTGTAACGGTGGCTGAGCGTGTGCCAGTTGAACCGCACGTCGACCGCGCCGTCGCGGATCTCCAGGATCTCGACATTGCTGATCGCGTGATTGGTGCGCGGCTCAGGCATGCTGGCACCGGACCGTTCGGTCTTGAAGCGGAAGACGCGGTCCTCCAGCCCATCCCGGTTCGGATAATAGATCAGCGAGATGTCGCGCTGCGGATCGTCGACCAGCTGGTCGTCGTCGTCCCACGCCGGCATCCAGAAGATTGCGCCGGGGGAATAACAGGCCAGCCATTCGTCCCACTGCCGGTCGTCGAGCAACCGCGCCTCGCGGTAGAGGAAGTCGAGCACCTGCTCGCGAATGCCGCTCATGCCGCCACCTCCAACCGGTCGACCTGGCGCTTGGCGGCCTCCCGATCGATCGCCGCGATCAGCGTCTTTGCCCAATATTCATGCTGGCAGACGAACAGACCCTCGTCCTCGCTGCGATTGCCACTCAGCCTGGGCTCCAGGCCCATCGCCCGCGCATTGTCATCGGGCCCGTGAACCCAGTGATTGGCCCCGCGGCTGAGATCATTCCACAGCTCGCCCGCGCCCGCATAGGCAGTTTGGCAGGAGCGGAATTCCTCCAGATCGTCAGGCGTGCCCATGCCGCTGACGTTGAAGAAATCCTCATACTGGCGGATGCGCAGCGCGCGATCTGCGGCCGGCTCACCCTTCGGGCCGAAGCAGTAGATGGTGACTTCCGTCTGATCGACGGACAGCGGGCGAACGACCCGGATCTGGGTGGAAAACTGGTCCATCAGATAGACGTTCGGGTAGAGGCACAGATTGCGCGTCTGTTCGATGATCGGGGCTGCGCGCTCTGCGCCCAGCCGCGCCTCGATCTCGGCACGATGGGCATAGACGGGGCGGACTTCGGGGTTGAGCAGCCGGGTCCAGAGCAGGATGTAGCCGTTATCGAAGCCATAGACGCCGCCGACGCTCTTGGACCAGCCGTCCGGATCGACAGCCTTGGTCGCCTCTTCGTTGCGCCGGCCGGTCGTCGCCGAGTAATTCCAGTGGACCGCGCTGACGTGATAGCCGTCGGCGCCGTTCTCCATCTGCAGCTTCCAGTTCCCGTCATAGATGTACGAGGAGTTGCCGCGCAGCACCTCCAGCCCCTCGGGCGCCTGGTCGACCATCTGATCGATGATGATGCGGGTCGAGCCCAGATGGTCCTCGAGCGGCACGACATCGGGGTTGAGGCTGCCGAAGAGGAAGCCGCGGTAGTTTTCGAACCGGGCGACCTTCGTCAGATCGTGCGAGCCGTCAGTGTTGAACGCCGCAGGATAATCGCCGTGCTTGCCGTCCTTCACCTTCAGCAGCTTGCCCGAATTGCTGAACGTCCAGCCGTGGAACTGGCAGGTGAAACTGCCCTTGTTGCCATGCTTGCGCCGGCACAGCATCGCGCCGCGATGCGCGCAGGCGTTGATCACCGCATTCAGCTGACCCGTCTTGTCGCGCGTGATGATGATCGGCTGGCGGCCGATGTATGTCGTGAAATAATCGTTGTTCTGGGGGATCTGGCTTTCGTGGGCGAGATAGACCCAATGCCCCTCGAAGATGTGCTTCATCTCGAGTTCGAACAGATCGGGGTCGGTGAACACGTCGCGGCGGCAGCGGAAGATGCCGGCCTGCGCATCATCAACGACGGCGGTGGTCAGGCGTTCACGAATATCGGTCATGACGTCACCTCCGGGGAGACGGTCAGGCGCTTGCGCGCGGAGAAATCCTGGTCCTCTGGCTCGGCAGCGCGCTGCAGGGTGAAGTCGAAGGTGATGCGCGCCGTCTCGCCGTCACGCTCCGGCACCGGGAGCAGCCCGTCGCGGGTCGCGAAGGCGAAATCGTCCGCGGCGAAGGGATCGTCGCCGAAGTTGATCTGCGTCGTGAGCTGCCGATAGCCCGGCGCCTCGACGAAGAAGTGGACGTGAGCAGGGCGGTTGCCGTGGCGGCCTAGTGCGCTCATCAACTGGTCCGAAGCGCCGCCCGGCGGCACGCTATAGCCGCTCGGCATCTTGGACTGGAAGGAATAACGGGCATCCTCGCCAAGCTTCAGGCGCCGACGATTGTTGAACGGCGTCTGCTCACCGGTGGGGTCGAAGTGCGAGTAGAAGCCCTTCGAATTGGCATGCCAGACGTGCAGGATCGCATCCTTCACGGGCTCGCCATCAGGCCCGGTGACACGGCCCGACATGTGGAGCGTGCCCGTATCGTCCGGATCACTGGTCAGGTTGGCGTCGCTGCCCACCAAGGGCGCGCCAGCGACATACAAGGGCCCCTCGATCGTGCGGGGCGTGCCGCCAGTCTTGCCGGCCTAGGCATCCTTCGCATCGAGCACCAGATCCATGAAGTGCTCAAGCCCGATGCCCGGCATGATGAGCCCGAATTCGGGTGCGCTCGCCTGAAGGAAATTCACTGCGGTCCACAGTTCGTTCTCGCTGACGTCATGCGCGACGATGACGGTCATCAATCCTTCGACCAGATCGCGAACGATCGCCTTCAGCCGCGGATCGCCCGTTTCGTTGCCTATACCGGCGACGCGGTCGAGCAGGTCCTGAACCTCGGGGCCCTTTACGAAGCTTACATCCATGAAATCTCTCCTGCGGGAACGGGCGCGCCGTCTCTTGCGGTCGTGCGGGGGTAGGGTTCAGCGATCATCGTCGTGCAGCGACGAGGGGTGCCGGCACAGCGGCGTCACCCGCATCGTCATGAACGGATAAAGCGGCAGGCCGGTCAGCAGGTCGTGCAGCTCGGCATTCGATGCGACGTCGAAGATGCTGACGTTCGAATATTGGCCGACGACCCGCCAGGTGCTGACACTAGAGCTGACCGGCGCCTACGCAGTCACGCTGCCGCTCGTTGCCACCTGCTTGTCCGCCAGCCTAGTGGCGCGCGGGCTGGGGGGCAGGCCAATCTACGAACAGCTACTCGACCGCACCCTCACACAGGCCGGCGCCAACCAGCCGCACCGAGGCGTAAAGGAAGCATGACGCGCTCCTGCGCGCGCTCTTGGCCCTAAAGGGCTCCCTGAAAGACGAAGGTGAAGCGATACGGTTTTCAGCTTGGCCTGTGGCTTCTAGCGGGTCGGTGCGGCAGTCGCTTCCATCAGCGTACTCGCTGATCAAAGCAGCTGATGAACGTGGCGGCGTGCGCGATGGCAGAGAAGAAGGCCGTGGGGCAGCGGTCTTGGCGGGTTGCGGCGGGTAAATCTAAAAGCGTCGGGCCGCGCGAGCTTCATGAACGTATCCCGCATAGCCGCTGAAGTTCCGCATCGGCGCGGGACCTGACAGACGCTGTAATGGCCCCGGGGTCGCAGCTTTCCCTTGCTAAGCAGTAGGCCGCGACGATCGCGCCTCTTGATCAATGGCGAAATGGTTGCGGAATGCCCATCCTCATACCGCTTTTGTGGCGATAGCATTTCAAATGGAAGGAAAGCGGCACTCACATGAAGACGTGAGTCGGCCTTGCTAGGTGAACCGCATCGTTGAAGAGGCTCAACCCTCCCACCAGCCTCCAAAGAGAACAATAGGGGGATTTAGGAGCGCGTATTCCAGAAAGGTCATCTGTAATCATACGTAAAGTCACGAATCGACGAGTATCATATGATCGTTAAGAAGTATTCGAAGACTAAGCTTAACGCACGGCGTGCTGCGTTGATGAACATACTGCCTAGCGCGGAATTTCTCCTCCTAGCGCGCGGAGTCATCCTTGGGCGTACTACATCGATCGTCGCTGGGAACCTCTCTCCTCTCCTTTCGAATCATCGAAGTACGAGATCGGCGGGGCGCAATCGCCGAACTCTTTCCCACACCAAGGAATGTCGATGAAGACTATTTTCAGGGGGTACCTGGCGGCGTTGGCTTGCGCTTTCACCGTACCGGCCGAGGCTCAGCTGAGCGGACAGCCAGCAGCCAAGCCGACCCCGGCGTCGACCGAGCCGGCGGGTGCCGATATCGTGGTCTTTGGTCGCGGGGAGGCGAAGATCGGCGTTGCCCATGCCGCCAGCGAGGGGACTGTGGCTGGTGCGGACCTGCTGGTGAGGCCGCTGCTGCGCGTCTCGGAACTGCTTGAAGCAGTGCCCGGCATGGTGGCCGCGCAGCATTCCGGCAGCGGCAAGGCCAACCAGTACTTTCTGCGCGGCTTCAACCTGGATCACGGGTCGGACTTCACCACCTACATCGATGGCGTGCAGATGAACCTGAGGACCCATGGTCACGGTCAGGGCTATCTCGACCTCAACGGCCTGATCCCGGAGATCATTGCGCGGGAGGATTTCCGCAAAGGGCCGTACCGCGCCGATGGCGGCGACTTCGCGCTGGCCGGCGCGGCCTATATGACGACGATCGAGAGCTTCAATGCCCCGTGGGTGTCGCTGGAAGGCGGTTCCTATGGCTATGCTCGGCTGGCGGCGGGCGGGACGACCGACGGGCTCGGCGCGGGCAAGCTGACGCTCGCCGGCCAAGCGAAAATCTATGACGGGCCGTGGCAGGAGCCAGAGCATCTTCGCCACGCGTCCGGCTTTGCCAAATATGTCGCGCCACTTGGCGAGGGAACGATCGAGGCGTCGCTCAATGCCTATCACGCGACATGGCGTCCAACTGAGCAGATCCCCGAGCGAGTCATCGGATCGCCGATCTGCCCCGATGTCTTCTGTTCGCCCGATCCGTCCGCACGCGGGCGCACCACACGGCTGGTCGGCAATATCGCGTTCCGCCAGACGCACTGGCGCGCGAACATCTATGGCCAGTTCTACGACTGGGCGATGACGTCCAACCCGACCTACACCGACCCGGACGGGACCAGTGCGCAGATCCGCCAGTTCGACCGGCGATGGATCATCGGTGGTCGCGGCGAGAAGCACTGGACGGTGTCCCAGGCGCTGACGCTCACGCTCGGCACAGAGGCGCGATATGATCATATCGGTAATGTCGGTGTGTCGCGCACGAGTGAGCGCCGGTTTCTGTTCTCGCTCGGCCGGTACCACGTCGAGGAAGCGTCGGCCGCGCTTTATGGCGAGGCGACGTGGGAGCCGCTGGCTGGCCTTCGGCTGATCGGCGGCCTGCGCGGTGATTATTACCATTATTCCGTCCGTGCACGCGACGAGGCCGCAGCGCAGGCCGGCACGGGGAATGGGCATGATTCCATCCTCTCCCCCAAGGCCTCGGTCGCCTATTCGCTGACGCCGAACCTGGAATTGTACGGCAATTGGGGGCGGGGTTTTCACTCCAACGACGTTCGCGGCGCGGTGAATATCGAAACGCCCGTGCCGGTGCTGGTGCGCGGCGAGGGCAAGGAAGTGGGCGCGCGCTGGCAATTGTCCTCGCTGACGCTGACCGCCACGTATTGGTGGCTGGACGTGGACAGCGAGCTGCGATTCGTCGGCGATTCCAACGCCGTCGAGCCGACCGGCGCGAGTAAGCGTCGCGGCTATGAACTGGTTGCGTTCTGGCGTCCCCTGCGCTGGCTGGCGATCGACGGCAACTACACGGCCAGCCGCTCACGGTATGACAATGGCGACCGGATCCCCAATGCGTTCGAGGATGCGGCGTCTGCCGGCATCGCTCTTGTGCTTGACCCATGGGAGGCCAGCCTGCGTCTACGCCATCTGGGGCCCTATCCGCTGATCGAGGACAATAGCGTCAGAGATGGCGGAAGCACCGTGTTCAACTTTCGCGCGGCGCGGAAGATCGGACGGTTCCAGGTCTATGGCGAGCTGCTCAACATCCTGAACAGCCGGGACAAGGACATAGTCTATTTCTACGAGTCCTATATCCCATCGTTTGACCAAGACGGGCCGGTTGAAGGCCGCCTGAGCCGTGTGGTCGAACCGCGTACGCTGCGTCTGGGTGTTCGCGCCGAGTTCTGATTATGCGCGCTCCGCAGCGTGAGACAGGAAGCAGGGCAATCATGATACTTCGCCCTCCAGTCAGGAGCAGTTTCGTTCTTGCATGCGCGATCCAGGAATGAAGCTGGCCGCATGACGCTCTCCCGCGAGGGGTAGTCGGAGGGGGTGCTTGGCTTCGAGACGCAACAGTCAATTCTCAATGAATTTGTCGCTATTTCTCGGCCTTAGTGAAGTTGCGTATTTAGCACGTGGTTCACCCCTCCTAGAAAAAAACGACGCCACCAGCAGCTTTGGCGTGAGTGGGTTCGCTCGGTGTGAGATCGGGCTGGCGACGCAACATTGTGGCGTTGCTCAAGCGAATGATCGCGATCGATGCAGAGCTGCCAGTTTCGACTCGAAACAACGGAGATAGCGCGATGCCGTCACCCTCAGAAACCCGGCATATCTACGAAACCGGTACGCAATTGATGCCGGCGATCCATAAAGAGCGGGATTGGCCCTATGAGGTCCCGCACACGCTTTACGAATCCTATATCTGGCCGACACATGATGTCGGCGGACAGTCATGCCCTCCTCAAATATTCGAAGAGAAAGAGGATGAGGAGTGGGAGAACAACGTCTACATCACCTGCGAGGTGTTAGGATTCAGGGGCATGTGGAACGCCGAAGAACGGCGCCGCCGCTATGCCAATGATATCGGCATGACGCTTTACTATGGCTTTCCTTACAATGCGCGCTGGATCTGGGGCGCAGCGAAGATGCTGGTCGACAAGAACTACATTTCGCTGCTCGAGCTGCAGGAGAAGATTGCTGAGGTTCGGGAGCGGCTGGGCGTCAACGCCACCCGCGACGGACACGCTAGGTCAAACGTGAGCGCGGGCGCTCACGTCAACATTACCACCGATTGTGTTGAAAAAGGCAGGGTTGAAGTAGTGGCGGACTGCTGATTCAATGT
>CAYMIU010000042.1:0-31779 GCA_964390515.1 uncultured Stakelama sp.
CGGAAATATTGAGATCCTGACAGCAAAATCAGCGATTTACTTGGGGAATGTGGGTCCAGGGCATCGGCCGCGGTGGCGGCAAAAACGACGGCACCGCCGACAGGGCTGAGCAGAGCCTTGAACATTGCGCGTGTGATCGGGCTTCGATCGATCACCAGGACGCCGCCGCCCTGCCCGCGCGCGCGAGGCTGCTCTTCGACCGACTCGTAAGGCAGATCAAGCGTGAAGGTCGCCCCGCCGCCTAGTTTGCTTGCCACCGTCACGTCACCGCCCATCGCGCGCGAAAGATTGCGGCAAATCGACAGGCCAAGACCGGTCCCGCCGAATTGACGGGTCGTGCCTGCGTCTGCCTGGCGGAACGCCTCAAAGATAATTTCCTGCTTGTCCGCCGCGATGCCGATGCCGCTGTCGGCAACGACCAGGCGCCAGCGGCCATCGGCGATCGAAGAAGTGACCGTGACATGGCCCGACGGCGTGAACTTCACCGCATTGGACAACAGGTTAAAGACGATCTGGCGCAACCGTGTGGCATCGATCAGCGCGTTGCCAGGGCAGTCCTTCAGATCGAGGGTGAAGCTGAGCCCCTTCGCACGCGCCTGATCTTCCCACATGCGCGCTGATTCAGCGATCGTCCGGCGAACGTCGGCCGGTGCGTTTTCGATCAGCATCTTGCCCGTTTCGATCTTTGCGACGTCCAGGATGTCGTCGACGAGCGCGCGCATGGTGGTGCCCGCGCCGTGCACCACTGAGAGGCGGTCGCGCGTTCCCGGCTCCAGCTTCGGATCCGCCAGCATGACCTGCGTCATGCCAAGGATGCCGTTAAGCGGCGTGCGAATTTCGTGGCTGGTCGTTGCAAGGAATTCAGTCTTCGCAGCCAGTGCCTTGGCAAGAGCCTTGTTCGAGACGGCAAGCGCGTTGCGGCTGCGACGGATCGTGAAGAGGCCGAACGCGAGCAGGCCGATAATCAACAGGGTAACGGCGGCGACGCCGACGAAGATCTGCCGCTGCGTGCGCGCACGCGCTTGCTCGAACGCGACGTCCTTCTGCAGATCGGCCGCCTTGAGTTGCGCGATCCGCAGTTCCTGGTTGGCAAAGTCGAACCGTGCTGCAGCGATGGCGGCGCTGTTCGAGCGGGCAATTTCCGTCGCCTGATCATCGAGCCGCTTCAACGCGGCGAGGTGCTGGAGCGCTAGATCAGGACGGCCGACCTTAGCGTATACCCGGTACGCCGTATCATGCGCCGGTCGGTCCGGCGGTAGGGTCGAACCCAAGTCGATGCCGCGAAAGCGCTCCTCAATAAGCCGTCGCGCCTCTGCGATGTCTCCGCGATCAAGCGCCGATTGCGCTGCAAGAGCGATAAACGCCGGCCGGTAAACAACGCCCTCTTCTGTCTTTAACGCCAAACCTGCCGCGATTGCCCGATCAGCAGCTTGCACCTCTTTGCGCTGCAGCCGGATATCGGCAGCGTTCGTGAGTGCTTGTGCATATAAGAGCGGGCTTTTCATCGCTCGCGCAATCGAGAGTGCTTCTTGAATTTCAGCTTCCGCCTCTGGAAGGCGAGTCAATTCTTTCAGCGCACGAGCACGACCGTTGTGAATTGCAACGGAGAGGCCCGGGTCTGCGCGATGCGCTTCCATTGCCTGGCCAAAATAGCGCAGGGCAGAAGAATGGTCGTTGCCATTGGCATGGACGAGCGCCATCATAATCAGCGCTTTTGCCTGACTGCGCGTGTCTCCCGATGATTGGAACATTCGATGAGCGCTTCGAAGATTCGTCAGGGCACGACCAATCTCTCCTTTCGCGCTAAAGACTCCGCCCTGAGAGAGCAGAATATCGGCATTCAATTGGGAGCCGGGCGCAGTCTTTTCGACAAGCCGCCGGGCAGCAGCCAAGACCGTGGCAGCTTCTTCTGGCTGCGCAACGCGACTTTTCGCTTCTCCCAACAACCATAAGGCTGTGGTTTCCATGCGTGCTGAATGAGCGCGGCGGGCGAACGCAAGCGCGCGCTCCGCACCCGCTACCGCACGAGCAGGATCGGTCAGCATGGCAGCTCTAACGTCGGCAGCCATGACGTCGAACTGCGGGTTCCTTATCGTTGTAGTCGGTTGCGCTGCCGCAAGCAGCAATGGTGAGAATACCAGAACCGCCAGCGATCGGCCCAGAAGCCGGGTCAACCGCGTTTCCAAGCGGTTGCAAGACGATTGAAGGAGGCTCTGGTATCTTCAGGCGCCTGGTGATGCCGGTCCTCCTCCAGATACGTCATCAACGCCTCGACCGCGATCGGTCGGCTGATCAGGAAGCCCTGCACCATGTCGCATCCCATGACGGTGAGCAACGCCAGCGCGGCGTGAGTTTCCACGCCTTCGGCAACAACTTCCATTTCAAGAGCGTGGGCGAGGTCAATCGTAGAGCGAACGATCAGCGGGTCGCGATTTGAACTTGTCAACTGCGTCACGAACAGCTTGTCGATCTTGAGCTCGCGAGCGGGGAGCTGCTTCAGATACGCGAGGCTCGAAAGGCCAGCACCGTAATCGTCGATCGCGATGATGATGCCGATATCGGCAAATCGCTGAAGATTGGCGATTGCAGACTGCGGATCGCGGATGACCGACGTCTCGGTAACCTCGAAACCGAGCTTCGCATCGGCCTCCGCAACCAGCCGACAAGCCGCATCGACAAACGCGTTGTCGGCAAGCAGCTGGCCCGAGATGTTGATGAAAATACGCAGGTCGTGACCGGCAGCCGAAAGCCGGCGTTGATCGACGATCGCCTGGCGTATCGTCCACAAGGTTAGCAGATCAATGACGCCGCCGTTCTCCGCGGCAGCGATGAAGTCGCCCGGCAGGACAAGCCCCCGTTCCGGATGGCGCCACCGCACCAGCGCCTCGGCGCTTCCGATCTCCTGTCGGCGAACATGCACCTTGGGCTGATAGAGCAGCAGCAATTGATTTTCATCAATCGCAACCCGCAGTTCATCTCCCAGCCGCCGCAATTCGCGGGCGCCTGGACCCGCAACGTCGTGCTTTACGGCGCTGTCTGCGCCGCGCGCCTCCAGCAGCGCCGCTTCTGCTTCCTCGACCAGCCGAACGTCATCCATTTGGCAGGCGCGACCGACCGCGGCACCGAACACGGCATTTAATTTGTGCTCCTCTCCGTCGAGGTCGAACGGAGCGTCGCAAAGCTGTCGAAGGCGCTCAAGCACCCGATCGAGGTAGCTCGCCTCCGCGCACTCCATCGTCAACTCGACAACGCTGCGGCTTGCCGCCGAAAGGCGCGCATCAGGCAATGCAGCGGCGATACGCGACACGACATCGGCGGTCAGCAAATCAGCGCGTGCGCAGCCCAGGTGACGGCGTAAGGCAGCGAAGTTGGTGATCTCGGCCAGCACCATGAAACACCATGCGGGCCGGTCCGACGCGGACACCGGCAGCATTTCAATGGCAACATCGTTGGTCGCTGCGACATGCATGGTTTGGGAGCCCGAGCGAGACATAGCTCCGCGATACGCCGGCATCTCTGAAGATACCTTAAACGTGATCCGTATCGGCACAGACTGTTTGGTTAATTTTTTCTTAAATTGATTGCAGCAAGGTTAACAGATCGTTAAAGCAGAAACTGCGTTTCCGTCGCGCACCAAACTAGGGAGACTAAAATGCTCGCTTTCATCCTCGCGCTGATCCACGGCGTCGAAATCAAGCCCTGGTAACTGCTTAGCAGTGGTCTGCGTGAAACTGCCATGTTGCGGCTAGGCTTCATGACAGGAATATCGCAGTGGCGCTGCCGCAGTAATATTAGGGACGCGACCATCCATTTTGGTTGATCGCGCTTTAAAGCAGAAAGACCTCGATCTGATCGCAGATCGAGGTCTTTTTACATCCTCAGTAGAATGATGAGCGACGAGCACCGCTCCCGACGCGGCCGCTACCGCAGGCTCTCCGCCACCGCTTTGTTAACGATTTCGCCGGCGTGGACGTTGAGACCGTCCATGAGGCCGGGATCGTCGTCGCACGCCGACACACCCTTCGCGGCAAGCGCAAGGCCGTAAGGAAGCGTCGCGTTGTTGAGCGCGTGGCTTGATGTAAGCGGCACCGCGCCCGGCATGTTGGCGACACAATAGTGAATCACCCCGTCCACCTCGTAGGTGGGGTCAGCATGGGTTGTAGCGTGGCTGGTTTCAAAGCATCCGCCTTGATCGATCGCGACATCGACCAGCACGGCGCGTCGCTTCATGTGCGCCAGCATCGGCCGGGTCACCAGCTTGGGCGCCGACGCGCCGGGAATGAGCACCGCGCCAATGACCGCATCAGCCTCGCTGATCTCGTGCTCGATCGCCTCCAATGTGGAGACGCGTGTGCGCACTCGGCCCTGGAACAGTTCGTCGAGCTGTCGGAGGCGTGGAATCGAGCGATCGACGATCGTCACCTCCGCACCCAGGCCCACCGCCATGCGCGCCGCGTGGGTACCGACAACCCCGCCACCAAGCACCACGATTCGTGCCGGCGCAACGCCCGGTACACCGCCGAGCAACACGCCGAGGCCACCATTATACGCCTTCAGCGCAGCGCCAGCGGCCTCGATTGAAAGACGTCCCGCGACTTCGCTCATCGGCGCGAGGAGCGGCAGCCCGCCTGAACGGTCTGTCACCGTCTCATAGGCGATGGCGGTGACGCCCGAGTCCATCAATCCCTTCGCTTGTTCCGGATCCGGTGCCAGATGCAGATAGGTGAACAGGATCTGGCCCTGGCGAAGCTGCACCCATTCGTTGGGCTGCGGCTCCTTCACCTTCACGATCATCTCGGCGCGCGCGAAAATCTCTTCGGCGGTGGGGACGATCGTTGCGCCCGCGGCAATGTAGGCTGCGTCATTCGCACCGACACCGGCTCCAGCCGCCGTCTCGATGATGACGTCATGGCCGTGCGCGATATATTCGCGCACCGCTCCTGGGGTCAGACCGACACGATATTCGTGGTTCTTGATTTCCTTCGGAACACCAACCAGCATTCATCTCTCCTGGTATCACCTGATACCACCTGAATCGCCCTGCGCCCGCGGTTCATAAATGACAAGGGGCCGCGCCGAACATTCGGCGCGGCCCCTCTCCCGCGTGACACTTCAAAAGAAAAGCTGCGTTAGATATCGTCGCCGAGCGCGCCCTTCACCTTGCCGGCGAACTGCTGCGCCTTGCCTTTCATTTCCTGACCGGCACCCTCGGCAGCCAGCCGTTCATCGGCGGCCGTACGAGTTGCAGGATCCTTGTCAGCTGCGGCTTGCTTGGCTTTGCCCAACGCCTCATTGACGTTGCCTTTCACCTTGTCGATGAGCTCGCCCATATTCACCTCCTACTGCTGCAAGGAAAACGGGCCCCGTCGCCGGTTTGTTCCGTCAGGCGCGCGGATGCGCGTGGCGGTACACATCCAGCAGATGAGCGGCATCGACCGCCGTGTAGATCTGTGTCGAACTCAGGCTCGCATGCCCCAGTAGCTCCTGCAATGAACGAAGATCCGCGCCGCGACCAAGCAAATGCGTAGCGAATGAATGCCGAAGCGCGTGCGGCGTGGTGCGTTCCGAGAGGCCCAGCAGTCTGCGGGCATGGCGCACCCGCGCTCGCACAACGCCAGGGGAGAGCGGCCCGCCGCGAAGGCCGCGAAACAATGGCGCTCCCCGCTCAGCCGGCCACGGCGAGATCGCCAGATACTCCTCTATCGCGCCTTTCACCGCGGGAAGCAGCGGGACAATGCGAGTCTTGTCGCGCTTTCCCTGGACGATGATCGTCTCGCCAAACGGCAACACCGATCCCGTCAGCGCCAGCGCTTCACCGATGCGCAGGCCAGCCCCGTAAAGCAGGAGCAGCAACGCCCAGTCCCGTTTTCTCACCCAGGGCGTTCGCGCAGCTGCTCCCACCTCTTCGGCCAGCGCCACAGCTTCGTGCGGCGCCACCGGCCGCGGCACCCCCTTGCGCACCCGCGGTCCCTTGAGGCGCGGCGCCTTGCCGTTTCCCGCGGACCAGCCGAGGAAGTGCCGCGCTGCCGAGAGTTCGCGCGCTGCAGAAGCGTTGGATAGCCCTTCGCCGCGGCGGTGGGCCAGAAAGGCGCGGAGATCTGCTGCGCCAACCTCGGCGACGCGCGATCGCGTGGCTGGATCGCCCCAATGCGAGCTGAGGAAGGTGAGCAGGCGCTCAGCGGTCGCAAGATACGCTCGCACCGTGTGGATCGAGCGGCGGCGATCCCGAACAAGGTGCGCGGCATAGAGGCTCGGAAGGTCTTCCACCGGCAAACCATAGCGACCGCTTTCCTCCGAGTCGCCAACAACCCATATGCAGTCTCAATGTCCCGTGCTCGCGTCCTCCTATTGAACTCCGCTCTTGGACCGTTAGACTACCGTGTTCCCGCCGGCATGAGCGCCGAACCGGGATCGGTAGTGATCGCCCCGCTCGGTCCCCGTCAGCTGCTCGGCGTGGTGTGGGAACCCGAGCGGATGCCGTCCGATGCCGAAGTCGGCGACAACCGCCTGCGCAACTTGCTTGGGGTCGTCGATGTTCCGCCGCTCCGTCCTGCGCTTCGGCGACTGGTCGAGTGGACCGCGGACTATTATCTTGCGCCCCCCGCAGCGGTGCTGCGCATGTCCCTGTCTTCCACGTCAGCATTGGAAGGCGCGCGAACCGCAATCGAATATCGGGCGACTGGGACGGAGCCGCCACGCCTGACGCCGCAACGGGCGCAGGCACTTGACCGTATCGGAGACCGGCAGGGATTGATCCGCGAACTTGCGCTGATCGCCGATGTCTCGGACGGCGTGATCCGCGGTTTGGTGAAAGCCGGAGCGATTGAGCCGATCGAGGTCGATATCGACAGCCCGTTTCCTGTTCCTGATCCCGACCACGCGCCGCCAATACTGTCGCGGGATCAGAGGGCCGCGGCCGATACCCTCACTGCGGACGTTCATGCGGGCGCCTTCCACCCCACACTGCTGGACGGGGTCACCGGATCGGGCAAGACCGAGGTCTACTTCGAAGCGGTAGCGGAGGCGCTGCGTCAGGAAGGGCAAGTGCTTGTCCTGCTTCCGGAGATCGCGCTGACCGAACCGTTCCTCAAACGGTTCGGCGATCGCTTCGGATGCGAACCGGTCGCCTGGCACTCGGGCCTGCGCTCCACGCAACGTCGCCGGGCGTGGCGCGCGATCGCCAGCGGGGATGCGCGGGTTACGGTCGGCGCGCGTTCGGCGCTGTTCCTGCCCTACGCCGATCTGAGGCTGATCATCGTCGACGAGGCGCACGAAACGAGCTTCAAGCAGGAGGACGGAGTCCATTATCATGCGCGCGATGTCGCGGTGATGCGGGGCAAGTTCGAAGGCTGCCCTGTGATCCTCGCCTCGGCGACGCCGGCGATCGAGACTCGCCAGCAGGTGACCCTTGGCAATTACGCCGAACTCAAGCTTCCCGGGCGCTTCGGCCCCGCACAGATGCCAACGATCGAGGCGATCGACCTTCTCGAACACAAGCCCGATCGCGGCCGCTGGCTCGCCCCGCCCCTCGTGACGGCACTGGAGGAAACGCTGGAGCGGCGTGAGCAGTCGCTGCTGTTCCTCAACCGGCGCGGCTACGCACCGCTGACCTTGTGTCGCCACTGCGGCCATCGCTTCCAGTGCCCGAACTGCACCGCCTGGATGGTGGAGCACCGCCTCACCCGCCGGCTTGCTTGCCACCATTGCGGGCATGTGGAGCCGATCCCGCGCGCCTGCCCGGAGTGCAGCGAGGAGGACAGCCTGGTCGCATGCGGACCGGGAGTGGAGCGGATCGCCGACGAAGTGTCGGCGCTCTTTCCGGAAGCCCGCGTCGCCGTCGTCACCTCTGACACCATCTGGTCACCGGCAAAAGCCGCCGAGTTCGTCAACCGAATGGAGGACGGCGAGATCGATATCGTCGTCGGGACGCAGCTGGTAACCAAGGGATATCACTTCCCCAACCTGACGCTGGTCGGCGTGGTCGATGCTGATCTTGGCCTAGAGGGCGGAGACCTCCGGGCTTCGGAGCGTACCTTCCAGCAGATCCGGCAGGTGTCCGGGCGCGCCGGTCGCGGGGAAAAGCCTGGACGCGTCTTCATACAGACGCACAGCCCCAAAGCGCAGGTGATGCAGGCGCTCATCACCGGCGATACCGAAGCTTTCTACGCCGCGGAGACTGAGGCGCGTCAGGACGCCGGTGCCCCGCCCTTCGGCCGATATGCCGCGATCATCGTATCCAGCGAGGATCAGGGCTGCGCGAGCGAAACGGCCCGCCTGATCGGCCGAACCGCGCCGCAGGGGGATGGCATGCACGTCTACGGCCCGGCGCCTGCGCCGCTGGCGATGCTACGCGGCCGTCACCGGTTCCGCTTGCTCGTCCACGCCCGTCGATCGTTCGATGTACAGGATGCCATCCGCGACTGGCTCACGAAGCTTGACTGGCCGGCAAAGGTGCGGGTTGCGGTCGACGTTGACCCGTATAGTTTCCTTTAGCGCGGGCGGATCAGCGGCATCCGGCAGTGAGTTCACAGGCCGTTGAGGCGCCACAGGACGAGCTCACCATGATCCTTTGCGGGGCGATATGGCAGGATCTTTGCGACGTGATAGTTACTGCGCAATTCTTGCATTAGCACTCTTTCCTGTGACGGGTTTCGATCACTCCACCGGGAACGCGCGACAGTGATCACAGTCCCCGGCCTGCGTTCCAATGCCGCACGCAGTTCATCCGCTGGATCAACGCCAAGCGACGGCGCCTCGCGCTGCGACCCGAGATGCGCGGTGAATACGAAGCGCGTCACAAAGCAGGCTTTAGAGAGATGATAGTAGATCGGCGGCCCCTCGTACATGAAGAGGCACCGCGTTGAGACGTCTTCAGGCAGTGCCCCAAGTACTTTCGCCGTAATTTCTTGTTCGCGTTCGGTCATCCACCGGTTGACGTATACCGCGTGGGCAAGCGGCCAGGCCAGCGCGAGGGTAAAGATCCACGCACCCCAACGCTTTATCGCGAAGGCTGAAGCGATAAGCGGACAGCAGGCAAGCAATAGTGGCGCCGCGTAATGTGGAAAATATCCGCCGATCGCGATGAAATCGACGAATGCAAGCATCATCCATCCGCAGAAGAACCTTACGTCGCTATCGAATTTGGTGAACCGCACCGTGCGCCGATGCAACCCGACAAGCATCAATATGAGCACGGGCGCGAACAGAACCTCGGTTTCGACAAAGGTCAGGGTCGCGAATTGATCAGTCGGCCGGCCTTTTGCCAGGACTGAAAGCACATTTGCCTGCCACCAACTGCTGAATTCGCCCAGGTAAAGGTAAAGCCCGATGGCGCCAAGTGTCGGGCCAGAACCTACGAGAACCAACAACAAGATGCGGACCGGCGCACTGCGCTGATCAGCGCGCCATAGGGCGCAAGCCAGTACGCTCCCGAAAAACGCTGCTTGAAAGGCGGCATTCGTCTTGATCTGGATTGCCAAGCCCAGCAACAGCGTCGCTGCGACGGCGGCGTGAAAACGTTCAAGCGGTGATGTTCTTGCGCGCAACGTAAGAAGCGCGGCGGCACCGACAAACAGATTGTAGAAGACGGACGCCTGAGTGGTTCCATCCCAAAGCTCGTTTAGAGCAGCAATGTAGAAGATGCCCGCCATCGTCGACGGCACCCAAGAACATGAGCGCCGTGCCAGCTTCGTCACTCCAAAGGCGGTAGCTGCTGCGAACAGCGTCGCGACTATTTGAGCAGCAAGAACCCCGTCGCCGGGCAGAACCGCGATCCCCGCGAACAGGACGAACAGCCCGAGCGGCTTACGATCCCAAATATCAACGTACGGTAGATCGCCGCTCCACATCCGCCCGCCGACGAGGAGATAGAACTGTTCGTCCAGACCGGTGATAGCATTTCCGAAGAGACCACCACGCAGAACGAAAGCCGCAATCAACAATACGATGGCGGATAGGGCTGCCGAACTGTCGAGCGATGAAATCTGCCGTCCAGCCCCGAGCGCCGTCGAATTCCGCGCATCATCGACGGTTGCGTAAATGGACAAAGGCTCCCCCCGCACGTGACGGGAGGAGCCTTCGCATGACGTGGTTAAAGGAGCGTTATGAGGACGTCAGCCGGCGTGTTCCGCCAGCACCGTCAAGCCGTTTGCATTCACTTCCGCGAAGCCGCCGCGGATCGCGATCGTCTCTGGGGCAGAACCCTGGGTTTTCTGGACCAGCAGGTCGCCGTCGCGGACAGTCGACATCAGCGGGGCGTGGCCTTCCAGCACGCCGAAGTCCCCTTCGGTACCCGGAACGGTGACCATGTACACACTTTCGCTACGGACGAGACGTTCGGGAGTGACGAGTTCGAAGTGGAGCATCTTTTCATCTCACTCCCCTCCCGCCAGTGGGAGGGGTTTGGGGAGGCCGTTTGGAAGGGAGGCCAAGTGGGACCTCCCTCCCCCGATCCCTCCCGCGATGCGGGAGGGAATTGGCTTACGCCTCCTGCGCCAGCTTCTCGGCCTTGGCGACGACTTCGTCGATGCCACCGACCATGTAGAAGGCTGCTTCAGGCAGGTGATCATATTCGCCGTTCACCACCGCCTTGAACGAGCGGACGGTATCCTCGAGCTGAACGAACTTGCCCGGAATGTTGGTGAACACCTCGGCAACGTGGAAGGGCTGCGACAGGAAGCGCTGGATCTTGCGCGCGCGGCTGACGGTCAGCTTATCCTCTTCGGACAGTTCGTCCATGCCGAGGATGGCAATGATGTCCTGCAGCGACTTGTACTTCTGCAGGATCGTCTGCACGGCGCGCGCCGTCTCGTAATGCTCCTGACCAACGACGCGCGGTTCGAGAACGCGGCTGGTCGAGTCCAGCGGATCCACCGCTGGATAGATGCCGAGTTCGGAGATCGCGCGGCTGAGCACGGTCGTCGCGTCAAGGTGGGCGAACGAGGTTGCCGGCGCCGGGTCGGTAAGGTCGTCCGCGGGAACGTACACGGCCTGCACCGAGGTGATCGAGCCCTTGTTCGTCGAGGTGATGCGCTCTTGCAGCGCGCCCATGTCGGTCGAGAGGGTCGGCTGATAACCCACGGCCGACGGGATACGGCCGAGCAGCGCCGACACTTCCGCGCCCGCCTGCGTGAAGCGGAAGATGTTGTCGACGAAGAACAACACGTCCTGGCCTTCGACGTCGCGGAAGTACTCGGCGATCGTCAGGCCCGACAGAGCGACGCGTGCGCGGGCACCCGGCGGCTCGTTCATCTGGCCGAACACCAGTGCCACCTTCGAACCTTCGCTGGTCGGATTGCCGTCTGCGTCCTTGGCGATAACGCCTGCGTCGAGGAACTCGTGATACAGGTCGTTACCCTCACGGGTACGCTCGCCAACGCCGGCGAACACGGAAGTGCCGCCGTGGCCCTTCGCGATGTTGTTGATCAGTTCCTGGATCAGCACGGTCTTGCCCACGCCCGCGCCGCCGAACAGGCCGATCTTGCCGCCCTTCGCATATGGCGCGAGCAGGTCGATGACCTTGATGCCCGTCACCAGAATCGCGCTCTCCGTCGACTGATCGACGAACAACGGTGCCGGCGCGTGGATCGGCGCCTTGTGCTCGGAATTGACCGGGCCACGCTCGTCGATCGGCTCGCCGACGACGTTGAGAATGCGGCCGAGCGTCGCCGGGCCAACCGGCACGGTGATCTGCGCACCAGTGTCGGTCACGTTCTGCCCGCGGGTCAGGCCCTCGGTCGAGTCCATAGCGATCGTGCGGACGGTGTTCTCGCCCAGGTGCTGGGCGACTTCGAGAACCAGGCGCTGCCCGTTGTTCTCGGTCTCCAGCGCCGACAGGATCGCCGGCAGCTCGTTGTCGAACGTCACGTCGACGACGGCGCCGATCACCTGGCTGATGCGGCCCACATTGTTGCTGCCCGAAATGGTCGGGCGATCATCGAGGACGGTGGCCATGTTCTGCTTCCTGCTTTCGAAACTTAGAGCGCTTCCGCGCCCGAGATGATCTCGACCAGCTCGGTCGTGATCGCCGCCTGACGGGTACGGTTATACTGGATGGTGAGGCGATTGATCATGTCGCCGGCGTTGCGCGTTGCATTGTCCATCGCGGTCATGCGGCTGCCCTGTTCGGACGCGGCATTTTCCTGCATCGCGCGGAAGATCTGGATTGCGACATTGCGCGGCAGAAGTTCGGCGAGGATCGCTTCCTCGTCGGGCTCATACTCAACCGCAGCGCCGCCATCGTTCGCTGTCGAGACATCACCTACGGGCACCGCCACCGGGATGATCTGCTGACCAGTCGGGATCTGCACCAGCGCCGACTGGAACTTCGCGAAAAACAGGTGCGCGACGTCGAACTCGCCAGCCTCGTACCGTGCGATCAGATCGTCAGCGATCCCGCGTGCCTGATCAAAGCCGAGGACCTTGTGCTGGCCAAGCTCGTGATCCGCAGCGATCCCGTTCGGGTAGAAGCGGCGCAGCACGCGGCCCTTCTTGCCCGCAAGATAGAAGCGCACGGTCTTGCCAGCCGCCTCGAGTTCCTCTGCCTTGCGACGTGCCGCACGAACGATATTCGTGTTGAACGCACCAGCGAGGCCGCGCTCCGACGTCGCAACGACGAGCAGATGCACCTGATCCTTGCCCGTGCCCGCAAGCAGCTTCGGGCTGTTCTCGCTCACCGTCACCTTGGACGCGAGGCTGGCCATGACCGCCTCAAGCCGCTCGGCATAGGGGCGGCCGGCCATCGCCGCTTCCTGCGCACGGCGCAGCTTGGCGGCGGCGACCATCTTCATCGCCTTGGTGATCTTCTGCGTCGACTTGACCGAGCCGATGCGGATCTTGAGGGCCTTGAGGCTTGCCATTCTACTTCTTCACCGTCCCCTCACTCGTCGCGCCGGCCTTGCGCCGACATCCCGCTCATCCTCCTGGACCGAAGCGGGACCCCGGCTCAGCGCCGGGATGACGATGTGTGTTGCCCTGTTCGTTACGCGAAGGTCTTCGCGAACGCGTCGAGCGCCGCGACGACCTTGCCCTTGGCTTCGTCCCCAAGGTCACGGGTATCGCGGATCAGCTTCAGCGTGTCGCCATGCTGGTCACGCATGAAGGCGAGCATCGCCGCTTCATAACGCACAACGTCCTGCACCGCGACATTGTCGAGATAGCCGTTGGTGCCGGCGAAGATCGAGACCGTCTGCTCCTCGAACGGCAACGGCGAGAACTGCGGCTGCTTCAGCAGCTCCGTCAGGCGCGCACCGCGATTAAGCAGCTTCTGCGTCGACGCGTCGAGGTCCGAGCCGAACTGGGCGAACGCCGCCATCTCGCGGTACTGCGCCAGCTCCAGCTTGATCGAGCCGGACACCTTCTTCATCGCCTTGGTCTGCGCCGACGAACCCACGCGGCTCACCGACAGACCCACGTTGATCGCCGGGCGGATGCCCGCAAAGAACAGGTCCGTTTCAAGGAAGATCTGGCCGTCGGTGATCGAGATCACGTTGGTCGGGATGTAGGCCGACACGTCGCCAGCCTGCGTCTCGATGATCGGCAGGGCGGTCAGCGAGCCGCCGCCATTGGCGTCGTTCATTTTCGCCGCACGCTCCAGCAGGCGCGAGTGGAGATAGAACACGTCGCCCGGATAGGCTTCACGGCCCGGCGGGCGGCGCAGCAGCAGCGACATCTGGCGGTAAGCGACGGCCTGCTTGGAAAGATCGTCAAACACGATCACGGCGTGCATGCCATTGTCGCGGAAATACTCGCCCATCGCGGTGCCGGTGTAGGGCGCGAGGAACTGCAGCGGCGCGGGATCCGACGCAGTGGCGGCGACGATGATGGAATATTCCATCGCGCCATTCTCTTCGAGCGTCTTGACCAACTGCGCCACCGTCGAGCGCTTCTGGCCGACGGCGACGTACACGCAGTACAGCTTCTTCGATTCGTCGTCGCCCGCATTCACCCCCTTCTGGTTGATGAACGTGTCGATCGCGATCGCCGACTTGCCGGTCTGACGGTCCCCGATGATCAGCTCGCGCTGGCCACGGCCGACCGGCACCAGTGCGTCGATCGCCTTCAGGCCGGTCTGCACCGGCTCATGCACCGACTTCCGCGGGATGATGCCCGGCGCCTTCACCTCGACACGGCGACGCTCGGTCGACACGATCGGACCCTTGCCATCGATCGGGTTGCCGAGGCCGTCGACCACGCGGCCGAGCAGGCCCTTGCCGACGGGAACGTCCACGATGGTGCCGGTGCGCTTGACGACGTCACCTTCCTTGATCTCGGCGTCAGAGCCGAAGATCACGACGCCGACATTGTCGGCTTCCAGGTTCAGGGCCATGCCCTGCACGCCATTGGCGAACTCGACCATCTCGCCCGCCTGGACGTTGTCGAGGCCATAGATGCGCGCAATGCCGTCACCGACGCTGAGCACCTGGCCGGTCTCGCTGACCTGGGCCTCGGTGCCGAAATTGGCGATCTGGTCCTTGATGACCTTCGAGATTTCTGCGGCGCGGATATCCATCACTTAGCCTTTCATCGCGCTGGCGAGCGCATTCAAGCGGGTACGGATCGACGAATCGATCATCTGAGAACCGATGCGGACGACGAGCCCGCCAAGGAGCGCGGGGTCGACCGCCAGATCGACCGACACTTCGCGGCCGACGCGCTGACGGAGCTGCTGCTTCAGCTGCCCTACCTGATCGTCGGTCAACGCGTGAGCGCTGGTCACTTCGGCGGTGACTTCGCCGCGATGACGCGCGGCGAGCGTGCGAAAAGCGCGGATGACCGTTGGCAGCTGCGCCAGCCGCCGGTTCTGCGCCAGCACGCCGAGAAACTTGCGGGTCGTGGCATCGACACCCAGTTCGTCCGCCGTGGCCAGAACGGCCTTGCTCGCCGCTTCGCGCGCCACAACGGGCGACGTCGTCAGCGCCTTGAAATCATCTGATTGATCGAGCGCGGCGCGAACCTTTGCCAGGCTCGCCTCCACCGTATCAATTGTCTTCGCCTGTTCGGCGAGGTCGAACAGCGCGGTCGCATAACGCCCGCCCAGGCTCGCCTGGATGCTGCTGCCTAGATTACCGCTGGAACCATCCACGCGATTCGATCCCCGTTCGCACTAAGAGTAACCCCCATGCGGAAACACGGCGCGCGAGCGGCGCCGTCGCTTGGGTTGGCGGGCGCGTAGCAAAGGGGTAGCGCAGATGCAACAAAAGCTAGCGGAGAGATGGCGATGAGCGGCGACGGGATCGGCGGCGACCAAGCGGATTTGGGCCACGCGGGCGCAATGGTCCGCGTGACGATGAGCGATGGCGCCGAGATCGCGGCCTATCACGTTGATCCGGTGGGCGAGCGGCGCGGGGGTGTCGTGCTCGTGCAGGAGATTTTCGGCGTCACCGATCATATTCGCGACATGGCCGACGAGTTTGCCGCCGAAGGGTATGAAGTGCTGGCCCCTGCCCTGTTCGATCGCGAGCACCCCGGTTTCGAGGCGGGCTATACCGGCCCCGACTTTGCCCGCGCGATCGAACTGGCGCGCGACCTTCACCCGTTCGATCTGTCACTGAAGGACACGCAGACCTGCATCGACGCTCTCCGCAGCGAGGGCCCGGTGTTCGTCGCCGGCTATTGCTACGGCGGATCGGTGGCCTGGGCAGCGGCAACGAAGCTCGATGGAGTGGCGGCAGCTTCAGCCTATTACGGAAGCATGGTGCCGGCGTCTTCGGAGGAAGCGGCGCCGCGCGTGCCGGTGATCGCCCATTTCGGCCGCTTCGACACCAGCATCCCCATGGAAGACGTAGAGAAGGTGATCGCCAAAGATTTCCCGCTGGCAGAGGTGTTCGTCTACGAAGCCGGGCACGGCTTCAACTCTGATCGGCGCAAGGACTACCACGAGCCGTCCGCCGACCTCGCGCGGGAGCGCACCCTAAAGCTGTTTCGCGCGAACGGCGGCTGAAGACGGCTCTCGCTTCACGACCGCCGAGAGGCCCCTGGAGCGCTGGATTAGCACTAGGCCTACTTACTCCTTTGCCGCGCCTTCGCCGCTCGCATCCCCGGCGGCTGGAGGCGCGGCCAGCATGATCACATCGCGGCCCTTCTTGCCGGCATCGAGCGCGGCGATCATCAGGCTGGCGGGATTGTTCGCCTCGGCATGCGGATGATAGGCCAGCGGACGCAGCAGCGCCTTGGCCTCCTCCACTTCGTTGGCCGCGATCCGGGTGATGGCAGCCGCGAGGCGCACCTCCCCGTCCTGCGGCACGAGCTCCTGGGCCTTGTAGAGACCCTGGATCGATGAGGGGATCGGCTCCCGGCCCTGCATCCCGAAGCTCTGCCAGTACCACCACAGCGGCTGGGCATCCTCGGGCTCCGCACGATTGGCGGCAACGATGCTGGCGCGTGCCTTCCCCCACGCCGAGTTGTCCGTCGACTTCTCCCGCTCCAGCCGCCGCAGCTGCACCATCCCGCGGTATAGCAGAGCCTGCACCGACGCAGGATCCTTCGCCAACGCCTTCCCAGCAGCAGCCTCCGCAGCCGCATCCTCATCCGCATCATGCGCCATCTCGGCGAACCAGCCCTGCACGATCGGGTCGTCGGAGTAGCGCGCAGCCACAGGCGCGGCCTTGGCGTAGAGCTTTCGCCCTGCTTCCTCGTTGACTCCGCGGACCGATTCCATCCGCATCGCGATCATCGCCTCCTCACCCTTGGACAAGGACCTGATGCCGACCGGAGGCACCGCTGCGTCCGCATAGCGCATCGAGACGCCGCTCAGCCGGCTCTTCTTCAGATAAGCGGAGAGTTCACGATCGAGCTTGCGCATATCGCCGAAAGCCTTTTGCGCTGCCGGAAGATTCGGCGAGCCGCGGTTCACGTCGGCGATGTAGCTTCGGAACTTCTCGAACCGCGCGGGATCGAACGTCATATAGTGGGTCATCAGCCAGCTCCGGCCATAGAAGCTGTCCATCTCGCTGGCGGACCAGCTTCTCTTCGTCGACGGCTCGAACACCTGCTCGGCGCGCAGGCGATCGCCAAGTAGCAGCGCGTAGGCGCGGTGCTGCGCGGGATAGCCGATGACCGCGCGTTCATCCTCGATGCGCGTCGTCGAGGCGAGTTCGGCAAACCCTTCGGAGAACCACTTAGGAAAGGCCAGATCGAAACTACCGAGCAGGAAATGGTGCGCATATTCGTGGAAGAGCACCACCTTGGCGATGTCCTTCTCGCCACTCCATCCGCCTTTGCCACTGAAGGCGATGGAACCGCTGACCCGCGAAATGTAGAAGCCCGCGGCATTGCTGCAGCGGCACAAACGACGGATGTCATCGTCATCGACCAGGAAGACTGTGAGCTTGCGTGACGCAATTTCCGGCTCGTCGGGCGTGGACATGAACCGGCGAAGGCTCCAGTCGAACCGCTCCAGTTCCTCCGCCTGTCGCTTCAGAGTCGCCTGGTTGCTGTCGGCATAAAGGATGAAGTGGCGCGATCTGGCCTCGAGCCATTCCGCCTTAGCTACCGACGTCACCAGAAGACTGGCCATCAGCAGCATTACGCCGCGCCAAATCATGTAACCCCCGCGTGTAAACTTGCCCCTTGCAATCACTTACAGCGATCTGAACCAAGCGGAAGTGACTATTGCGTTCGTCCGCGGGCCTGCACTGCAGCACGGCGTGCCTCGACCGCTTCCGGCGTCACCTGGCGATTGGCCGCCGACGAGCGTTCATGCTCCAGAGCCAAAGCCCCGCCGAACGGAAGCGCAAAGCCATCGTCGATCAGTCGCTTGTATGCAGAGATGAAAGCCGGATCGATGCTGGCGATGTCTGCTGCCAGGCGCTGGGCTGTGGCGACGAGTTCGCCCGCTGGAACGACCCTGTTGACGAGACCCCAGCGCTCCGCCGTCGCCGCATCGAGGAAATTGCCGCTCAGCGACAGTTCCTTTGCGCGGCTGATGCCGATCAGGCGGGATAGCTTCTGGCTGAGGCCCCACCCCGGCATCACGCCCACGCGGGCATGCGTATCTGCAAAGCGCGCCCGGTCACTCGCGATCAATATGTCGCAGGCCAGCGCCACTTCGAAGCCGCCGGTGATGGCAACCCCGTTGATCGCGCCGATTACTGGTTTGCGGCAAAGCTCGATGGCACGAACCGGGTTTTCATCCGCACCGGTCGCGTTCGCGGAACCCAGCGCACCCGGCTGCGACCCAAGTTCCTTCAGATCCAGGCCGGCAGTGAAGGCCCGGTCGCCGGCGCCCGTGAGGACGACGGCGCGGACATCGTCATCAGCATCGACCACCGTCATCACTTCGTAGAGCCGCGCGCGTAGCGCCTTGGACAGGGCGTTCATCGCATCGGGACGGTTCAGGGTCACCGTGGCGACCCCGCCAGCTTTCTCCACCAACACCAGATCTTCCATCCATCCGCTCCTTTTTTGATCGCAAGTCGCGGGATGCCCGCGCTCGCGCCTTCGCCTACATCAGCCCCATGACCGAGGCCATCGACACCAATGCAGCCTGGCAGGCGTTCGAGCGGCGCGACCGGGCGGCCGATGGCAGTTTCGTCGTCGCGGTGCGAACGACCGGCATCTACTGCAAGCCGAGTTGCCCGGCGCGGCATCCAAAGCGCGAGAATGTGACGTTTCACGCGGATGCCGCCGCGGCGCGGGCGGCCGGCTATCGCGCCTGCCTGCGGTGCAAGCCTGATGAACTTGGCCGCGATAGTACCGCGGTCGCCACGGCGCTTGCGCTCATCGACGCTGCGGACAGCGTCCCGCCGCTTCACGTGCTCGCTGCCCACGTCGGCTATGCGCCGCACCATTTTCACCGACTGTTCAAGCGCGCGACCGGCGTCACGCCCGCGGCTTACGGTCGCGGCCTCAAGGCGCGCCGCGCGGCTGCCGCGCTGAACAACACTGGAAACGTGACAGAGGCGATCTACGCAGCGGGCTATTCCGCACCGAGCCGCTTCTACGATCACGGCGCGCCGCGGCTGGGGATGAGCCCGAGTGCTTGGAAGCAAGGAGGCGCGGGGGTGACAATCCGTTGGACAATCGTCCCCTCCAGTCTTGGTGCCATGCTGATCGCGTCAACGGACCGCGGGCTCTGCCGCATCGCTTTTGACGAGGTGGCGGAGGATCTGGCAGCCCGATTTCCGCGCGCCGTGATTATGCCGGGCGACGCTCGTTTGACCGAGCTGGCGGCAGAGGTGGTGGCCGCAGTCGAATCCCCGGAGCGCGATCATAATCTCCCGCTCGATGTCCGTGGCACCGCCTTTCAAGAGGCGATCTGGCAAGCATTGAAGCGCATTCCGGCGGGAGAAACGCGCAGCTATGCGGAGCTAGCCGCCATGGCCGGCCGGCCGGGAGCGGTGCGCGCGGCGGGCTCCGCATGCGGCGCAAACCACCTTCCCGTGGTCATCCCCTGCCATCGGGTTACGCGATCGGGCGGTGGGCTTGGCGGCTACGCCTATGGCCCGGAGCGCAAACGGGCGCTGCTCGCGCGCGAGCGCAAGCCATGAGGCATCAGGCCGACCAGGCGACTGCCGCTAGGTATATGGCCATTAAGCATTTTGAAAACCGTTCCCGCTAGCGTCCGATGCACCAGCAGAACAGGAAGCGGACGTGAGCGCATTCGGGCGTCGAAGTGGAGTAGGTTCGGCCACACGGCCCGGCTTTGGTGTTGCTCGCCCCATGCAGGGCGGTGGACCACGGCCCGAAGGCGGGGATCAGTTTCCACCGCTCGACACGATCGCGATGCCGGGTGAGATCCCGGCGCCCGATGTGATGCCGCTGATGGGCGGCAGCCAGGGCGATGCCATGCAGCGTCTGGCCGATCGGCAGGCAGCGTCAGGAGAAGCCGGCAACAGCCGTGTCGAAGGGTTCGAATCCTCGATCCACAAGATCAAGGAACAGGTGCTGCCGCGCCTTCTCGAGCGCGTCGATCCGGAGGCTGCGGCAACGCTCGGCAAGGACGAGCTGGCCGAGGAATTCCGCCCGATCATCGGCGAGGTGCTCGCCGAGCTGAAGCTCACCCTCAACCGCCGCGAACAGTTCGCGCTGGAAAAGGTGCTGGTCGACGAACTGCTCGGCCTCGGCCCGCTCGAGGAGTTGCTGGCCGATCCCGAAATTTCGGACATCATGGTCAACGGCCCCGACCAGACCTTCATCGAAAAGAAGGGCAAGCTCCAGCTCGCGCAGATCCAGTTCCGTGACGAGGAACATCTGTTCCAGATCGCGCAGCGCATCTGCAACTCGGTCGGCCGCCGCGTCGACCAGACGACCCCGCTCGCCGACGCCCGTTTGAAGGACGGCTCCCGCGTCAACGTGATCGTGCCGCCGCTGTCGCTTCGCGGCACCGCCATCTCGATCCGTAAGTTTTCCGCCAAGCCGATCACGCTCGATATGATGGCGGGCTTCGGATCGATGTCGCCCAAGATGGCGACCGCGCTGAAGATCGCCGGCGCCTGCCGGTTCAACATCGTCATCTCGGGCGGCACCGGCTCGGGCAAGACGACGATGCTCAATGCGTTGTCGAAGATGATCGACCCGGGCGAGCGCGTGCTGACGATCGAGGACGCGGCCGAACTCCGCCTCCAGCAGCCGCACTGGCTGCCGCTCGAAACGCGTCCCGCCAATCTTGAGGGTCAGGGCGAAATCTCGATCCGCGATCTCGTCAAGAACGCGCTGCGTATGCGCCCGGATCGCATCATCCTGGGCGAAATCCGCGGCGCCGAGTGTTTCGACATGCTCGCCGCCATGAACACCGGCCATGACGGCTCGATGTGTACGCTCCACTCCAACTCGCCGCGCGAGGCGCTGGCGCGTATGGAGAACATGGTGATGATGTCGGACATCAAGGTGCCGAAGGAGGCGATCAGCCGCCAGATCGCCGATTCAGTGGACATGATCATCCAGGTGAAGCGCCTGCGGGATGGTTCGCGCCGGGTGACCAACGTGACCGAGGTGATCGGCATGGAAGGGCCCGTGATCGTGACGCAGGAGCTCTTCAAGTTCGAGTATCTCGATGAGAGCGCGGACGGGAAGATCATCGGCGAATATCGGGCGATGGGATTGCGCCCGTATACGATCGACAAGGCCAAGCAATATGGCTTCGACCAGGCATTCCTCGAGGCGTGCCTCTGAGCCGGAATGGTGGGCGCTGACGGGTTCGAACCGCCGACCTACTCGGTGTAAACGAGCCGCTCTACCAGCTGAGCTAAGCGCCCCCGTCGGGAGAGCGGCGGTTTAGCGACCTTTTTGGATCGCACAAGACACCACCATCGATCCGTGCCCTCGATTCAGACCAGCGGCAGGCCCATGGCGCGGATCGAGGACACGTAGCGGCTCATCGCCGTCAGCCCTGCATCGGTCAGCGACATGAAGGCGCGGCGGCGGTCGAACGGATCGGGCGTGCGTTCGAACAGCCCCGCATTTGTCAGCCGCGCGATCCAGCGGAGCGCAGTCGTGGGCGCGACGGCGGCGGCGATGCACAGGCTGGATACCGACACCTGAGCCCGCTCGAGATGGGCGGCATAGAGATCGAGCATCATGTCCCAGGCCGGGTCCTCGAACATCCCCCCGCCGAAATGACGATCGCGCATTCGGCGTGCGCGAACGATCTGGCGCACCTCGACCGGTGAGACCTGATGCAGTTCCACCGGTTGGACGCCATAGCCCGCCAGCTTGGGCTCGTTGATCGCCGCGGGCTGCAGCGGCGCTTCGTGCCGCGTCAGATTGGCGAGCACGTTGGTGATCCGCGCGACTTCCGCGTTCAATTGCGCGATGCGGCCGATATTGCCCTCGCTCACCCGATCATGCAGCACCAGCGGATCGGCGAGGTGCGCGGTGGCGAGCGCGGTGATCCAGTCCGCCTCGCCCGGATCACACAGGATTTCGTAGCGCGATTGCACGAGGCCAGCCGCGGCCAGATCGATCTGCTGCGGCGTGATTCCGACGATCAGCGCCAGATCGCGTCCCGCCGCCAGACCGTCCAATCGGGCAAGCGCGGTTGCCAGCGCCTCATCCCCCAGCGCGGCCGCCTCCATCAGGATGATCGGGCGCGCCGACATAGCGGTGATCCGTTCGGCCGCATCCTGCCAGTCAACCTGAGCGATGACCCGGCCGCCGCATGATTGCACCGCACCGGCAGGCCCACTTGGCGCGCCCAGCGAAGGCTCTCCGATGATGAGGGCCTCTACCCCCCCGCTAGTTCCCACCCGTTGTTCATGATGCACCAAATGCATGTGTTCCTCCGATCCGCCCCAGGACCATGGAATGGGCGTTCAGCCCGCAGTTGATCATAAACATCGAGAATGGAGCGGCTATCCGCGGAATCGGGCAACAGTCTCCATTATGGACAAAAGTCCATCAGTCCAGCGCCTTCACGATCTCCTCCACCATCTTCTTCGCATCGGCAAGAAGCATCATGGTATTGTCGCGGTAAAACACCTCATTGTCGACGCCGGCATAACCAACCCCACCCATCGAGCGCTTCACGAACAACACCGTCTTTGCCTTCTCCACATCGAGGATCGGCATGCCGTAAATAGGTGAGGACTTGTCGGTCTTAGCCGCCGGGTTGGTAACATCATTAGCACCAATGACGAACGCGACGTCGGTCTGGGAGAATTCCGAGTTGATATCCTCGAGCTCGAACACCTCATCATAGGGCACGTTGGCCTCGGCCAGCAGGACGTTCATGTGGCCCGGCATGCGCCCGGCGACGGGATGAATCGCGTATTTCACGCGAACGCCCTGTTCCTTGAGCTTGTCCGCCATCTCGCGCAGGACGTGCTGGGCCTGGGCGACGGCCATGCCGTAGCCGGGAACGATGATGACCTGTTCCGCCTGGCTCATGAGGAACGCGGCATCCTCCGCCGAGCCGCGCTTCCACGGACGGTCGATCTTCGCCGCGCCATCACCCCCGCCGCCGCTTTCGGCACCGAAGCCGCCGGCAATGACGCTGATGAAGCTGCGGTTCATCGCGCGGCACATGATGTAGCTGAGGATCGCGCCAGACGAACCGACCAGCGCGCCGGTGATGATCATCGCCGTATTGTGCAGCGTGAAGCCCATCGCGGCGGCAGCCCAGCCGGAATAGCTGTTCAGCATCGACACCACGACCGGCATGTCCGCGCCGCCGATCGGGATGATCAGCAGGAAACCGATCGCGAAGGACAGGACGACGACGATCCAGAAATCGAGCGGCGCCTGCGTCATCCAGAACGAGAAGGAGAACCACACGATCATCAGCGCGACGCCGAGATTGATCGCGTGGCGCATCGGCAGGAGGATCGGCGCGCCGCCCATGTTGCCGTTGAGCTTCAGGAAGGCGATGACCGAGCCCGAGAAGGTGATCGCGCCGATCGCGACACCAAGGATCATCTCGATCCGGCTGACCGGATCGATCGAGGCGAACGGCTGGCCGATCATCGGCGTCACCAGATCGGCGATCCCGAAGGCGAGCGGATTGAGGAAGGCAGCAACCGCGACGAGCACCGCGGCGAGGCCGACGAGGCTGTGAAAGGCGGCAACGAGCTGGGGCATCGCCGTCATCGCGATACGGCGCGCAATGAGGATGCCGATCGCCGCACCAAGCCCGATCGCCGCGAGGATCTCGATCACCGCGAGCGTATCGATGCGCTGCATCAGCGCGACCTGATTATAGCCGGCGATCTCGCCCACCGCGAGTACGGGCATGGTCGGCACATGGGTGAGCAGCGTGGTGACCATGGCGATCGCCATGCCGACCATGCCGTAGCGGTTGCCGCGGCGGCTGCTTTCTGGGCTCGATAGCCCTCGCAAGGCCATGATGAAACACACGCCCGAGATGAGGTAGGCAAGCGCCACCCAGGGATTGTCCGCGACGTGTTCCACTACCCTCTACCCCTTTAGAAGCTGAATCGCGCCGCGTTCTCGCGGCCGCGCCAGATCAGTGCTTGGCGACCGCTGGCCGCTCCTTCTTCTTGTACATCGCCAGCATGCGCTGGGTGACGGCGAAGCCGCCGAAGATGTTGATGCTGGCCAGGACGACGCCCAGCAAGCCGAGCCACTTCGCGCTCGGGCTGCCGCTTGCCGAAGCGGCGATCAGAGCACCGACGATGATGACGGAGGAGATGGCGTTGGTGACCGCCATCAGCGGCGTATGCAGCGCCGGCGTGACCGACCAGACGACGAAATAGCCGACGAAACAGGCGAGCACGAAGATCGACAGGATCGCGATGAAGCTCAACTTCCCCTCCTTGTGCGGCGCGAATGTTGAATAAGTTGAGGCGATCGCGCGTTTTTCTCCAACGCCTCAACTTTCGCCGCGACGACCCAAGGACCATGGTCGAAAAGCGGCGTGTAGGACAGCATCAGCCCGCGAGCAGCCGCGGGTTCACCACCTTGCCATCCCTGGTCAGCCGCACCGCATCGCCGATCTCTTCATCGAGCACCGGGCGCCCCTGCTCCTTGTCCCAGAAGGCGGACAGGAAGTTGAACAGGTTGCGCGAGAACAGCGCCGAGGCATCCGCCGCAAGCCGCGAAGGCACGTTGCGATGTCCGACGATCTTGACGCCGTGCCGCTCGACAATCTGGCCGGCGACCGCGCCCTCGACATTGCCGCCCTGCTCCACCGCCAGATCGACGATGACGCTGCCCGGCCGCATGGTCGCGATCTGCGCGTCGCTGACGAGGCGCGGCGCGGGCCGGCCCGGGATCAGCGCGGTGGTAATCACGATATCCTGCTTCGCTATGTGCGACGATACCAGTTCGGACTGGGCCTTCTGATATTCCTCGCTCATCTCGGTCGCGTAGCCGCCCGAGCCTTCGCCCTCGATCCCCTTCACATTCTCAACGAAGATCGGCTTGGCGCCGAGCGAGAGGATTTGTTCCTTAGTCGCGGAGCGCACGTCAGTGGCGGACACCTGCGCGCCGAGGCGGCGCGCGGTGGCGATCGCCTGGAGGCCCGCGACGCCGACGCCCATCACGAAGACCTTGGCGGCGGAAATGGTGCCCGCCGCCGTCATCATCATCGGGAAGGCGCGATCATATTCGCCCGCTGCGTCCAGCACGGCCTTGTAGCCAGCGAGATTCGACTGCGAGGAGAGGATGTCCATCGATTGCGCGCGGGTGATGCGCGGCATGAACTCCATTGCCAGCGCCTCAAGCCCGGCGGCGGCGTAGGCATCGACCCGGGCGCGCTCACCGAACGGGTTGAGCCCCGCGACGAGCCACGCACCGGGCTTGGCGCCCGCAAGCGAGGCCGGATCCGGCCCCTGCACGGCAAGAATGATGTCGGCATCCGCCAGCACGCTGGCGCGATCGCCGATGACCGCGCCGGCATCGGCATAGGCCTGATCGGCGATCGAAGCTGAATTTCCGGCGCTCGCTTCTACGGCGAGATCGGCCCCCAACGATGTGAACTTTTTCACCGTCTCCGGTGTCGCCGCCACTCGTCGTTCGCCGTCCGCCCCCTCCTTAAGGACAGCGATCTTCATGGCTCAGGCGATCAGCCAGATAACGATGGCGACCAGAATGACGCTGGCCACCGTTCCCCACTTGAGCAGGCTCATCACACCTTCGTAGGTTGAGACATGCGCCTTGATATCACCGGGGTTCGCGCCCTGATCGGCCATGGTGGTCCTCTTCGTAGATTGTTCCGTGCCCGTCCTTATCCGGCGGCGTCAGGACCCTCAACCCTGCTTAAGGGCGCTTTTACTTGCGGCCACTAAAGCTAAGCAGAGGGACGGAGACGGGATAAGAAATGACGCGAAACGGCCAGCGCATGCTGATGCTGATCGACGACGAACCCGCGCAGCGCCGGCTGGTGGCGGCACTGGCCGCGCGCGGCGGCTGGCGAACCTTGTTTGCCGGTGATTCGGAGACGGCGATCGCAACCCTGGGAACACAGGACGGGATGCGTCTCGATGCGATCCTGCTCGATCATTGGGGTGAGGATGCCGATGCGTCCGCCCTGATCGAGGAATTGCGCGTGCGGCGCCCCGCGCTGCCGATCCTGGTGCTGACGGCCAATGGATCGGTGAGCCACGCGGTGAATGCGATGCGCGCGGGGGCGACCGACTTCCTGGTGAAGCCGCTGGCACCCGAGCGGTTGCTGCGCGCGCTGGACGCGGCAGTCGCCGACACCGCGGCGGGGGAGCTTCGCCCGCTGACCGAGAAGATCCCGGCGATGCTCGGCTTCGACGAGATCGTGGGTTCGGCGCCCGACTTTCGCGCGGCGCTCGCCGTCGCGGCCAAGGCGGCGCGGGCGCGAGTCGCCGTGCTGATCGAGGGCGAGAGCGGCGTCGGCAAGGAAGTGGTGGCGGAGGCGGTTCATGCCGCCAGCCCGCGATCGAAGAAGGCGATGATCCGGGTGAATTGCGGCGCGCTGCCGCCGAACCTCGTCGAGAGCGAGCTGTTCGGGCACGAGCGCGGCGCCTTCACCGGCGCGTTCGACCGCAAGATCGGCAAGATGGTGGATGCCGATGGCGGCACGATCTTCCTCGACGAGATCGGCGAGATGCCGCTGGATGCGCAGGCCAAGCTGCTGCAATTCCTGCAGACCAACGAAGTGCTGCCGATCGGCGCGCGCCATTCGCGCCAGGTGGACGTTCGCGTGATCGCGGCGACCAACAAGCGCCTGATCGAGGAAGTGGAAGCGGGCCGCTTCCGCGAGGACCTCTATGACCGGCTGAGCGTCGCCCAGGTCACGATCCCGCCGCTGCGCGAACGGGCGCAGGACATCCCTGCCCTGTCGCGCCACCTGCTGGCACGAATCGCGCAGCAGCCGGGCCTGAAGGAGCTGGGCATCACCGACGATGCGCTGGCGCTGCTGACCGATTATGACTGGCCGGGCAACGTCCGGCAGCTGCAGAACGCGCTGTTCCGTGCCGCGGTGCTGTGCGAGGGCGATGCGCTGACCCGTGCCGACTTCCCGCAGATCGCCGGCTTCAACGCGCGGCGTACGCGGATGCCGGCGCCGCAGCAGATGGCGACATCGGGCGGGGTGACGCTGTTCCGCGAGGACGGCAATCTCAGGACGCTGGACGAGATCGAGGCGGACATCATCCGGCTGGCGATCGGCCATTACCGCGGCCGCATGACGGAAGTGGCGCGGCGGCTGGGGATCGGCCGGTCGACGCTGTATCGCAAGCTGGGCGAACTGGGGATCGACAACGCGGCCTGATCGGTGCGCCGACCCGGCCAACGGTTCGTCGCAAAAAGGGCAGAAAACCTCACCTAAGTCTAGCCACATGCGTGTTACTAGGCTAACACGGCTGACATGATCATCGGGACGAATGCCGCGCCTGAGGACAATAATCTGTCCCATGGCACGCCGACACCGAGCGGCACGGACGCAGAGGAGGCTTTCGGCCTTCCCGCCGCATATATCGACATGATGTTCGGCGATCTTCCCGGCACCCGCGACGATGACGCGGGCCAGTCAGCCCCAAGCCCGAAGGTCGAACCGGCGGTCCGTTAGAGCGTCGCGATCCACCCCGGCAGCTCGGCCAGCGACGACAGTTCACGGAAACGATCGGCATCGGCTGGTGGCGGCGCAGCCTCGTGCGACCAGGCACCTTCCTGCGGGATGAATGCCGCCCAGGCGCCGGCGGCGAGCGCGGGCAGGACATCGGAGCGCATCGAGTCGCCAGCCATGACGGCGCGATCCGGCGTGACGCCGTAGCGGGCGAAGAGCTGCGCGAAGGTGTCCGGGTTCTTGTCGCTGACGATCTCGACGCCGTGGAACCGCTCGCCAAGGCCGGAGGCGGCGAGCTTCATTTCCTGGTGCAGCAGATCGCCCTTTGTGACGAGGACAAGGCGGGCATGTTCGCCGAGCCGGTCGAGCGTGTCCTCGATGTCGTCGAGCAGTTCGACGGGATGCGCCAGCAACGCGCGGCCGGCGGCGAGGATCTCCGCCACGGCGCTGGCCGGCAGCGTCTCGCCGACCAGCTCGAGCGCGGTCTCGATCATCGAGAGGGTGAAGCTCTTCGCGCCATAGCCGTAGAGCGGCAGGTTGCGGATCTCGACCGAGGCGAGCGCGTTACGGGCGATGCCGGCATCGGCGAAGGGCGCAAGCATGGCGACGAACGCCTCCTCCGCCGCGGCGAAGAAGCGCATGTTGTGCCACAAGGTGTCATCGGCATCGAGGCAGACAAGATCGATCGGCATAGTCCGCCCGCTAGCAGCAGGAGCCGGGCGGCGTCACTTGGCAACGACCGATATGCGCCGATCTTCCTTGACCAGGAGGCGCAGCTCGCTTATTAACAAGATTGTTAATAAGGAGATCGATGTCATGGCGGCGACGCTTCCCCCCTTTCCCGGAACCACCGGCCAGCGCGACTGGCGGACGGCATTCGACGCGATCAAGAAGCTGCTGAACAACGGCGACGACACGGTTCAGGTGTTCCGCATCATGCGCGCGCTGAACACCGGCAGCACGGAATGGGGCTATGCCAAGCTGCTGGCGACGCCCGAGGGCGGGCGCATCGCACTGGAAAAGGCGGAGCTTTCGGAGCGTTTATCCGACCGTGCGTGGGTCGACAGCTTCGCGCCGGGCACGGTGGGCGCGGCCTATCGCGACTTCCTGGATGCGACCGGCTATTCCGCCGACGGCCTCGTCGCAGTGAGCCGCGAAGGCAATGACAATGCCGAGATCGAGCATCCCTATGCCTGGTTCGGACGCCGCACCCGCGACATTCATGACATCTGGCACGTGCTGACCGGCTACAAGGCGGACGAGAGCCTGGGCGAGGCGGCGCTGGTGGCGTTCAGCTATGCACAGGTCGGCGGGCTCGGCTGGGCATTCATCGGCAGCGCGGCGGCGCTGAAGAGCCTGCGCGTGACCAAGGGCACGCTGTTCGCGCGCGCCGTGGCCGAAGGCTATGAGCGCGGGCGCAAGGCGAAATGGCTGGCGGGCGAGGATTACCTCAAGCTGATGCACGAGCCGCTGGCCGATGCACGCAAGCGGCTGAACCTGATCGAGCCGGTGCTCTACAAGAAGGCGCAACGCGAGCTTGGCGAGGAAATGGCCTCGTACCTGAGCGCGCGGCGCGAGGAAGCAGCCGCGGCGGAACCGCAGCGGCTCGCAGCCTGATCGACAGCCTGGGCGCGCGCTGCCTTTCAGGGCAGCGCGCGCTTTAAACCCGTATCAACCGTAACTTTCTTGCCGGATGCCTGCCGCGTGCTATGCGCAATGGCATGGCAGATACCCCGCTGAGCCCGCCGCCCAACGCCGCCGCCGACTGGACCGTGCCGCAGGACTGGTCGCACTATACGGCCGAGGAACATGCCACCTGGGACACTTTGTTCGCGCGGCAGGCGAAGCTGCTGCCGGGCCGCGCATCGGATGCGTGGCTGCGCGGGCTGGACGTGCTGAAGCTGTCGAAGCCCGGTATCCCCGATTTCGCCGAATTGTCTGACCGGCTGATGGATCTCACCGGCTGGCAGGTGGTGGCGGTGCCGGGCCTCGTCCCGGACGACGTGTTCTTCGACCATATGGCGAACCGCCGCTTCGTCGCGGGCAATTTCATCCGCCGGCCGGATCAGCTGGACTATCTGCAGGAGCCGGACGTCTTCCACGACGTATTCGGCCATGTCCCGATGCTCGCGGACCCGGTGTTCGCCGACTATCTGGAGGCATATGGCCGCGGCGGGCAACGTGCGATGCAGCACGATGCGCTGAAATATCTCGGCCGACTGTACTGGTACACGGTGGAATTCGGGCTGATCGCCGAGCCGGAGGGGATGCGCATCTATGGCTCGGGAATCGTCTCAAGCTATGCCGAGAGCCGCTTTGCGCTCGACGACCCCTCCCCGCACCGGCTGAAGTTCGATCTCGCGCGGGTGATGCGCACCGATTACCGGATCGACGATTTCCAGCAGAACTACTTCGTCATCCCGAGCTTCGACGAACTGCTGCGCGTCACCGTCGAGACCGACTTCGCACCGCTGTACGACGCGATCCGCGAGCTCCCGGAGATCGCGGTGGCGGAGATCGTCAGCGAGGACGAGGTGATCACTCGCGGCACGCAGGAATATGCGCGCAGCAAGACACATCGCCCCGCCTGAGGCGCCCGATCAGATATCGAGCGCCCACCCGTCCCGCCCCTTCGGATCGGGCGGGGTAAGCGGCACGTAGCGCTCGTTGCCGGCGGCGAGGCGAAGGATCGTCCAGTCGCCGCGCTGGTCCGCCACCTCGAGCGTGCAGCCGCATGCCTCGAAGGCCTCGACCACTTTGGCGCGCTGCGTTTCGAGCAGGCCGGCGAGCACGATCACCGCGCCCGAATCCGCGATCGCGGCAAGCTCCGGCGCCATCGAGACGAGCGGCCCCGCGAGGATGTTGGCGATCACCAGATCATAAGGCGCGCGCACGGTGATGGCGTCGCTGAGCGCGCCGTCGGCGACGACGAGCTCGACGCCCTCGACCCCGTTGGCCTGCGCATTTGTGCGGGTGACGTCGATCGCCGCAGGATCGATATCGGTCGCCACGATCTCGGCATCGGGCCAAAGGAAGGCCGCGGCAAAGGCGAGGACGCCGGTGCCGGTGCCGACATCGATGATGCGCGCGAAGCGGCGATCGGCCAGCCCGTCGAGCATCGCCAGGCATCCGCTGGTCGTTGCATGATGGCCCGTCCCGAAAGCGCGCCCGGCATCGATCAGCAGCGCACGGCCGCCCGGCGGCGTTTCGACGGGGTGCGCGCTGGTATGGACGACGAAGCGGCCCTCATGGATCGGCTCCAGCCCTTCCTGCGACAGGGCCACCCAGTCCTGCGCGGTGAGCGCGGCCACCTGCGGTTCGACCGCCGCTGCACTGGGAACGAGCGCCCGAAGCGCGGCGAGCATCGCCTCATCCGGCTCGTTTTCCATATAGGCGTCGAGCCGCCAGCGCTCGACATCGTCCTCTACCTCCTCGGTGGTCATCAATACCGCGTCGATCACCAGATCGTCGGCGGCATCGATGGCTTCGGCCTCTGCGCGCGTGCACGGCAGCGTGACGCGCCAGCTGTCGGGCGTGGTGGTCGTCTCCTCAGCGGACATAGCTTGCCCCGTTCACATCGAGCACCGCGCCGGTCATCGAGGCGGGCGCCTCAAGCGCAAGCCAGCGCGCCATCTCGGCCACTTCGTCGGGCATGGCCACACGGCCGAGCGGAATGTCGGCGAGCAGCTTGTCGCCGCCGCGGCTTGCCAGATAATCGTCGGCCATGCCCGTCATGGTGAAGCCGGGGCAGATGGCGAAGGCGAGGATCTCGTCCTTGGCATAGCCGCGCGCGATCGTCTTGGTCATCGCGACCATGCCGGCCTTCGATGCGGCATAATGCCAGTGCGCCGGGCTGTCGCCGCGATAGGCGGCGCGGCTCGCCACGTTGACGATCCGGCCGGGCACGCCGCGTGACTGCCAGTGCTTGACGGCGAGGCGGCACAATTCGGCGGACGCGGTGAGATTGATCCGCATCGTGCGCTCCCACCCCGCTCGCCACGCCTCGTCATCGGCATCGATCGGGTTCGCTTCGAACACACCGGCATTGTTGATGAGAACGTCAATCGTGCCGAGCCGGTCGAGCGCGGCCTGCCACAGATCTCCGGCGGCACCGGGCCGGTCGAGATCGATGCCGATCGTGTCTGCGGCATCACGGCTGGCGTGGCCGACGACGCTGGCGTGGGGCGATAGCGCAGTGCGGATCGCTGCGCCGATCCCGCGCGAGGCGCCGGTAAGGAGAATGTTCGTCATCCCCCCGCCATAGGGAGGCTGATGCCGCCGCTCAATCATGGCTTGGCGGCGAGCGCGTCGGCGGTGCGGAAGCGGTGAGGTCGCCTGCCTGGGCGATC
>CAYMIU010000042.1:31789-36933 GCA_964390515.1 uncultured Stakelama sp.
CGTCGGCGGCGATCAGGCCACCTTCGCGCTGAAATCCTCCGCCGCGGACCGCAGCGCCACGAGCCGCTCGTCGACGGCGACGAACTCGCTGCTCAGGCGATCATAATCGCGGGCGAAAGCCTGCCCCTCGTGCATGATCGCCGTCATGTTGCCCGCGGTCGCGTCCGCGGCCACCGCCGTCTCATCGATCGCCGCGGTGATCGCCGTGACGGTCTGGGCCTGAACCTCCATCGCGTGGCGGATGCGCGTCGCTGAGGTCTGCACCTCGTCCACGGTCGTACGGATGCCGGTGCTTGCCTCGACCGTGACACTGGCGGCCGACTGGATCGCATTGATCTGCGCCGCGATGTCGTCCGTGGCACGTGCGGTCTGGTTGGCGAGGCTCTTCACTTCCTGCGCCACGACCGCGAAGCCGCGCCCGGCATCTCCAGCGCGGGCGGCCTCGATCGTGGCGTTCAGCGCAAGGAGGTTCGTCTGCCCGGCAATGTCGCGGATCAGCCCAAGGATCGATTCGATCGATTTGGCATGAGCGCTCAATGCTTCACTGACACCCACCGCGCGATCGGCCTGCTGCGAGGCGCGGATCGCGACCTCGGCGGCGCTTTCCACTTCAGAGCGCGCGTCCTCGATCGCCCGGATCAGCCCGGCTGCGGTGGACGCGGCATCGCGCATGGCGGCAGCGGTCTGTTCGGCGGCGGCGGCGACTTCGGCGCCCCGCCCGATCATCGCGCTGGCCGAGCGTGCGGCGCTGCTCGCCTGAGTACGCAGATGCTGGCCAAGCGACGCGGCACCGTCGATCGCGCCAGCGATGTGCTCGCGGAACGCACCCGCATGAGCGGCGCGTTCCTCGCTCACCCGTGCGCGATCACTCCGCGCCAGATGCGCGGCCATGACGTCCGCCTCGATCAGTGCGAGCCGCTGCACGACGTCCGCCAGCCGGCGCATCCGGGCAACATCGCCCTCGACGCGCGTCTCGATGATGGTGAGCGTGCGGGCATGGGAGAAAGCGAGCGCGGCGGTGAGCGCCGCCAGCGGCACCCCGCCCTTGCGCGTCATCTCGGCATGCTTGATTGCCGCGGCCTTCCACGCTTCGTCGAACGGCGCGGCATGCTTGATGCGCATATAGTGCGCGCTGCGCTCGATCTGCCGACGGCGCGCGGACCCGTCGAGCATGGCGGAGATATGCTGCGTCGCCGGCAGGGACAGATAATGATCCCAGAAGGCAGACGCGATGGTTTCGCAGTCGGCCGGCGTCAGCAGCGCGTCGATCTCTGCCGCGCCGGGGCCGATCGCATCGTCCCAGTTATATTCGCCGACATGCGCGGCGATCGACCGGGCACGCCCGCCCCATTCCCCGGGGGTCGTGCTCATCTGCTGCGCCATTATCCTCTCCTCCCCTCGCGCCGCTGACGGGCGCTTTTCCTTATCTTCAGGCCGCGACGCGCGCGGCGAAATCCCCGGCGCTGCCGTTGAGCAGGCCAAGCCGCCCGGCGAGCCGATCAAACCCGGCCCCCAGCGAATCGATCTCGCCGGCGACCGCTTCGGTGTCGGCATGGATCGCCGCGATCGTGCCGGACATCGAATCGGCGGCAAGCGCGGTTTCGTCCACTGCCGCGGTAATCGCAGTGACGGTCTGCGCCTGTACCTCCATCGCGTGGCGGATGCGGGTGGCGGACGCCTGCACCTCGCCGATGGTGGTGCGGATGCCAGCGCTCGAATCGACGGTCACGCGAGTCGCGGTCTGGATTGCGGCAATCTTCGCGGCGATGTCATCGGTGGCGCGCGCCGTCTGGTTGGCGAGGCTCTTCACTTCCTGCGCCACGACCGCGAAGCCGCGCCCGGCATCGCCCGCCCGCGCCGCCTCGATCGTGGCGTTGAGCGCGAGGAGGTTGGTCTGCCCGGCGATCGCGCGGATGAGACCAAGGATCGATTCGATCGACTTCGCATGATCGCTCAGTGTTTCGCTGACACCCACCGCCTGCTCCGCCTGGCCGGCGGCGCGCGTCGCGATCTCGGCCGCGGCTTCGACTTCGGCGCGGGCATCCTCGATCGCGCGGATCAGGCCGGCGGCAGTGGAGGCGGCGTCACGCATCGCCACCGCAGACTGCTCGGCCGCGGCCGCCACTTCGCTCGCCTTGCCGAGCACGCCGCGCGCGGAGGACGAGGCGCCCGAAGCCTGGATCCGCAGCTCGCCGCCCTCGGCGGTCGCTTCCTCGACGGTGGCGGCGATGCCGTTGCGAAAATCCACCGCCAGCCGATCGCGGAAGGACCGCGCGCTGTACATCAGATATTCGTTGTAGATCGCCGCGGTGAGTTCCCCCTCCAGCGCCGATAGCCGCATCAGCGTCTCAATCATCACCGGCAGGCGCGTATCGCCGGGGGCCACGCGGCGCAGCAGCACGCCCAACGCCGCCCGATCGCTCGCGCTGATCATCGACAATAGCGCCATCGGCGAAACGCTGGCTGCATAAGCCGCGGCGACCGAACGCTCGACCGATTCGACCCAGGCACGGCCGGCGGTGTCGAGGAAGCGGTTGCGCAGGAAGACGCAGCCAAGATCGATCATCTTGTCGGTTTCGGCCGGCGCCCAGCTGCGCTGATCGTCGAAGCAGCGCAGCCATTGCTGCCAATAGGCCTCCGAGACGTCGCGGATCTCCGGTTCGAGCACCGCCCAGACTTCGCGACTGGCGCTTTCCAGCGACCCGTCGAAGTCGAACACCCTGAGCCGCGTCTCCAGATCGACGTCGCGAGCGATGGCGCCGAGAACTGGCAGATCTTCTTTCAAGGTGGTGCGCTCCCCGTTGGTGTCGCACACGCATTAGGCGCATAGTGGTTAAGCGCCGGTTAGGTGCGGCGCTGCGAGCGATTCGCAGTAATGCCCTCGCGCTTGCATCATTGAAGGCTGCGCCTCATAGACCGCGCCGATCCGTCGGCTCACCGCAGGAAACCACGCTTTGGCCTTCAAACCCGCCCGCCCGAGAAGCCCTCATCTCTTCAGCGGCCCGCTCGCGCTCCATTATCACTGGAGCCCCGCGATGACCGTGTCGATCCTCCACCGCGCCACGGGCAGCGGCATGGCGACGGTCGGCGCGGTGCTGCTGGTCTGGTTCCTGGTCGCGCTGGCGTCCGGCGCCGAGGCTTATGCGACCTTCGTCGACGTGTTCACGTTGTCCGACGGGCGGCTCAACATCCTGGGCTGGGTGGTCGGCGTGGGCCTCACCTGGTCGCTGTTCCAGCACATGATGAGCGGCATCCGCCACCTGGTGCTCGACACCGGCGCGGCGTTCGAGCTGACGCTGAACCGGCGACTCGCACTGCTGACCTTCGTCGGCTCGACCATCCTGACGCTCGCCTTCTGGCTCTACGTGGGAACCAAGTAATGGGTACGGGAACCTCGATCGGCCGCGTCCGCGGCCTCGGCAGCGCGCACGAAGGTCCGCATCACTGGTGGCATCAGAAGATCACCGCGGGATCGAACATCCTGCTGACGAGCTGGCTGATGATCTCGCTCGCCCGTCGCCCCGGCTACGATTACGGCACGATGCGCGACTGGCTGTCCTCGGCCTGGGTCGCGATCCCGATGATCCTGCTGGTCGTCTCGGTCTTCTACCACTTCCGCCTCGGGCTTCAGGTGGTGATCGAGGATTACCAGCGTGACGAACGCCGCGTCGTCGCCATGGTCCTCCTCAACCTGTTCACTGCTGCCGTCACCGGCACCGCCCTCTTCGCGATCCTGAAGATCGCCTTCGGAGCAAATTGATGCCCGCCGCTTACCAGATCATCGACCACACGTACGACGCGGTCGTCGTCGGCGCCGGCGGCTCTGGCCTCCGCGCCACGATGGGCATCGCGGAGGCGGGTCTCAAGACCGCCTGCATCACCAAGGTGTTCCCGACCCGCAGCCACACCGTGGCGGCGCAGGGCGGCATCGCGGCGAGCCTGGGCAACAACTCGCCGGATCACTGGTCCTGGCACATGTACGATACCGTCAAGGGTTCCGACTGGCTCGGCGACCAGGATGCGATCGAGTATATGGTGCGCGAGGCGCCGGCCGCGGTGTACGAGCTGGAGCACGCCGGCGTGCCGTTCAGCCGCAACGAGGACGGGACGATCTACCAGCGCCCGTTCGGCGGCCACATGCAGAACATGGGCGAAGGCCCGCCGGTGCAGCGCACCTGCGCCGCGGCCGACCGTACCGGCCACGCGATGCTCCATGCGCTGTACCAGCAGTCGCTGAAGTATGACGCGGACTTCTACGTCGAATTTTTCGCGCTCGATCTCATCATGGAGAACGGTGCGTGCCGCGGCGTGATCGCGCTGAACATGGAAACGGGGCAGATCCATCGCTTCCGTGCCCATGCGGTGGTGCTGGCGACGGGCGGCGGCGGCCGCGTGTACCAGTCGGCGACGTCGGCGCACACCTGCACCGGCGATGGCAACGGCATGGCGCTGCGTGCCGGGCTCCCGCTGCAGGACATGGAATTCGTTCAGTTCCATCCGACCGGCATCTACGGCGCGGGCGTCCTCATCACCGAGGGTGCGCGCGGCGAAGGCGGCTACCTGACCAATTCCGAGGGCGAGCGCTTCATGGAGCGTTACGCGCCGAGCGCGAAGGACCTTGCCAGCCGCGACGTCGTGTCGCGGTCGATGGCGGCGGAAATGCGCGAGGGCCGCGGCGTCGGCAAGGACAAGGATCACATCTTCCTTCACCTCGATCACATCGATCCGAAGGTGCTGGCGGAGCGCCTGCCGGGCATCACCGAGACGGGCAAGATCTTCGCGGGCGTGGACCTCACCCGCCAGCCGCTCCCCGTCACGCCGACCGTCCACTACAATATGGGCGGCATTCCGACGAACTATCACGGCGAAGTCGTCCAGCTGAAGGACGGTGATCCGGACGCGGTCGTCCCCGGCCTGTTCGCGGTCGGCGAGGCGGCCTGCGTGTCGGTGCACGGCGCCAACCGCCTCGGCTCCAACTCGCTGATCGACCTCGTCGTGTTCGGCCGCGCCACCGGCCTGCGCCTCAAGGAAACGCTGAAGCCGAACACGCCGCACAATCCGCTGCCCAAGGGCTCGGAAGAGATGGCGCTCGGCCGGCTCGATCATTTCCGCAATTCGACCGGCGGTTCGCCCACGGCGAAGAT
>CAYMIU010000043.1:0-36610 GCA_964390515.1 uncultured Stakelama sp.
CCACCGAGCCACCGAGCCACCGAGGCACCGAGCCGCAGGCCGCGCTGCGCACCACAGAACGGTCTCCGCATCGATCCGTTCGCCCGCAAGGATGAGATAATCATAGGGCAGGTCCTTGGCTCCGGTGAGCCGGACAAGCCGGCGATCAGGATCCACATCCGCGACCTCAGCCATTAGCACGGTTGCGTTATGCTGCCCGTGAAGCAGCACGCGGCTCGCCGTCGCGATATCGGCTGGCGAGAGCGCGGCAGTCGCCACCTGGTAGAGAAGCGGCTGAAACAGATGATAATTGGTACTGTTGACCAGCGTAATGTCCGCCTTGGAGCGCTCGCGCCGCCGCCATGCCGCCGAAACCGGCGCCCACGATAACAATGCTTGGGCGCGCAGTGTTACTCATTGCGTCCTCCGGGCCGTAAACATGACGGCATCTGAACGACCGTCGCAATGCTCCAGGCGACGGACATGGGTCGTGTTGCGCCAGACTGCGCGGCCGAAGACCGCATCGATTGCCGCGTTGCATCGCCGAGCAAAGTCAAAGCGGTTGCGCCTTTCTCATGCCGATCCAGAAATGGCTGACGCTGACGGTCTCGAGGGTGCAGCCACGGACCCCGCCGGGCGGGGCGTCCGGTGCTCCTCGTCGGGCGCCGCTGACCCAGCTCGGCGAGGCGTTTCAGGTCTTTCCGGCCGCACCGGGCGATATCATGACCGGCATCCGCGACGAACAGGAGGATCAGCGTCCCGGCGGTATCGTCCCGGCCGAGCTGTGCTAGCGCGAATTGCGCGGCTTTCCGATTCCCGAGCGTTTGGGCAAGGCGATCGGGAAGGTTGCCTAATGCCAAGGCCGTCCAGTCGCCCACGGCGTGGAGAGTGGGACCGTTGGCAGTCTCCTTGATCCGGAAGTCCGCCGCCGTCATCGGACAAGCGCCACGCCGATCCGGAACCGGGTCGTGCGCCGGTCATAATCGAGCAGATTTTCGCCATAGCCGATGAAGCTCTGCCCGAAGAGATAGAAATCCGGACCGCCACCCAGCAGTCGGGGCAGCGGATAGGAAAGGTCGGCGCTGACCGCGCCCTTGCCGCTCGAGAGGTTGAACCGGGTGGAGGTGGAGAGGCGCAATCCGTCCTCTTCCCCGACTTCCATAAAGAGAGCTGTATTGCCGCGGTAGCGGCGGATGTCAGGATTGTCCGACTTGTCGCCGACGAAGAGCGAAAGGCGCGGAGCGATCGACAGGCTATAGCCGCCCCCCAGCGGGATCGCCGCCATGGGCGCTACATAGACGCTGTTGATACTGCGCGATGCGGTACCATCGCGACCATTGGATTCATGTCGGATACCGCCTTGGGCGCTTAGTGACACGCCGCTTGAAAGCGTCGCCGGTGGCGTCAGATAGAAGAGCTCGGGCTGATAGTCTATATTACGGAAAGGCGAGGAATGCGCGCCCAGGTCCCAGAACATGCGCTGGGTGTAGGCGAAATGAAGCCCGTCGCGCCAAGAGCGCGGAAGACCTTCCGCGCGCCGGCTGCCGAACAGCTGATATTTGAAGCTGATCTGGATCCGCGCTTCGCTATTCGTGCCAGGACCGTAGACCGCGTAGATGGGCTCATAGGCCGAAAGGCTGGTAAGGAAGGCATTGCCGGCCGTACGGTCGGAAGGCGGCGGAACTGCTCGGGGCGCTTCGTCAGCATGCTCTTGCTGGTTCGGTCGCGCTTCGGCGAGTCGGGCAGTCGGGAGCGCAGTATGCGGTGCGAGAGCGATCTGGCCTGTGCTCCAGGCCGGGATTGAAATGACAGAACCGTCGAGTATCTCGCCGGGAGCCGCGCTGAAACGATAGCGCGCACGTTCAAAGCCTCCGGCTGGAATGGCCAAGTCGTCCGGCAGCCCCGCCGCCCGTTCCAGCCAGATCGTCCGCGTCTGGCCGCCTCGCTCGATTCGGGCCTCGATGCGGCCGGGCAGGAAAAGTGTCTTCGTCTCCCTGCCCTCGTTCAGCAGGCGAAGCTCGACGAGAATGGCGCCGCTCTCATCGCGTTCACCGGCATCGCGGATCAGGATGCCGACGTCCGGAGCGGCATGCGCGGCTGGAGCGAGGGCAATCGCCGCGCCGGCCAGCAGCAGGGGGAGGATTGCCGCGATCATGCGAACAGATGCTGGCCGCTGTCGACCGGGATGATTGTCCCGGTGATCCGCTTCGCCGCGTCGCTCACGAGGAAGGCGGCAAGCGCTCCCACATCCTCGACATCGACCAGTTGCCGTTGGGGCACGGTTGCCGCGGCGCGTTCGAGCAATTCGTCGAAGCGGTCGATGCCACTTGCCGCCCGTGTTGCGATGGGACCTGGCGAGATGGCGTGCGCGCGAATGCCCTTGGAGCCGAGCTCGGCCGCGACATAGCGGGTGGCGCTTTCCAGCGCCGCCTTCACCGGTCCCATGAGATTGTAGTGTTCGACCACTCGTTCGGACCCGTAGAAGGTCACACAAAGCACGCAGCCCCCGTCTTTCATCAGCGGTTCGGCCAGCTTCGCCATCCGCAGGAAACTATGGCAGGAAACGTCCATCGCAACGGAGAACCCATCGGCTGAGGAGTCGACAACGCGGCCATGCAGATCGTCCTTCGGCGCGAACGCAATCGAGTGGAGCAGGAAATCGAGCCCGCCCCATTCTTGCTCGACCTGGGTGAACAATGCCTCGAGTTCCCCCGGCACGCGCACGTCGCAGGGGGCGATCCATTCAGCGCCGATGCGTTCGGTCACAGGCTCGACCCAGGCCCTTGCCTTCTCATTGAGGTAGGTCGCCGCAAGTCGCGCGCCGCAATGGGCGAAGGATTCCGCACAGCCTGCGGCAATGCTGTGCTCATTGGCAATACCAACGACGAGCCCGCGCTTGCCGGCAAGATCGACGAGCGGCTTCACAAATCGGCTCCAAGGACATTGAGCGTGTGCAGAGCGATCATGCGCTCCTCGTCGGTCGGAATGACATAGGCCTTGACCCGGCTGTCCGGTTGGCTGACCAGCGGCCCGTCTCCGGCATTGGCGAGTTCGTCGATCTCCAGCCCGAGCCACTCGAGCCCGCGGCAGATGCGGCTGCGCATGCCCGCGTCATTCTCGCCGATGCCAGCGGTGAAGACGATGCCGTCCAGTCCGCCGAGCGAGGATGTGAGCGCGCCGGCTTCGCGGACGATTCGCCAGGCGAACAGCGCCATCGCCTCTTCCGCATGGGGAGCCTGACTCTCCGCAAGCGACCGCATGTCGCTCGAGATGCCCGAAACGCCGAGCAGGCCCGACTTCCTGTATAGAAGATCCTCGATCCCGGAGGCGCTCATCCCCATCAGGGTTTGAAGGTGCAGCACCACACCGGGATCGAGGCTGCCGCACCGCGTGCCCATCATCAGGCCATCGAGCGCGGTGAATCCCATGGTCGTGTCCACGCTATGCCCGCCTTCCATCGCACAGAGGCTCGCGCCATTGCCGAGATGGGCGACGATCACCTTGCCGGAGGCGAGTTCGGGGTCCAGTTCGGCGAGGCGGCGTGCGACATATTCGTAGGATAGCCCATGGAAACCATAACGGCGGATGCCCTGGTCATGGAGCGCGCGCGGCAGGGCGAACCGTGAGGCAAGCGCGGGCTTGTCATGGTGGAACGCGGTGTCGAAGCAGGCCACCTGCGGCAGCTCTGGCACGAGCTTCGAGATCGCCCGGACAGCGGCCAGATTATGCGGCTGATGAAGCGGTGCCAGCGGGCTGAGGGCGTCGAGCTCATCGATCAGCGCCGCGTCGACAAGCCGAGGTGCTGCGAATACGGGGCCGCCGTGGACCACCCGATGACCGATCGCGATGATCTCACGGTTCCGGAGAGGATGATCTGATGCCCAGGCGAACAGATCGCCCAGCAGGTCGGCATGGGATAGCGCCGCGCCATCGGGCCATTCGCGCTCGAGCAGGGTTTCGCCGTCGACCGAGCGGGCCCTTAGCGCGGGGGCTATGCCGATCTTCTCGATCTTGCCACCGGCAGACGACTGAAGCCCGCCATCCTCGCCGATCGCGAACAGCGAGAACTTGATGCTCGATGAGCCGGAATTGAGGCTGACGACGGCCTTCATGACTGCGCCGCGCGGGCAAGGCCCGGCGCCGCCTTGGTTGCAGCGCGCGCCAGCAGCACGGCGACCGCGCAGGAGGCGAGGCGGGTGCGCAGGCTGTCGGCGCGGCTGGTGAGGATGATCGGCACGCGCGCACCCAGCACGATCCCGGCGGCGTCCGCGCCGCCCAAAAAGGTGAGCTGCTTGGCGAGCATGTTGCCGGCTTCGAGATTGGGGACGACGAGGATCTCTGCCTTGCCCGCGACCGGCGAAACGATCCCCTTTTCCTTCGCTGCGGCTTCGTTGATCGCATTGTCGAAGGCGAGGGGGCCATCGAGAAGGCCGCCCGCGATCTGCCCGCGATCGGCCATCTTGCACAGCGCCGCGGCATCAAGCGTGGACTGCATGTCAGGGTTGACCGTCTCGACGGCGGAAAGGATCGCGACCCTGGGCTCCTCTATGCCGATCACATGAGCGAGGTCGAGCGCGTTGCGGATGATGTCGGCCTTGTCCTCGAGCGTGGGCGCGATGTTGATCGCGGCGTCGGTGATGATGAGCGGCGTCGGATGATCTGGCACGTCCATGATATAGGCATGGCTGATCCGGCGCTCGGTTCTGAGGCCCGCGGCGGACGGCACGACCGCGCCCATCAGTTCGTCAGTGTGGAGCGACCCTTTCATCAACAGCCTTGCCTCGCCCGCGCGCACCAGCGCGACCGCCTTCGCCGCCGCGTCGTGGCTGTGGTCGGCAGGCACCAGGCGGAAGGTGAAGATGTCCTTGCCCGCTTCCCCGGCCGCTTTGCGGATTTTGCCTTCCGGGCCGACGAGGATCGGTGCGATCAGCCCTGCTTCCGCCGCTTCGATAGCGGCCAGGAGGGCGGCGACGCTGCAGGGATGGGCGACCGCCGTCGGCTCGGGCTTGCCGTTCGAGGTGAGTTCGATCAGCCGGCGATAGCCGTCATGATCGCGCAGATAGACGTCGGGCAGGAGCGTGCGCGGTCGGCGCACCTTTTCAGCGGGCGCCTTGACCTCGGCCTGGCCTGAAATGACCTCATCCCCGTCCTGATTGACGCAGCGGCAGTCGAACAGCACGATCCGGTGCTCGGGCCGCTTCTCGACGACCGTCACCGAGGCGGTGATCGTGTCGCCGAGGCCAACGGGCCGGGTGAACCGCAGCGACTGGCTGAGGTAGATGGCACCGGGTCCCGGCAGCTCGGTGCCCAGCACCGCGGAGATCAGGCCGCCGCCCCACATGCCATGCGCGATCACCCGGCGGAACAGGTCGGTCGCGGCATAGTCCGCGTCCAGATGCGCCGGATTGACGTCGCCCGAGACGAGCGCGAAGAGCTGGATGTCGCGCGCGGTGAGCGTCCGGGTCAGGCTCGCCGTCTCGCCCGGCTCGATCTCGTCGAAGGTGCGGTTCTCGAGGATCGCCTCTTCACTCACGGGTCAATGCTCCAGCACATAGTGGCCCGGCGCTTCGGCGAGCGGCGCGTAGCCTTTGTCGGGCGCGCCGGTCGGCGGTGGCGCTCCGGGTTCGCCCGAGTGGTGGACGAGCCAATCGCCCCATTCGGTCCACCAGGAGCCTTGCTTATGCTCGGCCCGCTGCGTCCATTCGTCGGCATCATAGGAAAGGCCGTCGGCCTCGCGTGTCAGCACGCGATAATGCCGGCCCTTATGGCCCGGCTCCGACACGATGCCGGCATTATGCCCACCGCTCGTCAGAACGAAGGTGATCTCAGCGCCGGTGAGGAGATGGATCTTGTGGACCGAGCGCCAGGGCGCGACATGATCGCGCTCGGTGCCGACCACGAACAGCGGCTTGCGGATCGCTGAGAGCGTGATGGTCCTGCCGTCGACCTTGTACCGGCCCTCGGCGAGATCGTCGTCGAGGAACAGGCGCCGCAGATACTGGCTGTGCATGGCATAGGGCATGCGCGTGCCGTCGGCGTTCCAGGCCATCAGGTCGTTCATCGGTTCGCGCTCGCCCATGAGGTAGGTGCCCAGCACGTGCGACCAGACGAGATCGTTGGATTTGAGGATCTGGAAGGCGCCACCCATCTGGCTGCTGTCGAGATAGCCCCGGCTCCACATCATGTTCTCGAGCAGGTTGAGCTGCCCCTCGTCGATGAAGAGGCCGAGCTCGCCCGGCTCGCTGAACTCGGTCTGCGCCGCGAACAGCGTGACGCTGGCGAGCCGGTCGTCTCCGTCGCGCGCCATGACGGCTGCCGCGATCGAAAGCAGGGTTCCGCCAAGGCAATAGCCGACCGCATGAACCTGGGGGGCGCCGGTGATCGTGGTCACCGCGTCGAGCGCCGCCATCGGGCCCATCTTGCGATAGTCTTCCATGTCGAGGTCTCGGTCCTGGCTCCCGGGATTGTGCCAGGAGATCATGAAGACCGTGAAGCCCTGGCCCGTCAGCCAGCGCACCAGCGAGTTCTCCGGCGAGAGGTCGAGAACATAATATTTCATGATCCAGGCCGGCACGATCAGGATCGGCTCGGGCCGCACTTTATCGGTTGTCGGCTCATACTGGATGAGTTCGATCAGCCGGTTGCGGTAGACGACCTTGCCTTTGGCACTCGCCACATTCTCGCCGATCCTGAACGCCTCCGCGCCGGCGGGCGGCAAGCCGCGGAGCAGGCGCTGCATGTCCTCGAGTAGATGCTGGAAGCCGTCGATCAGGCATTTTCCCCCGGTTTCGACGATCCGCTGCTGGAGAACGGGGTTGGTGGCGACGAAGTTGGTGGGCGCCAGGACGTCGAGGATTTGCCGGGTGGCGAAGGCGACCATCTCCTCATGATGTCTCGCCGTGCCTGAAACCCCTGTCGTCGCCGCATGCCACCATTGCTGGTTGAGCAGGAAGGCCTGGCTGACGAGGTTGAACGGCGCCTGGCGCCAGGCCGGATCGGAAAAGCGACGGTCCTGGGGCAGAGGCTCGATCGCAAGCGGCGCATCATCGTCCCGGGCGCTTCGGACGGCATAGTCGAGAAGCCGCGCGCTTTTGCGCACGGCCTTGGCACCCAGCTGCAACTGACTGCCCGGCGACAAGGCAAGGTGCAGACCCCAGTCCGAAAAGGCCTGCAGGACCGTCGCGGGAGAAAGGCCCGCGGTTGCCTGCGCGATCGCAGCGGAAGCCGTTCGGTTCAGGGTTTCGGCGATGCCGTCGAGCGGATCGGGTGGAGAAGGGCTGGTCGTCGTGCTCATGATAATCTCTCTGGTTGGGCGGCGGCCTGGCAGGCGGGATTGCCGATGACACCGTTCGTGAAATGAGCCGTCCTGGAGAAGGCCCGTGCGCGGGCTGTCGGCGGGGTGATCGAGATGACGGCAAGTTGCGGCCTCATGGCTCGAAATCCTCGCCAAGATAGAAGCGCCGCACCTCCGGATTGTTGAGCACGGCGTATGGCTCTCCGGCGAACAGAACCTTGCCGCCATGGATGACATAGGCCCTGCCGACGAGCTCGAGCATCTCGTGGACATTATGGTCGGTGATGAGGACACCGACGCCGCGCTCCTTGAGTTCGTGGACCATCGTCTTGATGTCGGCGATCGAGAGAGGGTCAATGCCCGCGAAGGGCTCATCGAGCAGCATGACCCCGGGATCGGCCGCCATCGCGCGCGCGATCTCGCAGCGACGGCGTTCTCCGCCGGAAAGGGCAGGGGCGGGCGTGTCGCGGATATGGGAAATGTTGAATTCGGCGAGCAGCGCGTCCACCCGCTCGCTGATCGCGGCGCGGTCATGGAGGCGATGCTCGAGGACCGAACGGATATTCTCCTCGACGGTCATGCCCCGGAAAATCGAGGCCTCCTGCGGAAGATAGCCGAGGCCCCGCTGGCCATGGTCGCTCATCGTGAGCGAGGTCACATCCTCTCCGCCGAGCAGGATCCGGCCTCCGTCGAGGCGCGTCAGCCCCACGATCCCGTAGAAGCAGATCGTCTTGCCGGCGCCGTTCGGGCCCAGCAGGCCGACCACTTCGCCGGAGGCGACATCGAGCGAAACGCCGTCGAGCACCTTGCGCGCGCCGAAGGATTTTTCGATGCCGCGCACGCCAAGTGCCGGGATAACCGGGACAGTGGCCGCAGCGCTTTCCCCGGCGAGGGAGGGGCGGGGATCACGCCGGGAAACGCCGCCCTCTACGGACGTGCCGCGGCCCTCCTCGAGCATGCTCAGGTCCGAGAGCATGAGCAACGTACCGGATCCTTGCCGGTCACCGCCCGCGAGGCCGTCATCATTCCATCACCTCCACCGCGAGAGCGATGCCCTGGCCGCCGCCGATACACAGGGTGACAAGGCCGCGCTTCAAGCCGTCACGCTGCATCGCATGGAGCAGGCGGGTGGTGAGGACGGCGCCCGTCGCGCCGATCGGATGCCCGTGGGCGATCGCGCCGCCCTCGACGTTGACGATATCCTCGGCAAGGCCAAGTTCGCGTGTCACCGCGATGGCTATGGCGGCAAACGCCTCGTTGATCTCGACGCGGTCGAGGTCGGCGACAGACCAGCCTGCCCGGTCGAGCGACTGGCGGACGGCAGGGGCCGGCCCGAGTCCGAACATACCCGGCGCCACCGCGCCCACCCCGAAGGCGACCAAACGGCCGAGCGGTGTTACGCCGTTGCGATCCGCCCAATCCTCGCTGGCGACGATCATCGCGGAGGCGCCGGTGTTGAGCCCCGGCGCGTTGCCGGCGGTGATCGTGCCTTCCGGCCGAAAGGCAGGCTTCAGGCGTGCGAGGCTTTCCTTGCTCGTATCGGGCCGGTTCTGCTCGTCCGTGGCGAAGATCGTCGGCGCCTTGCGACCCGCAATCTCGACGGGCACGATCTCCGCCTCAAATTTGCCGGCCGCCTGGGCCGCGCTGAAACTCTGCTGGGACCGCACGGCCCATTCATCCTGCGCTTCGCGCGAGATCTGGAACCGCGTGACCAGGTCTTCCGTGACCCAACCCGAATGCTGGTCGCTAAAGGCGTCGTTGAGCCCGTCGTGGAGCATGGCGTCGACAAGCTTGCCGTCGCCCATCCGGTAGCCCCACCTGCCCTTTGCGATGAGATAGGGGGCCAGGTCCATATTCTCCATTCCGCCGGCCACGACGCCCTGGGCGAGCCCCAGCATGACCTCCTGCGCAGCCGACGCGATGGCCTGTGCGCCCGAGCCGCAAACCCGGTTGACTGTCATGGCCGGCACGCTGTCGGGGATGCCCGCGCCGATCGCAGCCTGGCGGGCAGGGTTCATCTTCGCGCCCGCCTGGACCACCTGGCCGAGGACGACGGAGTCGACCGCGTCACCTCCCACCCCGGCCCGGGCCAGCGTCTCCCGGACGGCGATCGCACCGAGCGCGGGCGCGGCCACATCCTTGAGGGTTCCGCCATAGGCACCGATGGCGGTGCGGACGGGAGCGCAGAGAACGACATTGCTGCTCATGGAAAAATCCTTTCCTGCTCGGGGCTGCAGCAGTCAGGCCATATATTTGCCGCCGTTGATCGAATGGGTGGCGCCGGTGATGAAGCCGGCCTCGTCCTCGACGAGATAGAGCACGCCCCGCGCGATCTCCTGTGGCGTACCGAGCCGCCCAACCGGAACAGCGGCGAGAATGCCCTTCATCGCCTCCTGCGGCACCGCCGCGACCATGCCGGTGTCCGTATAGCCCGGCGCGATCGCGTTGACCGTGATGTTGCGCGCCGCGCCTTCGAGCGCCAGCGCCTTGGTGAAGCCGATCACGCCAGCCTTGGCGGCGGCATAGTTGGTCTGGCCGAACTGGCCCGAGAGGCCGTTCACTGAGCTTATGTTGACGATCCGCCCGAAGCGCCGCTCGCGCATGCCCTCGATCACCGCGCGGCACATGTTGAAGCACCCGCCCAGGTCGACGTCGATGACGTTGCGCCATTGCTCCTCGGTCATCTTGTGGAGCGTGCCGTCGCGGGTGATGCCGGCGTTGTTGACGAGAATGTCGACCGGCCCGACCTCGGCGACTACCTTCGCGACGCCGGCCTGGCTCGCGGCGAAGTCGGCAACGTTCCAGCTGTAGACCGGAATACCGGTTTCCTCGTTGAAGCTCTTCGCTTCGTCGTCATTGCCAAAATAGTTGGCGACGACGACATAGCCCTTCTCCTTGAGAAGCTTCGCGGTCGCGGCACCGATGCCGCTGACACCGCCGGTAACAAGCGCGATTCTTGGCATGAACATCATCCTTGGATGTTGGGGAAGCTGCGCACTATTGCGCGAGTGAGCCGCTCGTAATTGATGAGGCGCGACGGGAAAGCGGGAGGCGGCGAGGACATGACCTCTCCGGGTTGCCGAAGACACCTCGCGGGACAATGCGCGATCATGCCTGATTGGTAATGCTGGCCGGCCCGAGCTGATCATCGGCGGATGAATGAATGAACGCCGAGCCAACTGCGTCGATGCAGGCACCTTCCCCCGCACATGGGGTGTCCTGCTTTTCATCGATGTCGGTTGCGAGTGCGCCAGACTTCTTGCCGAAATTTGCCCACACGAGGCGAGCGCCCGATGCTCCGGATTCGCAGGCGATGGCGTCGCGCGGATCCATGGCCACTCCGTCTTGATCGTGGCCCTGCCTTGAAAATCGGACATGCTCGTCTCCGGGCCTCAACAGCCCACGGCCCTGACGGGGAACCGGAAGGCAAAGCAGGGTCGCTCCAGGCCGCAGGCGACGCCGTGCGCCTCTCGTGCAAACTCCCCTGGCTCGCCCGTCCCTGGCAGCCACGTGCCTTGTTTATCTCGCCCCGCAGTCGGGAGCAGCACCAGGAACTACACTTAATCGTTTCGTATTGGGATCGTCAAACGCCTTTTCCGCAGGCGACGCCCCTTGCGGACCTTTCCAGCTTTGCAGGCCCGTCCAGAAGGGCGTGTTCGGTTGGCGTTGTAACCAACTCTATGCGGGAGGAATCCAGCGCTTCCCGGTGGCAGTCACAGCACTCCCACTGCTCGACGCTTGCTCGTCGAGACGCTCGGGGACCGACCAGTCCAGGAACGATCGAGCTGCGCATCCCGTCGAAAGCATCACCCCAGGCGCAGCGACCCGATGGTAGCGAACACCGGAACCCGGCGTTGCTTCACCGCCGTCAGTTTAAAGCATACACACAATCCTATTTCGCGCTACGTTATGCCCATCAAGTTTGTGAAGGATCAAGGATAAGCACGCTCTACAGCACGAAAGTGACCGCGGCCGGCGGTCGCGCGGGAACGGTGAAAAGCGACGACGGTCTGCTTGACCTCTCGCTGGCCTTGCCGGCTCCGCTGGGGGGCAAGGGCGATGCGACCAATCCCGAACAGCTCTTCGCGGCCGGCTATGCCGCCTGTTTCGAGAATGCCGTCATCCATGTGACCCGTTCGGCTTCGGACAAGGTGAAGGATGACGACATCGTCGTCGTTGCCAAAGTCGGAATGCAGCCTTACGGCGCCGGCGGCTTTGCCCTCACTGTCGCTCTCGACGTGATCATCACCGGCCTCGACCAGGCGACCGCCGAAGATGTGGTCGCGAAGGCGCATGCCGTCTGTCCCTATTCCAACGCGCTGAAGGACAACATCGATGTCGCCATCGCGGTTTCGGTCAACTGAAGGCACGGAGGTGGACCTGGCGGGCGGTGACGATCCGCTCGACCTCGACCGGCAAGTCTGCTTCCCGCTCTATGCCGCGTCGAACCTGCTCAACCGGCTCTACCGCCCGATACTGGCCGAGCTTGGGCTCACCTATCCGCAATATCTGGTGATGCTGGTCCTATGGAAGCGCACCCCGCAGACTGTCGGTTCGCTGAGTGAAATGCTCCATCTCGACAGCGGAACGCTGACGCCGCTCCTGAAACGCATGGAACTGGCCGGGCTGGTTCATGGGGCCCGTGAGCGAGCGACGAGAGGCGGGTGCTGATCGAGCTCACGCCCAAGGGGCGCGATCTTCGTGCGTCTGCCGAACAGGTGCCCGCGATGCTCTCCTCGTGGCTTGCCATCGGCGAGGAGGGTGTTGCCGAACTGCGAGATCGTGTTCGCGGGCTGGTTGACGTCTTCCGCCCGCGATTGTCCAATGCCGGGTAAGGGTTGGCAGCCTCTCGCAATGGGCGCGTATCGCTGGCGATCCAGCGATACGCCGACGCCCGGCGCGCAAGCGGGCCGTCCTGCGGAGACCCGTGCGGCCATCACGATCAGAATATGCTGCTCGCAGGATGCGGAGCGATCGTCGGCCAGCGCCAAGGCCGATCCGGTATCGAGCTGTTCACCGGCATGCGCATGCATGTCACCGGCTCAGGAATGGAATGGCCCTTGCGATCAGATCGAGCGTCCTCTCCAGGTAGGCGGTTTTCGCCTTCGAACTGTTCTCAAGGTCGCGGCGCACGAGGATACGCGTCCGGGGTGCGGTCACGAGCGCATCGAAGAGGAAAGCGGCGAGGAACTCGACATCCTCTATCGCTCCTTTCGTGTCCTCCGCTTCTTCGAGAACGCACTGGATGCCGGCCACCCCGGCCTGCGCCCCGATGGCGTGTTCCGGGCCGTCTCCGTTAAGCTCGCGGCTGACGATCCAGTTCACCAGCGGTTCGAGGCCGATGACCTCCGGATCCAAGGCGACGTCGAGCATCTTTCTCGAAACCTTCAACACGCGCTCGCGCGCATTTCCTCGTGGGATGTCGGCGACGATCTTTCTCAAGAGAGACTTGCTGCCATGCTCAACGGCCGCGACCAGCAAGCCGGCCTTGGAGGCATGGCGGGCATAGAGCGTGCGCTTCGACACGTTCGCGGCGGCGGCAATCCCGTCCATGCTGGCGCCTTCCACGCCGAGAGCTATGAATTGCTCGAGCGCGATCTCGAGGATGTGCTCGCCAAGCCTGGCGGCGATTTCCTGCGTCGGCCTGCCCCCTTTGGGGTCGCGAGGAGGCAGCTGCCGCCTGTTTTTCGATGAGTTCTGGTTCGCCACCACCCCATCTTTAACGCTTTTGCACGCTTTTAGAACAGTTAGCGCTTGATCGAAGCCCTGCGATCACGGTAACGACACCCCGAAGTATACATAAGTTCCGTGGGGAATGGCTCGGTCCCGTCCTGCGGTGGGTCTAGCACAGGGAAGGCAGCGCGATGCCCGGTCTTGCGATTGTAACCGGTGGAACCCGCGGTATCGGCGCGGCGATCGCCCGTTCGCTGAAGGCGGAGGGGTGGAGCGTTGCGGCCATCTATCACGGCAATGACGAGGCTGCTGAACGGTTCAGGCGGGACAGCGGGGTGTCTGTCTTCAGGTGGGATGTCGCCGATGAGGCGGCCTGTCGTGAAGGCGTGGCGACCGTGGAAGCCGAGCATGGCCCGGTCGGTGCTCTGGTCAATAATGCCGGGATCACCCGGGATGGCATGTTTCACCGGATGAGCTGGGCGAACTGGCGCGCGGTGCTCTCCACCAATTTGGATTCGATGTTCACCATGACCCGCGCGGTGATCGAGGGAATGCGCGCTCGACAGTCGGGCCGCATCATCAACATCTCCTCGATCAACGGCCAGAAGGGCCAGCGGGGGCAGGTCAATTATTCTGCCGCCAAGGCTGGTGTGATCGGCTTCACCAAGGCGCTGGCACTGGAGAATGCGTCATGCGGCATCACGGTCAACGCCATCTGTCCCGGCTATATCGACACTGACATGGTAGCGGCGGTCCCGGAAGATGTGCGCGCCGGGATCGTCGCCGAAATCCCGGTCGGCCGCCTGGGGCAACCGGAAGAGGTAGCCGACGCGGTCGCCTATCTGTCCTCCCCGCGGGCCGCTTTCTGCACGGGCGCGGTCCTCACCCTTAATGGAGGGCAATATATTGCGAATGGCTGACCATAAGACTGGAAGAATATTCTGGTTCATCGAGCCCCGATCGGCCTCACGTCCCCCTTCGGACAAGCTGTAAAGGAATTCGCCATGAGCTATCCGACCGACCAGTTCACGGCTCTTGCGCGGGCAAACGGCGAGTTCGCTTTGAAGCTTGCCGAAATCGTCCGCTCCAGCGGAGAGGATTATGTGGAAATCGGCAGAAAGGCCGCAGCGACGCTGTCCGAGCAGGTCCGGGAGTTGAAGCCGGGGTCGATCCCGCTCAAGCCGGAAGCGGCCGCGAGCTTCTTCGGCGATCTTGAGAGAAGCCGGGAAGAGGCGCTGGCCAAGGCCAAGACCGCCTTCGAGGAGTGGCAGGCAGTGGCGCGTGAGCTGGTTCCCGGCACGGCGCAACAGCAGGAGCTCGCCGAGGCGGTGCAGGGCTGGTTCCGGCCGCTATTCAAGGCGGCCGCGCGCGAGCCGGGTTCCGATGTGCGTCCGCCAGCAACGCCGGCGGAGAAGCCTTGAGCGTCGTTCCCATCGGCCCGCTTGACCCTGATCGCGGCACGAGCCTCGCCGATGAGGACGAAGGGCCGAGCGCGATGCGGGACTCTCGTGCTCACCGACAAAGACCCAACGGTGGCAAGCGCCTGATGTCGGGCCGATGCATCGTGGTGCCGGCCCTGTTCCTGGCCGGCGCCTGCTCCTTTGCGCCGCCGCATGTTCGCCCCGCGCAGCCCGTTCCGGCACGCTATCCCGACGCGGTGAATGCCGCGCCGTCGATAGCGCGTATCGGCTGGCACGATTTCTTCCGCGAGGATCATCTCCGGGCGCTGATCGCTGCCGCGCTCGAGAACAACCGCGACATCCGGATCGCGACGGCGCGTGTCGCCGAAGCCCGCGCCGCCTGGCGGATCGAGGGGGCCGCCCTCTATCCCGAGCTCAATGCCGTTGGCACGGGAACGCGCGGCCGTTCCATCATCAATCTGCCCGGGCTCGGGACCCAGAGCTACGACATAAAGCAGGTGACCGCGCAGCTGAGCGCCGGCTGGGAGATCGACTTCTGGGGACGCCTGCGTAACCTCAGGGATGCGGCGCGCAGCCAGTATCTCGCGACCGAGGAAGCGCGCCGCGCCGTCGCCACCGATCTCGTCACCCAGGTCGCCAACGGTTACCTGCTCGAGCGCGAATATGAAGAGCGCGTGGCGATCGCCCGGCGCACGATCGCGACCCGCGAGGAGGCGCTGCGGATCATGCGCCGCCGCTACGAGGTGGGCTCCGGCTCGAAGCTCGAGATGACGCAGGCCCAGACCCTGCTCGCCCAGGCGCAGACCGTGCTGCAGGGGCTGGACCAGGATCGCGAGATCAACCGGAACGCGCTGGCGCTGCTGGTGGGGGAACCGGTGGAGATCGCGCCGGGACCGCTGGGCCTCGCCCAGGGAGCGCCGGACATCGCGCTGCCGCCGGGCCTGCCATCGGAACTGCTCACCAATCGCCCCGACATCGTCGCAGCCGAATATCGCCTGCGGGCCGCCAGTGCGAATATCGGCGCGGCGCGGGCGGCGTTCTTCCCGAACATCTCGCTGACCGGCGCTTTCGGCACGGCCAGCGCCGATCTCGACGGACTGTTCGGCGACGGCAGCCGGTCATGGAGCTTTTCCCCCACGATCACCCAGCCCCTGTTCAACGCCGGGCGGCTCTCCGCCAATCTCGACGTTGCGAAAGCGCGGCAGGTCGAGGCCGTGGCTGACTACGAGAAGACGATCCAGGGCGCGTTCAGGGATGTTTCCGATGCCCTCGTCCGGCGGCGACAGCTCGCGCTCCAGATCAAGACGACCCGAACCGTTCTCGACGCGCTGCGCGAGCGCGCCCGGCTTGCCCAATTGCGCTTCGACAACGGCCGGTCCGCCTATCTGGAGGTGCTGGATGCACAACGTGACCTGTTCGACACCGAGCAGACGCTGGTGCAGCTGCGCCGTGCGCATCTTGCCAGCGCGATCGCCCTTTATGCCGCCCTGGGGGGCGGCTTTGTGAACCAGCCGGCTCCCGACGCGGTCCCGCCCGCCACCCCGGCAGCAGGAGAACAGGAACGATGACGGCGCCCCAGAAGACATGGCTCATCCGGGGCGGCATCGCGGCGGCGGTTGTCGCCCTCATCCTGGTGCTGTGGCAACTTCTCAAGCCTGCCGAGCTTCCCGAGGGCATCGTCGGCGGCAATGGCCGGATCGAGGCGGTTGAGATGGATGTGTCCGCCAAGTCGCCGGGGCGTATCCGCGACATCGTGGTCGACGAGGGCGCGTTCGTGAAGGCCGGCCAGGTGGTCGCCCATATGGATACCGATGTCCTGAGTGCCCAGAAGGCGGAGGCGGAGGCGCAGTTCGCGCAGGCGCAGAACGCCGTGCAGGTCGCCCAGAGCCAGGTCGCTCAGCGGCAGAGCGAGCGCGCGGCAGCGCTTGCGGCCGTTCGCCAGCGCCAGGCGGAGCTGAATGCGGCGCGCAAGCGTCTGACCCGCTCCGAGACGCTGGCGCGCGAAGGCGCCACCGCCGTCCAGGAGCGCGACGACGACGAGGCGCAGGTGGAAGGCGCGACCGCGGCGGTGGAAGCGGCAAGGGCGCAGCTGGCGGCGGTCGATGCCGCCATCGGTACGGCGCGGAGCCAGGTAATCGGCGCCCGATCCAATGTCGACGCGGCGCGGGCGACCATCGCGCGGATCGAGGCCGACATACGCGACAGCGACCTCCGCGCGCCAGCCGGGGGCCGTGTCCAGTATCGCGTAGCGCAGCCGGGCGAGGTGGTGGCTGGGGGCGGCCGCGTCCTCAATCTCGTCAACCTCGGCGACGTCTACATGACCTTCTTCCTGCCCGAGACCGTTGCGGGCAGGGTGGCGCTGGGGAGCGAGGTCCGGATCGTGCTCGATGCGGCGCCCGATCATGTGATCCCGGCGAAGGTGTCGTTCGTCGCCGATGTCGCCCAGTTCACGCCCAAGACGGTCGAGACGGAGAGCGAGCGCCAGAAGCTGATGTTCCGGGTGAAGGCACGCATCGACCGTGCGCTTCTCGAACGCAACATCACCCAGGTGAAGACGGGGCTGCCGGGCATGGCCTATGTGCGGATCGATCCCCGGACGGAGTGGCCCCGGAAGCTCGCCGTCAACGTCTCGCAATGACGAAAGCTTCGGCGCCTCCGCCCGCGGCGCGTCTGTCGGGCGTCAGCCTCCGTTATGGGAAGACGCTGGCGCTCGATGGCATCGACCTCGAGATCCCGGCGGGCCGGATGGTCGCGCTGATTGGCCCGGACGGGGTCGGCAAATCGAGCCTGTTCTCGCTGCTCGCCGGGGCGAGGGCGGTGCAGCAAGGGCGCGTCGAGGTGCTCGACGGCGACATGGCGCACCGCGAGCATCGCGAGGCGATCTGTCCGCGCATCGCCTATATGCCGCAAGGTCTCGGCAAGAACCTCTATCCCACCCTTTCGATCGACGAGAACCTCGAGTTCTTCGGCCGGCTCTTCGGGCAGGATGCCGCCGAGCGCGAGCGGCGTATTGCCGAGCTGACCGAGAGCACCGGTCTCGCACCCTTCCGCAAGCGCCCGGCCGGCAAGCTGTCGGGGGGCATGAAGCAGAAGCTCGGCCTGTGCTGCGCCCTCATCCACGATCCGGACTTCCTGCTGCTGGATGAACCCACCACGGGCGTCGACCCCTTGTCGCGCGCGCAGTTCTGGGACCTGATCGACCGCATCCGCGAGGACCGACCGCACATGAGCGTGCTGGTGGCGTCCGCCTATATGGAGGAAGCGAGCCGCTTCGACTGGCTGGTGGCGATGGATGCGGGCAAGGTGCTCGCCACCGGAACCACCGTCGAATTCTACGAGCGCACCGGAACGCAGACGCTGGAAGAGGCTTTCATCGCGCTCCTGCCCGAGGAGCGCCGGCGCGGGCACAAGCCGGTCGCAATCCCACCGCGCGATGCGGGCGCGGAAGACATCGCCATCGAGGCGAAAGGCCTGACGATGCGGTTCGGCGACTTCACTGCCGTCGACCATGTCGACTTCCGTATCGAACGCGGCGAGATCTTCGGCTTCCTCGGCTCAAACGGCTGCGGCAAGTCGACGACGATGAAGATGCTGACCGGGCTCCTCAAGGCGAGCGAAGGGCAGGCCTGGCTGTTCGGGCGCGAGGTCGAGAATGACGACATGGCGACCCGGCGGCGGGTGGGATACATGTCCCAGGCCTTCTCGCTCTATTCCGAGCTCACCGTCCGCCAGAATCTGGAACTCCACGCCCAGCTCTTCCATGTCCCGCCCCTGGAGATTCCGGCGCGCATCGAGGAGATGACCGGGCGCTTCGGCCTGACCGATATCATGGATGCGCTGCCCGACGCCTTGCCGCTCGGCCAGCGCCAGCGGCTCAGCCTTGCGGTCGCGATGATCCACAAGCCGGAGATGCTGATCCTCGACGAGCCGACCTCGGGCGTCGACCCGATCGCGCGCGACCAGTTCTGGCAAATGATGATCGACCTGTCGCGCAACGACCGGGTGACGATCTTCATCTCCACCCATTTCATGAACGAGGCCGCCCGATGCGATCGTATCTCGCTGATGCACGCCGGCAAGGTGCTGGTCAGCGACACGCCGGACGCGATCGTCGAGAAGCGCGGCGGCACGAGCCTCGAAGATGCCTTCATTGCCTATCTGGAGGAAGCGGCGGAAGGGGAGGGAGAGACAAGGGAAGGTCATGATGACGGGAAAGGCGATGCGGCAGTATCCCCGGTATCCGGCGAGGACGTCGTGCCACCCTCCAAGGCCGGCCGCTCCCGCCGGTTCAGCCGCAGGCGGATGATGAGCTATGCCAGGCGCGAGGCGCTGGAGCTCCGGCGCGATCCGATCCGCGCCACCCTGGCGCTGCTCGGCAGCGTCATCCTGATGTTCATCATGGGCTACGGCATCAGCATGGATGTCGAGAACCTTCCGTTCGCCGTGCTCGACCGCGACGCCACGACCACGAGCGAGAGCTATGCGCTCAATCTTTCCGGGTCGCGCTATTTCGTGGAGCGGCCGCAGATCACCGACTATGCCCAGCTCGACAGGCGGATGCGCTCGGGCGAGCTGAGCGTCGCGATCGAGATACCGCCGAACTTCGCCCGTGACCTGAGGCGCGGCATACCCGTCCAGATCGGCGTCTGGATGGACGGCGCGATGCCCCAGCGCGCGGAAACCGTGCAGGGCTATATCCAGGCCATGCACGCCCAGTGGCTGGGCGAGGTGGCGGCAGGGGAGCAGGGCGCTCGCCCGGCGACGGGCCTCGTCAACATCGAGGTCCGCTATCGCTACAACCCGGACGTCAGGAGCCTCGTTGCCATCGCGCCCGCCGTAATTCCCGTGCTGCTGCTTCTGCTACCGGCGATGCTGACGGCGCTGAGCGTCGTTCGCGAGAAGGAACTGGGCTCGATCATCAACTTCTACGTGACCCCGATCGGCCGGGTCGAGTTCCTGCTCGGCAAGCAGCTTCCCTATGTGGCCCTTGCCATGGCGAACTTCGTGTTGCTGGTGCTTCTGGCGGTGACGATCTTCGGCGTTCCGATCACCGGTAATATCCTCGTGATGACCCTGGGCGCCTTGCTCTACACATTCTCGGCGACCGGGTTCGGCCTGCTCTTCTCGATCTTCATGCGCAGCCAGATCGCGGCCATGTTCGCGACTGCGATCGGCACCATCCTGCCCGCTGTCCAGTTCTCGGGCCTGATCAATCCCGTATCCTCGCTCGAGGGAGCAGGCGCTGCGGTCGGCGCGATCTTTCCGACCACGCACTTCGTCACGATCTGCCGCGGCGTCTTCTCCAAAGGATTGGGCTTTGGCGATCTGACCCGGGAGCTGGTGGCGCTTGCGATAGCCTTTCCCGTGATCCTCGGCATCTGCGTCCTGTTCCTCAAGAAGCAGGAGGGCTGAGCCATGGACCATGTCTCGAACACTTACCGGCTCGGCATAAAGGAACTGCGCAGCCTGTGGCGTGATCCGATGATGCTGTTCCTTATCCTCTACGCCTTCTCGCTCGGCATCTATGTGTCGGCAACGGGCATGCCGGAGACGCTCCACAAGGCGCCCGTGGCGATCATCGACGAGGATCAGTCGCCGCTCTCCAGCCGCGTCATCGGCGCCTTCTACCCGCCGCACTTCACGCCGCCGTGGCTGGTTGGCCTGGATGAGGCCGACAAGGGCATGGACGCGGGCCGCTACACCTTCGCGCTCGACATTCCGCCCGACTTCCAGCGGGACGTGCTCGCCGGGCGCCAGCCTGCGGTCCAGCTCAACATCGACGCCACGCGCATGAGCCAGGCCTTCACCGGCGGCGGCTATATCCAGCAGATCGTCCAGGGCGAAGTTTCAGAGTTCATGAAGGGAACCCGCGCGAGCGAGCCGCTCCCTGTCGACCTTGCCCTGCGCGCTCGCTTCAATCCGACACTGGCGCAAAGCTGGTTCGGGGCGGTGATGGAGATCATCAACAACGTGACGATGCTTTCGATCGTGCTGACCGGTGCGGCGCTAATCCGCGAGCGCGAGCATGGCACGATCGAGCATCTGCTGGTGATGCCCGTCACGCCCTTCGAGATCATGGCGAGCAAGGTCTGGGCGATGGGCCTGGTCGTGCTCCTTGCCTGTGCCTTCGCCCTGACGGTGGTCGTCCGGGGTCTCCTGCACGTGCCGATCGAAGGCTCGGTGATGCTGTTCCTCCTCGGCGCCGGCCTGCATCTGTTCGCGACGACGTCGATCGGCATCTTCATGGGGACGATCGCCCGTTCGATGCCCCAGTTCGGCCTGTTGCTGATGCTCGTCCTGCTGCCGCTGCAGATGCTCTCCGGCGGCATGACCCCGCGCGAAAGCATGCCGGAGTTCGTCCAGACCATCATGCTCGCGGCACCCACCACCCATTTTGTGAAAATGGCGCAGGCGATCCTCTACCGTGGGGCCGGCCTGGATGTGGTCTGGCCGCAATTCCTCGCGATCACTGTCATCGGCGCGCTGTTCTTCGCTGTCGCCCTTTCGCGGTTCCGGAAAACGATCGGGGCGATGGCATGAGCAGGCAACACGGGCCGGATATGAAGCAGGCCAAGGCGCCCCCGAGCGCGCTCTTCGTATCGGCACCCTTCGATAGGAGGGACATCCTCCGACGCGCGCTTGAGCCGGCCGTTCTCCTCCTCGAGCACCTTGAGCTTGCGTGCCTGCGACACGTCCATGCCGCGATACTTCGCCTTCCACGCGTACAGCGTCGCGCTGCTAATGCCGTGCTTGCGGCACACGTCGGCAGTCTTCATCCCGCCCTCCTGCTCACGCAGCACCGCGATGATCTGCTCCTCGCTAAACCTGGTCTTCTTCACGTCCGTCTCCTCACGTGACCTGAGCCCGTGAACTTGGTCCGATTTTGGTGAGAAATTCCCGGTTAGGTTTGGCAGGTGCCGGACGAGGGGTTTCGCCGATGAAGAAGTCGAGGTTCAGCGAGCAGCAGATCGCGTTCATCCTCAAGCAGGCCGAGGACGGGACGACGGTTGAGGAAGTTTGCCGGAAGGCCGGCATATCGATCCAGACCTACTACCGATGGCGCAGCAAATATGGCGGGCTGATGCCGTCGGAGATGAAGCGGCTGAAGGTGCTTGAGGAGGAGAATGTCCGGGATCACGGGTAGCGCCTGGCCGCACAGCCCCGCAATAAAGTTGGCGGTCACCGCGTCGAGCCCAGCGCTCTGCTGGAGCAGGCCCGAAATGGTCGGTATCGGGGTCGGCACACCGGTCTCGCTGGTTGTCGCGATCCGGTTCTTGCGATCGTAATAGAATGCTCCGACCAGGCCGGACATCCGCTCGCTCTCGAAATTGAGGCGCAGTTCCTGGGTGGAGGTCTTGAAGCGATTGCGCTGGAGATAGACGCCGCCGTCAGCCGCAGTCAGATCATTGTCGTGGCGGTTATATTCCTTGACGTCGTTGTAGGAGCTGATCGCGGTCAGCGTGAGCCCGCTGCCGATGTCATAGCGCAGATCGAGCGTGGCGATGACGTCGCTGTCGTTCGGCAGGTCGGAAGAGTTGCGGCGATGGTCGAAGAAGTCCGGCACGCTCGTGTCGGTGTAGCTGAACGAATAGCCGCCATAACGCTTGAAATGGGTGAAACCCGCGCGCGCCTCAAACCCGGGAAGCGCACCAGGGGTCCACAGTAACTTGCCGCGGATGTTGGTAGAATCGAGCGGGTTCTCGGGCCGGCGGCGGGGTGGGGTTGTAGGTGAATCCGTCGGCATCGCGCTTTTCGGCCGCGACGCGGAACGCGAGTTCACCGGGCACGATCGGTTCGCCCGCCGCGACGGCGAACTGGGTCTCGTCGCCACTGCTCGCCATCGCGCGCGCGTAGGTCCCACGTCATGCTGGGCTCGGCGGTCTGAACGATGATCGCGCCGGCAAGCGCGTTAAGCGCCTGCAGGGTGGACTGCGGCCCGCGCAGGATCTCGACCTGCGCGACATCCCGCATGTCGGTCGGTGCGGACTGGGTGATGTTGGCCGGCAGCGCCGCGCCGTCGACGAAGATCGTCGCCAGCGCGGCCCCTTCGCCGCCGCCGCTGACGCCGCGATTTGCCGTGCCGCGGATCGTGAAGCCTCGACGCCATAGGTCTCGGTGACGTTAGCGGTGCGAAGCAGAACGTCCTGGATCGAGATCAGATTCTCCTGCTCGATCCGCTTCGGCGTGGTCACGGCGCGCTGGTGACGGTGTCCTGAAGGGATCGGGCCGCTTTCTCGCCGGTGACGACGATGTCCTCAACTTCATCCGCGGCTTGCGCCGATGCCGCACCGCTCATTGCGAGCGCGATCAGACTGCCGGCAATCATCAACCCCGCACGTACCATTCTTACCCGTAGAAAGCCGAGCGAGCTACCTATCAGGCTAATGCGGGCTAATATCAACACGATCGCTTGCCCCTCGCGGGAGGATCGCGCCAGCGAACTCAGCCGTGAGCTCGAGGCGGAGCGGTACGTTCGATGTCGAATAGGCTGGCGGCATCTACGGGAAGGCAGGTCATCCAGATGCGCCGCGATGGCGCGGTGCCGCCGCGTCCGAACATGACGAAGCGGCCGGCGAAATCAGCGCTGGCTACATTTCAGATCGATCGCCTCCAGTGTCAGTTTCGAAGGGCGCTGACTTCTCGTGCGACTTCCTCATCGACGCAGCGCTGCCTCGCGTTCCGCGACTCTCTTGGCGGGGAAGGCACAACGTATACATCGCCGTAACCCGGCACGTTGGCCACACGTGCAACCGGGCGGCGGTCGTCGGACGGCATGGGCTAAACGTAGATTGTGCACCGCCGGGCACAGCGACGATGCGAGATGCGGGCGCGGCGTGGCTCTGGTCGAATGGCTGCGCAGTGACGGGTAGGGGTGCACCCGACCCAAACATCGCGATCGCCGTCGCCAGTGATCCTGCTCGCGCCAGGTCGGAATGTGTCCCTCCTGAGCGTTAGCATCAAGTGTTGGCAACATCCCACGCGCGCAACTATTCAAATCACGAGCGCCATTCCTATCTGCGCCCGTGATGGTCGCCGGCGCGGAAGTGCCTCGTCAGGGCTCCCGTGTCGGCCTCCGCTGTTGCTGGGAGAGATGATATGACCGCAATGTCTGCTGCCTCCCCCTTTATGGGGAGTACCTATGCCCGCGGTTCCGCGCTGCTCAGGCGGAACTGGGGTTGGATTGTGTTCCGTGGTGCCCTGGCCCTGTTGCTGGGCGTAGTCACTATCCTGTTTCCGCTGAATGCTCTGTTCGCTTTCACCCTCGTGTTTGCCGCTTATGCCGGCGCAGACGGCATCCTGTCGCTGATCGCGGGTGTACGGGGGGCGACGAAGAAGGAGGATCGCTGGTGGGCGATGGTCCTGCGCGGCGTCATCGGCATCGCGGCCGCGGTGGCCGTTGCGCTCATGCCTGAGGTCGCAACCCTAAGCTATGCGCTCGTAACGCTCGGCGTACTGATCGCCTGGGCGTTCCTCACCGGTGCCCTTGAGATCGCGGCCGCTATCCGGCTTCGCAAGGAGATCAAGGGCGAATGGCTGCTTGGAATCTCGGGCGCGCTGTCGATCCTGCTGGGCGTTTGGGTGTGGACCATGCTGTGGCTCTACCCGATCGCCAGCATCCTCTCGGTGGCGTGGATGATCGCGGCCTGGGCGTTCTTTGCCGGCTTCACGCTGATCAGCCTCGGCATCCGCCTGAAGCGACTTCAGGCTGTTGAGAATGGTCTTGAAAGCCGTTCTGACGAAACCAAATAATCTCCTGCCGGGTGCCGAAAGGACCCGGCATGGAGAGTGCGTCCGCTCTCTCGGACGCTCTTCATACACTCGTTGCTCAAAGGAGGACTTGTTTATGAGGACCAACTATGACTTCACGCCGTTCCGGCGTTCGACTGTTGGCTTCGACCGGCTGTTCGACCTGCTCGAGAACGGTCTGACTTCGCAGGTTGCCGACAACTATCCGCCGTTCGACCTCGTGAGCGAAGGCGAGGACCGCTACCGCATCAACATGGCGGTGGCCGGCTTCCGCCCCGACGAGATCGAAGTGACCGCTCAGCAGAATCTGCTCGTGGTCTCTGGCCGCAAGCAGGAAAGCGAGGAAAGCCGCTACATCCACCGCGGCATCGCCGCGCGTGACTTCGAGCGCCGCTTCGGCCTGGCGGATTATGTTCAGGTGAAGAATGCGGAGCTCAAGGATGGCATGCTCTCGATCGAGCTGGTGCGCGAGATCCCCGAGGCGATGAAGCCGCGGAAGATCAGCATCGGCGCGGCTGGTGAAAATGCCCGCCGGATCGAGGACTCGTCCGCGAACAATAACGAGAAGGCCAACGACGGCGCCAAGCAGCGCGAAGCTGCCTGATGCCGAACCGGGCTCGCCGCGCCTTCCGGGGCGGCGAGCCCTCTTCGCCAGCAACCAAGGAGACGAATCATGTCGATGCGTGATTTGATTCCGTGGCGCCGGCAGGAGAACCCGGCGCCCGCGCTCTTCCGCGACGAAGAGCGCAGCCCCTATGTTCAGCTCCGCCGAGAGATGGATCGCCTGTTCGAGGACTTTTTCCGGGCACCGCTTGTGGGCGGCATCGGCCTCTCCAGCAATGTGCAGAGCTGGCCGTATCTGGAGGTTAAGGAGACCGATGATCAGGTGATCGTCACCGCCGAGCTTCCCGGCCTGACCGAGAAGGATGTGGACGTCACCGTGGACGATGGCGTGCTGACGCTCCGGGGCGAGAAGAAGTCCGAGCACCAGGACAAGGATCGCGGCTGGTCCGAACGCTACTATGGCCGTTTCGAACGCTCGATCGTGCTGCCCGATGGCGCCGACGAAGAGAACTGCCAGGGCGTGCTACGCGATGGCGTGCTGACGGTGCGGATGCCCAAGTCGCAGCGGACGACGCGCGGTCGCAGGATACCGCTCGGCGACGGCGCGACGCAGCACTGATCGATACCGCGCGCCGGCGCCGCCGGTGTGCGGCCGTCGAAACACACGCTCCCTGCGCCGGCTGGTGGAGGACGAAGCAGAGGGAACAGTCATGGTTCGATCCCACCGGCAATCCAGGGGCATCTGGGCAGCATGGGCTTTGGTGCTCACGTTCGTTGGCGCATCCCTTGGCGGCGCGGCCGTCGAGATGCTGACGAGCACCGCCCCGGCTGAAGCGACCGGGCAACGGGCGATATCGAGCGATGCCGTTCCCCTCAACCGGTTGACGCTGGCGCCGCTGGTGGAGCGGGTCGCGCCTGCGGTGGTCAACATCGCCGTGCTGCAGAGTTCGCCCTATGCGCAGAACCCTCTGCTCCGGGATCCCTATTACCGCTTCTTTCTTGGTGTTCCTGACGAAGCCCTCGCGCCGCGCATATCGGCCGGATCGGGGTTCGTGGTCGACGCCGAACGCGGGCTGGTGGTGACCAACCAGCATGTCGTCTCGCATGCGCGCGCAATCGCTGTCGGCATCGGCGATCGACAGGTCGAGGCGGAACTGCTCGGGAGCGATCCGCTGACAGATATTGCCGTTCTAAGGATCCCAGGGCGAGGGCTGAAGGCTCTGCCGCTGGGCGAGTCAGCCAAGGCCCATGTCGGCGACTATGTCGTGGCGATCGGCAACCCCTTCGAGGTGGGCCAGACCGTCACTGCCGGCATCATCAGCGCGGTACGGGCGCCGTCCGCAGGAGGTCCGCCCTATGTTCAGACCGATGCCCCGATCAATCCAGGGAACTCGGGTGGGCCGCTGATCAACATGCGCGGCGAGGTCATCGGCATCAACAGCGCGATCATCGGCCCCAGCGGCGGAAATGTCGGCATCGGGCTCGCTGTGCCTTCCGACGTTGCGCGGAGAGTTGTCGAACGGATCGCGGGCACGAGGCTGGCTGCTGCCGCCGATGGCTGACTTCCCGCTCTCCTCTTCCCCGCTCCAAAATCCATCGTCAGCGAAGCCACGCCGCTCCGACGCTATTTTAGCAAGGCCGCGGCCACGTCGCCGTACCGACGCGGGTGAACTCCATCGGAAGAAGCGAAGCGACGGAGGTCGACGGCCTCATCTCGAAAGCGGGCAGCGACAGCGCTGACGGTATAGGCCTGCGGGCGGGAATAGGGCAGCAGCCAGATCACACGGTTAAAGCAGAACTGCGCACGTATCTCAGCGAGGCGGGCGGCAAGAGCCGGTCCAGCCTTGTCATTGGAACCCATCGAGAAGATGCACGTATCGTAGCGTTTTCCCGGTCTTCGCCAGGAGAGGATCTGGGCGGCCGTGGCCCGCTCTGCGGCCTGAATGTCACAATGGCGCTCATAGCGGGCATTGATCGCCCGCGCGGTGCCGACGCCCGTGCTGTCCCCAAGGATCAGGCACTCGAACATTAAAGCTTCCCTCGGCCTTCGGTCGGCGGAAGGCCTGACCAGCGAGCCAAGCCGTCTAACCCGGTTGCGCAGGTCGCTGGATCCGGTTGCGGTCCATCGCCAAGTGATCGATGTTGGCCCGACCGCCGCGGGTCGGGCCAACGCGTCAGTAGCAGCGCCACACGCGGAGATGCGGTGCTTCCCAGCGCCACCCGCAATGCCGGTACCACCGGCCGTGCCAGCGGTACCAACCATGACGAGGGCCTGGTTCGGCTATCCACACTGGGCCGCGCCATCCTGGCGCCCAGCGGTGGTGGCCGGTCCAATGATGCCAGCCCGGCCCCCACGCCGGCGGCGGCGCCCAGACCTGAGCCGCTGCGGGGGTAAGGGACGTGCCGAGGAGCGCCAGCAGACCGACGATTGCCGACGTCAGCACCTTCATCACGCGCGAGGGCCACCGACGCGCCTCCGATCGAGGGGGTGGCGTCTGGCTCTCCAGATGGCGGAGCGAGTTGTAGTGGGAGCTATCGGCAGCACCGCGCCGGCGCCCACGGATCAGATCGCGAATAATCGTCCTCATATCCAAATCCTCTGCATGAGCAATTCGGGCATGAGATGCGCCGGAGAGAGAGCCGGCGCCCTCTAGTCCCAGCCGAACCCGCTATGGCGTTCGGCGTTAGTCGAGCTAGTATTCCTCGGCGCCCCGTCAAGGGTCTAGGGCCAGGCTTTGGCGACCAATAACGGCTGTAGGAACCGGAACGAGGGCAGACACTTACCTGGATGGCGGTGCGAGAAGGTACGGTCAGAATGGCGCAGCTAACGCGACTCGAATTGGCGAACTGGGCAGCTCTCTACGCGGCGACGGCGCTGTGCTGTGCGATCGCCCTCGCGTTGTCGATTGTCGGCGCTGGAGTGCACGTCTGCCGCGAACGCGCCTGGGAAGAAGTTCGGAGCGTTCGACAAGCAATTCTCTTCGTGCCCAAGCTCTGGTGGCTGTGGCAACGGCTCTACTTTCGCTCGACGCCGGTTATCATCGCCATTGTGGGGGGGTTCGCGATGACGCTTCGCTGGAGCTGAGGGGCACGGGGCTCAACTCACAGGTCCAGGGCGGCGGCAACCTTTCGGGCTACCCGGCCCAGCTCGAGGTCGCCGGAACTGAGGCAGAGCAGCGGAGCGATCTCGCGAAGGCGAGAATGCCCGCTGGTGCTCGATCCGTCATGCTCGTCGTCACCGTGGTCTATGGCGTCGATCGCCAGACGCTTGATCTCCCCGGTGATCCGCGAGCGCGCCTCGATCAGGAAGTCCGGTCGCGCAGGGCCGAGCGGCGTCAGAATATCGAACACGGGCTTTTCGATCGCGACATCGATGCCATGCCGGTGAAGGTTGCGCTGGATCGACAGCAATTCGCGCAGCAGGCTGCGCTCGAACTCGGAGTCGACCGGGATGAACCGCTGCCCCGAGTAGATCGGCTGCGCGTAGGCGCGAAGCGGAGCATAGCCACGCGCCTCGGGATATTGACCAGCGACGACGATCACGAGGAAGGGGCCACGGACCAGGTTGCCCCTCACCGACGGGGACTGCACCCGATTGGCGACGCGCACTGGCTGGTTGTCGGCGGTCTCGATGACATGGCCGGTGATCTGATGCGAGAAGAGCGCGAAGAACGCCTGCGGCGCGTGGCCGGGAGGCCAGTCTCGGGAGAGACGCCTCAGAACCGCATAGGCGCGCCGGCTGTGCAGGGCATCGGCGTGGGTCCAGAAGGCGCGGCTGAGCTCGATGCCGGGCGCGATCTCGATCCTGCTGCTCGCCTTCACCAGAACATCGAACTCCCGCTTGATCGAAGGCTCCTCCGCGCCATCCGACAAGGGAAAAGCTCGGGTCGTCCCTGCAACGTCGAGGAGGCGCCATAGCAACCGGGCGAGCCGAGGCACCGAGGCGTGGCGCGTGCGATCGTCGCTGGCGTCGCTCTCGGGCTGTTGCGCGAGCTTGCTGGGGGCAGGCCGCAGGACCTCGAAGAAGCCCTCGGGAGGCGGCGCCGGCGTTTCGCGCGATCGTACCTCCGAGATGCGATGGGTGACCTGATCCCGGAAGAAGGGGCAGTCGGCGCGGTGGTCGGGTCGCTTCGCGCTGGTCAGCCGGCGGAGATAATAGGTCTCCGCCTCCGACAGGAAGGCGGGCGTGAGTATCGGCGGCGGATCGTCCGCGGCCAGGCAATCACAGGCGATCCACTTGGCGCCGATGCGGGCGTTCTGGACGAGCGTGATTCCTGCCTCTTCATCGCCAGGCGATCCCTGGCCGGTGTACCAACGCACCAGCGCCTCGCGGAGCGGAGCGGGCAGCGCGATCCGGGGGCCGCGGCCATCCGTGTCTCGGTCAATCAGCCACATGATCCAGTTTCGGGCGATCCAATGCAGCCATAGTTTGCCCGCTCCAGGGAATTGACAACTGCAAATCGCCTGATCTCAACTTCCTGAACCAGGGGTCAGGGAGGTTTGATATGCGTGCGTTGTTGCTCGCGAGCACACTTGTCATCGTTGATAGCGGGGCCGCGCTCGCGGCGACCCAACGCGCCGCTTCGCCGGTGCGCAGCGTCCAGCTGATCAGCATGACGGGGCGGTCGGACGTCGCCGCCGACGGTAAGGATGGGACGGTCGAGCCCAGCATGGAGGGTCCGGCCGAGGCCGTCGTAGCGGATGTGGAGGGCTTCCGGGTCCACGATCTGAGCCGTCGCTGGGTCGAGTATCAGATGGGTGAAAGACTCGCGGCAGAGGCCGGCGCGACGACGGTGGTCGCGCAGGAGGACCCCTTTGCCCCGGTCGGTGTTGCCCAGCTAGGCGCCCCGGCCAGTCAGACGGCGGCACTTGCTCCATTTTCCGCGATCGCCGTGCCGGCATGGATGCGCGGCGGCCCGGTATTCGCTGCGGCTGCCACGACCTTCGTCCCCGGGTGCTCGCCGACAGGATACCGGCGAAGCGGCTTCCTGCCCGCCGATGCCGAAGTCCGCCGCCAGACATATTTCTCGATGATGAGCAACGTCGCCTGCGAGTACGGAATTCCGGTCGGGCTGTTCGATGCGATGATCATTCGGGAGAGCCGCTACAATGCCTCTGCGGTGTCCCCGAAAAGCGCATTTGGCCTCACGCAGCTGATGCCTGGGACGGCCGCCGGTCTTGGTGTGAACCGCTACGACGTGGAGCAGAATCTTCGTGGCGGAGCGCGGTATCTGCGTCAGCAGCTCGACCGGTTCGGTGCCTATCACCTCGCGTTGGCGGCCTACAATGCCGGGCCCGGGCGCGTCAGGAACGGGAGTGTGCCGCGGATCGTCGAGACCCAGGATTACGTCTCGAACGTCCTGCTCAACTGGTCTCGGCTCAGCGGCGTTTCGAGAGTTGCGGCTATCCAGACGAGTGCATCGCCGGCACCGCCCCGTGAGCCTTTCATTCGCGCCGCCACTGTGTCGAGCTTCTGAGAAGTCGTGCCGATCGCACGGGGTGCCGCGCTAGAGGAGCGGGTCGCGTCCTGATCCGAATTGCGAGCGACGCTGAAGGACCGCCGTGATCTCGGTGACCATCCGCTTGATGACCGCCGACTGGAAGTAGGTGCCCCACTCGCTGCGGATCTCGCTGCCGTCCATGCCCTCAAGCTCCTGAAGGGCTTCGACGAGCCGGTGCGGAAGACCTTTGAACAAGGTGCTCAGCATCGCCACGAGTGCGGTGAAGCGATCGTCCTGCACGAGCTCCATTTCGCGGGTCATCTCGACGCTGATGACTGCCTGCATGAGGTCGATGTTTAGGGCCCTGAGGATCGCCTGAAATTCCGGCAAGGTCATCGAGGCGCGCTTTTCCGGGTCCCGGTGAAGGATCGTGCCGAGCCTGCTCTTCTTGATTCCTGAGCGTAGCGCCATCGTCCGGATGCCGATGTCGTTGGCCTCCATCGCGCGCATGATCATCGGCACATAGTCGGCCGCTGCTTCAGCTTCTGCCTCGAGGGGCAGCTCCTGCTCCATTCGATTCGTAAGCGATGACACTTTTCGCCCCCGCAGTCCTCTTGCGGACAGAGCGACACAATCAAACCTTATCGATCTTGGCAAGCCCTTCGAAAAAAGCGCGCGCACTCCCCACAGCCGAATTTATCTAATGCGCACAACCTTTTCGCCCTCGTCACGACCACGCCCGCGCGCGCTTTTTGGCGGCTTCTGCTCGTCGATTCCGATCTTGCTCAACAGCTTGGCGGTGCCCTGCTCGACCACATAATCGAACAGCAGCATGGAGATAGCATCGCCGACCGTCAGAGCCGATCCCAGGTGCCTTTCGAGTCGCCGCTTGGCCTCCGTCAGGCTTTCCGCGCTCGTCTTCGTGATGCTCAGATAGATGCGGATCGGGCCCTTGGTCGGCACCTTCTCCAGATGCTTGCGCAGCGTTTCCACGTCGTGCTGCTCGATCGCGCCGGCGGCGCCGGCGGTAGCGCGCGCGTTCACGAGGTTCCCGAGCGACTGGTAGCGCCGTGTCTGATTGGAGTGAATCCGCAGGCTCTCGGTGGTCAGCCGAAACAGATACTCGGATACGTCGAGGGTGTACCCCCGCATTGCCTGGCCGCCCATTCCCGCATGTCCTTGCTTGCCTGGCTTCGGCTGAAGTCGCCAGGGTGAAGTGACATCGCCCTATACGACTCGTCCGGGGCGAGCCAAGTGTACCCGCACAGGGACTTGCCCGCAAAGCCGGACCTTGGTCCGCAACCGCGGACAGCGCGCCTGAAAGCCGGGACAAGATGTCCGCGAATCAAGATGAAGAATCGTTTTTCGCGGACGATGTTTGGCTCTGCCGGAGGTTATTTAGGCACGGCCGCTAGATAAATCCGCCGAGAGCCCTGCGGTTCCAACAAAAGCCGGTTGTAGCGAAAGTCGTCGGGGACCCACCCTTCAATTGGGCGCGGAGGTGCCGCGTCTCCATCGAAGGGAAACTCTTATGCAGTCTCTGCTGAATCGGAGCGGGCGCATGGAGATGGCGATCCTCGCCCTCGCTGTGATGCTGTTCGCGCTCCTGTGGTTCGCCGGGCCGGCCTTTGCCGGTGCGGATACCACATTCGACACGGCCCTCACGAAGTTCACCGACTTCCTCGAGGGGTCGGGCGGCAAGGTCATTACCGTGCTGTCGCTCGCCGGCGGCATCGTGGCGCTCGCCTCGGGCCGCTTCTCCATGGGTCAGATCGCCATTCCGGTCGGCGTCGGTGTCGGCGCCGGCACGGGCATTCCGATCGTCACCTCGACGGTGACGGCGACGATCTGACGCAACGAGCCTGGCGCGTCGGGGTGGCAGCCTCGGCGCCGCACAGGGGGAGGGTGGTGCAATGGCCGCAGACAAGTACGCGATCCCATCTCATCTGGACGATCCAGAACTGATCGGGCTGTGGACGCTGGATGAGTTCCTGGCGATGGTTACGCCATTCGTCTGGGGGATCATGACCCAGCACATCGTCATTGGAACGGCGTTGGCATTCGCCGGCTGGTGGGGATTGAAAAAGGCAAAAGCGGGTCGTGCCGCGTCTTGGCTGCTCCATCTGGCCTATTGGCATCTTCCGGCCGGCTTCACCGGCCTGAGGGCCACGCCACCCTCTTATCTCCGACTGATGGCGGGCTGAGATGGACCTCGCATTCAGCCACGCAAGCAACCAGCGGGTTCTTCGCCAGCGCAACTTCCTGGTCGTGGTCGCCGGCGCGCTTGCGGCGGTAACAGCGCTGCTGCTCGCCTTCGGCATCTCGCGAGACCGCGAGATCGTCCTCCAGCCCGTGCTGCGCTCGCCGGTCACCGTCAGCAGTGCCGGCGTCTCCCGCGAATATCTCGAGATGATCACGCGCGACGTGGTGGTGCTCACGCTCGACCGCAGTCCGCAAAACCTCGAATATTGGATGAACGCGGTGCTCGAGATCACATCGCCGCGCGTTCAGGGCAAGATCAAGGCCGACCTCCTCAAGATCGTCAACGAGCAGCGCGGCTCCTCGATCTCTCAGTTCTTCACGATCGAGTCGATGGACATCGATCCCAAGAACCTGCGGTCCGAGGTGACCGGCGAGCTCCACACCATCGTCGGCAACAAGGTGATCTCCAGGGAGCGCCGCACCTTCCGCTACGACTGGGAGTATGAGGGCTTGTCGCTCCGCCTGGTCGGCTTCGGGATGGTCCGCACCGGCAAGGAGCAAGACAAATGATGGCTTTCTACGCCGTCGGCAGCGCGGCTGCAGGCACCATCCTCATGTCCCGCATCTACTGCATCCTGAGCAGGGTGGCGGGCGCATGCCTGATCACGCTGGCGGTCTTCCTGTTCGCGCAGCCGGCATGGGCAGACCAGACGGTCGTGGCCGCCGACAGCGCCCAGGTCGACTGCCAGGCGTCGTCGAAGGACCTGACCCGGATCAGCCTGGTCGATGACGAGTTCGCGAGCGTGTCGAAGATCTCGACCGGCAACCCGCAGGACGATTTCTCGGTCGTCAACGAGCCGGTCCGGGGCGACATCTACCTGAGCGTGCCCGAAGGTTTCGGTCGCCCGGCGCTTTCCTTCTTCGGCACGAGCAAGCGCGGCTACGTCTACAAGTTCGTCTGCCGGATCGCCGGCGACCAGGCGGCGCAGGTGTTTGTGTCCAATCCCGCGATCGCCCGGGAAAAGGCAGCCGAGGGCTCGCCCCAGCAGGTCGCCGCGGGGCCGCAGGATGCCGCGGTCGAGCTCGTCCAGGCCATGTACGCCAACAGCGTCGCCGACGGCTATGAGATGCGGCAGCGCGCGCTGAAGCCCGTCTATGTAGGCAAGCTCAAGGTCCAGATGATCGCTGAATATCGCGGGCAGGACCTGACCGGCAAGGTGCTGCGCATCGAGAACACGGGCGATGCGCCGACCGAGCTGACCGAGCGCACGGTCGCTCCGGCAAGCGCGCTCGCCGTCTCCATCGCCGAGCCCAAGCTCGCCCCGGGGAAGGTCACGACGGCCTACCTCGTCTCCCAGACTGTGAGGTAAGCCATGGCCTTCTCGGACATTTTCAATCGTAAGCGGAGACCCCTCGACGAGGCGGAGGGCGAGGGGGTCTCGCCTGTCGGAGGCGAACTGGCGGGCAACGAAGCGGTGCGCCGCAAGCAGCGAATGCTGCTCGCCGGGGTCGCCGGCGTCGGGCTGGTTCTGTCCTCCATGTGGATCTTCAGCGGCGACGAAGGAGAGAAGGCCGCCGACGCCGATGGCGCCGAGAAGGTCGAGGTCTCGACCAAGGATCTGGTGAACCGCAACCTCTCGCAGCAGGAGTGGATGGCGCTCTCGGAAAACCGGTTCGAGTCCACCGAGAACCAGCTCAAGTCGGTGAACGGCCAGCAGGCGAGAATGGACAATCTCGCCGCTCAGATCGAAGCGCTGAAGGGGCAGAACTCGTCGATGCAGGCCGATGGCCAGCGAGTGCTGTCCGCTTACCAGGTGGAGAATGAGCAGCTCCGCAAGCAGCTGAACGAGCGGCCTTCGGCGCCGCCCCCGGCGCCTGGCCCGGCGGCTCTGTACGGGCGAGGCGGCCCGCAAGCCTATCAGCGGCCGGACGCGCCGGGCGAAGCCGGCGCAGCGCCTCCGCTCAGCCGCGCCGCCGAGGTCAAAATGGTCAGCTTCTCGTCTTCCGACACGGGGACCGCGTCCAAGGTGGCGAAGGGCAGTACGGTCTATACCGACAGCCCGAACTATCTGCCGCCCAACAGCTTCGCCTCCGCCAAGGTCATCGTGGGGGTGGACGCGAGCGCTGGCGTGAACAGCCAGACCGACCCGCTGCCTGTCGTTCTGCGCGTTACCGGGCCGGCGCGCTCGGTGCTGCAGAACGGCAAGCTCCTCACGACCAAGATCCAGGGCTGCCTCATCAACGGCGCGGCGCGCGGCGACCTTTCCAGCGAGAAGGTCTACGTCAAGCTGCAGAAGATGACCTGCCCGCAGCCCGGCGGCCGCTACGCCGTCTCGGAGGTCAAGGGCTTCATCGCGTTCGGCGGCAAGACCGGCGTGCGCGGGCGGGTGGTCAGCCGCGAGGGTTCGCTTGCCATGCAGGCATTCCTCGCAGGCCTCGTCGGCGGTGCCGGCAACGCGCTGAACACGGCCTTTCAGCAGCCGCTGGCGACGATCAGCACCGATGGCGAGGGCGGCATCAACCGCACCCCCAGCCTCGGCAATGTCGGCCTGCGGGCGCTCGGCGGCGGTGCAGCGGAGTCGGGCAGGGACGTCTCGAAATATCTGATCGAGCGCGCCGAACAGTACCAGCCGGTCATCGAGATGCCGACCGGCGTCGATGTCGAAATCGTCTTCCTGGAGGGTGTTTATGTCCGCAATTGATCGCTTGCGCCGGAGCGCGTTCGCGCGCCCCTGGAAGCTGCTCACCGGCGTCGCGGCGCTTGGCGTTGCCAGCGTTGCCCTCGCGGCCCAGGTCGCGGGTCCGAGCAGCGTCGAGGTCACGAACCTGCTCAAGACGCGCTTGCCGAAGACGCCCCTGACCCAGGTCAATTGCGAGAAGGTGCGTGGCCTCTGCGAGGTGACGGCTGGGTCAAACCTCTTCTACGTCGACGCCGGCGCCCGCTACCTCATCATCGGCCGGGTCTATGACATGGAGACGCGCCAGGATCTCACCGCCGCCCGACTGCTCGAGATCAACCCGGACATGCTCGTCGGCGGTGCGGCGAAGGCCAATGCTGCGGCTGCGGAAGGCGAGGCCCAGGGAATGGAAGCGGCGGCTCCGGCGCAGGCCAGGGTCGAGAAGACCGCGCTCCCCGCGCGGCCGACCAGGCTGGCGCTGGAAGGACTTCCGAAGGACGGCGCGATCGTCTGGGGCAATCCGGCGGGGCAGACAGTCACGGTCTTCACCGACTTCCGGTGTGGCTATTGCCGCGCGCTTACGAACGTGCTGCGCAGCATGAATGTTCGGGTCGTCGAGCGGCCGATCTCCGTTCTCGGCAGCCGCGATATCGCCGACCGCGTCTATTGCGCCAAGAATCGCGAGGAGGCGCTGCATGCTGCCTATGCCGGCGAGCCGCTCAAGAGCGGCCCGTCGTGCGATACGTCGGGCCTCGATGCGAACGAGGCTTTCGCTCACAAGCACGGCCTGAGCGGAACGCCTGTGATCGTGCGCAGCGATGGGGCGATGCTCGAGGGCTATCGGCCCAAGGAGTTCCTGCAAAGCTGGCTCAAGGACGGACGCTCGTGAGCGCGCCGCGCCTCAGCCGTCGGGCCGCTGTCGCCGCGCTTGGCTTCGGCACGCTGATGAGCCTGAACGGCTGCACGACCTTCGGCGGCAACGTGAAGGGCAGCTTCACCTGCCAGGCGCCCGACGGCATCTGCGCGCCGTCCTCCACGATCGACGATCGCGCGCTGGCGATGATCTCCGGTGACGCAGGCGATGTCATGATCCCGGCAGGGCCCTATCCGACACCGGCACAACAGCCCCGCGCCCTGCGCACCGCTGTGGCAGCGCCGCCCTCAGACGCACATGGGCAGGTCGCGCCGCGAACCCGCGAGAAGGTGCTCCGCATTGTGTTTCAGCCCTATGTCGATGACCGGGGCCGGCTGCATGAATCGAGCGCGGTCCACGCGGTCGTCCAATCCGAGTGGCAGGCCCAGGCGCTTGCGGGTGCGACTCCCATCCCCGACAGCAGGTCGGCTGATGCACCTGTTCAGCTGAGCCTTGTCGATGCGGTCGAGCGCGAGGCTCCCGGTGTGGTGGACGTTGCCGCGTTCGACCCGAACATGCCGGACCCGAATGTGGTGGCGGCTGCCCGGGCCAGAAAGCCGGACCCGGTGGAAGCAATCAAGGCGGATGTCGCGAGCCGTCTGGCCACCAAGGTCAAGGCGGCGGGCGGCGCGCCGACGGTTGGCGCGCCCGCCCCGGCATCCTCTGCGTCGGGGTCGCAGCGGCCGACTGCTTCGGTC
>CAYMIU010000044.1:0-29509 GCA_964390515.1 uncultured Stakelama sp.
CCCCGCACCCGTTGCCGACAAGATCATCCGCCGCGGCGATCCCTTGCTGATCGAGGCGGGATCCGACGGTTTCTCGATCACCCGCGAGGGCGTTGCCATGGGCGACGCTGCGCAAGGTCAGCGCCTGATGGTGCGCGTCGACGGCGGCAAGGCGCCGGTGCAGGCAGTGGCGGTCGCCCCGGGCCGCGCGACGCTGCCGGGCTGGACCGAGTGAAAGCGGAGTGAAAAAAGTCCTAAAGCCTGCCTGGCAGTGGCCGTTTAAGCTTTCGAGATCGAGGCGGAACGGGTGTTGTGATGGTCGAACCAATCGGGTCGAGACCCCTGGCGAAGGATCGGAGTATCGCTCCGGTGTCGCGCGTGGCGGCGCCGGTCGCCGCTGCGCCGGTTGCCAAGCAGGCCAAGACTGCCGAGGCGAGCACGCTCGCGGCGCAGCTCTCATCCGCTCCGCCAGTCGATATGGATCGGGTGAAGATGATCAAGCAGGCGATCGCCGACGGCAACTTCCCGCTTTCCCCGGCAACCATCGCCGACCAATTGATCGCGGCGCGCTACGAGTGGCTGGCGAATGACTAAGCGCGATGCACTGATCCGGGTGATCGACACCCTGCACGCGGAAATCGCGGCATTGAAGACCAATGATGTGGCCGGGCTCGAGCGCGCGACGTCCGCGAAGCTCACCGCGATCGACACGCTGCGCGCGCTGGGCGAGGGACCGGCCGGGCCGGAACTGCGCGAACTCGCCGACGAGGCGGACCGCCTGAACGAAACGTGCCGCATCTACGTGAACCTGATGGCGGCAAATGTCCGCCGCCGCCTGCAACTTCTGACCGGCGAGGGCGGCAATGCCTATCGCCGCGGGCCAGTCGCCTACGCCTGACAGCGTCATACGGCGGTGTGCGGAACGCGCGTCGGACCGCGTACATAACCCGAGAAGCTGGCACGCTCCTTGCTGAAGCACCTTCCTGAACAGGGAAGTGCTTCAGTTACGATGACCGTCAACGCCATCACTGCCGCCGCCGGGCGCGTGCAATCCGCGATCCAGCGGGCTGCTGCCAAGACCGGGATCGACTTCGATTACCTGCTTGGCCAGGCGAAGGTCGAAAGCGGGTTCAACGCCTCCGCGCGCGCACGAACCTCGTCTGCCAGCGGGCTCTACCAATTTATCGAGCAGAGCTGGCTCGCGGTAGTGAAGGACCATGGCGGCGAGCATGGGCTGGGGTGGGCGGCGAACAGCATTCAGCGCAATTCGTCCGGGCGCCTGACCGTCAGCGACCCGGCGATGCGCCGCGCGGTGCTGGACCTGCGCAACAACCCGGAAGCGGCATCGCTGATGGCGGCGGAGCACGCCTCCGACAACAAGGATGCGCTGGAGGCGAGCCTGGGCCGCGAAGCGACCGGCACCGATCTTTACATGGCGCACTTCCTTGGGCTGGGCGGCGCGAAGCAGTTCCTGCGGGCAATGCAGGCGTCGCCGGGGCGTAGTGCGGCGAGCCTGTTTCCGGCCGCCGCCAGCGCGAACCGCAACGTCTTTTTCAATCGCGATGGCTCTGCACGCACGCTGGCCGACGTTTATCAGCGCTTCGGCGCGAAGCTTGGCGAAGGTGCCGGACCTGCCGGCAATGCCGGCAATCGGTTGCCGGACATGCAATTCGCCGCCCAGGCGCTGGATCTCGACGGCGCGACGGTGATCACCGGGGCGAACCAGTCGGTAAACGATGCGCTCGCCTGGGCTACGGCCGCCATGAACCGCCGAAGCGGCGGCGGGGCCGGCGCACAGGCCGGAAATCTGCTGCGCCCGTCGCCGGACAATGCCCGGCTGGCGTACATGATGCTCGCGAGCATGGGGGGCTGAACCAGTGAAGCTGCTCGCCAATTCGCGCCAGGTGGCGCTGCCCGCCGCGATCCTGCTGCTGGTGCTCGTGATGGTCGTGCCGATCCCGGCCTTCCTCCTCGACATCTTCTTCGTCGCCAATATCGCGATCAGCTTGGCCGTGCTGATGGTCGCGCTGAACGCGCAGAAGCCGCTCGACTTCTCGTCCTTCCCGACGGTGCTGCTGTTCGCGACGCTGTTTCGCCTCGGCCTCAACGTGGCGTCGACGCGCGTCGTGCTGGTGCACGGCCATGAGGGCGAAGCGGCGGCCGGCCATGTCATCGAGGCGTTCGGCAGCTTCCTGATCGGCGGCGATTATATCGTCGGCATCTTCGTCTTCGCGATCCTGATGATCATCAATTTGATCGTGGTGACCAAGGGTGCTGGCCGCGTGTCCGAAGTGTCGGCGCGCTTCACGCTCGATGCCTTGCCGGGCAAGCAGATGGCGATCGACGCCGATCTGAACGCCGGGCTGATGACGCCGGACGAAGCCAAGAAGCGCCGTGTCGAGGTTGCGACCGAGGCAGATTTCTACGGCTCGATGGATGGTTCGTCGAAGTTCGTGAAGGGCGACGCGATTGCGGCGATCCTGATCCTGGCAGCAAACATCGTCGGTGGCCTGATCCTGGGGCCCGTCAGCCACGGGCTGTCGATCGCCGAAGCGGCCAAGACCTATACGCTGCTCGCGATCGGCGACGCGCTGGTCGCGCAGCTGCCGGCGCTGATGCTGTCCATCGCCGCCGCCGCGATCGTGACCCGCGTGTCGAGCGAGAAGGATCTTGCCGGCCAGATCGGCAGCCAGTTCGGTAGCCCACGTACCTGGACGCCGGTGGCCGGCATCCTTGGCCTGCTGGGCGTCATGCCGGGCATGCCGCACCTCATTCTGCTGCCCGCCGCCGCGATTGCCGGCTTCACCGCGTGGAAGCTGCACAAGATCGCGCAGCGCCCTGCGCCAGTGGAGGAAGTCGCCGCGCCGGAGCCGGTCGACCAGTCGCGCATCGGCTGGGAGGAAGTGACCGACGGCATGATGGTCAATCTCGACATCGGATACGGCCTCGTGCCGCTGGTCGACGAGCGCAAGGGCGCGCCGCTGATGGGCCGGATCACCGGGGTTCGCCGGCAGCTGTCGAAGGAACTCGGCTTCGTCGTGCCGCAAGTGAAGGTGCGCGATGACATCAACCTTGCGCCCTACACCTATCGCCTGCTCGTCGGCGGCGTGGTCGTCGGCGAGGATCAGGTGTCGCCCGAAGAGATGCTGGCGCTGGACACCGGCACCGGCTTTGGAGAGTTGCAGGGCAAAAAGGCGAAGGACCCGACGTTCGGCCTAGACGCGACGTGGATCGCGCAGGGTGATGCGGATGCCGCGACCGGCGCGGGTTATCTGGTCGTCGACAGCGGCACTGTGATCGCGACGCACCTCAACCATGCGCTCGGCGCCAATGCCGCCGACCTGCTGGGCGCCGACGAGGTTCAGGCGCTGCTCGATGGCCTGAAGGAGCGCAGCCCGCAACTCGTCGCCTCGATGGTGCCGCAGCCACTGTCCCTCACCACGCTTACCAGTGTGCTGAAGGCGCTGCTGAACGAAGGCATCACGCTGAAGGAATTCCGCCGCATCGCGTCTGCCATCGCGGTGGTCGCGCAGCGCACGCAGGATGCCGACGAAATCGTCGAGCTGATCCGCCCGGAGCTGGGGCCGCTGATCATCCAGAAATTGTGCGGCGTTCGCGAGCCGCTGCGCGTGATGACGCTGGAGGGTGGGCTGGAAGGACTGCTTGGCCAGGCGATGCGCGCCGATCCGTCGCGCCGCCATGTCGTGGAGCCGGAACTCGGTCGTCGCATCGTCGATGCGTTGCAACGCGCCGCCCAGCCGATGATCGCCGAGGCCAAGCCCTTTGCGCTCGTCGTTCAGCCCGCGATCCGCGTCGCGATCCGCAAGTTGGTCAAAACCTGTCTGCCGGATACCCCCGTCATGAGCTTCTTCGAAGTCCCCGAGGACAAGGCCGTCGAGGTCATCGCCGTGATCGGCGCCAATGATACCCACCCGGCAATTGGCGCGGGCCAGCCGCAGATGGCGGTGGCGGCATGAGCGCGATGCCGATGGCCGCCGCGTTCGCCGATGCGGTGCCGCTGACCTATTCGCCGCGGCAGCGCGCGCGTGACGAAGGGGCATTGGTGCGCGAGCATCTGCCGCTCGTCCGCCGGCTGGCGTGGCATGTCCATGGCAGCGTTTCCACCGCGATCGAGGTGGAGGATCTGGTCCAGACGGGCCTCGTCGCGCTGGTCGAGGCCGCGGGATCGTTCGAGGATCGCGGGCAAGTGACGTTCAGGCAATATCTCACCACCCGGCTGCGCGGGGCGATGATCGACGAGCTTCGCCGCCACGCCGCGATGACGCGCGGCGCGATCAAGCGGCGGCGTGACTATCAGCGTGCGGTGCAGGTGCTGACCAGCGAACTCGGCCGCGCGCCATCCGATGCGGAAAGCGCGGCGCGGCTCGGCGTGTCGGTTGAGAAGCTGCGCGCCGACTATGTAACCGCGGAAGCGGCGAAGTTCGACTCGATCGATGAGGTCTATGCCGACGACCAGCCCTGGTTCGCCAGTGACGAGCCGAGCGCGTTCGACCAACTGGCGGAAGGCGAGATGCGCGATCGGCTGATCGCGGCGATCACCGCACTGCCCGAGCGCGAGCAGATGGTGATCCAGCTGTATCACGTCGAGGAGCTGAACCTCGAGGAGATCGGCGAGGTGCTCGGGGTCGGCGCGGCGCGGGTGTGTCAGATCAAGGCAAGCGCGCACGTCCGGCTGAAGAAGGCGATGCTGCGTGGCTGATGCGCGATCCACGGGCATCCGCTCGCAAGATCTTGATTGAGATCAACTTAAATCGACGGAACGCAGCCGGCCCGCTGTGCGTAGGACCGGTCCATGCCGCAACCCGAAACACCGCTCTTCCCTTGGCGCCACGCCGACCAGGATCATTTTGAACGACTGCTTCAGGATCATGTGGCCGACCGCCTGTTCCCGTGCGTCGGCGCGAAGGCGGCGCTGGCGCGTGGCACGCTGAGCGTCCTTGCCTGCAACCGCATCGACAGCGGGTGGGATGATCTGCGCATCCATGATGGGCTAATGCGTTTTGCCGCTGCCTATCGCGAGGAGCCGGCTCTGTTCCGCAGCTTCGCAGTTGTCTTCAACGGCCCGATCGATCTGGACGAAGCGACGTTCGAGCGCGCCTTGTGGGACCGGGTGCAATCGCTGTCCGACAAGGACGTGTGGCGTGGCCAGCCGTATGACCAGCGCGTAAGCCACGACCCGGACGATCCGCATTTTTCGCTAAGCTTCGGCGGCGAGGCATTTTTCGTCGTCGGCATCCACCCCAATTCGAGCCGCCCGGCGCGCCGCTTTGCCAAGCCGGCGCTGGTGTTCAACCTGCACGACCAGTTCGAACGGCTGCGCGCCGAGGGACGCTACGAAGGGATGCGCGAGAAGATCCTGGTGCGCGACGAGGCGCTGGCAGGATCGCGCAATCCGATGCTGGCTCGCCACGGCGCGGCCAGCGAGGCGCGGCAATATAGCGGCCGGGTGGTCGATGAGGGCTGGGCGTGCCCGTTCCATTACCGCGGCGTGGGTGCCGACGCCGGTGCCAATGCCGATGAATGAGGCGACGCGCATCCCGGAACGAAGCGGTACTGCGTTCCGACTGGACAAAGGTGCAACGCTGGAGGTGATCGATCCCAACGGCTGCCAGGTGGCTGACCTGCTTGCATTCAATGCTGACGACGTGGGCGAGGCGATCTCCGCCGGGCGCACGTTCGACTACGCCGAGACGATCTATCTCACCACCGGGCACACGCTCTTCTCCAATCGCTCGCGCCCGATGCTGGAGATCATTGCCGACGATGTCGGGCGGCACGACTTCCTGCTGACGCCGTGCAGCGTGGACACGTTTCGGCATTTCTATCCGGACAAGCCGCTGCATCGCGGCTGCTTCGGCAACCTTGCCGCGGCGCTGGCGCCTCATGGCGTGACCGAGGACATGATCCCGAGCGCATTCAACTGCTTCATGAACGTGCCGGTGGATGGCGAGACGGGCAAGCTGCGCGTCCTGCCGCCGATCAGCAAGGCAGGCGACAAGATCGTCTTCCGCGCGGCGATGGACCTGGTGATCGGGCTGACCGCCTGTTCGGCGTATGATTCGAACGGCGGCAGCTTCAAGCCGATCAATTATCGGACCTTTGGCCCAGGCGCCTGACGGCATGAGCTATGTCGAGCCTTGACAGGCTCGGCCGCGTGTCTTCACCTCGTGAGCAACAATCTTGTTGGCGATCGAAGGAAAGCAAGTGGCCACTATCGGACTTTCGATCATAGCCAAGGACGAGGTGCGCGTGATCGAGCGCTGTCTTCGATCGGTCGCGCCAATTTGCGACTATTTCATCGTCAACGACACCGGATCGACCGATGGTACTCAGGACGTCGTGCGCGCCTTTTTTACACGCGAGGGGCTTGCCGGCGAGGTAGTAGAGACGCCGTGGCGTGACTTCGCATTCAACCGCACGGCCGCGCTTGCCGAGATGCGCAAATACACCAACATCGATTACTGCCTGATGATCGATGCTGACGAGCAGCTGCTTTATGATGAAGGGTTTGACCCTGTAACGTTTAAGGCCGGCCTCTCTGCCGACTATGTGAATGTGCGGACCGAGCTGAACGGGGTCATCTATCTCCGTCCGCAGTTGACGCGAAATGCAATCCCGTTCTCGTATCGCGCTGCGCTTCACGAATTCCTCGAAGTTCCCGGTGGCCACGAGAATTCGGACATCGCTCATGGTGTCGTTAACAGGCCCACGCCGGACGGTGCACGAAGCCAGAACCCGCGAAAGTACCAGGACGACGCGGTTCTGTTGTGGGATATCCTCAAGCATGAGGAGGATCCCTTTCTTCGCTCGCGCTACCAATTCTATCTCGGACAGTCGCTGCGCGACGCGGGGGAGATGGAGGCGGCGGTTGAGGCCTACCTCGGGCGGCCCCCACTCGGCGGCTGGCAGGAGGAGGTTTTCGTCAGCTATTATGAGGCGGCCAAACTGCAGGAGCGGCTTGGGCACCCGCATGACGACGTGCTCGCCAACCATCTTCGCGCGCATGACGCCAGCCCGGGGCGAGCGGAGTCTCTGGTCGCCGCGGCGCGGCTGGCACGGCACAATGCGCGATATGCAACCGCGTATATGCTAGCTCGTCGTGCGATGGAGTTGCGATCCCCGCCAACCGCTTTGTTCGCTGAGCCCTGGGTATATGCCTACCAGGCCAAGGACGAGGCCGCGGTTGCGGCCTATTGGTTGGGAAAATACGACGAATGCCTGCGATGGAGCGAGGAACTGCTAGCGTCGGCCGATCTACCCGAAGGGGATCGTCCGCGAGTCATCGCTAACCGTGACATCGCGAGGGAGAAATTAAAGGCGAGTTCGGGCGAGCCAGTCATCGGCGCGCGCGCGCGGGCCGCTCCTGTTACCAGGAACGAGCAGGCTAAACGTAGGTCGGGCAAGCGCCGGTAAAGTCGCGACACGTACCGCCGGCGGGATGAATGTCGAAAACCCGGTAGCGCACGGCCACCGGGTCATCGTCCATCTCTGCTGCGCTGAGCGGAGCGACACCGACACCCAGGCTGTGGGGGCGATGTCGGTGCCGCCCGTAGATCAGCCGAGAAGCTTGAGCACGCCCTGCTGCGACTGGTTCGCTTGGGCGAGCATCGCGGTCGATGCCTGGCTCAGGATCTGCGCCTTGGCAAGAGCCGTCGTTTCGTTGGAGAAATCGGCGTCCTCGATTTGGCTCCGCGCCGCGGTAAGGTTGGTGGAATTGGTCGTTAGGTTGCTGACCACCGAGCTGAGCCGGCTCTGGCTGGCGCCGAGGTTTGCTCGGGTGGTGGCCACCGCGTCGAGCGCCGTGTCGAGCTTGGTCAGCGCTTCCTTCGCCTTGGTTGCATCGGCGCCGGAAATGTCGAGGCCGATGACGGCAGCACCGCTGGCACCGCTGGCACCGCTGGCACCGCTGGCACCGCTTGCGCCGCTTGCGCCGCTGGCACCGCTGGCACCGCTGGCGCCGCTGGCACCGCTGGCGCCGCTGGCGCCGCTCGCGCCATTATAGGCCGCCGTGCCGGTGACGTCGGTCAGGTTCAGCGCGGAGAAGTTCATCGAAACCGTGTTGCCGTTTTCCGAACCGACCTGGATGTCAACGGTTTTGGCCTCAGAGCTGAACAGCGTGTTGCCGTTGAACTTGGTATTCTGGAGCACGTCGTCGATCTGCGCAGTCAGCGCCGTGACTTCCACCTGCATGTTGGTGCGGTCGCTCTCGCTGTAGGTGCCGGACGCCGACTGGACTGCCAGTTCGCGGATGCGCTGCAGCATGTTACTCACTTCGTCGAGCGCGCCTTCGGCAGTTTGCGCCATGGCCGAGCCGTCGTTGGCGTTGCGGATCGCCTGGTTCATGCCGCGGATCTGTGACGTCATAGAACTGGCAATGGCGAGGCCGGCGGCGTCATCCTTGGCCGAGTTGATGCGCTTGCCAGTCGACAAGCGCTCCATGGCGCTGGCGAGCGCGGTGTTGGCGGTCTTGGAAGCATTCGCCGCGCGGTGCGACGAGATATTGGTGCCGATAACGGTCATGGGTTGGTTCCTTTGTGCCTACGGTCTCGCCGCCGCCCCCAGAGCGGAAGTCCGAGCCGTTGCACTTCTAAACGGCAGCTGCGTTCTGGCTTTTAGAGGTTTTTCTTCGGGATGCGCGGGACGCGCGATCCGGCTGTTGCCAGCAAGTTCAGTGCGCTAGCCGGCAAGGTATGGCCGGGAGTTGCCGCCCTGCCGGCAAGCGGCTGCCACTCGCGCGGACACGCGCAACCCCGCGCGGCGCCGTGCACGAGAGCGCGCCGGGTGCGTGTGTACGCGCGGGCACGCGCCCGGAAATATTCTGCCGCCCGGCTGCCGGCAGAACCGCTCGTTAACCATTACCCCAGTAACAGGAGGCGTTCCCCAAAGGAGGAAGAATGCGCTCGATCGTTCCGTCGGCGGCGATTGCCGAAACTCATGTCGCGCTCGTTTCGTCGCTGCGTGCACAAGGGTTTGCCGTTGAACAGGCCGGCCACCGGCCGCAGCCGAACACGGCTTGGCTCGTAGGCGAGGGCGAAGCATCACCGGTGCCGGCGCGCACCGTGGTGCTGAGCCGCGGCGAACGGCAGGTGGTGCCGCACCGCGATGGCGCGCCGGCGCGGCTAACGTTCGATCACGCCGATGCGGCGGTGGGCAATGCGTTCGCCAGAGCGCTTGCCGGCGGCGCCGATCTGCCGACTGCCGCCGATCCCGAAACGCTGGCGCTGTTCGCGCTGGCGGAGCGGGTTGCTGAAGCGGACATCACCGTTCTCATCAACGGGCCGACTGGCACCGGCAAGGAAGTGCTGGCGCGCGCCATCCATCGCAATTCGGCGCGGCGCGACGGGCCGTTCGTCGCGATCAACTGCGCGGCGCTGCCCGAGACGATGCTGGAAGCGATGCTGTTCGGCCATGTGAAGGGCAGCTTCACCGGCGCGTCATCCGGCGGGGACGGCTTCTTTCGTGCGGCGAACGGCGGCACGATCGTGCTGGACGAAATCGCCGAAATGCCGCTGGCGCTGCAGGCGAAGCTGCTGCGCGTGCTGCAGGAGCGCGAGGTGGTGCCGATCGGCGCGACGCATCCTGTGGCGATCGACGTTCGCGTGGTCGCCTGTGCCAACCGCGATCTTCAGGCGGAAGTGGCGGCGGGCCGCTTCCGCGCCGATCTTTACTATCGCCTGTCAGTGTTTCCGCTGAATACGCGCTCGCTCGCCGACCGTCCGCAGGACGTGCCGGCCTTGGCCGCGACGATGATCCTGCGTCACGCGGGTAGCCGCGCGACGGTGCCATGGCCGTCGCATGAAGCGATCGCGAAGCTCGCCACGCATGACTGGCCCGGCAACGTGCGTGAGCTGGAGAATGTAATCCAGCGCGCGCTGCTGTTCTGCGGCGGAGACACGATCGAGGCGAATCATATCCTGTTCGATCGTGCCGCGGCGCCCATCGTCGCGGTGGCTCCGGCGGCGGCTGAGCCATCGACGCTGGGCCAGGTGGTGCAGCTGTCCGAATTCGCTGCGATCCGCGAGACGTTGAAGGCGTGCGGAGGCAGCCGGATCGAAACTGCACGGCGCCTCGGCATTTCGGAACGAACCTTGCGTTACCGCCTGGCGAAGGCGCGCGAGCAGGGTGAAGAGATCGCCGCGCCGCATGATCGGAGATTGACGGCATGAGCGGTGTTGGTGGGGTAGGCGGCATCGACCGGGTGATGGCGCTTCGTGCCCAAATCCTGGAGCGCAACGCCGCGCTGAGCCGTGCGAATGCGACCGTCGCGGCGGAGCAAACGGCGCCTGCTTCCGGTGCGCAGCAGGCGGGCAGCTTTGCTGCGACGATGGAGAGCGCGCTTCAGTCCGTGAACGCGCAGTCGCAGAAATCCTCTGCGCTGTCCGAGGCCTATGAACGCGGCGAGACGGTGGACATCGCCAAGGTGATGCTCGCCCGACAGGAGGCCTCCGTCGGCTTCGAAGCGACGCTGCAAGTCCGCAACAAGATCCTGTCCGCCTACAAGGACATCATGAGCATGCCGGTCTGAGATGGCTAACGCACTTGCCCCTTCGAGCCTCGCGCAATCGAGCTCGGTTATTCCGGAGCGCTTCGCGAACCCGCTGAAGCAGATTCAGGGCGTGCTGGCGCAGCCGGCGGTCCGCAAGGCCGGCCCGATGGCGCTGATGGTAAGCCTGATCGGCGCCTCGGCGCTGGCATGGTCCGCGCTGTCCACGCCGCCGCAGAAGATGCTTTATTCAGGCCTGCCGGATGCCGACAAGGCCGCCGTCACCCAGGCGCTGTCCGCGGCGAGCATCACCAGCCACATCGACGAGGCGACTGATGCGGTGACGGTGAACGAGGAGGACTATTCCCGCGCGCGGCTGCTGCTGGCGGGCCAGGGGCTGCCCAAGGCAGCGCCGGGCGGCTATGCGATCCTGGACCAGTTGCCGATGGGGGTCAGCCGCGCCGTTGAAGGTGAGCGGCTGCGCCAGGCGCGCGAGACCGAGCTCGCGCGCTCGATCCAGGAGATCGACGTCGTAACCGAGGCGCGCGTCCATCTCGCGATGCCGGAATCCAGCGTGTTCGTGCGCGACAATGCGCAGCCCAGCGCCTCCGTGGTGGTGAAGCTGCAGGGTGGCCGCGCGCTTAGCGAGGCGCAGGTGCAATCGGTCATCAACCTTGTCGCGTCGTCGGTACCGGGCATGAAGCCCGAGGCGGTGACGATCGTCGACCAGATGGGCGGCCTTCTCTCCAAGCCCGGCGGCATGGGGCAGAGCGGCACCGAGCAGCGGATCGCGCTCCAGCGCCAGGTCGAAGAAAAATATCGCACGCAGCTGATGCAATTGCTGACGCCGCTGATCGGCGCAGGAAACTTTACCGCCGAGGTGCAGGCCGACGTCAACATGGACGAGACCTCCGCCACGCGCGAAAGCTATGACAAGCAGGGTGCGCTGCGTGCCGAGACCGGCAATTGGACCGGTAACCAGGCGAGCGATGCACAGGCGCCAGGCGGAATTCCCGGTGCGTTGAGCAACACGCCGCCGCCCGCCGCGACGCTGCAGCAGCCGCAGTCCGCGATCGGAGCGGACGGCCAGCCGGTTCAGCCCGGCCAGCCGACCGCTGGTGGTCCGGCGCCGAACGCGAACAAGCAATCGGACCAGTTCGCCCGGTCCTATGACCTTGGCCGCGAGGTTTCGGTGACGCGCGCGGCACCGGGTGCCGTCAAGCGCCTGTCGGTCGCTGTGCTGTTGCGCGAACCGGAGAAGGGCCGCCGCACCGCTGCCGAGATCAACCAGATCACGCAGCTCGTTCGTTCGGCCGTCGGCTACGATCAGGCGCGCAATGACCAGGTGACGGTGATCAGCCGCAAGTTCGCCGGCGAAGGCGAGAGCGCGAGCGACGGTCCGGCGTGGTATGACAATAGCTGGCTGCCGGTGATCGCGCGCAACGTGACTGCGATCGTGATCGCGCTCTTGGTGTTGCTGCTGGGCGTGCGCCCGTTGGCCAAGGCGCTGATGAAGAAGAAGGAAGAGGCGGAGGCACCGTCGCGCGCTATGCTCGCCGCCGGGGGCGAGGCTGCTGGTGAGGGCGCGGAGGGCGCGACCGCGGCCCCCGAGATCGCGGTGGCGCCGCCGGTTACGCTCGACGAGATCGAGGCAAGCCGCAATTACGACGAGCGGATCGGCAAGGTACGTGGCTTCACCCGGGACAATCCGGCGCGCGCCGCGCTGGCGGTACGCGACATGATGAAGGCGACCGCGCAGTGAGCGAGATCGCGCTTCGTACCTTTACCGGCACCGAACGCGCCGCGGTGCTGATGATGCTGGTGGGCGAGGAAGAAGCCGCAGCGATCCTGCAGAAGCTTGAGCCGGACGAAGTGCGCGAGCTTGGCCGCGCCATGTACACCGTCGCGGACGTCAGCGAGGCGGACGTGGAAGGGGTGCTCGACGACTTCGTCGGCCGCGCGCGTGAGCGGACCGGCATCACCTTCGACCCCAAGCCGAAGATCGAGGCAGTGATGCACCGCGCGCTGGGCCAGGAGAAGGCGGAAAGCGTGCTCGCGCGGATCACGCCGCCCGAGGCCGCCTGCGAGATCGAACTGCTGGACTGGCTGGACGCCAGCGACATCGCAGCGATGATCGAGAAGGAGCATCCGCAGGTCTGCGCTTTGCTGATCGCGAACCTTGATCCGAGCGTTGGCGCGCAGGTGCTGGAACTGCTGCCGGATGCCGTGCAGCCCGAGATCCTGCATCGCATCGCGAAGCTCGGACCGATCACGCCCGAAGCGGTGGAAACGCTGAAGACCATGATCGGCAGCCGCGCGATCAGCGCGGCGCAGGGGACGCAGGTGAAGCTTGGCGGCACGCGCGAGGCGGCGAAGATCCTGCAGGGCGCGCGCAAGGCGACCGAGCAGCGCGTGATGCCCAAGCTGTTCAAGCTGGACAAGGAAACCGCGCGGGCGATCGAGGAGGCGATGTTCGTCTTCGACAACCTGCTCGACATGGACGACAAGAACCTGGGCACGCTGATCCGCAACATCGACGGCGATGTCCTGACGCGGGCGCTGAAGGGCGTCGACGAGGCGGCGCGCAGCCGTTTCCTCGGCTGCATGTCCGCTCGCGCCGCCGACGGCATCCGCGACGAGATGGAAGCGCGCGGCCCGATGAAGCTGTCCGAAGTGCTCGAGGCGCAAAAGGTGATCATCGCGATCGCCCGCAATCTTGCGAAGGACGGCACGATCATGATGGGTGGGGGCGAGGACGATTATGTCTGAAGCGGCGGCGAGCAGTGCGTTTGTCGCGGGCTTTTCCGCGCGACAGGATGATTCGGCAGCACGCCTGCACCGCATGTTCGCGGCGCGGCCGTCAGGCTTCGCGCCAGGCGATCTGATCGCGCGGATCGAGGAAGCGTTCGCAACTTCCCCCAACGGCTATGGGCCTGCCTCGGATGATGCGGAACCGGTCGAGGCGGAAGCGCCGAGCGTAGATCCGGTGGCTGAGGCAACGGCCGAGGTGGTGCCGTTCGATCCGCTGGTGGAGGCACAGCGCGCCGGCTTCGATGCCGGCTATGCCGCGGCGCGGATCGAGCATGATCAGCAGACCGCTCGCGATGTGGCGCTGCTGGAGGAGGTCGCTACGGCACTGAAGTCCGACGAACGGCTCGATCGGGAACGGATCGCACGGCAGCTTCGCCAGACGGTTTTGCACCTCGTGACGCGACTGGTGGGGGAGACCGGCATTTCCGCCGAGCTGCTTGCCGGCCGGGTCGAGGCGGCGGCTGAATTGCTGGCCGACCAGAGCGAAAGCGCAATCCTGCGCGTCAATCCCGCGGACGTCGCGCTGCTCGAGGGTCGTCTGCCGGACACCGTGTTCGCCGTGGGCGATGCCAGCCTCACGCGAGGCAGTTTTGTCCTCGAGGCGGCATCTACGATCGTCGAGGATGGGCCGGAGCTGTGGCTGGAACAACTGACCAGCGCGCTCGACAAGGTTGCCGTGCCGGCCGTCGCCTGACCATTCCCTGACCGCTCGGCAACCGCCGGGTTTGCGCTCCGGTAGTTCACGCCGGACGGCCGGCACGTGCCGGATGCTCTTCCACGGGACAATCAATGCTGAACCGTTTCACCGCAGATTATCTCGACGCGCTCGGCAATGCCGATTTTCGGCCGGCGCCCAAGGTGGCGGGGCGGCTTGCGTCCTATGACGGGCTGCTGATGGAGGCGGTCGGGCTGACGCTACCGGTGGGTACCGTATGCCGGATCGGCGATGCGCGCGTTGGCGTGGAGGCCGAGGTCATCGGCTTTCGCATCGGCCGCACCTTGCTGATGAACCTTGGTGGACCTGCCGCCCTGTTGCCGCAGATGCCGGTGCGGCCGATGGGTGCGCCGGGTGAGGCGGAAGTTGGCAGCGCGCTGCTCGGCCGGGTGGTCGACGGCGCCGGCAATCCGATCGACGGCCTAGGGCCGATCCGCGGCGCTGGCCGCTGGCCGCTCGCCGGCAAGCTGCAGTCGCCACTCGACCGTGGACGCGTGCTGGAGCCGCTCGACGTCGGTGTGCGTGCGATCAACGGGTTGTTGACGATCGGCAAGGGGCAGCGCGTCGGCATCATGGCGGGTTCGGGTGTCGGCAAGTCGGTGCTGCTCGGCATGATGGTGCGCGCGGCGAAGGCGGACGTGATCGTCATCGGCCTGATCGGTGAGCGCAGCCGCGAAGTCGCCGACTTCCTCGAAACCAAGGTGGCGGGGGAGGCGCGCAAGCGCTCCGTGGTCGTTGCGGTGCCGGCCAACCATTCTCCCGTGCTGCGTATCCGCGGGGCGCTACGCGCGACGGCAATCGCGGAGGCATTTCGTGACGAGGGCAAGAACGTGCTCCTCATCATGGATTCGCTGACCCGCGTGGCGCACGCCGGCCGCGAGATCGGGCTGGCGCTTGGCGAGCCGGCGTCCGCGCGCGGCTATCCGCCCTCGGCCATCGCGATGCTGCCGAACCTGATCGAACGCGCCGGTACCGATGTGAACACCGGCGGCGCGATCACGGCGATCTACACGGTGCTGGCGGACGGCGATGATGGCAACGACCCGGTGGTCGATTCTGCGCGTTCGATTCTCGACGGGCATATCGTGCTGAGCCGCGCGCTTGCCGAACATGCCGTTTATCCGGCGATTGACGTGTCCAAATCGGTCAGCCGCGTGATGACTGACATCGCGGTCAGGCCGCACGCGCAGGCTGCGCGCGTCCTTCGCCGTCACCTCGCCACCTATGAGGAGAACCGCGACCTGGTGTTGATGGGTGCCTATCGCGCCGGTGCCGATCCGGCGATCGATGCCGCCATCGCTTATCATCCGGCGGTGATGGAGTTCATCCGCCAGGATGCGGACGCGAGCGTGTCACTGGATGATGCGGTGACGGAGCTCACCGGCGTGTTCGGCGATGGATAACAAGAAGCTTCAGCGGCTGCATCGCGTCCGCACGCTTCAGCTCGGCATGGCCCGGGCGGAGGAGACGCGGGCACACGATCAGCTATCCAGCGAGGCGGCGCTCTCACAGCGGATCGCCCAGCTTGCCGCGGCGGTTTCGCCTGAGGAAGGGGCGGGGGCGGCGGTCTCCTTTGCAGCGATGGCGCATTACCGCGAGAAGCTGCACCGCAATGCGCAGGCGGTGGACAATCGCGTGCGCGCTGCAGAGGCAGCGGCGAGCCGCGCCGTCGAGGCGACGCGCGCCGCCAAACGTGACCAGACGGCGGTGGAGAAGCTGATCGCACGCGGCGAGGCGGAGGCCGCACTACGCGCAATCCGTGCGCTTCAGGATGCGCCGCCGACCCGGAAGATTCGGCACGATCCTTGCTGAACTGACGTCGGAATAGATCCGACGAGAAGCCGATCCATGATGTCGATCCGCACTATCACTGCTCCTCCGGTGGCTTTGCCCTCCGGTACCTTGCCTGCCGGCGCAGCCGCGGCGGATGGATTTGCCGCGTTGCTGCCGGCGATGGTGGTGCCGGTGGTGCCGGAAGGCGCCGGCAAGGTTTTGCCGGTTGCCGGCAGCGAGCACGACGACATGATCGCCGGGGCCGGCGTGCTCCTGTGGCTGGTGCCGGCGGTGATGTCGGCCGCCTATCCAGGCAGCGCGGAGCCGCAATTCGAGGAGGCGGACCTGGACGTGTTTCTGACGCCACCTGCCACGCTCCGGACCGCTTCCCCGGTTGTTGTGGATCCCTTCGCTGGCGGTCACGCTGCGCGACCGGAGCGAAGTGACGGGCCTGCCAACGTTTCGCCCCTGCCAACCGCCCCGCTCGAGAGGCCGTCTGATACCGGGGAGCAAGGTGTGACGCAGGGTCCCTTGGGCGGCGCGGCGGTGCCGGTGCGGGAGGATGAGACCCCGGGCGCATCACTGACGCCACCCGGTATTCCGCAGCCGCTGAATCCGATTGGCGCAGACCTTCTTGCTGGCGGAGACGTCGCGCGGCTGATGCCGGGGGGCACTCCCGCCCTCACGGTGCCGCCGCCCGCGACTTCGCTCGTGAGCAGGGCGGAAGACGTCGGCGAAGGTGTAACGCGGCGAGCCTCGGTCGGTGCGGCGCCGCCGCAACGCTGGAATGCGGCCCCGGGCGTTTGGCAAACACCATCCGAACTCTCGCTGCCGCTGTCTTTGGTTGCGGCGGAGCCTCTTCCTGGCGGCGACCCCGCGCTGCTGGTGCCGGGGCGCACCCCGGTTGATGCGCTGCCGCCGCCTGCAAGCCGGGTGGACGGCGGTGGGGAAGGTGTGATGCAGCGCGCCTCGGACGGCGCCACGGCGTCGAAGCCCCAATATGCGATGCCGGGCGCATCGCTGACGCCGCCCCACTTGTTGCGGTCACCATCGCCGATCGCGGCGGATCCACTTGCTGGCAGTGACGGTGCGCGGCTGGTGCCAGTGAGCGCTCCGGCTGTTGTGGTGCCGCTGACAATGCCGCCGCTGGTGAGTCGGCCGGAAGGCGGCGGGCTGGATGTGACGCACAGTTTGGTAGGCGATAGATGGGTCCCGGTGCCCCCGGAAAGCGGTTTGGCTGCCAAGACGGTATCGGCGCCGGTCGTGGCGGAGAAGGTTGCCGCATCGGAGGCTGCAAGCAACCCAGATCGTGCGGTGCCTTTACCGGCCGCAAGCGTGCAGGCTATACCCATGATGCAGCCAGCCGAGGCGAGCCGTATCGCGCCGGCCGCGCAGATTTTCGCCGCGGCGATCCAGCAAATGGTGCGCGAGGAACGTCGCCCGTCTGCCGCCGAGCAAGCGATTGCGGGGATCGCGCCCTCGGCGGATCTCACCACGCACGGCGTCACCGCGGCGGAGAGCAGCCGCCACCCCGCGCTCGACATGGCGCGTGAGACCTGGCCGGCCAAGATGATCGAGCGGATCGAAATGCTGCGCGATGCGGCGGACGCGAACGACACCAGCATTCGCCTGGTGCCTGACCGGCTGGGGACGATCGACGTTTCCCTGCGTCGCGACGGCGATACCGTCGCCGTCCATTTCCAAGCGCAGCAGGCCGAGACGCGCCAGCTGATTGCCGAGGCCCAGCCGCGGCTGGCCGACATGGCGGAAGCGCGTGGGCTGCGATTGTCGACCCAGACGGGCGACGGCGGCAGCCAGCCCCAGCAGCAGCAACAGCGCGCGGGTGCGAGCGCCGCGCGCGCCAACAACGTGTCGCCCGACGCTGCCCACGCGGGCGTGACGTCGGCCGATCAGCGAGTCGCATGAGAGCGGGGATTTTTGAGAAATGAGTGAAAAAGAAGGAGCGGCCGAGCCCGCGACCAAGAAGAAGGGCAAGCTCGGCAAGATCGTCGTGATAGCCGCTGGCGTGGTGGTGCTGATCGGCGGAGGCGTCGGCGCAGGCCTCTATGCGGCAGGCTCCGGCCTGATCGGAAGCGGCTCGCATTCGGCGGAAGCTCCCAATACCCCCAAGCTGGTGCCCAAGAGCGCGCAGAAGCGCGCCGGTGAGGGCGGCGAGGGTGGCGGTGAAGCGGCCGACAGCGATGCCGGGCACGAGGGCATGCCGACGCCCGGCGGGGCGGGCGGCGAGGCCTATGCCTCCAATTATTACGCGCTGGAAAAGGAGTTCACCGCCAATCTCCAGGATTCGGTGCATTTCATCCAGGTCGGCATCGCCGTGTCGACGCCGTATGACGACAAGGTCATCCAGAACATCAAGACGAACGATATCGCGATCCGCTCGGCGATCCTGATGGCGCTCGGAGATACCACGGAAGATCAGGTATTTACCTCTCAAGGCAAGGCGCAGCTGGCCAAGCGGCTGGTGGCGGCAGTCAACACCACGCTGAAGCAGAAAGAGGGATTTGGCGGCGTTAGTAACGTCTACTTTACCAATTTCGTTGTTCAGTGAACGGGCATGGTTAACGCCAAGTCCTCTCCTGCGCCCGAACGGCGCGAGCGCGCCCGCGCCCAATCCGTCCAGCCGGGCGGCCTGGGGCAGGCAAAGCTCAATCCGTTCGGCGACCTGCACACGCTGCAGCATCTCTCGGCGCGTCTCGCGCGGGGGATGCGCGGCGTGTTCGAGCCGTTGCTGCGCGATGAGGTGCGGGCCTGGGCGGAGCCGCTGTCGGTGCAGCGCTTCGCCGATTATCGCGCGGAACGTCCGGACCGGCTGACCGCATGGCTGCCACTGGGGATGGACGACCGCACTGCGCTGCTGGTGCTCGACGGCAAGTTCGTGCTCGAGCTCCTGGACCTGTTCTTCGGCGGCACCGGTGCTGCGCCGACGGATATGCCGCGCGAATTCTCCCCCGCCGCCGAGGCGATGGTGGCGCGGCTGGGGCAGATGATCGCCGTGCCGCTGACCAGCGCGTGGGAGCCGCTGGCGCGCGTCAGCTTCTCCGTCGGACGTTGCGAAGCCAACGCCGCGATGCTTTCCGACTTCGACGGTGACGACGCGATGATCATCACCCGTTTCGGCGTGGCACCAGGGCAGGGGAAGCCCGCCTTCATCGATATTATCTATCCCGTCACGGCGCTGAAGCCGCACGGAACTGCGCTGACCGGAAAGGTCGTCGCCAGGGCCGCGGCCGAGGATGCGCTGTGGCAGACTGCTTTGACCCGCGCGGCGATGAACATCCGCTTTCCCGTGCGCTCCGTGCTCGCCGAGCCGACGATCCGCCTGTCGAAGCTGATGGCGCTTCAGCCCGGCGACGTCATCCCGATCAGCTTCGGCCAGGATGTGCCGGTGATGGTCGGCAATGATCGCCTCGGCACCGGCACCGTCGGTACGTCGAACGGCCACGCCGCCATCCGCCTTACCTCGCTTGCCTCTCTCGAAGGACTGAATCCATGAACGACATGAGCGGGGGCTTCCCTGCCGACGGCGCACTGGCGGCCAATTTCCGGCTGCTGCAGGACGTCGACGTGAAGCTGACGGTGGAGATCGGTTCGACCCAGCTGACGCTGCGGGAGTTGCTGGCGCTTGGCGAATCCAGCGTGATCGAGCTCGACCGGCAGGCGAACGAGCTGCTCGACGTGTTCGTCAACGGCACCCTCATTGGTCGCGGCGAAGTGGTGACCGTGGGTGACCGCTTCGGCGTGCGGATGACGGAGCTCGTCAACCCCGACAAGCGCGGCTGAGCCACCCGATGCTCTGGTCCTATATCCTGAAGCTCATCGTGCTGCTGCCGCTGGTATGCGGCCTGATGATCGGCTGCCTGTACCTGTGGCGCCGGCTGGAAGGCCGCATGCCGGGCCGGGCCGAAACGCGGCTGATCACGGTGAAGGAAACCATGATGATCTCGCCCGGGCTCCGGCTTGCGGTGATCGACTTCGAAGGCAAACGCCTGCTCGTCTCGGTCGGCCGGGGCGGGGTGACGCTGGTCGATCGCGCTGAGCGGAAGACGCAGCTGTGATCACCGTCCGTCGTACCAATAGCGGCACCGCGCTGTTCGCTGAGCGCGGCGGGCCCTCAAGGCGGAGCGCACGCCACGGCGCGGCAGCGATGCGCGCGCCGACGTTCGTGCTGGTCGTGCTGGCCATGGTCGTCGCGCTGCTGGTGGCGATGCCTGCCTTTGCGCAGACCGCGCCGATTGCACCGGCCGCACCTGCCGCGCCGGGCGCCGGCGACGCCGTGGATCGAGCGCTTGGCCAGCTAGGCGGTGGCCCGAACGGCTCGGGATCCATGTCGCTGTCGCTCCAGGTCCTCATCATCATGGGCCTGCTCAGCATTCTGCCGGGCATCCTCCTCATGATGACCAGCTTCACGCGGATCATCATCGTTCTGTCGATTCTGCGCCAGGCGATGGGTTTGCAGCAGACCCCGCCAAACCAGGTGCTGATCGGCCTCTCGCTTTTCCTGTCGATGTTCGTGATGGCGCCGGTGATCAGCCAGATCAACACGACCGCGATCCAGCCCTATGCTGCAGGGCAGATCGGCGGGACGGACCTTATCAAGACCGCGGGCGCGCCGCTTCACGCCTTCATGGCGAAGCAGACGCGGGTGAAGGACGTGACGATGTTCGCGGAGATGGCGAAATCCGGGCCTTATGCGAGCCCGAGCGACATTCCCTATTCGGTGCTGCTGCCCGCCTTCGTGACGAGCGAATTGAAGACAGCATTCCAGATCGGCTTCCTCATTTTCCTGCCGTTTCTGGTGATCGACCTGGTGGTCGCCACCGTGCTGATGAGCCTTGGCATGGCGATGCTGAGCCCGACGATCATCTCGCTGCCGTTCAAGCTGCTGCTGTTCGTGCTGGTCGACGGCTGGGCGCTGACGATGGGCAGCCTGGCCAACAGTTTCGCGACGTAGCGCCCTAAAAGCACTGCGACCGTTCGTGCCGAGCCTGTCGACGCACGTGCCATACGAACCAACGTTTGCGAGACGCCCTTCGACAAGCTCAGGGCGAACGGGCGAGAAAGCCGGGCGATGAGACAATGGTAGACGCAGATTACTTCCTGACCGTTGCGAACCAGACGCTCTGGGTGCTGGCGCTTGCTGCCGCGCCGATCCTGATCCCGGCCCTCGTTTCCGGCCTGATCCTGGGCATGGTGCAGGCGGCGACGTCGATTCAGGAACAGACGTTGAGCTTCGTGCCGAAGCTGATCGTCGTTGGCTTGTCGCTGGTGATTTTCGGGGCGATGATCCTGGGGCTGCTGACCGATTTCACCATTTCGATCTTCAACCGCATTCCGGATCTGGTCCGCTAGACCGGTGCGGTTGGCCTGCCCTCCCGTAGCATCGCGCGCAGTCGAGACGATGTCCGCATCGTGCCCTGCCCGCCCTTCGCCGTCGCTCGGGCTGAAGGGCGCAGGACTGGTGCGCCGAATCACCTCGTCGGCGGAGAGCGACGCCGGATGCTAGGCTTCGGCCTTTCGATCGAGCCGCAATTGTGGGCACTGGTCTTCGTCATGGTGCGGGTGGGGGCCGCATTCATCGCGGCGCCGGTGTTCGGCAATGTGTCGGTGCCGCTGCAGGTGCGCGTGGTGCTTGCGGGGGCGGTGGGTGTGCTGGTGCTCGGCACCCAGAACATCACGCCCCCGGCGCAAGTGTTCGGTCTCGCCACCTTCCTTGCGGTGGCGGCAGAGGCGCTGGTGGGGCTGGCGATCGGATTCATCCTGCAGGTCGCCTTCGCCGCGCCGCTGATCGCGGGCGAGCTGATCGGCGGATCGATGGGGCTTGGCTTCGCCAACATGATCGATCCCAACACCGGCCGCTCGTCGCCGGCGATCGGGCAGTTCCTGTCGATCCTGCTGACCTTGCTGTTCCTGTCGGTCGACGGCCACCTCGTGCTGGTGGAGATGGTGGCGAAAAGCTATGTCGCGCTGCCGCCGGGTGCAGCTTGGCTCGCGCCTGCGCAGCTGCGGGACATCGCGATGTTCGGCGGCTATGCCTTCCTTGCAGGGCTGTTGCTCGCGCTGCCGGTCGGCTTCCTTTTACTGTGCCTTAACCTGGTTGTCGGCATGATCTCCCGATCGGCGCCGGCGTTGAACCTGTTCTCCATCGGCCTGTCAGCAAGCCTTGCGGTCGGCGTGATCGCGATGGCCGCGGCCTTTCCCGCCATGGGTGATTATATGCTCGTGATCGTGCGCGAAGGGCTGGAAGCGGCGCAGAGCCTGGTTCTTGGCTGATGGCAGAAGAATTCGGCGAAAAGACAGAGGCCCCGACAGCCAAGCGGCTGAAGGACGCCGTCGACAAGGGCGACGTCCTCAAGTCCCGCGAGTTTGCGACCGCGCTGGTGGTGCTGGCGGGGGTGGCGTGGCTCGTCTTCTTCGGGCCATCGCTGGTCGCGGCCTGCAAGGGGGTGATGGCGGAAAGCTTCCGCTTCGGACGTGGCGACGTGGAGGATTTCCAGCCGTTCCGTCCGCTTGCCGCGGCAGGCTGGAAACTGCTGCCGGCGCTTGGCGCGCTGTTCGCGATCACCGTGGTAGCGGGCGTGCTGAGCCAGGCGGGGCTCGGATCGCTGCGCTTCAACGCATCGCTGCTGGCGCCCAAGGGCAATCGCATCAATCCGGCGTCCGGGCTGAAGCGCATCTTCGGAATGCACGGCTGGATCGAACTGGGTAAATCGCTGCTGAAGGTGGCGCTGCTCGGCACGGTGGGCGGATGGCTGCTGATGCAGTCCTCGCGGACGACCCTGGGCCTTGCGCGCTCGAACCTGAACGAGGCGGTAAATGCGCTAGGGGCATCGCTCACCCACCTGATGATCGTGATGGCGATGGGGCTGGCCGCGATCGCCTTCGTCGATGTGCCGCTGCAGATGTTCCAGCGCATGAAGAAGCTGCGCATGAGCAAGCAGGAGTTGAAGGACGAGCACAAGGAGAGCGAGGGCAATCCGGAAGTGAAAGGGCAGATCCGCGCGCGGCAGCGGGCGATGCTTTCCGGATCCACGCGCGCCGCGGTGGCGGAGGCGCATGTCATCCTCACCAACCCGACGCACTTCGCGGTGGCGCTGCGCTATGATCGCGGGCGTGATCAGGTGCCGGTGGTGGTGGCGAAGGGGCGCGGTGCGACGGCGCTGGCGATCCGTGAGCTGGCGGGCGCGGCGGCGGTGCCGATCCTTGAGTATCCGATGCTGGCGCGTGCGATCTATTATACCAGTCGCGAGGGGCAGGAGGTGCGGGACGATCTGTACCTCGCCATCGCGACGGTGCTGGCGTTCGTCTTTGGGCTGAACGCCGCGGCGGGCGGGGCGACGCCGCCGCTGCCGCCGGTCGACGTGCCGGAAGGGGCGCGCTTTGACGAGCATGGGGCGGCGCTGCATTGATCCGCGCCGGTGCCAGCTGGTCGCCGATGGTACAAAGATGGTAAAGCTTGGCGCGCTTTGGTCGTTTGATGTGACGTCATGACCAGCACGTCCAGCACAACGGCCACGCCGACCCCGACGCCGTCGGCCACCAGCGTCACCAAATCGGCGGCGAGCGCGCTGCTGACGTCGCTGAACACGGGATCGGGCGTCGATACCGATGCGCTGGTCACCGGGCTGGTGGATGCCCAGTTCGCGGCCAAGAGCGCGGCGCTGACGGCGAAGTCGGACCGGCTGACGGCGCAGCTTTCGGGTGTATCGACGCTGAAGAGCGCGATCACGGATTTCGCCTCGGCGCTCGAAGCGCTGGTGAAAAGCGGGACGCTGCAGTCTCAGCCGGTGAGCTCGGACAACCGCGTGTTGACCGCCACCGCGATCTCGGGAGCGAAGCTGACCGGGCTGACCGCCAGCATCAGCGTCAATCGGCTGGCGACGGCGCAAACCGCGGTGAGCAAGGACAGTGTAGAGTCCAAGGATGCATTGCTGTTCAAAGGCAGCCTGACGCTCAACATCGGCTCTGATCCAGCCAATGGCGACATCAAGGACACGTTCACGATTGACCTGACCAGCGACACCTCGCTGGCGGGCGTGGCTGCAGCGGTCAACGCCAAGAAGAGCGGCGTGACGGCAACGGTGGTGACTGATGCGGACGGGCGAGCTTTTCTGTCGCTGAAGGGCGAGACGGGCGCCGCCAAGGCGTTCACGCTGACGGCGTCCGACGAATCGACCGGTGACCTGAAGAACCTCAACGTAGGGCCGGGTTTCGAGGGCATGGTGACCACTAGCGTGGCCGGAAATGCACAGCTTACGGTCGACGGCATCAAGATCGAACGGGCAAGCAACAGCATCAGCGACCTGGTGACGGGCGTGAAGCTGGAGCTGACCGGCACGTCGGAGACGGCCGTATCGCTTTCGACCAGCACGCCAACTACAGCGCTGACCACCGCCGTCGAGGATGTGGTCTTTACCTACAACCTGGTGATGGCGGAGCTGAAGAAGCAGACCGATCCGATTACCGGCGACCTGCGCGGCGACCCGGGCGCGCAGAACCTGATGCGCAGCCTGAAGTCGCTGACGTTGCGCGACCTGTTGCCGGGCGCGGCGCCCGGCACGCCGCGCACGCTGGCGGAGCTTGGCGTCAACACCAACCGCGACGGCACGCTATCGGTGAACAACGACACGCTGTCGAAGGCGATCACCAACAATCCCGGTGCGCTGGAAGCGATCTTCTCCAATTCGTCGGACGGCTCCGGCCTGTTAGCGGCGATGAATTCGGTGAAGCTGAATGCCACCAGCACGCTCTATGGCCTTGGCGCATCGACCAAGCGCTATACCGAGGCGAAGGGCGCGCTGACCGACCAGCAGGAAAAGGTGACGGATCAGCGCGAGCGGATGACGACGCGCATGACGCAGCAATTCGCGTCGATGAACGCGCGCGTCGCGGCGTACAAATCGACGATGACGTTCATGGAGAACCAGATCAAGGCGTGGAACAACGAGAAGATCTGATGGCCTACGCCTCCATACTCTCGCGCGATCCCGCACAGACCTATCGCCAGATCGACCTTGCCGGACGCACCGCCAACGCGGACGGGCCGGCGCTGGTGCAATTGCTGTATGAAGAACTGTCCCAGGCACTGCGCGCCGCGGCCTGGGCGGCGGAGCACAAGAAGTTCTCCACCAAGAGCGATCGCGTGACGCGGGCGACCGCGATCCTGTTCGCGCTGGAGGCGGGACTGGATTTCGAGAAGGGCGGCGAGGTCTCGGCGACGCTTGCCAAGCTCTACGCCGGTGCGCGGCGGCAAGTGATCGAGGCTAGTCTTGGCAATGACGGGGCGCCGTTCCGCACGGTGGCGGATACGTTCGACGAGATCGGGCAGGCGTGGAAGGTGGCGCGGGCAGCCTGACGCGAGCGTCGGCAATAAGCGTCATCCCCGGCCAAGCTACGGGTGATCTTCTGGTCGATTGCTTGCCCCGTCAGCGGAGCCAGTGGCGCACCATGAAATAGCCGGTGACGAGGACCGAGATCACCGCGCAGATCGCGACGATGGCGTCGAACGCCCATGGCTCCTTGGCGTACCAGAGCCCTTCTACGTTCATCCCGTAAAGCCCGGTGATGAAGGTGAGCGGCAGGAAGACCAGCGCTGCGATCGAGATGATGAGGCTGCGCTTGTCGAGCTGTTCGGCGCGAAGGTCGGTCAGCGCCTCGTGCATCAGGCTGGATCGTTCGCGGATCGCCTCCAGTTCCTCCGCCATGCGCGCCGCGCGATCGGCTGCTGCAGCGAGGTGGGCGCGGTCATCGGGGCCGAGCCAGTCGCCGGGGAGCGCGACCAGCCGTTCGAGCGCCGCGCGCTGCGGATTGAGAAAGCGGCGGTAGCTGATCGCTTCGCCGCGCACCCGCGTGACGTTGAGGCGAAGCTTCATGATCTGGCTGCTGTCGAGCTGCTGCTCGCAATCGTCGAGATCGTCGCCGAGATCGGCCACGACCGGATCGAGATCGCTGGTGATGGCGGTGGCGAAAGCGGTGATCAGATCGCCGGGATCGCGGATGCTGCCGGTGGTCACTTCCCGCTGCACGGCATCGACCGCGAGGAGACGCTTGCGTGCGACCGAGATGACCCGGCCCTTCACCGCCCAGATGCGCAGCGAAGACAGCATGTCGGACGAATCGAGCGGTTCGGTGCTGCGGCCGCGCAGGTTGAGGAAGGCGCCGCTGTCGAACGCTTCGCAGCGGGGGCGGCTTTCGCTCGCCGTCAAGGGTTCGACCACATAATCGGGCAGCTTCGCCTCGTTGGCGAGCCAGGCCTGGGCATGCTCCGCGGTAGAGGTGAGATGCACCCAGACCATCGCGTCGCGGACGGCGAGCGCATCCTTGATGTCGATCTCATGCGCGCCGGCGTCGTCGATGCGATAGGCAAATCCGCTCACATCATCCTCACGTCCACGGTCAATCCGGGGAGCCCAGCCGGGGGCTCGGCACAGGCGATGCGATCGGCATCGGCGCGCGCGCGATCAAGGATTGCGGCGGGCACCGCGGCGTCGTGAGTCACGCGATCGGCATTGGCGAGGAGGCGCGCGTCGCGCAGCGTCAGATCATCGGGATCGGTGGAGGTGAGGCGGATATAAGCGATCGTGCCGGTATCTTCGTGCGCAAGGTCAGCCTGCGCGAGCCAGCCGGCAACCTCCGAGGTGGAGGATAGCGGATCGAGCAGACCACCGGGACGAAGCGCGTCCGAGATGGCGCGGCGGCGCTGCGTGGCATCGGGGAAGGTGGTACGGATCGCGCGGCGCCCCGCGTAAAGGCCGTCGGCGAGGCTGCCGAGGCTGGCGGGAAGAAGGCCTTCGAGCCGCTGGCGAAGGGCGGCGGCGAGGCCAGCGGAGGCGCCGCCGGTGCCGACGGCGAGGATCACCGGATCCCGGTCAACGATCGCGGGCAGGGTGAAATCGCATAGCTCCGGCCGGTCGACCGCGTTGACGAGCACGCCGCGTGCCTTGAGCCGGGCGACTGCGGCGTCATCCTCGACGACGATCGCGAGCCGGGCGCCAGAATCAGCCGCATCTTCACCAACGACGATCGCGCCGGCGCGTTCGAGCAAGCGGCGCTTGGCGTCTGCCGCTTCGCCGTCGCCCACCAGGATCACCGCGCGGCCCTGCAGCCGCACGAAGATCGGCAGGCTGTGGAGCGTCACAGCCAGTCCGGCACGCGCTCGGCGGCGAGGATGGTCTCGGCCGCGATCCGATCCGCCACCACGGCATAGCGATCACCGTCGACCAGCACTTCAGGCACCAGCGGGCGCGAATTGTAGGTCGACGCCATGGTCGCGCCATAAGCGCCGGCGGTGCGGAAGATCGCCAGATCGCCCGATTTCACCGCATCAATTTCCCGATCGCGCGCGAACGTGTCGCCGGTTTCGCACACCGGGCCCGCGATGTTCGCCATCATGCGATCGCCGGTCGGCCGAACGGCCTGGAAATCGTGCCATGCGTCGTACAGCGCAGGACGGGCGAGATCGTTCATCGCGGCATCGACGATGACATAGGGGTTGCTGACCCCGGGCTTCACCCAGATAACCTCCGTCAGCAGAACGCCGGCATTGCCAGCGATCACACGGCCAGGCTCGAACATTAGGGTGACGCCCCAGTCTTTCGTGACCCGCGCGACCATGGCGCCGAAGTCGGCGGGATCGGGCGGCACGTCGCCCGCCCTGTAGTTGACGCCGAGCCCGCCGCCGAGATCGACATGGCTGATCGTGTGGCCGGCCGCGCGCAGCTGCGCGATGAACTGGCCGATGCGGGTATAGGCCGCCTCGAGCGGAGCAAGATCGAGCAGCTGGCTGCCGATGTGGATCGCGACGCCGCGCAGATCGAGGCCGGGCAGGCCGGAGAGGCGAGCGAAAATCCCCGCCGCTTCATCGATCGGAACGCCGAACTTGTTCTCGCGCTTGCCAGTCGAGATCTTGGCATGGGTGCCGGCATCGACGTCCGGATTGACGCGAAGCACGGCACGCGCCGTCTTGCCCATCGCGGCGGCGAGCTGCGCCAGGACGGCGCCTTCCTCTTCCAGTTCGATGTTGAACTGGCCGATATCTTCCTCGAGGCCGCGGGTCAGCTCCGCACGGGTCTTCCCAACGCCGGAGAAGACGATGTCGGCGGCGGGCATGCCGGCGGCGAGTGCGCGGGCCATTTCGCCGCCCGAGACGACGTCAGCGCCATAGCCTTCGCGCGCCAGCACGTTCAGCACCGCGATATTGGGATTGGCCTTGATCGCATAAGCGAGATGGACCGGGCCAGCGTCCTTCAGCCCGTCGCGGAAGACGCGGGCGTGGCGGCGCAGCGTGGCGGCCGAATAGACGTAGACGGGGGTGCCGACCTCCGCCGCAATGCGCGAAAGCGGCACGGCTTCGCAATGAAGCTCGCCGTCGACGAGTGAGAAATGGTCCATGATTACCTTGGCGGGAGATCGAATTCGTCGCTGCGGCGCTCATCGGAATTGCGCAGAAGCTCGTCGCTTCGGCCCGGGCGGGCCTGGGCACTGGGGGTGAGCAGTTCGGCCGGGGTAGGGCGTGCGTCGGCACCGTAAGGGGCGGGCGGCAGCTGTTCCCCCGGCGCCGGTTTCAACCCGCGCGAGGCGCCGCAGCTGGCGAGCAGCAGGGTGGCGGCAAGAAGGGCAAGCGGTGTTGCAGGCTTCATCCCAGGGCCTCACGTGCTTCGCGGATCGCCGCGCGGACATTGTCGGGCGCCGTGCCGCCGAAGCTGGTGCGGCTGGCGACCGAGGCATCGACCGACAGCACGTCATAGACGCGCGCGTCGATGCGCGGATCGATCGCAACGAGATCATCGAGCGGCACCTGATCGAGGCGGACGCCGAGCGCTTCTGCCCGGGCGACCGCACGGCCGGTGATGTGATGCGCCTCGCGGAACGGGACGCCGGCCTCGCGCACCAGCCAATCGGCGAGATCGGTGGCGGTGGCAAAGCCGCTCTCGGCCAGCGCCCTCATCCGATCCGTGCGGAAGGTCGCGCTTTCGACCATGCCGGTCATCGCGGCGAGGCAGAGGCCGAGCAGGTCATGGCATTCGAAGACCGGCGGCTTATCGTCCTGCATGTCCTTCGAATAAGCGAGCGGCAGGCCCTTCATCGTCACCATCAGGCTGACGAGGCAGCCGGTGATCCGCCCGGCATGGCCGCGCACGAGCTCGGCCGCATCGGGATTGCGCTTCTGCGGCATGATCGAGCTGCCCGTCGACCATTGGTCACTGAGCGAGACGAAACCGAAGGGCTGCGAGGCCCAGAGGACGAATTCCTCGGCGAGGCGCGAGAGGTGAAGCGCACATTGCGCGGCGCTGGTGAGATATTCGATCGCGAAATCGCGGTCCGACACGGCATCGAGCGAGTTGCGCGTGGGTCCGTCGAAGCCGAGCGCGGCGGCGGTGGCGTGGCGGTCGACCGGGAAGCCGGTGCCGGCAAGTGCGGCGGAGCCGAGCGGCGACAGGTTCATGCGCGCGCGGGAATCGCGGAAGCGGCCGACATCGCGCCGCGCCATCTCGACATAAGCCATCAGATGATGGCCCAGGGTGACGGGCTGCGCGGACTGGAGGTGGGTGAAGCCGGGCATGACGCTGCCGGCATGCTCCTCCGCCCGGGCAAGCAATGCGCGCTGGAACGCGGCGAGCGCGGCGAGCGTCTCGTCGATCGCATCGCGGACCCAGAGGCGGAAATCGGTTGCGACCTGATCGTTGCGGCTGCGCGCGGTGTGCAGGCGG